>JABHEG010000301.1 GCA_018676675.1 Lentisphaerota bacterium
CGCAAGGCTTACGGCTACAGAAATATGAAGTTCTACACTCTCAAGCTCAGGACACTACACATCAAGAAGTACGCACTTACCGGATGAGCCGAAAAGAAACCGTCAACTTTTCTCCAGGACTGGACAGCAGGCAGGAACTTGCTCAACAAGTTAGCGCTTATGGGGCAGAGCCTCAGATTCTCCACCGCAACGAGTTACAGCTTAGCTTGACGCACATGCGTGAGTCGCGGCTCGGGCGGGCAGGAAGACGGACCGCTCCCGTGAGTCGCGGCTCAGACGGAGGCGCCAGGTCACTCCTCACGCAGGATCTCGGCGGCCTTTTCGTTACCGAGTTCGATGGCGTAGTCGAGCGGGGTCTTGCCGTTGGCGGCTTTGGTGTCCTTCCGGCAGCCATGTTTAAGGAGTAGACGGATGATCTCCGGCCGGGCACTCGCAGCCCCTTCGTGGAGCGGCGTTCCTCCCCGCGTGCTGACCGCATTCACATTGGCCCCGCGGACGATCAACAGCTCGACCATCTCAAGCTGATCGCGCGCTGCAGCCGTGTGGAGTGGTGTCCAGCCATCCTGATCCCCCAGGCCATGGTCCGCCCCGGAATCAAGCAGCAGCTTGGCCATATCGACGTAGCCACGCTCGGCACAGAAGGTCAGGCAGCCATTCTTCTTGCCCGTTTGGGCATTCACGTCTGCCCCGTGTCGGATCAGCACCCGGGCAACATCGACCTTGTTGCGCAGTACGGCGTAGTGCAACGGTTGCCACCCGGCTTTGGTGGATTCGCCGACCTTGGCGCCCAGGCTGATGTGGCGTTCCGCGTCCTCGGCATCGCCGCGAGCCACAGCGTGCTTGAGCGTCTTGTGTTTCACGATGACTGGTGTCTCCGAGGGCACACCGTCCTTCGGGACCTCAAGCCCCGCACTCCAGGCGATCGCGTTCAGCACGAGACCGCGGAAATCGTCGTTCGCCCAGTTCCGGTGGACATGCCCTCCGGTGAACCCGAAGCTCCGCGCCCCGTGGTCGTTTGTGCTGACCCAGGCCAAATGCTGGAGCCGCTTCTCGGCCAGTGCTTCCCTCACAGCCGGGTTCCCACCCCTGGGACTGTCTTCCGCAGCCACGGTGTGAGCAGGGGGCACGGCAGAGAGAATGGGCGTGATACCAGCCATGTCGGGTCTGAACCGCATGTGGAAATACCATTCATCCTCGAGTTGGATCGGGGCAATCCCTCGGGTGATAGGGTGGTCGGCAAGAATCGCCTCCTCCGGCGTCCAGCTGGGGTTCACAGACCACCCGGCCTCGAAGCAGCCGCCGAGCCAGTCCAACAGCCGGGGGCCAAGTGTGGCCTTGTTGACATCCAGCGCATAGTGCAGGCAGACAAAACCGACCCCGCGTGTGGAAAGGGCAGCCACGTCCGCCTCATGGCCATTGAGTAGGTGATCGCCTTCCCCGTCGCAATAGAGCACGACACAGCGCAGATCCTGTTGCTTCGCGAGGTCCGCAGGCCACCGGTCCGCGTAAACGTCAGTTTGGATATCGAGGGTAATCTTCGTGAGTGCTTTGGCCAGAATCGCGACAGTCGCGTGGTGGTCGTGGTTGCCCCAGCCGTGACTGTCGGGGCCGGCGACCAAGGCTACCCGCACAGGATTGGCGGACAGCAGGATCGGGAGCAACGCCGTTACCAGGAAGACAGGTGTGGTCTTTTTCAGTGTCATGCGCATGCCTTGCTCTTGCTCAGGACGGTATGATCCGGGCAGCGGTCCGCGAAAGAGGCTCCTAACCTCGGGGCACGAGCGGGATCTGTCAATAGGACGTATGCCCAAGCCGGCGGCAGAGGCGCTGCCTCACGCTATATTGGCTCGCTCCCTCAGACGCGTAGCCATATGAGGATAAACCCAGTATGAATCCACTGCTTTCTCTGGTCTCGACTTACCAAACCATGGGCGCGAGCGAAAGCGTCGCGCTGCTCCTGGCCCGTTGGACGGGGATGGTCTCGGCTGTGCTCGTAGGTCTGATCGCCTACCTGGTTGTTGGCAAACTCTTGATCAGTGTCCTCACGGCGGCGGTCAAACGCTCAAAAAACACGTGGGATGACCTCCTCCTCCAGTCGAAGCTCCCTGTTCGTCTTGCCTGTCTTGTTCCGGCCATGGTCGTGAAAGCCTCCGTTCCCCTTTTCCTGGCCGGTGCGGAGTCGGCAGCCAAGGTCGTCCTCACAGCGATCGGGCTCTATGTCATCGTCGCTGGGTTGCTGGTGTTCAATGCGGCTGTGGCGCTCGTAAGTCTGCTCCATGAGCGTTCACGTTGGGCGTCTCGTTTCTCGATCAAGGGGGGCCTACAAGCACTCAAACTGCTGGCTTGCATCGTGGCTGCCGTTCTCGCGCTCTCAGCCCTTTTCGGGAAGCACCCGGGCTACTTTATCAGTGGGCTCGGGGCAATGACGGCCGTGCTTCTTCTCGTCTTCAAGGACTCGATTCTGGGCCTCGTCGCGGGCGTCCAACTGTCTGCTCTTGACATGGTCCGGGTTGGGGACTGGATTGAGATGCCCAAGCACGGTGCTGATGGGGACGTTATCGATGTGTCGCTGACCACGGTCAGAGTCCAGAACTGGGACAAGACGATCACGGCCATTCCGTCCTATGCCCTGATCTCCCAGTCTTTCCACAACTGGCGCGGCATGCAGGAGTCGGGTGGTCGGCGCATCAAACGAGCCATCCACCTGGACATCAGCACAGTCTGCTTCTGTGATCAGGAGATGATCGATCGGTTCGAGCGGATCCGGTACATCTCGGACTACATCGCCGCGAAGAAGGCTGAGCTGGCCGAGCACAACGCACGGATCCAGGTCAGCGACGCCGATCTGGTCAACGCCAGGAGACTCACGAACATCGGGACATTCAGAGCCTACGTGACCGCCTACCTGCGCAACCACCCCAACGTCCATCAGGACATGACCTTCCTCATCCGGCAGCTCCCCCCCACTGAGCATGGTCTTCCCCTTCAGATCTACGTCTTCACAAACGATATCGTGTGGGCAAACTACGAGGGAATCCAGTCCGATATCTTCGACCACCTGCTTGCCATCGTTCCTGAGTTTGACCTGCGCGTCTACCAGCAACCATCCGGCAAAGATGTGACCGAAGCCCTGACGGGGCAAGGCTCCGGGGTGTGAGAAATCACCCCCTTCGGCTGAGGCACTGCATTCCCTCCCGTACTCGACTTGCCGCGCAACAGCAAACCGCTACACTAAAGCTCCGTTCCGTTTCAGCCTTTGAACGAATCGAGGAAACAGCAACCATGTCGTCCAAGCTCGCGATCAATGGTGGTACTCCGGCCGTCGACCCGAACATCGCCTTCCACAAATGGCCCCCGACGGACGAGTCCGACGAGAAGCTGGTGCTTGAAGCCATCCGCCAAGACAACCACAGCGGCGGCGGACCGCACGTCGTGCAACTGCGCGAAGAGTTCGCGGCTTGGAACGGGAACGACTTCTGCATTCCGACAAACTGTGGAACGGCAGCACTGCACATGTGTGTGGCAGGCTGCGGCGTGGCCGCCGGCGACGAGGTGATCACTACGGCCCTGAGCTGGACAAGCAGCGCCTCGTGCATCATCCACCATAGCGGCATCCCTGTCTTCGTGGATGTTGACTGGGAGACGATGCACATCGACCCCGCCAAGATCGAGGCGGCGATCAGCGATCGGACGCGGGCGATTCTGGTCGTCCACTATTGGGGCGTGGCGTGCGACATGGACCCGATCATGGCGATCGCGGAGAAGCACGGGCTCAAGGTCATTGAGGACGCCTGTCAGGCTCCGGGCTCTCTCTACAAAGGACGGAAGGTCGGGACGATCGGGCATTGCGCCGGATTCAGCATTAACCAGAACAAGAACTTCTGCGCGGGAGAGGGCGGATTCTTCATGACGAATGATGAAGAGATCTGCGGGAAAGCGCGCGCAGTCATGAGCTTCAGCGACATCCGCCCCGCCGACGCCGGGCGCGACTACCATCAGTACGGACTCGGATACAAGTATGGGACCGCCAACCTGCCTGCCGCCTTTGCGCTCAGTCAATTGCGGAAGCTGGACCACACCAATGCCTGGGCTCGGGAAAACTGGCATCACCTGGCGGACCTGGTAAAGGGAACGCCCAATCTGTTCCCGATGTATTCCTCGGACGATCGCCCAACGAATGGCTATGCCTACGTCCCCCGGGTGGACCCGGCCTACGCCAAGGCTCGAGGTGTTGCGCTGCAGCCCCTGACGGCAGCCATCGCCAACGCCTTGAAAGCCGAGGGAGCTCCCTTCAGCCAGGCCAGATGGTTGCTTCCCGGACACGGCGTGTTCCAGGCCAAAAATGCGTTTGGCAACGGCGCGCCCTGGACCCACCACGCACGCCCCGAAATCAGCTATGACACGGCGCAGTTCCCCGTGTCCAAAGACTGTGTGGATACCTGCATGTGGAATGCCAACCTGCACCGTCCTCCGAACGGCAAGGAACAGGCTGGGGCCACGGCGGCAGCGATCTGCAAAGTGTTCGAGAATCTTGACGACCTTACGGTGTAGGAAAGAGTGAGAACGATGGCAGACAAGATTGTGCGAATCGGCGTCGTGGGTGTTGGTGGCAATGGACAGGGCCACTGCAAGACAATGCAGCGAGCGGATGAAGCAAAGCTCACCGCGGTCTGCGACATCGACCCCGCCACGGCTGAGCGCGTCGGCAAAGAACACGACGTTCCATACTTCGTGAAACACAGGGATCTCATCAAATCGGGACTCTGCGACGCCGTTATTGTCTCGACTCCCCACCCCGTCCGCCCGCCCATCGCGATCGACGCGGCGAAAGCCGGCCTTCACGTCATGAGTGAAAAGCCGCTGTGTGAGCGCGTCAGCGGCGGGGATCGCATGATCAAAGCCGCCGCTGAAGCCGGCATCACGTTCGTGGTCGACTTCCAACGGCGGACCGAACCTGCCTTTGCCAAAGCGATTGAGATCGTCAAGAGTGGACGTTTGGGCAAGATCTACCGACGCACCCTGATCTCCCCCGAATACCGCAGCCAGGCGTACTACGACTCAGGCGGTTGGCGCGCGACGTGGGAAGGTGAAGGCGGCGGGGTGATGATGAACCAATCCCCTCATGTGCTGGATCTGTTCATTCTCCTGGGAGGCATGCCATCCAGAGTCACTGGGCGGACCGAAACGCGTCTCCATGACATCGAGGTCGAGGACTTTGCCGAAGCGCTGCTCGAGTACCCCGACGGCGGAACCGGGTACTTCACCTGCTCAACCTGTGAGGCAGGCCCGGGGCAGATGATCGAGATCTTCGGCGACAAGGGCAAACTCATCTATCGGAATGGCGCACTTGAGCTCTATGAGTTTGAGCCGGGCATTGCAGACTTCACGACGAACAGCGAGAAGATGTGGGGTGGCCCGGAGTGCAAGAAAGTCCCGGTGGAACTCGAAGAGTGTGAACGAGGACACATCAACATCATCCGCAACTTCTGTCGGAACATCCTCTTCGGCGAAGAACGGCTCACCCCCGGTGAAGAGGGCATCAAGTCACTGGAGGTGGCCAATGCCGTCTGGCTTTCAGCCGAACGCGGGAAGCCGGTGGACCTGCCCCTCAGCCGGACAGCTTACGACCGCTTCCTCGCCAAGAAGCGCCGCGAATCCACCTTCGTGAAGGTCGTCAAAGACCACCGGGAGACGGATCCGAAGCACAAGAAGTAGATGCCCCGCATCACAACGGCGTGTGTGCACCCAAGTCCCTGAGTTCAACTGTCGTCAGCTCGTCCGGGAAGACGATGGCCCCGGAGTAGCTGCGCGCGATCTCCGCAATCGCCCGTTCGCGAATGCCCGGACGAGAGAAGCTGGGGCTGACGTGAGTCAGGATCAGGCGCTGAACACCGGCCTCGTTGCCCACTGCGATGGCTTCCGGCGTCCCCGTGATCACGTCCACGACATCGGCAGACATGTGTTGACGGCCAAAGTGCGTGCAGGCCATCACCAGCGTATCCACGCCTCGTGCAGCATCCCTCAGTTCCCGGCAATCGCCGCAATCCCCCGCGAAGCAGATACTGCCTTCGTCTGTGTCGAAACGGTAGACCAGCGATTCCAGCCACGGGTCAACATGGTGGACACGTGAGGCCGTCACCCGGCAGGAGTCTGTTTCCACGACGCTGCCCGACACAAGGTCCATCGGTTCCACGTCCGGGGCCGGCCGCGGAAGCTCGCCTCCGCGCATCCGATGGCATTCGCGGCTGGCCGGGTGTTCGACTCGGGCCTTCCAGTCCGGGTAGAAGGCACCATCGGGACCGAGGAGCTTCGTAACAAAACGCTCCGTTGGCTGCGGGCCAAACACCCTCAGCGGCGGTTCGTTCCCGGTGCTCAGGTCCCAGCGTACGAGTGCGAAACAGGGGAAATCGACGTTGTGGTCGAAATGGTGATGGGTCAGGAAGAGGTGATCGATCTGCGTCGCCTTCATGCCTAACCGAGCCAATTTGTAGGTCGTCCCCGGACCACAGTCGACCATGACCCGTTCGGTCGGCGTCTCGAGGACAAAAGAACTACCGCACCAGTTGGGTGTGGGCTGCGGGCAACCACTGCCGACGATGTGTAGTTTCATGGGAGCTCTCCGATGTGCAGCGCTGTTGCGCCTTGAGCGTGCTTGCCCCGGATCCCGGCCGAAGATTGCTGGACTATCCAGGGCCTCACAGGAAGGGGTTCTCGCGCGTCCGTTCGTAGCCCGGGTGGCCGTCCGGACCTCCGCAGATTGTCCAGGCAGGCGAGGTCACTACCCCGTCCTGGAAACTACAGACCAGCTTGGTGGAGGGGATCTTCTCAAACAGGAGCCGATAGAACTCCCTGGCGCTGAGGGTGTCGCCCGGCATGAGGCCCAGCAACTGGAACGCATCGAGGTTCTTCTTGAAGTTCCGGATCAGTCCGCCCTGATGCACGCATCGACTCGAGGGGACATCATAGCCATCGCAGGATCCGCAGGCCATGCACAGACCATCCTCGACCAGAGTAACGGGAATGTCCGGGTTGGCGATCATCTTGTTCCGCAGCTCGTACAGCTCGTCCATTCCCCGTTTGCTTCCCCCCCGTCCCCCATCGTAGTCGCAGCAGATGCACATAAGGATGTGGGCCTGGACATAGAGGTGATCGGCTGCCTCAATCTCTTCCGCTGCCTGAGCGTTCCGCTGAGCGACTTCGGCTTCATCCGGGATAGAGACCACCGCCTTGGCTCCGATCTCGCGCACCGTCTCGTACGTGCCATTTCCGGCCAGAGGACACCCTTCCCAGCCTGCTGTGTCCCAGCAGCACACGCCCACGAGTGTCTCGATCTTCCTGAAGAGCCACTCGACCACGTACCGGGATCGGACGGTGGCCCCCGGAGCCAGCCCAAGCCGCTGCAGAACATCCAGATCGCGCTTCCGGTTGAGGACGGCCTCGGAGTCGACGGCCGCCCAGTCGGCGGGAGTTCGGGTTCGGTAGTGCGGCACGGCATCTGCATCGGTGACGAAGCGAACCCGACAGGATGGCGTGCGAAGCACCTCGGTGAGTTCACTTGCCCTTTCAGGCGTGACTAACGGGCAAGTCTGACCGCCGATCGTGCAGATGACGGAGAGCAGTTCATAGGGCCGCATCTCAACGTCTGCGACCGACATCCCGCCTTGGCCAGTGGCTTCTGCTCTAGACATAAGAATCCCTCACAGTTGTGTTTCTGGCGACCGGCAAGCAGATCCGCGGGTGTCCAGCTGACTGTATCTGCTCCGGGCGAAGCTCTCCGATCTGCAGGTCGCCCCGTTCTTTCGTAGCGCCGCGCTCCGGGCGGCGTTCCTGATGGCTACGACAACGCAGAAAGTCGCCGCTCAGAGTGCGGCGCTACATCCGGCCCCCGCCCTACCGACTCACCTTGCGTGCTTGCCAAGCCGCCAAGTGCAGTGCCAGGATCACGGTTCTGTTGAAGTTCTCGCCGGATGTGTAGGTCTGCCCATGAGCCAGCATCAACGCGCTCATGCGCCGGACGTGCGGCGCGATTTCGGCAATCAGTCGGTCGTCGCCGGAAAGAGAGATCTGATGAAACGGCACCGTTGCCATGCCGTAGAGAAGCTTAGCGGAGGCAGAACGTCGGCGCCAGTTTCGCTCCTGCATGCGGTCCGCCGAGAACATGGTGAACGCGTCCAGGACCGTTGTCGGTTTGTCCAGACGCAACCCCAGCACATCCAGTCGCTTCTGGGCGGCTTCGTCGGATTCACCGCCGGCCCAATCGAGTCGGCGCCAGACAGAGGCGTCGAAAAGACTCGCTCGCAGCGCTCGCTCAGCGCGTACTCTCATGTAGGTCCGCAGCAGCTCAAGACGGGCGGGGGCCTTTTCCGTGGCCAACAGGACTCGGAGTGAGGTGTAGAATTGATTGCTGTAGAGCGTCTCCGGCCGCCACTTGTGGTCTTTGTCGATGCGGAACAGATCCCATCGTTTGCCCCCCTTCTCTGCGCTGAAGCGCTGGTAGAGCTCAGCCCAGTGGGCGTCGCCCGTCGCATCATGGACGGCCGCCAAATGCCCAAGCAGCGTTGCGGCGCCGACGACCGTGAACTGCCGCCAGCCGAACCCGACGTGCGCCATCTTGCTGTCATCTTCAACCGTGATGATCCAATTGTTCTTCTCAAGGCGTTTGGCCACATGGGTCAGTTCGTCGGCAATGAAAGAGCGATCCTCGGCAGTAGCCAGCTCACTCCTTGAGTAACGCCAGAGGGCTTCGACGAAGGCACAGTGCTGATCGCGGGAAGAATCCGGGTAATAGCTCTTGCCGTCGGGATGCGGACCGCGCGGCACAAAGCCCGGAACGGGGCTGATTGTGCCCACGAGCTTCATTCCCGCAAAGATGCGTCGTGCGAACGCCGCAAGCTCAGCGTCATGGGTTGCCTCGTAGGCGTCGCAGAGCGCCAGAAGGAGCTGTCCATTCTCGAGGGGAACATCCTGAATTCCGGAACCATAGCCATACGGCATTGGCTTGCCGCGGGTCTCACGTCGAGCAATCTCCGCGGGGGAGGAAAGTGTCTCGATCCCTTTTGCCCCGTTGAGTCGGTGGTGGTAGCAGACATTGGTGTTCTCGTGCCCAAACCCCGCCCAGTACGCCCGGCAGAGCTGCTTGGAAGCCTGCAGCATGGCGGGGTCCCCGGCCGCGGCGACCTGCAACGATAGAAAGACCATGGTGAGTGCAATGCGTGGTGTCACCTCAGGCTCCTTCCTTCCCGGCGATCAGGACGCGTACTTGAGTGAGCCGCGGAACTGGTGCTGTGCGAGGTCCCCCGGCGCGCTTGCCGAGATCCGTGAATGACCCACTGGGCACGCGGTCGCTCCATTGGCCGCGCCATGCGTCACGCCACGCAGTTCACAATCCATGGTCTTCGGTTGCCCCGGTGCCTGTCGCCTGTCCTACGAGATCCCCCGATGGGGGTCCGGGGGAGCTGTGGTCCCCCGGCTGGGGTGTGGGGCAAGCAGCCCCAGCACTTCCTTGGTGGACACGTCTCTACTTTGCTTTGAGGTGATCTCCGAGCGCGATTTCCAAACAGATCAACGCATAAGGCGTGACCAGCTCAGGCATGCTCTCCTGCCAGCGACCGGAGGCGTCGTTGGTCCACTGGCCGTCACCTTTCTGCATCCCCACGAGTTTACGGACCAAGTCGGTCCGCCAGGCGTGCTGTTTGCCGTCTGGAGTCACCACTGCGTCCCCGCCGAGAGCCGAATGTGCTTTCGCAAACGTGTGAAGGTAGTAGAAGTGCCCTTCCGGTCCCATTCCGGGATTCTCATCGAGCGTGTAGTGCTTCCGGGCCCACTCCATGGCAGCTTTCACACGAGGGTCATCGTGCTCGAGCTTCGCATAGAGCATGCTCTTAAGGCCCGCATAGGTCATGGTCCCATAGGAGCGAAGTGTCTCGACTTGCCCCTGCTTGTCACTTGCCTTGCTCTGGTCTGGGCGATAGACGAAGCCACCGTCTTTGGTTTCGGTCACCAGCCAGGCTCCGCTCTTCGTCTGCTCCAGGTTCTGGACAGCGGAGAGGAACTGACGCGCCTTGTCCCATGCGAGGTCGGCGGCTTTGGCCTCCGCCGGGTCCTTCGAGAAGGGCTCCCGGGCGAGGAAATCGGTAAGATAGAGCGCCTCGAGCGCCCACTGCGTGTTGGAAAGATCGGGGCGGGTGGGGCCACCGGAACCATAGCCAATGCCGCCGTAAAAAGCATCGCCCTTCTCAGTGGGGTGCTCGTCGTGGTCTTCATCAAGCTGTGAACCGATCAGGAAGCCACGTGCCTTGCGCATGACCTCGATGTCTTTGGGGTTGGCCAACACGGCCAGGGCGGTCAGGCAGATGGCCGTCGAGTAATTGACATAGGAACGGTCCTCCGAGCAGATGGCACCGTCCTTTCGAGCGTTGCTGAGAACAAAGCGACGCCCTTTCTCGACTGACAATTCCCTCGCGACCCCATACTTGGGGGCCTCCCCGGCATGCAGAGCCATGCAGGCCAGTGCAGTGATCGCGGGACTGTGCAGCCAGGCCCCACTGCTCATCTGCTTGTCCATCATGAACCCAATTCCCCGCTCCACCGCGGCTCGGCTCTCAAGCACGAGGGTTTCGGGGATCTGAGGAACGGCCAGTGAAGGTGTCGGCTGTGCCGTGCTGAAAAGGGCGCCGGTGACAGTTATGGCAACGGCTAGGCGCTCAATGATTCCAGTGAAGGGTCGTTTGGTCTGCATGGCTCGTCTCTTGTTCTTCTCTCTTGTCGACAGTCTCGCTCTGTTCCCGGTCTCCCCTATGATACGTCTGGCTCTCTGCACAGGGGACATGCCGGAACGGGTGCAAGTCACCCATTTACGTTCGTTCACACCTCGACCAGCCGCAAGTCAAGCGTGTCGCGGACGCGCTGGAAGTGCTGGTCCAAACTCAGAATGGCTAGGTCGTGGGTTCTGGCCTGAGCGATAATGAGGGTATCGGCGAGGGGGATCGTCAATCCCTGTCGGCGCAGGTCAAAGGCGATCCGCCCGGCCTCAACGCAGATCTCGGGTGTATCGGAAAGTACGTCGAGTCCGAGAACGACCTCAAGGACCTCCCTGAACTCCCTTTGCGTGCGCGTGCCGCTGAGAAGCTCGGCCACGATGATTCCGCTGCAATACGCGGCCTGGGCCTCGATCAGAGCTTTGATCGAAGCCTTCAGGGCGGGATCGCGATGGCGCATCACCTCAATCCAGACCGATGTGTCGATGATCGTCCGTTGGCTCACCGTTCCATCTCCCGCCAGGCGATGGGATCAAAATCTGGATCGAATGGGTCATCGCCGTCAATAAAGCGGAGGAGCTTCTGCTTGCGCAAGTCTTTCTCATACGACTGCAGCGCGCTGATGACGATATCCGTCTTCTTATTCTTGCCGCTGAGGCGGGCCACTTCAGCCATCAGGTCATCCGGAAGATTGAGTGTGGTGCGCATAGCGTGTGCCTCCGATGGCGCCCTTTAAAGATGCCTTAATATAGCATACTCAACAGGCATACACCAAAGGCACCAGTGGTGGTGAGCTACTCACGCCCTGTACGGACGAACACACATGGGGCGGAGCCGGAAGAGCGGTCGGTCTGCCGGGCCTCGTAGTCGACATCGGGGTCAGCCGCCAGGAGAATGGCATTGATGGGGTCGATCCACCCCCTTATTCCTGTGCATATGACGCGCAGCCGGTGCTTCCCCGCGGTGAGACGTACGGACCGGCCGACCCGATGGAATTGCGTATACCCACGCTCGCCGGCATGGGGCTCGCTGGTCATCGACCCCACCTCGACACCATCGATCAGTACGGCCTTTCGCTCGGACGCTTGATACTGAACGACCCGGAGCCAGGCCTGATGGTCCCCCTCGGCGGGTACGTCGAACTCGAACTCGATCCACGCACCGTCGTAGGGATTCTCGCCCGGGCGGTTCGGGGTGCGGATGGTGGCCGTCTTGTGTGCACTCCCATTGAGTTCCCACTCCATCCCATCCGGCGCGTCCTTTGGTCGCCCCCAGGCAACCCGCTCCTCCGGCCGGATCAAAACGACCTCCGAAGGTGTCAGCAGGTGGATCGGACGGTAAAGCCCCCCGCTTCCGCCTCCCGTGTAGACTCGAACCGCGACGTGGTTCCGCCCCGAAACGAGACAGTCTGTCACGTCGATCTCGCAGGGGGAGTTCCAGCTCACGTTGGCAACGTAGGCGTGTTCCCCGGCAAGTGTCCCGTTCACCCAGACCTTCCCGGCAGCGTCGATGCCCCCGAAATAGAGAGCCAGCTTGCTCCCGACCGCCGTGTCGGGCAGTTCGAACGTCGTGCGGTACCAGGCGGCTCCCTCGAACCCCTTCTCCTTGAGTTCCTGCTGTTGCCAGGTGCGATCAACTCGGGCTTCGCTCCACCCGGCAGCGTCGAAGTCTGTCCTCCACCAACCGTCCTCTTCCGCGGTCGCGTCGTCCTCGAAGCGAAAACGCCATGTCCGCGGGAGATCGACCACGGTTCGGTGCTGCCAACTGAAGCGACTTCCCAGTTCCCGACGCAGTTTCGGTATCTCGCGCTCCGTCAGCCAGCGTTTGGCGCCCTCGCGGAAGTTGTAGGCCATCGCCCAAAGCGTCTCGCCTTCCTTGGCTGCCTCAACGGCCGCGTCATACTCAGCGACGGCCGTGCGCAGGTCGTTTTCGCGGTCAGCGTCCGCGAAGCGTCGCTGGGCCCAGAGCCCGGCCATGTAATGCTCTGCGTACCGGAAGGGGATCTCGACCATCTTGACCCGGCGCTTCACGCGTTCGCTCTGCGCGACCTGTCCCGCCTGATTGAGGTGTTCCCGAGCCGTGCTCAAGAGCTCCGGGGTGAGAAAACGATCGGCATAGGTCTTGGGTGTGATGGCGCGGAACTCGCCGATCGGCCCATCCGCGTTCCGGAAGGCGTCTGCCATCAGCTCGAAGTAGGAACGCATCGGGATCTCGGCCTCCCGGAAATACCCACGGTAGTAATCGTCGAGAAGGGCATCGATGTCGAGATTCACATCCCAGAGCAAGCGCGCATGGAGGTACCAATTGAGCCCGAGCATTCCCCAGTTCTTGCCCTGAGACTGTCCGTGTTCACCCGCAAGCCCAAGGCTGTGAGCGTACTTCAAGTCCTCGGCGAGGATCCTGTGCCGCGGATAGGGTAGGGATTCCCACATGGTTTTGAACATGTATCGATACAGAATCAGGTTCTTACACTCCCCCGTCCATTCCACCAGATTCCGGTTGAAGTCCTGTATCTGTTCGGATGCACCGCTGTTGATTGGGTGATTGTAGGCCCCCGGCTGGCACAGCATCACGATCACATTGTCGCGGACGGAGCGGCGCCGGGGAATGGGGCGGTATTGATGGTAGGCAAAGGTCGTGATCCAGGCGTCGGGATGAGGCTTGGCAATGGCATCGGAGACCTGGTTCACAAAGTGGAAGAAACGATCGCTGACGACCCGCATCTCCCTGCCGTGGAGCATCATCATCTCGCCCGTGTCAAGGGCGACGCAGGTGGGGCAAGAGCACCACCGCCCGGTCACGTCGTCGGGGGAGAGGGAGACGAGGCGTTTGTCCGGACTCCTGTTGAGCGCCTCAGTGATCCGGTTAACGAAAATCTCGAGCACGTCCGGGTGTGTGGTGCATGCCTGGTAGCGCCGCTTGCCGAAGCGGTCGGCCCGGGGGAGAAAGCGCGCGCCGTCCTTGAGCGGGAAATAATCCGGGTGCTCCTCGAACAAGTCAGCGCTGATGTAGCGTGAAAATGCGTGCCCCCCGATCGCGTGAGCGTGCTGACCACCGCGGTTCACGGCAAAACTGCGGAGGTTTGTGTTCAGGCGGTTCCGGATGGCCCACTCCCCAATCGAGGGGTGAAGGCAAACCGAGATGTCACGATACCAGAAGCTGGGTTCATGGCTGAACTCGAATGCCGACAGCTCTACCTTGCTCGGGCGTGGAATCTCGGTGCCCCACGGTTCGGGCTGGTACCACCGGATCCCGAGCTTCCGCTCCAGGAATGCGTAGACCGCATGGACAACGCCCCGGGTTCCTCCGCCCACCAGGAAAAGGTCGCCGTCTTCCGTGGCGCGAAACAGGACGCCTTCCTCCGGGAGTTCGGGGAAGGCAGGCAGGAACGTCTTGACCCATGACTGTGGCCCCACGTGTACCGCCGGGCTCGTGCCCCGCCCTCCTGCCTGGGCGATGGGCAAGTCCTCCCCGCAGCGCTTGAGTAGATAGCTCCGGAACTCCTCCGCAGCAAAGGTGATATCCGGGAGGGGATCGGTCGGGATCACGATCCGGCCAACCCGCTTGCCCGAAATCCACAAGCCACTCGGGGCCTGGGCGCACACGGACACTGAACCCGCCAGGCAGGTCATGACCAACGCTGTACCGATTACGTACCTCATGCATCCCTTCCTTTCGTGTGTGGCGTCACCCGTTCTGAGCATGAAACTGTCCGTCAGAGCCGCGCACCGCCGATGCGGGGTAAGCGGTCCTCCTGTCCGAGCCGAAGCCCCCTCCCGTTGGTCAGGGCTCTGTCCGTCAGAGCCGCGCCCCGCCGATGCGGGGTAAGCGGTCTTCCTGTCTGCCGCCCATCGGACTGTCACCGTTCCAGGAAGTGTAGAAGCACGGTCAGGCCAAATCAAGGATGGTACTGATTCGGGTGAATGGACAGAAACAGATCAGGCAGTCGGTGGGGTGGGGGGACTTGTCTCTACTCGACGGATCAAGCGGCCGCCTCAAGACGCACGGACTCCGGGCGCCCCGCTGTGAAGAGGACGCGTGGCGACCATCCGCCGTACAAGCCTGGCCTTCGCCAGTTGTTCTGTCGCTCATATCCGAGTAGATCGGCCTCGGCGCCCACTGCTCGACAGTCGGTGAAGCTGCGCAGAAGCAGGACGGTTGACGATCAGAGGAACTTGGCGATGAGGGCTTCGAGTTGGTCGAGGAAGGCGGCACGCTTGGTGTCGTCGCCGGCGATCTTGCGCATGCTGCGGCTGGCCTCTTTGAAGCGGCGGGTGGCGGGATCGTCGACAATGCCGTCGAGTTTGCGGAGGGCTTCGGGGATGGTGATGCGTCCGGCCCAGACCTCGTGGTAGAGATCGAGATCGGCTTCTTTGATGCGCTTGGCGTGACCGACGTAGTTGTCGTTCACCCCGAGCATGTCCGCCGCAATCGCCCGAGAACTGATTGGCTTGGCAGCGTCATCGGTAGTCTTTGGAGATATCTCCAAAGTCTTCCCTGACGACCGCAGAAGCATCGCCTGGCGGATCTTCTCGATGCGTTTGGAATTGACCCGTTCGGCGATCTTGGGCATGATGTCGAAGGCCACCACGGCGCATTGAGAGGTCGAGAGTTTCCGGCGGAACTGGTTGCTGGAGAGCACGTAGGTGAGCGCCTGCTGTTCGGTGCCGACGAACTCAAGGAAGGCGAGCGGTTTCCCAGCCCGTTCGCAGGCATCGTGACGGTTCCTGCCGTCGAGGATCTTGCCCTGGAACAGCACGATGGGGTTCTGGAGCTCGTCGACCTCGATCGATTCCTTGAGCTCGGTGAACTCGTTCTTGCTCATGCGGGGCAGCAGATCGGCGAGCGGGTGGGGCTCGAGCGCGTTGGTGTCGACCGCGCCGACGGCCATAGGGACGAGCTGAATCGGCTCCGGCATGCCCATAGCGTCTTCAAGAAGAGGCCCTACTTCCGCCTCTGGGACGCTCATCTCGGACTCCGCCATGGGTTCTTCCATGGCCATCATGTCCTCCGCGCTCGGCATACCCTCCGCGGATTCCGCAGCCATGGCCTCTTCCTGCATCATCCCCTGCTCCATGGCAAGCATCTCGTCCTCCGACATGGCCGCCTCGTCGTCGGTCATTCCCTCGTTCTCCTCTCCCAGAGAATCAGGACCGCGGCTTTCGGTTCGTTCGGACATGATCATTCCCTCCTCTTGCGGACCCTTCTGCGTTGCTCGTTCGACAGCCTGTGTAATCTTACGCTGAACGGGGTGTCAGGCGAGCCCTCCGGGAAGCGCTGCCGCGGCCGGCTATATCTGTGTCCGTGGCCCGCCGGCTTGGGGTCAGGTCCGTACGTTGACACTTGGCGTTGGATGAGACTCGACCGTTGGGGTGACTCGGGCCCGCCAACTGGCAGAAGGCCTCGGCCTGACCCCGTCCGGCCCGTTCAACGATCGAAACTCCGGATTCTCGGGTTACGTTGGCGGGCGAGTCTACATGCACACTATGAAAGGACATCAAAATCATGAAGACACCGATCGCTGCATTGGCCATGGGCATTGTGCTGACTCTGAGCGCGGCTGCCCAGGACGCGTCCCCCGGGTGGGTCACGCTCGTTGACGGTGAAACACTCAATGGATGGACTCAACTCAACGGGAAGGCAACCTACGAAGTGGTGGATGCCACCATCGTGGGACACACCGCTGAAGGCAGCCCTAACTCGTTTCTGTGTACGGACAAACAGTACGGCGACTTTGAGCTGGAGTTCGAGGTCAAGTGCGACAAGGGCCTGAATTCAGGAGTCCAGATCCGCTCCCTGACCAAGCCCAGGAAAGACGGGACGCCGAACCCGAAGGGACGCATCAATGGACCGCAAGTCGAGATCGCGAGCGGACCTGGTCCGGCAGGTTTCATTTACGGTGAGGCCACGGGCCGCGGCTGGCTTTCCCCCGAACCGAAGAGCAAAGACCCAAAGGTGAAGAGGCATCCGCACTTTAAGAACGATGACTGGAACCAGTACCGCATCGTCGCCCGGGGGGCACGCATCCAGACGTGGATCAACGGCCAACCCATAGCCGATCTGACCGACCAGAAGATCCTCGAAACCCATCCCACAGGTGTTATCGGGCTGCAGGTCCATAGCATCCGCAAAGGCCGTGGCCCCTTCAAAGTCGCCTGGCGCAACATCCGGATCCGCGAACTGAAGTAGCAGTCTGAACGTGCAGATCGCCTGCCCGAACAGAGCCGCGCACAGCGTAAGCGGTCTTCCTGCCCAAACAGAGCCGCGCACAGCGTGAGCGGTCTTCCTGCCCAAACAGAGCCGCGCACAGCGTGAGCGGTCTTCCTGCCCGAACAGAGCCGCGCACAGCGTAAGCGGTCTTCCTGCCCAAACAGAGCCGCGTACCTGTGGGGAAGACCGCTCCTGTTAGTCGCGGCTCTGAAAGAGTGCCTGCCCAAGCAGAGCCGCGTCCCGCAGCCGCGGGATAAGCAGGCTTCCTGACAAGGAAGACCGCTCCCGATAGTCGCGGCTCTGAAAGAGCGCCGTGCTCCGAACAGAGTCGCGGCTCTGAAAGAACGCAGCGCGACTCTCTAACCGCCCTCGTTTGCACGCCTTGACACTTCCCCGGAACCGTCGACATTAAGGGCCCTTTGTCCCGACAACCAATGAACATCAGGGCCTTGCGCCGATCCGGGCAAGCGTCGCGGAGTCTACTATGGCTGGATTTACGGTCGACACACATCTGTTCCGTGAACTGGGTGAACTGCTGGTCGGACGCGATTCGACCGCGCTGGTCGAACTGATCAAGAACGCCTACGACGCAGACGCCACACAAGTGACCGTCCATGGCGAGAACCTCAGCGACCCGGAAAATGGGCAGATCGTGATCTCGGACAATGGGACGGGGATGACCCCCCAGCAGTTCGAGCGTGGATTCCTGCGAATCGCGTCGCGCATCAAGGAGGAAGGAGATCGACGTTCCGGAGGCTTCAAACGTCGGTACACAGGTGCGAAAGGGGTGGGGCGCCTGGCAGCACACAAGCTCGCCAAACTCATGACGGTCTGCTCGATCCCTGATCCTGCCGTCGCCGGGGCCAGATCCAAGGCCGTAACCGCGGGGATCGATTGGGACGCTATCGAGGCCCTCGAAACACTCCGTGACGTCGAGAAATCCGACGCCTTGACGGTTGACTCGGAAGCCCGGAACGAAGGCGATGAATCGGGCACGATCATGGAGCTCAAGCGACTGCGCCGCCGCTGGACTGAAGCGGAACGCGGACGACTCTTCTGGGAAGTGCAGACCTTCCAGCCGGCCAGTGTGCTGGTCGAGCCTCCCAAGTCAGCCGTTGATCAGGAGCTGCTCTTCGACCGCCCCCGGCTGGCCGATGCCGACGGCGATGACCCCGGCTTCCACATCCAGTTGACCGGTGACCTGGAAACGGGTGAGGAATACTGGCAGACGCTGCTCGAGGCCGCGTATTGGGTCATTGAAATCGACTCCTCACGTGGGGACGGCCAGGTCCACTACCGAATCACTCCAACCTGCCGCTGCCAGCGCGACAACCCGTCGGCCGAGGCACGAACCTACGTCATGCCCCACCCGGATCCGGAAGTCGGTCCGTTCTTCCAGACGCGAATCATGGTCCGGGAAGGCTCGGGCAATTTTGGCAAGTCACAGCGCGGTTGGGTCGGGCGCAATTCCGGCGTTCGGATCTACATGGAGGGCTTCCGCGTCCTGCCGTATGGCGAGGTCGGCGACGACTGGCTGATGATCAATGCAGATGTCAAACGTACCAGTACCTTCCATTACCTCGAAGGAGTCGACGCGGACCTCGACTCGGTTGAAGACAAGGAAGCAGCGACACTGTTCCTGCGCAACGACGCCTACTTCGGGGCTGTCTTCCTGACCCAGGACGGTGCCCCCTCCCTGCGGATGCTGGTCAACCGCGAAGGCTTTATCCCCGATGCCGTGTACGACACGCTCGTGCGGCTCGTCCGCATCGGCATTGACCTGTCGGTCCGCCACAGAGCCGTGACCTACCGTGAACGGCGCGAACTGCGGCGCCAACGACGCCAGGCCAAGGCCGCTCAACAAGGCGTAATCCCCCCGTCTCGGATGACCATGAAGCGGGCGGTCGAGGAGTCGGTGAAGAAGGCGTCGACGCTGGCTGCGGAAGCGAAGGATCAGGCTGATGCCTGGCAGTTTGACAAGGCCCAGCAACTCATCGAAGCAGCAGCAGCGGAGTTCTCGAATGCGAGCGAAAGCACGGAACGGTTGTTGACCGAACCCACACAGATGCGGATCGTGGCATCCGTGGGACTGCAGATGGTGTCGTTCGTCCATGAAATCAATTCACTTCTCGGGATGGCAAACACCTTGGACTCCTCACTCGGCAGGCTCCGCAAAACAGGGAAGTTCTACCCATCCTCAGGCACGGTCTTCAGCCGGATCCACACCAACATCGGGCGCCTCAAACGAGCAGTCGAAAAACAGGCGTCATATCTGACCGATATCACCTCCGTAGACGGGCAGCGGCGGCGCTCACGCCAGAAACTGCATGAGAGCTTCGCGTCGGGTGTTCAGCTGGTGGAGGATTCCGCCAAGCGACGCAAGATGGAGACCATCAATGACCTCCCGAAGGAGCTGCGGTCGCCGCCCATGTTCCGGGCAGAGATCGCGCTGGTGTTCTCCAATCTGCTGACCAATGCGGTGAAGGCCGCCGGTAACGACGGGCGAATCCGGGCCTGGGGCGAGGAGTCCGGGGACGACGTAATCGTTCGGGTGGAGAACACCGGCGTGGCGGTGGATCTCGCGGATGCCGACAAATGGTTCAGACCGTTTCAATCAACAACGGCCCAAGTCGAGCCGGCGCTCGGACAGGGCATGGGCATGGGACTGCCGATCACACGCGACATGCTCGAGGAGTACGGAGCCGAAATACGCTTTGCCTGCCCAAGCCCGGACTACGCAACCGCCGTCGAGATCGTGTTCCATTGACGTAGCCCGATTCCGGGAGACATTACGAAGGCTCAAGGCTGTGGCCTGACCCTCCGCGGAAATCCCGCGGCGGGGGTTCGAGGTTCACGGTTCAGTGGTTCACGGTTATTTGCGGGGCATGACCGAGGCGGTTTGTCCTCCGAGTTGGGCACGATTGCTGCTTCCCAACCGTTGAACGGTGAACCTGCCAACCGTGAACCCCGCCGCGATACCCCTTTCGCGGCGGCTCCAGCCTGAACAACCTGACGAACATTTTGGCTCTGAGAACTCTATTAAGACGACTGAAGGAATGATCATGGCAGACTCTTACCTGCAAGGACTGTTCGCCGAACGCATCGGCGGAGACCAGTTCGGCAAAGACACCACCATCTACAAGTTCGAGAAGATCAAGCGCGCCAAAAACGCCGCGATGGCTGCGCATCCGAATGTTGAACTGATCGACATGGGCGTGGGCGAACCGGATGACATGGCGTTCCCCGAAGTGGTTGAGGCGCTGGCAAAAGAAGCGGCAACGTGGGAAAACCGAACCTATGCCGACAACGGGATTGACGAATTCAACGAGGCCGCCGCAACCTACATGAAGGAGCTCTACGGCGTCGACCTGGATCCCGCGACGGAAGTATGCCATTCAATCGGCAGCAAGTCAGCGCTCTCCCTGCTGCCCGCCTGCTTCGTCAACCCGGGCGAGATCTCGGTCATGACGATCCCGGGCTATCCGGTCATGGGAACGTGGACAAAGTACCTCGGTGGCGAGGTCGTTAACCTGCCCCTCCTCAAGGAGAACGGCTTCTTCCCCGATCTCGAATCACTCACTGAAGATCAGCGCCAACGCACGAAACTGATCTACCTCAATTACCCGAACAACCCAACCGGGGCCTGTGCGACGCCCGAGTTCTGGGACCAGGCCATCGCCTTCGCGAAGACAAATGACATCCTGCTCGTGTCCGACGCGCCTTACTCCCCACTGACATTCAGCGGCAAGCCCATGAGCGTGCTGTCGCGTCCGGGCGGCAAAGAGGTGGCCGTGGAACTGCACAGCATGTCAAAGGGCTTCAACATGACCGGCTGGCGTTTGGGTTGGGTCTGCGGCAGTGCAGCTGCGGTGAGTGCCTTTGCGAATGTCAAAGACAACGCCGACAGTGGTCAGTTCAGGGCGATTCAGAAAGCCGCTGCCGTGGCGCTCGCGAACCAAGCGAAGATCACTCCCCTGATCTCAGCGAAGTACTCGCGGCGCCTGGCCGCGTTGACCGAGACGCTGTGCGCGCTCGGTTTCGATGCCCAGATGCCGGGCGGGTCGTTCTACCAGTACGTGGGCATCCCGAAGGCCACGAAGGACGGCATGACCTTCGCCAGCGGCGAGGACTTCAGTCAGTGGCTGATCACCGAGAAGCTGATCAGTACCGTGCCGTGGGACGATGCGGGCGCGTTCGTGCGCTTCAGCGCGACGTTCGTGGCCCCGACGGAGGCCGAAGAAAAGCGCGTGCTCGAGGAAGTAAAGACACGTCTCGGGGCCTCCGAATTCGTGTTCTGATCGCTCCGCCACTGAACAACACAAGACGCCCGGGTGGTGCTTTGCCTCGCTCGGGCGTTCTTTCTCCTTCTGGTACGCCGCACGGCCCCCTGGGCGGCAGCAGGGAATGGCGATCGGAGGGCCGCTCGCCGTACAAGAAAGACGGGCGGCAGCTTCTCCTGGTACGCCGCACGGCCCCCCGGGCGGCAGCAGGGAATGGCGATCGGAGGGCCGCTCCCCGTACAAGAAAGACGGGCGGCATGATGCGGATGGCGGCTGGGGGCCATCCACCGTACAGGAGGCGGCTGCCTCACTCCCTGAGAGCGCCCGGCAGCAAGCCGCGCACAAGCGCCAGAAGTTCAGCGGACCGATCGCGCTCCTCATCACCGGGTGAAGCTGTGGGGGCACTGATCGCCGAGTTGTCGAAACGCTCGGGGGTTCGCAGGAGAACGAGGCTTCCTGTCCCATCCCCCACGTATACCGCCCGGTCACCTTCCTGACTCCTGGGCGTCATTCCCATTCCGCCCGTCAGCGACTCGACATTCCGAGCCACATTGCTGGGAGCCCCGTCCCCGCCAAGCACAAGGATGTCCCGCCCTTCTTTCAGGTGAGCGACCAGTTTAGCCGCGGCCTCTGGAGGAAGCAGATAATCGCTGCCGGGGACCACTACCAGCCCGAAATCATCGTTGACGCGGCTGTGCACAAACGTCGGGTAATGTCTGCTCAGAATCCCGTAGACATGGTAGAACCCGTGGTCCCCGTAGTCAGCGAAAACGGCACGTGCGTAGTCCTCGAGAAGCAGTAGAGACGGCACACCGGCACGAGCAAAATCAGACGGCTTCCCCACGTCCACTCTGTCGGAGAGCCAGGACACGACGTTGAGAAACAGTCGAGCGTTGTCAGCATAGCGTATCCAGAGGTTGCCGAACACGTTCTGGTCTCCCACCACCACGATCCGGCCGGCTCCGAGCGTGCGCGCGGCGATGACCGCCAGCTCGCCTTTGCGTTCAGAATCGTCCATGACGAAGTTGCCGTAGTTCCCGCGATTGCCGACGCGAAGGGAATTCTCACCGAATGGGGCCGTCTCCCACCGATCTCCCCAGCCATTCTCCGAGAGTGTCGCGACGGCTCCCTTTTCGTCAACCGTGCCGCCCGTATGGAACGAAACGGCCGACAGCCCCCGGGTGATGGGGTGATTCCGGAAATGGTCAATGACGATCCAGCCCGGCCCCGGCCCCAGCGTGCGCGGCGCTTGTTCGAGAGCACTTTCACTGTGGAGCTGGAGGCCAAGCTCGGCGAACAGCGGCATGAGCTTGTGCACATGGTGGTAGCAGTTCGAGTGATCGGTGATCACCAACAGGCTCCCACCACCGGTGACGAACTCTTTGACCGCCCGAATCTCCCCAACCAGGAAGGGCGGGAGGTTATCCGAGACCAGATTGATGAAGAGGATATCCACGCCCTCGAGCGCATCCGCCTCGAGCGGCCCGGAGGCGACTTCGCGGACCCCAAACCCGTTGGCTTCGAGATGGCCAAAAGCATCGCGCAGCCCGAATAGCGAATGGTAATCGCGGTTGCCCGGCTCCAACCCCTCGTCCAGGAAATTGTGTGCGTGTACGCTATCGATAAGGACGGTGGTCGCGGGTCGACGGCTGCCGCGTCGGCAAGCAGAACGCACGAAAGGGAAGCACAGCAGGAGAAGAAGACAGGCGACAGCGACACAAACTGCCTGACGCGTGCGCAATCCGCGGCGCGTGAAGTCTCGCAGTAACTGTATGGGGCACCTCATGTAGCTCACTCCGTGCGTGCGTTGTTCCTCACGGAGCAATGTGATGCAGGCGTGACCAAACCACAAGGGCCCGATGCGGACGGGGTTCATTGGCCCGGAATGACGTTGAGATAAGCGACGGAGAGTGCATCCAGGAAGAGGTCGCCGGATGGCACCGCCTCCCACATTGAGGTCAGGTGCGGCCAACGTGGGAGGGGCTGCCACGCCCCGATTGCCTTTCTCTCACCGCCATTCCCCGCTAGTCCGTGAATTGAGACGCTGCGCACCACTCCTCAGTCGCTTGCGTGTCAGGCTGGCAAGGAGTACGTTCAGTATCTTCCTTTCCGTGGCCGCGAGCCCGATTCCTCGTCCCTCCTGGACAACGCTCATTCCCGGACGAGGTCACAGGCAGCTGGCACCGCTCGTTTCACTTACAGGGACAGCTGGGGATGCAGTTCTCACTTGCCGCGAACTATGATGTCGATCTGGCGTCCCCTTTGGGAGCCTACCCCGTTGATGAGGTGTACGGGAAACTCCCGGCCGACTCCGTGGGTGGTGGACGTCCCAGCTACATGGGGACCCCGTTGGGTTGGAGGAAGCTCGCTGAGTATGTCGCCGCTCTGTCGGGCCAGGGCATTGCCTTCAACTACCTGTTGAACAGCTCCTGCTATGGCAACCGCGAGTGGGGCCGATCGTGGCAACGACAGCTCATGCGCCTGATGGCGCGACTGAAGAAGGCAGGCATCCTCCGGGTGACAGTGGCAACGCCCTACCTGCTTGAACTGGTGAAGGCCCGGTTCCCCGAGTTCCGGGTCCGCGTGGGCATCTTCGCTCAGGTGGACACCCCCACCCGGGCGCGCTTCTGGGAGGATCTTGGGGCGGATGCGATCACACTGGAGAGCTTCTCGATCAATCGTGACCTGGAACGCCTCGCCGCGATCCGGGCAGCCGTGGATTGCGACCTGCAGCTCATTGCGAATCATGCCTGCCTGCCCAACTGCCCCATGCAGCCTTATCACCAGAATGGGTTTGCGCACAGCTCGGCCGGAGACGGAGGCCTCTTCATCGACTATTGCCTCCTGAGGTGCGCCCGCAAGCGCCTGCAGGACCCGAGTCTGTTCATCAAAGCCGGCTGGATTCGCCCCGAAGACCTATCCGCCTACGAGGCGCTGGGCTTCCACAGCTTCAAGCTGCTCGAGCGCGGGATCCCTTCGGCCGAACTCATCCGGCGTTTGGACGCCTATACGACGGGCAAATCCGGTCCCAACCTGGCCAATTTGGTGCTGTCATACGGATTCCGTGAGCCGCTGAAGCGTTCACGTTTCTGGGGAGTGCAGCACTTCTTCAAGCCGCGAGATGTCGCCCCGAATCGCCTGGTGCCCCTTCTCGACCTGGCTCGACAGCAGGGGATGCTGTTCCCACGCGAGAACACCCCGGTCCGGATCGACAGCGCCCGCATCCCGTCGGAGTTCCTGGGACAGGTTGGGCACTGCCAGGGGGGAACCGAGGGTTGCGGTTCGTGCCGCTACTGCGATGAGATCGCCCGGGAGGCCGTGACAATCGACCCGCAGTTCCGGGATGAGTCCCTGGAGCGGTTCGCCTCCGTGGAGGCAAGCCTGGCCGATGGGGGCCTCTGGGATGTTTGAGGAGCGTTCGCTATCGAAGGAGTACATGGACTCACCGGCGTTTGATGCCCGCCTGGCGAGACAGAGCTTCCGATTCATCGAACGGGTGAACCGGTTCCTGGGCGGCGTGCGCATCGTATGGAGCTTCGTTCAGAACGAGGCCTCACGTCTGCCCGCCGGAGAACCATTGCGCATATTGGACGTTGGTTCCGGGAGTTGCGATATCCCCATCGCGGTGAGTCGCCGGGCCATTCGGGCCGGCATAGAGATTCAGTTTGTGTGCGTGGAGCGCGATATCCATGCCGTCCAACGGGCTCGATGCCAACTTGACGCCGCAGGTGATCTGCCGATCACGCTTGTCCATGCGGACATTTTCGAGTGGATGCCGAGGCGCCCGTGCCATGTGGCTGTTGGCTCTATGTTCTTCCATCATCTCGCCGATGAACAGATTCGGAGTCTGGTGGAACGCCTGGTTCCCGGCGCCTGCAAGCGGCTGCTCGTCAATGACCTGGTCCGCTGTTGGCCCAGCCTTCTCGGGGCCCACCTTCTATGCCTGGCTGAGTCGTCGAGGGTCCGGCATGATGCGACCCTCTCGGTCAAACGGGGTTTCCGGGGCCGGGAACTGTGTGACATTCTGGCCCCCCTCCAGGACATGCAAGTGACCTGCGATCACGTATGGCCCTATCGCGTCCGCGCAATCGTGGAAGCCGCGTCGGAGCACGGGGAGTGTGAATGACGCATCTGAGAGCAGGAGACGCAATGACTCCCCTTAGCGTAAATCTCCGGTCTTTGGCAACCGCCAACCCACCGCTCTACGTGACCCAGGAGGAGGCGTTTGCTCACTACGATCGCCTGTTTGACCTGACTCAGGGGGAACGCGACCTGTATCAGCGGCTCCTGTTGGACAGCGCCATCCGCGGACGGTACGTCGGGATGGATTCACCGGATGAAGCCGCCCAGACCGATCAGGACCGGCTTGTGGAGCGGTTCCTCAAGTTCGCGCGGTCCACCGCTGCCGACGCCGTACGCGGTGCGCTGCGGCAGGCCGGGCTTGCCGCGGATGACATCGGGGGCATCGCGGTCAATTCCTGCACGGGCTACCTATGTCCGGGCCTGACCTCCTATATCGCGGAAGACGTCGGACTGCCCACGCACATGATGATATGCGACCTGGTGGGGATGGGATGTGGGGGCGCCTTGCCGAACCTGGAAGTTGCGGCGGGAATGCTGCTCCGCCGACCCGAGAAACCAGTGCTCAGCGTAGCGGTTGAGATTTGCACGGCCACGCTTTTCATGGGAGAGGACCCGGCCCTGGTGGTCAGCAACAGCATCTTCGGAGATGGGGCCTCCGCTGCCGTTCTGGAGACGGCGAGCAAAGCAGCCACGGACACGCCCAAAGCCTGCATCCTCGACTTCGAGAGCGGCCTGTTTCCCGCGTTCAGGTCACACCTGCACTACCGGACCGAAGCGCACCGTCTCCGCAACGTGCTGGGGATACGGGTCCCGGTCATCGGAGCCAAGACAGCTCGTAATGTCGCCGAACGCCTGCTCACCCGGCATGGGCTGACGTTCAGAGACATCGCCCACTGGGCCGTCCATCCGGGTGGGACCGCGGTGCTCGACAGGGTGGAACACACGCTCGAACTGCCCCCCGAAACGCTCCGCCAGTCACGGGCCGTGTTTGAACAGTACGGCAACATGTCGTCACCATCGGTCATGTTCGTGCTTGACAGGATCCTCACCCATGAGTGTCCCAAGCAGGGAGAACTGGGACTGATGCTGGCATTCGGGGCAGGCTTCTCCACGTTTGCCGCGCTCCTCCGCTTCTGAACTCGGCTTCCCTCTCCCCCCCCATGCCCCGCAGGGGTGGATCAATGCAACTTGGCCAAACATAAGTGGAACACTCATGCTTCGGGATTAGATTTGGCCACGGTCAAAGACCTACTTCCGCCAGTTTTGAGAGGAACGAACTGCAATGAAGCGACTGATCTACGCGATCCTCCTCGCAAGTGGTTTCGGGGCCCCACTGCTCCGGGCCCAGGAACCGGCCAAGCCATTCTCTCCCGGCCTTGAAGTGGGCAAGCCAATCCCGGCCCTTGAAGTCGTTGACCAGACAGGCGAGAAACGCACGTTCGCGGAGCTCTGCGGTACGAAGGGCGCCCTCTTTGTTTTCTATCGCTCCGCCGCGTGGTGAGGCCCCTGCAAACGCCAGCTCAGGGAGTTGGCAGCCAGCCAGGAAGCACTCGAGAAACACGGCATCAAGCTCTCCGCTATTTCCTACGACTCTGTGAAGGTGATCAAAGGCTTTGCGCAGAAACACCGTATTGCTTACCCCCTGCTCTCCGACCATGGATCAAAGACGATCCGTGCCTTCGGGATCCTGAACGAAAGGGACTTCAAGCCTGCTTCCCGGGCCTACGGTGTCCCGTTCCCAATCGTCTTCCTGGTCGATCAGACCGGCATCATTCGAGGCAAATTCGCCAAACGCCGTTACCAGAACCGCCCCCCGATCCCTGAACTGCTGGCCGCTCTGGAGGAGCATGGGAAGAGCAAGCCCCCGTCGCCCCCGGCAGAATGACGCCTCCGGTCGAGACGGGCAAGCCCGCTCTTGCAGAGCCGCGTCCCGCAGCCGCGCATGCGCGTCAAGCTAGCGTGTAGACATCTCCCCGCCAGCATGTTGCGTCACGAGAGACGCTGGTGCGTGAGCTTCCATTTGCGTGGTTGCCCGTCGCGCGAGCGGTGGCAACGGGGGCGCGAAGGTCAGGTGGGCCTTGGCACCTGGCGTTCGCGACCCCAGTATGTGGGGGGACGCAGAGCGAGTCCCTGAGCGACCTGCCGTTTCGGCAGGACTGCAAAGCCCTGGCCACGCAGGGCGAGGGGGAGCCGCTGCTCCCTCGGCGGGGCCTCGGGGCAGAGCCCCGATTCTTCTGCCGCAATGAGCTGTGGCTTAGCTTGACGCCCATGCGCAGCCGCGGGATAAGCGGTCTTTCTCTGACGATCGGAGGGAAAAACCCTCCCGTTGGTCAGGGCTCGGACGGAGGGGGGCTCTACACCAGCTCATCCAGGTTCTCGCAGACCTTACGGACGGCAGCCGCGACGTCCGCCACATCACTGGCGGGCGCCAGCAACACGGTCTGAGGGAACCAGCAGGCTTCGTTCTCACAGGCATTCTGAGTGGCAGGGAGATCGAGTTCTGAGTAGTCAATTCTCCGGCCGCCGTAGAAGCCCACGGCCTCAAGCTGCTTGCTGAACTGCTGGAACAGACCGGTTGTGTGCAGGGGAGTGTACCCTGTACTCACATGGACGCCCTCCGCGCTGACAGCCTTCACGAAAGTCTCTTTTGAGACGCCGCGATTGCTGCCCAGGTAGCGGAACACATAGAGGTGCCAGGCATTGCGGGTGATGCGGGGGTCATCATCGAGGGTCGCGATCCCGTCCACATCTGCCAGGAGCCGATCCAGTTGCGCCGCGTTCGCGTCCCGGGTCGCGGCCTGTTCCTCCCAGCGCGCAATTTGGGCAAGCAGAATGGCGCCCTGAAACTCTGTCATGCGGTAATTCGAGCCCAGGAACTCGTGCTGGTACCAGTCCCCCTGAGGAATTCGCCCGACATTCACGATGGAGTAGCAGCGCAGATAGAACTCGTCGTCATTGGTGACGATCGCTCCGCCTTCACCGGCGTTGATGTTCTTGGAGGCCTGGAAGCTGAATGCCCCGCCCGTGCCCAGGGTCGCGACCTTTCTGCCACGCCAGGACGCGCCGTGCGCCTGACAGCTGTCCTCAACGACCGCCAGGCCATGCTTCTCCGCCACCGACATGACCCCGTCCATATCGGCAGGGCGCCCGCCAATGTGCACCGGCACAATCGCTTTCGTTCGCGGTGTGATCGCGGACTCGATCCTGGCGGGGTCCATGTTCATCGTCCCCGGCTCGATGTCAACAAACACGGGAACACCACCGATCATGCAGACAGAGCTGGCTGTCGCGATGAACGTGTAAGGGGGGACAATGACTTCATCACCCGCCTCAACACCTGCAGCCCGGAGCGCCACCTCCAGCGCCGCACTGCCGGTGGTGAGACAGATGGCGTGTTTGGCCCCGCAGAACGCGGCAAAGGTCTTCTCAAACTCGCGGACATGAGTGCCGGTTGTGCTGCCCCACTTCCTTGAACGGACGACCTCAGACAGGGAACCGATCTCCCGCTGGTCGAACACAGGCCACGCAACCCCAACAGGAGCTGTCCGTACAGGCTGTCCACCGTTGATCGCCAAAACACTCATGGTCGTTCTACTCCATCCGCTGACGGGTCAAAGGTCCACGGGGCCCAGGCCAAGGCGCTATCCCGGCCGGGTGCGAAACACGGCAGCACGGACGAGTACGCCCCGCCCTGCGCATTCAGAACGCAATATCGCTGACCAGTGGAGAATACCCAACGCAAGTGGATTTTCAGCCCCTCGCAGTTACGTGGGAAGGGACTTCAGGATGGCTCGACGGAGTCTCTCCCTCCAGGGGTTCTTTGGGCCATCTGTGCCCGATGGAGATGGCTCGACGGAGTCTCTCCCTCCAGGGGTTCTTTGGGCCATCTGTGCCCGACGGAGATGGCTCGACGGAGTCTCTCCCTCCAGGGGGTCTTTGGGCCATCTGTGCCCGACGGAGATGGCTCGACGGAGTCTCTCCCTCCAGGGACCTTTGGGCCATCTGTGCCCGATGGAGGGCGAGACTCCGTCGAGCCGCCGCACGTGTCTGAGGGGGCATTTCTCGGGCCTCCTCTTCCCCCTCGGACCAGGGCCACACCTTGCGGCACTGAAATGGATAATCCGTGAAGTGAGAGTACATTAGCTGACTTTACGGCAGCCGTTTCGACGGGTTGCCATGATGGACTCCTAAGCGTCTCTCCCGAGCGATTCGGACGGCGCTCAACCCGCTCGTGTTCATGAGGAGCCGAGGATGGCAGGTTGCACTACCGGCAAATGTAGCCCCGGTGATCTGGCGAAGCCGGTCAAGGACGGCATCGCCTCCCAGAACCCAGTGCTGATTCAAGCGTTGGGCATCTGTTCTGCCCTCGCTGTGACGAGCTTCGTGAGCACAACGCTCGTCATGGGAGCTGCGCTCCTGTTCGTCTCCGCGTTCAGCACGCTGGCGATCTCACTTCTGCGCAAAGCGGTTCCCCACCGCGTCCGTCTGATCGTTCAGATGTTGGTCATCTCCACCTTGGTAATCCTCGTTCACCTGTACCTGCGGGCCTATTGGTTCGACATGAGCAAGGCTCTGGGCCCGTATGTCGGGCTGATCATCACGAACTGCCTCATTCTTGGCCGGTGCGAGGGCTATGCCATGCGTAACGGGCCGCTTCTGTCCTTCCTTGACGGCCTCGGGAACGCGGCCGGCTACGCTCTGGTACTCCTCGCCATCGCCCTCATCCGCGAACCCCTGGGACACGGTACGCTCCTCGGCATGTCGGTTGTGCCCAGCACCTTCAAACCGGCCATGCTGGTGGCTTCGGCGCCGGGAGCGTTTCTCTGCATGGGACTGGTCGTCTGGGTTGTCCGCAGCATCTGGCCTGAAGAGGAACCCACCGAGCATCCAGAGGCCCAGCAGTAACTTGGGCTTCCAGTTGCCGTCCCCTCCAGACGGACGACCGAAGGCCAATTCGGAGCTTGACGATGACAACAGAAACCACTCTAGGCAGCGTGGCCGTTGTATTCCTGGCCGCGATCCTGACGAACAACATCCTCCTCGCAAAGTTCCTGGGGATGTGTTCCTTCATCGCGATCTCCCGTAACATACGCACGGCGCTGGGAATGGGCCTGGCAGTGACCTTTGTGACGTTCTGCACGGCCGTGCTGAATTATGCCATCTACTACGGCATCCTGGTCACCGGTGCCCCCCTCTGTTCCGCGGATCTCACCTTCCTGAGTTTCCTCGTGTTCATCATGACCATTGCCGGGTTTGTGCAACTCGTAGAGATGATCCTCGAGCGCTTCAGTCCGGTTCTGTACTACAACCTGGGCATCTTTCTGCCGCTGATCACGGTCAACTGTGCCATTCTCGGCGTGAACCTGCTGATGATCGATCCGGACCTCAAGTTCGGCTTGGCCAAAACGGCCGCCTATGGGCTGGGGTCAGGGCTCGGCTGGCTGATGGCGATCTGTCTGATGGCCGGTATCCGGCAGCGTCTGGAAGTCGCCGACATCCCCAAGCCGCTCCGTGGGCTCGGGATAACGGTGATTGTGACCGGACTTATGGCGATGGCCTTCATGGGGTTCACCGGAATGGTCGACCTGTAGTGGTTTCCAGATAGGGTTGCGAGATGATCTATATCCAAGCAATTGTCGTACTGGGGGGGCTCGGCGGAACGTTAGCGGTGCTGCTTCTCATTGCCGACCGATTCCTGGCCAACTACGGCCCCTGCAAGGTCGCAATCAACGACCGCGATCCGATCGAAATCGAGGGCGGGCGGAAGCTGCTTGAGGTGTTTTACGACAATGCCATTTTCATCCCCTCCGCGTGCGGCGGCCAAGGGACGTGCGGCTTCTGCAAGATCACGGTGAAGGACGGCGGCGGCCCGGTGCTCCCAACCGAGCTTCCCTACCTGACGACGGAAGAAGTCGAAGCCGGGACACGGTTGGCCTGCCAGGTGAAAGTGCGTGAGGATGTTGTCGTTCATGTCAAAGAAGAATACCTGAACGTCAAGGAGTTCAAGGCGGTCATTTCCAGCGCTCGAATGATCACACATGACACGCGGGAGCTCAGGCTCAAACTGACTGAGGGGGAAGAAATCGATTACCGCCCGGGGCAATACGTCCAGGTCTTTGTCCCGGACACCGGGGAGACAACGTTCCGCGCCTACTCCGTCGCTTCCGCCCCGAGCTCCAAAACTGAAATCGAGCTCCTCGTCCGGCTGGTTCCCGGCGGGCTCGGCTCAACCTATCTGCATAACATCCGGGTTGGCGATGGGATCACCTTCACGGGCGCCTATGGGGAGTTTGAGCTGGACATGTCCGAGGACACTGAGCTGGTGTGCGTGGGCGGTGGATGCGGCATGGCCCCGATGCGTTCCATCCTGCGCCATATCCACGAAGTCGCTCCGACCCGGACCTGCCGACTCTTCTTCGGAGCTCGCACCACCGATGACATTATGTACATGAACGAGTTCCAGGCTCTGGCCGGCGAGATGAAGGCGTTCGGCCTCCATTACGCGCTGTCCGAGCCCGCCCAGTCTCCGGGCTGGGATGGCGAGACCGGGTTCATTCACGAGTCTGTGGAACGCCACCTGGGCACTGAAGGCCGGCGCCAGGCCTTTTTGTGCGGCCCCCCGCAAATGGTCGAGGCCACCATGCGCGTTCTGCATGATAGAGGGCTCACACGGGATCAGATTTTCTACGACGAATTCTAGCCCACGTCTCCCACGGGCCGGTCATGCTGCCCCGAAGCACGGCCGCTGCATATGAGGACGGAGTCTCTTGAGCGAAGACACGACAAAACTCTGGGTAAAGCTGCTGGTGTCGGACGGCACCCGGCCTTCGCCTGGCGGAACAACGCCCGATGGCCGGGATATGCAGCGGTACCTGACCGCCGCACTCGCCTTCGGAATCCCCGCCATCATCCTCTCCTCAGCATACTTCGGCCTGCGCGTTCTCGCGATGGTAGTCGTGGCTGTGGCCTCGTCACTTCTGGTTGAGGCGGCCTTCGCCAAAGTACGCCGGAAGGCGCTGAGTGGAGGAACAGTCGCCTTCGCCGTCCTTCTGGTCCTGATGCTCCCGCCGGACATTCCGCTGTGGATGACCGCCTTGGGAGCGGCCTTCGGGACACTCTTCGGCAAGGAGGTCTTCGGCGGCACGGGAACGCATATCTTCTGCCCCGTTCTCGTCGGCAAAGGCTTCCTGATGTTCAGCTACCCCCAAGTAGTCCTCAAGGGGAGCTACTTCGGCTCCATGCTCTCATCCGCAACCGCACCTTTCGGGTGGCTCACGACGTCAACCCTGATTCTCCTCGGGGGGCTGGCAATGGTGCGCGCGAGACCAATGAATCTGCGGATCATGACCAGCATTATGGCCGGGGCCGTCTGCCTGGCCGTTGGCCTGGCCGAAACCAGCCTCTTCCCTTTCCGCTTCATCGGCGAACTCTTTATCAGTGACGGTTTCCTTCTGGGTGCCTGCCTGCTGGCATGCGATCCTGCCTGTTCGCCGCGCAATGATGAAGGTAAGTGGCTGTACGGTCTGCTCATTGGGGCATCTGCCGTCTTGATGCGAAGCTTGTCGAACTACAGCGAAGCGATGATGTCAGCGATCCTGATCGGCAACACATTTGCCCCGACCATTGATGCGCTTTCCCACATCCGACTGGGCCGGGGGGACAGCTGATGAACAGGGACAGCAGAGGCTACGCAATCGTCTTCACTGTCGCGCTCTGTGCCGCCTGTGCGGCCTTGCTGACCTTCGCCAATACACACTGGCAAAAGCTCATCGCGGCCAATGAAGATTTCGCCCGCATCCACGCGATCGTGGACGCACTGGGCCTGTCTGGCCCGGAAGCGAAGCGAGCTGACATCGTGGGCACCTACAAGAAGAACGTGGAGCTCAAACCACGCGGCGAGATGGAAGTCTACGAAGCGCGGGAGGGAAAGAAACTCCTCGGCTACGCGATCGAGCTGCTCGGACGCGGCAAATACGGCCCCATCAAGGGCGTGCTGGCAATCGGGCCGCATAGCCGCACGATCAAAGCCCTGCGCATCTACGAACAGCAGGAAACGCCGGGGCTTGGGGGGCGCATCGCCACCATGGAATGGCTCAGTCAGTTCTCGGGAAAGCCGCTGGTGACCAGCGGCGTTCCGGGGCTGATCATCAGCTCCAAAGTGAAAGGTCCGAACGTGGTGGACGCAATCACCGGGGCCTCGAAAACGACCTACTCCTTCGGCAAAATGATGAACACCATGATCGCCCGTTTCCTGGCCGGCGGAATGAAGCTGGAAGCGCTGGACTTCAAGCTTGGCCCGGATGCGGTGACCCGCGCTACTCCGGGTTACCCCAAGAACCTCAAGAAGCCCCCACACCTCCGGAAGGAGGTCAGGCGTCCTGCATTCATGGTTCCGCCGGGGACCAGGAACCTCGCCATCGACAAGCCGGTGACCACAAGCATGGAAGAGGAGCCGATCATCGGGGAGCTGGAACAGATCGTCGACAACGTCAAGAAGAGCGGAGAGTTCGATTTTGTCGAGATGGACCCGGGCTTGCAGTGGGTGCAGATCGATTTGGAGAGCATCCAGACTGTCCACGGCATCGTCGTCTGGCATTACTACAAGAATCCGACCATCTACAACGACGTCATCGTGCAAGTAGCCGATGACGTTGAGTTCACCCAGAACGTGCGGACCCTGTTCAACAACGACCACGACGACTCCGCCGGAATGGGAGCAGGTAAGGACACAGCCTTCTTTGCCCGCTGGTGGGGAGAATTGGTCGACTCCCGAGGCGAATCCAAGGAAGGTACACCCGTTCGATGTGTCCGCGTGTTTACAGACGGCGGAGCTGGCGGAGCAGACACACGCTTTGTCGAAATCGCCGTCTATGGACAGGCTGAGGGCACCAAAACGAATAAGACGGCAACTGCGTCGTCTAAGTAGGGATGGGCCCCATAAGCGCTAACTTGAACGTCCAACATCGAACTCTGAACGTCGAACGTCGAGGTTTGTAACGGCTTCTTTCGGAGACTGTTCCGGTTCTCTTCATTCGACATTCGGCGTTGGACGTTCGATGTTCAGCGTTCGCCC
>JABHEG010000117.1 GCA_018676675.1 Lentisphaerota bacterium
CGTAAGGGTTGCCAGGAAACAGAAAGGCCTCATTCGTCGAATGATGAACGCCGAGCCAAGAAACAGTGCCCGGCCTACGGCTTACCGATCCCTGGCGCGGGAGCATTCCGGCCTCCTCGGTACGTACGTCTGTACGCACCAGGGTGCCCGAAACACTTCCACATCCAGGCATCAGCAAGGGGTGGGCCCGCTATTCGCGCCCGCCGCCACCAGCGTTTGCTTCAGCCCACTCGGAAAGCAGTTCCGCGGTGAGACGGCGACGCGCCCGTAGCGGGGCCGGACTGGGATCCACATCCATCATCATCTCCTTCAGCGGAGCATAGGGGATGAGCTGAGCACGAGCAGTGCGCAGCCACTTGCGGGATGGTGCCTGTGCCTTGTCCTGATCCACGAGTTCTGCCGCACGCCTGAGCATCCAAAGGTACTCGTAGTCTTCCAGTCCATCGCGAATGTTCTCCAGGCGAATAGTGGAGAGCGGGCCTTCCGGGCCGGGACAGAAGACGGATCCATCACCATTGAACGTCTTGAAGCTGCGCGGATCCCAGTCCGTCAACGGTCCGGTCGTGATGGGTTTGCGGACAGGATCGCTGTACTGCTGATGCACCCAGCGCGAGAGTTGGTAGTAGAGGAAGCCTTCCGTTCCGGCGAAGAACGCCTGTTCCCCCATCAGCAGGCGCCCCTCGATGGCGGGGTACTCGATGAACCAGTTGCAGTATGGATGGCGGGGGCCGCAACAGGTGTACCACCAGACCTGCGTTCCCAGCGCTCGGGCTCCGGTGACCTTATCCAGGTTGCCCACGTATCTGGGGGTCAACGGCACCCAGATGTCAATCACGTCGGTGAGGTCCGTGTCGAGCCCGAAACTGTGGTCGTAGGCTGTGGTCATGGTCTGCAGCTTCGGCCATCGCGCTTTCACATCGGCGAACACAGCTCGCATCTCCGGGAACTTCTCAGGCTTGACTTCATCGTAGCCGTAGACGTAGGCGTACGGCAAAAGCCCACGCTTCTCAATCTCCGGCATGACTTCGCCCAGAATCCGGGCATTGCGTGTCTTGTCAGCGTTGACCTTGAGGACATTGAAACGGGTCATGCCCTGGCTGATCCAGCGTTCTATCTCATCAAGGTTCGGGGGGGAGCCACGGTAGATCATGTCCGGCTCCGCGCGCTTCCGCAGCAGGAAGTCCGCCGTGTCGCGCCGGATTCGGACCAGACGGCTGACGGCTGGGTCGCTGATCTGGTCGGGAGACGTCCCTCCTTTGACGGCCGCTCCGTACGCGTCTTTCTTGCTCGCGGGAAGACCGTAGGCTTGCGGCAGCATCTCACCCCAACTCAGGGCTAGCGGGAGATGCCGTTTGCGGGGCAGATCAAAACCGAAGACCTCGACGTTCAGAGGCACGCTGTAGTCTGTTCCATCGGCGGCGGTCAACAGGATCCGGGCCTGATAGGTCCCCGCGGGAACGCCCCTTGGCGCCCGCACCGTGACCCACAGCGCCTCTGCACGATGCGCCGGCAAATCCACCGAATCGAGGAATGTGAGGATCGGGTCCGGCCACCACCCTATGTACTCCACGGGATACGGCGGCTTCTCGGTTTTGACATGGCCCATCCAGCCCAGCTCCGCCTCCAGTGGGCAACCCGGCTTCTGCCATTGCAGAGAAGCCCGAAGACCCTGAACCTCGCGGAGGCTGAGGACAACGACCTGAGTCGACTCCTCCTCGTCGCCGGCCAGACTGAGCGAAGCGCTGCCCCACAGTTGTCCGGAAAACGGCACATCCTGCCAAAGGACCTTGGTCATCGAAGACTCGACGCCATAGCCGAAGCTGGTCCCCGGAGGCAGTTCCGCCGCGAGTTTCAGAAAGGGCGCTCGGCGCACAGTCTCGAGCTGCTCTTCTGACGTCACCCACTCGCCGGCCTCTGTCGCCGCGTCGAGCAACGCTGTGCCGAGGTCCTCGGTCGTTTCCCCCCGAAGCTGCGAAAGGGCATCCTCGAGCCTCTTGATCAAGCCATCGCACGTCACGCGAGCGGGTGCTGCATCCGGGCCGAGATGCTCAAGAAGGGCACGGTGTCGGCGGAGCGCGCCGCCCTGTCGGTTCGCGATCACCCCAACATCCTCGCTCGCCAGTTCAACGTCACGAAGTGTGAAGGGGCAACCCAGCGTCGGGGTGCTCATGAAGAAGTGCAGGTCCGTCATGGCAGACCGCTGATTGAGCACGGTGTTGAGATCGATCTCGATGGCAGCAGAGGGGGTCGCTTCCGGCATCCGGATGTCAAACTTGCCAATGCCTCCCTTCGCATTACGCAGATAGACACGGAGGGGCAGCTTTTCGGCTAACGGGGAGGTGAGATGAAAGCGCAGGTACCGGAAACGGCTCCAGTCTGCCGTGGGCATGTCCGCCGCTTTCATGACGATGGCGGGCCACTTCTCGCCCTTCCCGGTGTAGGCGGGGTAGTGCACTTCAGCTGCAGGCGTCCCTGTAGCGTCCTCCCCAAGACGGAATCGGCTTAGGGGTGTGGATTTGCGGAGGGCCCACTTCGTGAGATCCTCTTCCGTGCGGAATCCGCAGAGCAGCTCCGTTTTCCGCCAACCCACACTCTCCGGATTCGGCACGAGTATCCGGCAACCGGTCGAAGCGGCACAGACGAACGCAATGACCAAAAAAGTAGACAAGCGAAACATCGGGATTCTCCTCCTTACTCCTGATCCAGCTCCTGATCTCACTCCTGGTCTCCTGCTGTTGGCTTCCTGAATCCAGACAGGCATGGGAACGCCGCCTCTGGAGCACGTGCAGGACAGGACAGTCCGAAGCGTTCAGCACAATGGTGCCGACGTGCTCGAGTTGCCAAGCGTCAATCTGAGATGTCCTTGCCAAGGCATGTCAGCGCCACGTCGTCGATGAGCAAACCCGTGGGGAAGATCGTCCCCCTGTCACTGTTGGTCTTCAAGACGAGCTTCAGGTTGCTTCGTGAGGCAACGGGTTCGCCGGGGAGGCGTTCCGGCACGGAGAGGACAACACGGAACGGCTTCCATTCTGAGGTCACGCCAAGTGCAAGGCGGTAACGCCAGCGGCTTCCTCCACCATGGGTCACGGACAAGATGACCGGAGCAACCCGCGGCCGGTCGCCCTTCACCCAGAAGCTGAGAGCATAATCCTGTCCTGCGGGGACATCTTTCGCGATCTCCGACGAAAGTGTAAAATAGGCCTTTGGCGGGGAGTCTATTGCCAGGCAACGGGATCCGTTACGCCCCTCCGCGGGGCGCACCTCAACGTTCGCTCCCCCCTTGGCGTAGAGGGCGAAGCCGAGGGCTTTGAGATCGTCTGTCGTGGCTTTGCCCTCCTCACCTGACTGCGGGACCTCGAAGCTGCCGGCCGGGAACAGATTCCGGTCAGCCGATAGGTCGACCGTCGGCAGGTCAAAATGCTCCGGACGCTCTGTTCCGGCAGGGGCTTTGATTCTGTCGGCCAGTTCACTCTCCAGCAATCGCCATGCCTGGTAATAGCGTTTCGTATCCAAGTGTCCCTCGATGTCATGGAGCAGGTCCTCGTGGGCCGCTCTGTCCACTGCCGCCCATTTCGACTGGTTGGTCGTGAGTGCATCTTGCAGGGCGACAAGCCGCTTCCCTAGAGCCTGAACCGTGTCTTCAGGCACGGAGACGCGCACATCGGCGAGGGTTGTGCTCGATGCAGCCAGGAAGGACCGTAGTTCGTAGGGCTTGAGCGGAAGCGTGAGAACACCGTCTACCGGGGATATGCGCCTGCCTGTTGAAAGCTCCGTCACCTCACTGTCCTGTGAGAGCTTGATCGAGACATCCAGTGGGCAATACATGGCGTTGACAGCATAGATATAGCGCCCTGCTTTGCCGGCGTACTCCCGCACCGCGGCGGGTTCGATCACCGTTCTTGTCCAAGGTTGGAACGGCTTCTCCGGCAAGGGACGATAGGCACGCGCGAACTCGCGGGACTCCCAGATGCTGGCTTGGGCTTCGACGGAGCAGGCCCCGCGACAAAGCGACTGCGCATCCTGCAGGAACATGGACCAGGCTGAGCGCTCCAGGTAGTAGCGCCCGCCGCCGTTGGCAGTGCCGGCAGACCACTCATCTTGCCACCACGCGCCCGGGACCGGGACCTCGTTCCACCGGTGCTCGTAATAGTGGTTGAAAGGAAAGGCCCCGGAAGGAATCTCCCGGAAAGGCCTCGACACCTCCCAGCTTGAGGCGTTGTCGCGGGAGCTCTTCGCTTCCGGCCTGTGCTTGTAGCGCCGGTAGGCATCCCGGGTCTGTCGCTGGATACGTACCCCGGGAATCTCTGCGAGCAGTCTGAGGTCCACGCCTCGTTCGCGCCACTCTGTTTCGCAGGTACTCCTGCCACGGAGGAGCTTCCGGTAGAAGGGGAATTCGTCCGGCCACGCCTCCTGCAACAGGGGAACGAGAATACGGGCGTCCGTGTTCCTCCGCCGGGCGATGACGGCGGCCTCTGCCACATAGTCGGCGATCTTCCGGCAGCGCCAAGTGACCCACTCGCGCCTGTGGTTCTCCAGGAGGAATCGGTAGCGTTCATAGAAACGTCCGGGGTCAGGAGCCGACACGGGACACGTGATACCGGTGTCTTCAGTGAACTGCTGAATCGTCGTGTCGCCGTACCCGTGACGGATACTGGTGAAACAGAACGGGATTTGGCGATAAGGCCAGAAGCACAGCTGGATCCCGGCGTAGGCTGTCCGGCCTTCGCAGCGCTTGACGATGGCGTCGATCATCTCCAAGGTCTGGTGCTGGACTTTCGGGTGCAGGGGATTGAGCGTGCTGTCTCCGCGGCTGAAACGTGGAACGACGCCGTCGCAGGGAACCTGGAAGAACGTGTCGGCTCCTTCCTGAATCCGGATCGGGTCATCGACGTTCCCTGCCACCAAGGGAGACGTGGAGTGGAAGTTCAGCGCCGGGTAGCAGTCCAGTCCAGCCGCCGAGAAGCGAGCCATGAGCAGTTCCAGCCAGCCTTCGGGGTGAAGCTGGAGGCGGTTGCCCAAGCCGGTGGTTCGGGGATGCCGACACATGGGGCCGAAGTAGAACGTTGCAGGATAGACGAGTGTATCCATTCCGGTGAACCCCATGTAGGCGATGAGCCGGTCGGTCAACGTCTCGAAGCGCCTCAGCGTCAACGCGGGCTCCAAGTCAAAGCCGAAGTTGCTGGCCAGGGACGCGTCTTCCCACTCGATCGCGAGCGGGCGCCCCGGTTCCTCCTTCGGCTCAGAGACCTGCAGAGCTGGGATGCCGGATATGCCCCCCACAATCTGCTCCACAGTGATGTCGCGCACGGCGGCCGGTTGGTCTTCCCACCAGGAGCAGAGCATCAGCGCATTGCGTTTCTCCATGGGCCACCAGAGGTAGCGGGCGCTCTGCAGTTCGCCGGTGTTGGGGAACTCAGCGCCCACCGAGTAACCTGCGTGCAGAGAGTAGCGGTTCTTCTTCTCCTTGCCGCGGACCATCACGTAGGCGCATCGCGCTCGGTCATCCGGGTAACGGATCGTTACCAAATGTGGTTCCTGCACGGCTTCGATGTTGACCGTGTAGACCAGCCGAGACCACTTCTCGTGAGCGGCTTCGCAGTAGTCCCCCAAAGGGCTCGCCACGATCCGCGACTTGCCCCGTTCCATGAAGCGTTCCGGGGGCAATGTCCGACCGCAATCGATTTGATCGACCAGTTCCAGCTCGGGGTTGGGCAAACGCTCTCGCTTGCCAAGCCGCATGGGGCCAGACACGTACAGGGGGATCTCCTGAACAGGACCACAACCCGGGCCGGGACGCAGGACCAGGGCATACTCCCCGGGCAACGACGTCTGCACGCCCAAAGTGAACATCTTCTCCCAGCCGGGAACGAGAGGCACAGACTCAAAGCGCCCCTGAGCAATCGAGGTGTGCCCCGTGTCCCGAAGCTCCCAGGCAATCTGGTCCCCTTTGACCGGTGCTGCCCCTTGATTGAGTATCGTGACAGTGACCGAGTTCGCGCCCTGAGCGAGAATCTGCGGCAGTATCTGAACGTGCAGAGGCGCTGCCTGGCGCACAACCTGGCTGATCTCTTCCGTCGAAAGCACGCGGTTGTAGAGCTTCATTTCGTCGATGGGAAGATCGGACTGCCGCCCTTCCCCCAAACAGCCGACATACATCTCCGGGACGCTCTCGGGTTCAAAGGGACATCGGTATCGGAGGCCCCCGAGCGTCTCCCTTCCCTGAGCCAGAAACTGACCATCCAGATACAGGCAGGTCACATCGTCTTTGTCCCAGGTCACAGCCACGTGATGCCACGTCCCTGCAGCCCAGGTGCCATAAACACTCGACGTCAGTTTGCGTCCGCCAAGTTCAAGGACCAGGAAGTCAGCGAACCCAAGGCGCACGTTGACCATGCCCCCGTTCTTGACCTTGACCCCGAAAAGTTGACGGGCGCGCCAGGTTGTCCGCAGGGCGATCAGTTCTTCTGCCGACAGTTGCGGACGCTGGACCCAAAACGAAAGAGTGCCGCGTTCAGGGCTCAGATTGCCTTCGGTCGCATAGGCCAGGATGCCCTTGAGCGGAATCCGTACTGCTTGCCCAAGAATGCCCGGCACAAACGTCACACCCTCTGCAGTCAGAGGCGTACGTCGTCCCTTTGCGATCACCGCATTCGCCGAACCGTCGAAGGGCAGGTGGAAAAGCAGACCCTCGTTCTCAGGGCTCTGCCCATGCAGCAGGAACGCTGCCAGTGCCCAAAGTCCAACTGCAAGGCGGTGTCTCATCGTTCTCAGTGTCCCGTTGGTTGCCATCGCTAGGGAGAAAGTCCGTTCGCGACCCGCGTTTTCTCCAATCGTGTGCTGGGACTGTGAGCCCCGGTCGCACTATACTGCGATGGCGTCTTCGGTGCTGCCGGAAACCGGGATGTGAGATATCCTGAGACTGGCAGAACAAGCAGACGGAACGGCAGGAGCAACACCATGAAATGCATACTCCAATTTCGGGTCCTTATCTCCATGGCGGGGATCATGTCCGGCCTTGCGCAGCCGATGGTTGCGGCACAAGAGGCAACTGAGGCCCCCTCGGCGCGGGAGGTGTGGATTGCGCTCCGGGGCGATGGGCAACCCGGAACGGGCACGGTCACCGACCCGTTTGACGGCAGTTCGGTAGAGAAGCTCAACGCCCTGTTCCTGGAGCGTTTCGCGAAGGAGTTTGGTGAGAATCTGACTATCCATTTTGGGCCGGGGGTCTATCACGGTGACCGAATCTGGAGACCGCTCAGCAACTGGAAGATCCGCGGGGCAGGCATGGATGTGACGATTCTGCGTACGAGACCCAATCCCAACGCTTCCACCGCAGTGGGCTTCCGCGGCGGCGAGTGCTACTGGGGAGAAGGCATCTCGGGGGTGGAGATCTCCGACATGACCTTCGACTTCAATGTGCCCGCCCTGCGCAAGGCGAACCGCGTTTTCGCCGCGGGCAGGCGTTCTCGCTACGCCGAATACTGCCATGTAAGCAACCCACCAGCCTGGGATCCGGAGAAGAACTACGGCAAGCACAGCAGGACTGCTCTCCACGACGGCCAGGACTACATGGTGCTCAAGTCCTGCAAAGGAGAGGAGCCGGGGCAGAACAAATTCTGGACCCCGCTACGTCTGAGCAACCCGGAGACGATGCCCGCCTGGCAAGCGGACAAGGCCTGCGCGTTGAGTGATACAGTCACGCTCGAAGGCAAAGGCTACATCTGTGTGGTCGAGACGACACAAACGGATCCCCGTCAAGACACGCAGGGATGGGATGAGGTCGATCCCCATCACCCTGACCCGGGGATCTATACAACCGCCGCCTTCATCAACGGTCGACCACCGAACGGGCAGCACAGAGTCAGCCGGGTGAAGGCCGTCAACGGCAACGGCTCGTTGTTCTTCGACAGGGAAGCCTTCATCATTGGTCTCGGTGGAGACGATTGCGTCATCGAGGATTGCCACGTGTCAGAATTCCACGGTGACTACTCCACCCTGATGGTGGTCTATTTCGGGCACAACTCAGTTATCCGGGGATGCACAGCGCGAGGCAATTTAGGGCGAACCACGATGGGCTACGGCGGCTGGGGGTGTCACGAAACTGTGTTCGAGAACAACTACGCGGAGGACATGCGCGCCGCATGCAACATCGACTCTCTCGGCAACCGGAACGTGACGTTTCGAGGCAACACATTTGTCCGCTGCAGCGAAGTGGGCATTCTCGTGAACGTGAGCGGCGGGCAGTACACGAATGAGCTGAAAAAGCTGCGGATGCCCGACGCGGGCACACTCCGGGACGTGTCCTACCGGACCATGGACGGCCTCTTCATCTACAACAACCTGGTGACAATGAACCCCGGCGCCCCCTTCGGCGCTATCCAGGTGCAGAAGGACGGCCTGGACAACGTCTGGGTCCACGACAACGTCTTGCGCAGCGTTGACGGGAACGGCACCGATCTGCGTGCCATCGGCATCAATGGGAAGACGTCCAACGTCGTCGTCCGCAACAACGTGTGTGATCCGGGCATGTACTGCGAGCTCACATCGAAGCGCGTGCTCTACTCCGGCAATACCGATCTCGCCGGTGCCCCTATGTTCGACCGCTACCACAAGCGCACATTGGACGCATGTGAAAAGCCGTGAAACGACCCCCACGGCCTAGTGCCGTGGGTGAGCGAGATCGGTCCTGCAGCCGACTAGTACCAAGCTGTCGAAGTCAGAGTACACCTGATTGCCGCCATTGCGGATGTGTGGGTGCTCCGCCGCCTGGACAGGCATACCTGAGGTATGTCTTCCTGGCGGCGGAGTGAGCCCACGCCACAAGGGCAGCAAGCGCTTTGCGCCGAGGCGGTTCCACGCGAGAGCCGCTCCGACGGGCAACGACGATGCTACGGCATCGCCTCTTGCCAGGCGGAGTTCCTCTCATCCCGGACCCGTCCTCGTCAGGGCGTACACTGACTTGCGCAGTTTGGTACTAGCGCTGCCGGGCTCGTCACTTGGCCGGCAGGACATGAATGGTCTTCTCCGCCCGGGCCCCGCGCCCTGCACCATCCCACACGATCAGGGTGACGCGATAGTCGCCGGGCTCCTGGTAGGTATGCTCAGGTTCAGCGACCAGCGCCGGGATGCCATGGTCGAAGTCCCAGAGCCGTTCTTTGACGTCGCCTGCAGCCGCAGCGGATGTGCACCGAAACCTGGCCGTCTGGCCGGCCTGAAGCGTGTCGGGCACCGCAAAATCTGCTGTCGGTGCAGCGGCGCCAAAGGGCCTCGTTTCGGGGAGTCGATCACTGCCGTTGTCAGCGACTTCACAGTCCGGGAACTGAAGCGCTGTGTAGTGGGCCGGTCGAGTCACGGCGGCCCCGGCGTTCCCGGTGATCTTGCAGCGCACGAAGCTCAGTAGATCGACCCCCTTGCCCCCAAGCTGAACGCCATAGCCGCCGTTGTCCCGAAACTCGCACTCCTCGAACACCAGATTCCGGCAGAAGCCGTTGGTGCGAAAACCGTGACCGTCGTACTTCTTGTATCTGGCACGCACGTCGCCGCGAACTGTCTTCTCGAAGGTGCAGCGGTACAGGTAGTGTTGGGCAATGCCGCCTTTCTCCCCCTGGAACTGAGCACCCCACTGGATGCAGTCGCGCACAGTGTTGTAACCCCAGAAGACATTGTTCTTCACCGGTTTGTTGGAGATGGACAGCCCAATGTGGGCCCCCTGGGTGACGGCGTTGTCGGTCACCACCACGTCTCGTGCGATGATCTCGATGCCGTAGCCCTTCAGCGTGCCATCATCCGTCCCGATCAGGTTGCGTCGCACAGCAGACTGATTGCCACGGTCCACGCTGACCCAGTGGTCGACCCGATTGTCTTCGATGACTGAGCGGTGGCAGCCACCCCAGATCTCGATGCCCAATCCCGTCCCGCCGGAACCACTCACCCGGTTGTGCTGAATCACCAACTCCGGAGAATGGTCGCCAAAGATGCCACCACGGCCAGTCGTACGGATGACATTGCGCAGCACGCGATTCCGCCCCGACCCCCACTCCAAGCGGATGCCCCCGCCGTATTTGGCGCCGACGCCAATGTTCTCGATCAGGCAATCGCTGATCTCGCTATCCGTGACGCCATTCGCACACGTCGGGTTCTTGCCACTCAAGCGGAGGGCGAACGGCCCGAAAGCGCCGGTCGGGACGAGGTCCCGTATGGTCACGTGATGGATGAACAGCCGCCGCGAATTGCTGCCGCTGATGCCCTGCATGATCAGCCCATTGCTCTCCCCATCCAGCGTGAAGTGAGCCAACTCGACCAAGTCGCACCTACTCAGGCGCAGGAAGACCGTAGGCTTCTTTCCACGGTAGACGAGCGTTGTCCTGTCACGCCCAGCGCCGACGAATTTGAGTCCCGACTTCAGGGAAACCGACTGGGTGAGTCTATACTCGCCGGCCCCCAGGATGATCGTGTCTCCTGGTGTGGCCTGTACGATGGCCGCCTCGATGCCCGCTGAATCGAAGGATGCAGTCTCGAGCGTCGCCGCACCCACCCAGCTACTGCTTCCCAGCACCAACCCGATCAGGAAGGACATGCATCTGTTCATCTCAAGCGCGTCGTGTGTCATGAAGCTCGTCTCCCTGATCGGACGTTGGGGAATGAACACGGGAACTGCGGGTAGCGCCGCTCTTGGCGCTGGCCGGTCCGGTCGCTGTATTACTCCGGCAGTGGTGGCGTCCTGACTGCGATGGTCGGATCCAGCCAGGCGCCCCAATCCCAGCTGCAGTGGTCTTTGGGGCCCGCATCGGAGACGAGCGAGATCGAGATCTGCTGATCCATGTAGGATCCCATGTCCACTGATATCGGGACTGGTTCCCGCGTGTTGACGTGTTGCTCAAAGCATGTCGTCGACATGCCATCGGCCCCGGTGATAAGCAGGCGGAACGTGACCCCATCGGAGCGTTGGCTCTTGCCGTGCATGCGGACAGCGCTCTCAAAACGGATGAGCGATGCCGTCTTGGGTAGCTTCACGTTAAACACGCCCTTCACGTACCCCTTGCTCTTGGTGAGCCACGGCCCGTCTGTGATGATACCAAGCCGCTTCGTCTTGCCGTCCCCAACCACGCCCAAGTCGAAACGCGCCCCGGACGGTTTCTTGCCCCATTCCGTCACCGGCCCTTCCTCACCGTCTCGCGTATGATACGTTCGCACGGCCGCATCGCGGTGCCTCACCAAACGAAGTGCTGCCCCGGCTTCGGGGGCCAGGGCCAATACCATTCCCGGAACCGTGGACGGTGTTACTGCTTCTGTTCGCACCACATCAGTATCGTCTGGGGGCTGCAGTTTCAAATTCGGGGCGGCCCGGGTCCATACGTTGACAATCATGTCGATAACTCGGCCGTAGGTTCCCTGCCAGTCGGTGAGCTTCTGGCTGAGCTCGATGGCTTCGTCGAGCGACAGTCCCATGTGCGCCACCATGGCGAGAACACGCTTTCGCTCATGCGCAACGCAGCCTCCCAGCCCGGCTCCGCCAGGGCGACGCATGGGAGCTGAGGAGACGTCATACTTGGATGGGTCAACGGAGGCAAGCACCTTCTCCGGCCAATGTGCATAGGATGCCTTCGAAGAGGCCAACCCGCAGTATGGCAGGACCCCGTTGTCGACGTGGTAGAGGGCCAGATCCTGGGGGAATGTCGACGCAGCGTCCTCCGCGACGCCGTACTTCGTGAGGTATCTCTCCCAGAGCATCACTGCATAGAACTCCTGGATGATGCCATAGCTCTTGCTCTTGGCGACCTCGAGCACGGCAGTCTGCAGTTCCGGCGATCGGTCCCACCATACCTTCGCAGGCGCATGGCAGAAGTAATCACTCAGAAGATGAGTGACGTACCCACAGGCAAACGCAAGCGATACGTCCCGCCAGCTCTCGCGAGGTTCTGTGAAAAGCAGTTGACTGTCTTCGGTGATATCAGTATCTCTGAGCCTGTATGACACATCATAGGCCCCCTTCAGCAAAGCCGTTACGTAGGGTTGCGCCGCCTCCAGGTCGAAACGTTCAGGATGCTCGTAGTTGACCGTGTAGAGCGGAAACCAGTGGGAAAACTGGTATTTGCGGCCCCTCTGGATCATGTCGGGCCCTTCCGCGCCCCAATACATGACGCTGCGGTATTTGTAGAGAATCTCACCCAGTTTCCGGACCTCAGGATCCTGGGCTTGGCGCAGTTTTCCCAACGACGCGATCGCGACGAAGGAGTGCCCGGCAGGACTGCAGGCCCAGGCACTCGGGCCAAACCAGGCGGCACAGAGAGCCATGCCCAATGTCATGCATGTCCGCAGTCTGCGAGAGACGCTATCTCGGACCATTTCTCGTCTCCTGGCGCTTCCTGGTGGCGGAGCTTCCCGATGCCGGTTGCTTGATGCTTGGAACTGGTCAAGACAGTGGCCTTCGCTCGTGTGTAACTTCACCGCTTCTGAGCACGATTCGGTCGCCGTCCGGGGGCCGCCTCCCACACTGTGAGAGCCCCCCACAATGTGGGAGGGGCTGCCATGCCGCGACCGGCCGCTCCGGCGGCCAAGTTACACTCTCTGATATGACGGTGCTCGTCTGTAACTACACCGCTTCTGAGCACGATTCGGTCGCCGTCCGGGGGCCGCCTCCCACACTGTGAGAGCCCCCCCAATGTGGGAGGGGCTGCCATGCCGCGACCGGCCGCTCCGGCGGCCAAGTTACACTCTCTGATATGACTGCCGGACATTCGGCGGAGGCTGGGCTGGTGAACAACGTAGCGCAACGGCGGCGCGTTGTCGCGAGCTCAGTCGGTCAGGCGTTCAGGCTTAGCGGTATCGGTCTGCATGTTGGTCGGCAACTGCCAGACTGCATCGCCATCCTTGTTGGTGAAGTAGAGGCGGGACTCAGAGAACTCGAAAGGGTTTCCGTCGGCCCAGAATGCGTAGAAATCCGGATGTGCGTTGACCGGTCGGCGGGCGTATGCGTGGTTCAGGGGGCTGTTGCGCGTGATGTCGCGCTCCTTGCGCCAGGTCTGCCCTGAGTCTGAACTGATCCAGAGAGCCATCTCGCCGCCCGTTCCGTGGAATTGCGGACCGGGCTCTGTGGGGGCAATGATGCGCCAGACACCGTCGTCCTCAACGTAGAGAGACCCCATGTCGTAGTTATGCGTGGAGGTGGTGACGACCCGGAATTCCCAGCGGTTTCCGAGCCAATGGCAGAGCGTCCATTCTCGGGGGTTCCCGGCCGGTCCTGCCGCATGATCAGCAGACGTGACGACGAGGATGACCGGGTTGCCATCGGCATCGAAGTTGATGTCTTTCATGTAGACAAGACGCCCCTCTGCCTCAAAGTCCCGGATCAATGCCGGGCAATGCTTGTCCGTCATCGGCGTTTCCACCGCATGACCTTCTGCGGTGCACCAGGTCTCCCCCAGGTCTCTGGTTTCGACGTAGTACAGGTTTGTTCGATTGTCCGGGTGTCCCCCCGGGTGCATGTTGAAGGCGGTAATGACCCGGTCCCCCCGCTGTCGGCTGGTCTGGTAATGCCCCTCAATTCCCGCGAGCTTCCGATGCTCGTTCCATGAACGTCCGTCGGGACTACGGTTCCAGTACAGCTCCCGAACACCCGTGTACTTGGTGAACAGATGTAGGAAGCCCTTGCCATTGATCCACCACGGTTGCGGGTATGTCAGCTCCTCTTCCGTCACCTGCTCGAAGTCGTCGATACTGTAGGGGGCTGTGCTGCGGTACTTGAATCCGGGCCGGGAGCGGCCCCGACCGCTGACAAACACCCAGATGTGGCCAAACTCATCGATGGAGATGCTGGGGTTGTCGTGGGGATCATCCACGCCCCCTTTGTCGTGAACAATGACCGGGCGAGGGACGCAGCCGGTCTGGTGGTCATAGAACGAGATCATGGCGAGAAGGTGACGCTTCTCGTCGAGGGCGCCCCCGTAGACGAAGAACGTCTTCTCGACCTCTGGGGCATAGACCGCCAGGGGAACGTGCTTGGCTGTATACGTGCCCAGCCCCCCGGAGTATTTGTCCCCGTACTCGCTGTTTAGGTACTGGCCAAGGGTAAACCAGATGCCGTTGTAACCGTCAGCTCTTGGGTACGCGCTCATTCTTCTCTTCTCCTCAAACTGTGGATTTCACGAAAGCCCGAAAGTCAGGGTCTCGCCCTTCTCCATAGTCGCCACAATCTCACGAACTTCTTCGCCGAAGCTAACCCCGGTATAGAGTTCGACCGGCGAGCAGGGACGGGGTAGCGACAGTGTCTTCCGCCCCCCGCTGGCGGCGTGGACGTTCAGGTAGCTGGTATTCATGAAAATGAAATCGTCGCTGTCGCAGGCGATATGGCAACCGGCGTAACGGGCGAGTGCCCGAAGGAGCTCGGGTTCCATGAACTGTGCAGCGCAGTACACGGAGCGCCACGAGCCGAAATCGCGGAGCGCCAGAGCGGGGAAGCCATTGGCACTGAACGAGCCCAGGACCTCCGCTTCGGGATCAGATACGTAGAGATTGGGTGCCTGATAGTTCCTGCAACCGGCCGGGACCGACCTCCGGACACCATTCCGGTAGATCTCGTAGTTGAAGCGTCCATGAACGCGGCCGGAGGAGCACCCCGCGATGGCCGGATGAGGGTCGTCGATGAGGGTGAACGCGGTTTCAACGACGTCGGGAGCGTAGGTGAGTTCGAAGCCGGTTAGATCTGCGGCGTTGGCGGCGCTGAAGCTGTCGTTTTCGGGACTGTGAACGCCTGCAGCGTATATCCACAGGGCCACGGCACCGTTCCGCCGCACCTTGGAGTCTACAGCGCGACGCTGGGCGTCGTCCATGGTGTAGGCGTTGGGGAAGATGTAGAACTTGTAGTCAGGCATGCGCGGGTGAGTCAGGTCTTCACTGTAAAAGAAGTCCACCGGTGCCCCGATCCGGGAGAGGATGCTCATTCGCCAGTTCAGCATTCGACTGTGCGCGGCGAGTGAGAGTCCGGCCGAGCGTTCGTCAACGATCACCGCGATGTCGCTGCAACGTCGACAGTCAGCGGTCAGGCTCTCCTGGGCGATCTTCTGCATCTGTTTGATCAGGGCCAGTAACTCAGGGGCGTCGTACCACCAGGTACCACGTTCGTGTGGCGGAGAGAGGATGGTCCTGGCGGCGTCGACCGTGGCGACCTTCGACAGAGCATCGGGGTCGTACATATCGAACCACCAACCGTAGAGGTTCCGACACAGGTCCCGGCCGAAGTCACGCTTCATCTGGGTGAACGCGTCGTCCGCGGATTGGATGAAGTAGTGCTCCCGGACTACCGGCGGGGAACGGTGGGTACGAACATCGTCTTCGACCATATAGATCTTGTCGTGGAGCAGGAACGAGTCGCTGATACAATGGGTGTCGGTAATTTCACCGGGACGACGATTGACATAGATGCCGGGGTTGGCCAGAAAATCGATGTGCTTCGACTCGAGAAGTACCCGCCTGAGGCCGGTGTTGTAGAGCGTGCCATGGAACGCGCCGGTCAACAGACGGCCGCGCGAATGGTCCTTCACGAGCCTGGCGAAGTGCTCGATGGATTCGACGACCCCGTTGCGCGCAGCTTCATAGAAGTCGAGTACATCGCGATTGGCCTTCGGGTTGGCAAAGCTACCGAGAGATTGTTCATTGCTTGGGGCGGCCCCGGTTCGGGCCAACGTCTCAAGATCCAGACCTCTGACTCCAGCCAAACGCGACGAGGCAGGAAGAGGGATACGGTCGAAATCGATGGTCGGTTGCCTCCACGCTTCGCGCAAGCTACCGACATTGCCATACTTGCTGCGCAGCCACTGTGAGAAATGGCGTCTGAACGCGTCGCCGTAGTCTCCGACACCGCCGCGCTGTATCCACTCGGATGTGGCTCCAGCGGCGAGGAAGTGGCCAACCACGGCCTCACCGTCGGGGAATGCGTCGATCGTGTCCAACAACGTCCGCAGCTGTTCGCCTGCATCGGCTCTCCACTTACTCGACACGAGCGAGTAGACCGGCATGTCCTTCCAGCTGTAGAAGCAGGAGGTGTAATCGGTGCGATACAGTTCGCCGCTCTCAAGGTGGAACAACTCGGCGGGATTCTCCTCGAGCCAGTCCCTTGGCGGATGCAGGTTCAAGCGCAGCAGGGCCTTGGCTCCGGGGACCTCCCGTCGAAGTCTGGACAAGTTATGGGCAAGGCTCGCGGTATCGAGTCTGGGATCATCGAGCCAGGGCAGGTTGCAGTGGATGAAGAAGAGCTCGATGCCGGCTTTGCCGAGGCGTCGCAGGTAACCATCCTCGAGGTAAGTGGTCGGCCCGAGAGTGGCGAACGCCATCGGCCCGTACGTCCTCCCCCCGATGGAGATCTGCGGTTTCCCGTTGCGGATCTCGATCGCGTTCCTGTGCTTGCTCATGGCGTGGGCTCTCCGGCTACGGCAGGTTTTCCAGCGCGAGGTAGTCGAGGTTGAGGCCCTTGCCGTCGGTGTTCTCAAGGCGAATGGTGTGCTCTCCAGCCTCGAGCTTCAGCTTCAGCGGCGTGCTCCCCCTCGCCAAACGGGCGTGCTCCCAGTCTGACGCCGTAGTCCCATACCCCCCCGTTGCCGGAAATGCTCTGGCCCCCACGTCGTGGCCGTCCACGGTAGCTTTCCTGACCACATCCCCGGTTGCGCTGTAGCGCACGACCAACCCGTACGTTCCGGCCTTGGGGACAGTGATCTTCCACTCGAGCCAGTGGCCGACATCATCCCAATGTGAGATGGCATCCTTCGAGGTCCCTACTTTGTCCGACCGGATTCTGACCTTGCCTCCGCCCTCCCCTGACAGAGCCTCGGCTTCCACCATCGGCAGACCGGTGAGGAGTTTCCCGGGAAGCTTCACCACAGCCTTACCGTATAGAGTCACGGGGTGGTCGTGGTTGGGAAGGACGGGGCCCACGGGATCGGTGGGCTGTGATGCCCCGGCCGGCTCGGCGGCCTCATGCACGAGACCGGTGAATGTCCCCACGATCGTCCGTTGCGCTGCGGAGTCCGCAGCTTCCGGAAGAGCGACTGAGGTCACTGAACGCTGACCTGGGAGTACCTCGACATCGAACTCACTGAGGCTCAGATCAATCCCTGTGCACTCAAGAGTCAGCCTCCCGGAGACGCGTCGGTTCAGCGGGGCCGACACGACGACCCGACACGTCGGGGCCGAGCCGTCGCCGGGGAGAACGGCCACGTTCAACCCGGGCCAATGCGCTTCCAGACAATAGGACGTCATGGGTTCCTTGGGGTAGCCCATGGTATCCATTGTGATATCCGCCCTGTAGATCCGGTCCTGTAACAGGCAGGCCCGACGATCGGTGGCGGGGATCGTAGACGAGTAGATGCGAAGTTCGCCGGGGACGGACGTGATGACTTCCTCGCGCCAATCGCCGAGAACATCAGCGATGAGAACGAGTGAACCTGAGATTCTGCCGACCGGTCCGCCCAAGTAGTCTGTGATCTTGCCTCCCCGGACGAGCTCTTTCTGCAGATCCGCATCCCAGTACAGCGCGTCGAGACTGTAGGTCTTGGGTAATTGGGGTTCATCGAACCAGAGCAGGGCCCCATCGGCGGCCCATAGCCAGGGCCCTTTGCGGATGTCCGGTTTCTTGGAGACACAATCCAGCCCAAAGCACTCCAGACCAGCCACCGTCGGATCGATGTCCGCGCACATCCCCGTGCCATGGATGTGCCGGGTCGGCTCACCGTATCCCCACAGAATGCTCCCGTCAGCCGCGTCCACAAGGCACATCCCGTTCTTCCGGACTCGTGACTCGATGCCGTAGTAGATCTCGAGTCCGGGGCGATGCGGATCGATATCTCCGACATAGGCATGGTCGTTGTGCCCCAGCCCCAGAGTCCAGAGTGGAATTCCGGTATCGTCGAGCATGAGGGAACCGAGCATGACCTCATCCCGGCCGTCACCATCAACATCGATGGCGCGAGTGAAGTGAGCCCCCTGCCCCTGGTACCGGGCTGAGAGCTCTTCGTTGTCGTACGTCCACAGCAGTTCAAGCTTGCCGTCCCGAAGCTGGTACGCGTCGACCTTCATCCGATCATACGTTCCGCGGAGGGCGAGCAGGCAAGGCGTCTTCCCGTCGAGGTAAGCGACCGCCATCTGATTCCGGGAGATGCGCGAGTAGGCCCGGAATCCCTCCCGGTCCGGCCAGGGCACACGGGTAATCTCTTTCCCGGTCATGCCATCCCAGACGACCATCCACTCAGGCCCCGCCGTGACCCGTCCCTCTTGCTCCTCGTTCCGCGGATCGCCTTCGCCGATCTTGGCCGCGACCTCAGCCTTGCCATCACCGTCGAGATCGTGGGCGACGTAGGGAGAGTACCAGATGCCCCTCTCAATGGCCCAGCCGAGGTCATTGCGCCAGAGGAACTGGCCATCGTGGGTATAGGCCTCGATCTTGTAGGTGTCAGGCGAGCGGCGCCAGTAGGTACCGGCGGGATCGATGTTATCTCTGGGCTGCTTGATGACATAGTCCAGTCGACCATCACCATCCAGGTCCACAATCCCGGCTTTCTGGAACGTATGATCGCCGTCAAGCTTGATGGTGACGTAGGGAGACGCCCCCTCCTGGGTCGAAGTCCTGGCACTGCCTTCAGCATCACCGGGTCTCCTGAGAAGCTTCCTGAAAAGGCCGCCGGACTTGCCTGCTGTCCGCACCGTGTAGACCGGCTCCATGCCCTCCGGCGCGGTCGTGTCAAGGAAATCGGTTGTTCTGGCGATGGGCTGGTCGTTGATCCTGGTCTCTGGCCCATCCCCGATCCGACGGAAGAGATCGAACGCAACGTCGATGACGTCATCTTTGAGGAGACGCCAGCCGACGTATACACCTTGTGGGGTCCGCAGAGCCACCACACCTCGGTCCAGGCGTTCTTCGCGGCGCTGCCTGGCCCAGCCAGCCACAGGGGTCCCCGAGCCAAGGACACTGGCCAGATACTCAGGGCCGGCCGGATAGAGGATGATGGCATCGTAGTAGCAGGACCCTCTTCCCTCCGGGTTCTCCGCCGCAAATCGATCATCGACCCAGAGCTCGAATGTGCCACTCTCGATCGGCATGGCGTAGCGGATCAGCCCACCGCTTGTGCGTTCCCAGGTCTTTCCATCGAAGGATATTCCCATGGGGCGGGCGCGTGCTGACAACTCAACGTCATAGATCCCCTTCGGAATGCCCGGAATTACGGTGTGCAAGACCGGAGCGCCCTCTTCGCCCGTCTCGCGGTCTGCCATGACACGTGGACTTTGCAGAACGATTCCTTCGGACCATTTCTTGTCTGCATCGCGATCCGTGCTCCAGAGGTTCCACTTGGTGTCGGAGTGTTTGTCGACCTGCCAGGCGTCCCTGGGGGTAGTCCAGTTCTCGACCTCGAAGCGGAGGGCACCCCGGGCGTGGGCAAAACATGTGGCCAAACAGACAATGACACTGGCAATACCCCGGATCGCTTTTCTCATCGATTCTCATTCCTCGTAAAGGCTCTGGGATGCACACTGAAAGGCTCAATGGGTGTCAGAGAGCATAACGTACCGGATTGGCCGGCTATTGCTGGCGGCATCTCCTTTTCTTGTACGTTGGTCGTCCTCGACCGTCCGTCTTTGGAGAGCGGTCGTCCTCGACCGTTCGTCTTGGAGAGCGGTCGTCCTCGACCGTCCGTCTTTGGAGAGCGGTCGTCCTCGACCGTTCGTCTTTGGAGAGCGGTCGTCCTCGACCGTTCGTCTTTGGAGAGC
>JABHEG010000302.1 GCA_018676675.1 Lentisphaerota bacterium
AAGCGGTCTTCTCCTCCAGCGCGAAGAGGCCCCCTCCCGTCGGTCAGGGCTCGGTAAGAGGCAACCGTCCCCTGGAGGCGCCGGTTCTCCTAACCGGCCTGCTTCCATCCGAGCCGCGCACAGCGTAAGCGGTCTTCTCCTCCAGCGCGAAGAAGCCCCCTCCCGTTGGTCAGGGCTCGGTAAGAGGCAACCGTCCCCGTGTCCACCGACGCTCCTCTACCTCGTGAAGAGCATGTCTGCGTAGCTCGGCAACGGCCAACTGGACGCGTCAACAATTTCCTCCAACGCGTCGACGCTCTCTCGGACAGTCGTCATCGCCGGGACGATCAGATCGCGACAGGCCACCGCCTTCTCCTTGGCATGCTCCGTACCTTCGACCGCTGCGACTGCCGCTTCGAGTTTCCCAATCCCCTCCCGCAGGGAGCCAACCAGCTCGCACGCTTCCGCCAGCATGTCACGGTGAGCCGCTGACTCGACGCCGGCCTCGCGCACCGAGGCCACGGAACGCGCCAGCTTACCTGTGTACTCAGCGGCCACCGGCAGTATCTCACGCTTCGCCATCTGCAGCGCTGTCCGCCCTTCAATCCCGATGACCATGCTGTAATTCTCGAACAGAATCTCCTGGCGGGCTTCGAGTTCCCCCTTACTGAGAACACCGTGCTTGCTCAACACGGCCACGTTCTCGGGAGCAATCACAGTCGCCAAACTGTCCACTGTATTTGTGATGTTGGGCAGCCCTCGCCGGGCGGCTTCCTCCGCCCAGTCTGAGGAATAGTTGTCCCCATTGAAGATGATCCGCTTGTGCTCATTGGCATAGCGTTGAAGTATCGACTGCACGGCAGCGCTGACATCCTCCTGCCCCTCAAGCCCATCGGCGATCTCTGAAAGGCTCTCGGCAACAATCGTGTTCAGCACAAAGCTCGGCCCGGCTGTGGACTGCGTTGAGCCGACCATCCTGAATTCGAACTTGCTGCCGGTGAAGGCAAATGGCGATGTCCGGTTGCGGTCGGTGGAGTCCATCGGCAATGGTGGCAGTGAGCTGACGCCGAGGGTCAATTCACCGCGCGTTTCCGACGTGGGTGCGCCGCCGGCGGCGATTTGCTCGTAGATCTCCGTCAACTGATCCCCGAGAAAGATCGACACGATGGCCGGGGGGGCCTCGTTTGCGCCAAGGCGATGGTCATTGCCCGGAGTGGCAACCGTGGCCCGGAGCAGCGATGCGTACTTGTCGACCGCTCGGATGACCGCAAACAGGAAAACCAGAAACTGCATGTTCTCATGGGGAGTGTCTCCCGGACGCAGCAGACCGATCCCGTCATCGGTGTCCGGAGACCAGTTGTTGTGCTTGCCCGATCCGTTCACGCCGGCAAACGGCTTCTCGTGCAGCAGGCAGACAAACTCATGTCGCAGAGCAATCTTCTGCATCGCCTGCATCGTGATTTGGTTGTCGTCCGTGGCCACATTGACCGTGGCAAATACAGGAGCCAGCTCGTACTGCCCGGGAGCGACCTCGTTGTGCTGTGTCTTGGCCGAAATCCCCAGCTTCCACAGGGCGTTGTTGAGCTCACTCATGAACGACGCCACCCGCTCGTCCAGGGTGCCGAAGTAGTGGTCGTCCATCTCCTGCCCTTTGGGGGGCGGAGCGCCGAACAGCGTGCGTCCGGCAACCTTGAGATCGAGGCGTCCCTCCACGAAGCGCTTGTCAATGAGGAAATACTCCTGCTCCGCACCGAGGGTAGCCATGACGCGGTTCGTTGTCGTGTTCCCCAACACGCGCAACACCCGAAGGGCCTGTTTGTTCAGGGCATCCATCGAGCGGAGAAGCGGTGTCTTCTTGTCCAACGCCTCGCCGTTGTAGGAACAAAAGGCACTCGGGATGAAAAGGGATGTGTTCGCGCCGTCCGATTTCACAAAAACAGGTGAGGTACAATCCCACGCCGTGTACCCACGGGCTTCGAAGGTTGCCCGGAGACCACCTGACGGGAATGACGACGCGTCCGGCTCCCCTTGGTTCAGCTCTTTGCCGCTGAATTCCATCATCACCCGCCCGTCAGCGGTCGGCGAGATAAAGGAGTCATGCTTTTCCGCGGTCATGCCTGTCATCGGCTGGAACCAGTGGCAGTAGTGCGTAGCGCCCTTCTCGATCGCCCAATCTTTCATTGCGTTGGCCACAACGTCGGCCACCCCGCGGCCCAGAGCCTTGCCCTCGTCCATCGCCTGGCAGACGGCTTTGTACGTATTCTTGGGCAGACGTTCACGCATCACCCGGTCACTGAAAACATGTTCCCCATACACTCCAGGCAAGTCAACGCTACGCTCAGTCGTCATGCTGCTGTCCTTCTCTTGAAACACGGCCCAATTCGATGTCTCTGCAATGTGCCTTCGTTCACGGTGATTCACAAGGAGACGCACATCAGAACACACGCCGCTTGCTTCCACCTAGGGCGCTGACTATCTTCCCGTTACGGCGCAGAGGCCGGCACGCGTCCCGAAGACTGCTTTGCGATCCACGGGATTCGCCAGAAGGAGGCCGTCTGCCACCAAGCCCACGGGCACTACGACAATCCATGGAGCCAACGTCCTGTTCCCTGAGCATTGCCGCAAACGTAGTCTCCCAACGGGTCCTCTGTCCAGGAGAAGTGCAATGACCGCTCAGTTTCCCTCAGCCCGTAGCCCCGTCCTATTCGCTTCCTTTCGGCAGGTTGGCAGGACCGTCCGTTTCGTCCCTGTTCTGCTGATCGTTCTGGGCGCCTGCCTCCCGCTGCGAGTGACAGCCCAGCACCATAGTGTCGACTACACCGGGCACGATTTTGTCGTGCTGGGGCTTTCCTCAGGTCCGGGAACGCGCGTCGAGCTGATCCGCACCACGGATGGTGAAGATACGGTTGTGGATACCGTCACGGCAGGGGAAACCAAGTACGCCGTGCATAGCGACCGCACACCAGGCACAACGGAAACGTACGCCTGGCGCTCCTATTCCTTGGAAGATGGCTCGTACATCTTGCCGGACGCATTGGCGAGCACAACGGTGGGCAGCGTCAGCGGCCGAATACGCGCGGGCGTGGCCTACCCGGATTCCCCGACCGGCGTGCTCGTCTGGAGCGACGACTCGACCAGCATTGGCCAGGTGCACATCCTCGAGGGCATGACCCTCGAGATTGGCGCGGGTGTGCAGATTAGATGCAACGCTACCATCTTCGCGACCGAGGAAAGCCTGATCAAGGTCAAGCCGGGTGCGTTACTCGAGGACGTCAGCATCCGTTTCGATGGTGGCAGCATTGACATCGACGGTGCCACGCTCCTGTTCTCCGTTGTCGAGACTTGGGTCCATGATCCCGGACGCTCCTTCAGCGTCCGCAACACCACACTCCGCAATTCCACCTTGCGCGTGAGCCGCACCTGCAACCCCGTGTTCGAGAGCATCGACGATGCGGAGGAGAACTGGTCGAACCTCGTGGTCAGCGGAATCCATGATCACTACGTGTTCTCAGGCTGGACCATGCTGCCGACCACCGGGCTGAGGTTCGAGCTGACCCCCTCCGGGAGCGTGACCGTGGAAGACAACATCTGCCAATCCATCTACGTGCAGGCCGACCAGGTCGAGCACCCGATCGAGGAGCAGATCGTGATCCGTAACAACACCATCCACCCGTGGGCCAGCGGGTTGTACAACGTTATCGGCATCCGCAACCTGAGCGCTTCCGCCGGCCTGATCGTTGAAAACAACACGATGGTCGATGATAGCGACCGCTACTGGCTCAAGCTCGGAGACATCCAGCCAACGGGTCGCGGCCGGGATGGTGTCGTCCGACGGGTCGCCAACAACACCCACATCAACTACATGATCCTGGGCGACATCTACGATGCAGCGGACGGGTGCTACGGCGTTCTGGTCGAGGACAACGAACTGAAGGCCTCGGACTCAGCCAAGGGCGGGGTCATCGTCCGGGGCAATGACAACGTGATCCGCAACAACCTCATTACCCGCTCCCGCTACAACCACGTCGCCTCGGGCGTGCTGCTGACCGACTGGGAAGGCGCCCCTTCGACCGGCAACACCATCGTCGCCAACGAGATCACCAGCTATGCCATTGGTGTCGAGCTGCAGAATGCAGCCACCAACACGATCCACAGCAACCTGGTGAAATACAACGAGGTCAGCGTCGGCCTTCGCTTCTCGAACACTGCGCGCGCGCAAGTCGGCCCGGCTGACAACACGATCTACAACAACTGGTTCGGCAGTGCCTCGACGCAGCATTTCAAGGCCTTTGACTACGACTCCGGTGCCGGTGATCCCCCAGCCAATGCCTGGAACGTCGCCCAGCAGGCCAGCACGAATATTCTCGGAACATCACCCATCGCCGGGAACTACTGGGACGACTACACGGGCGCAGACGCAGACACCAACGGCCTCGGAGACGAGCCGCGCATCTTGATGACCAACAACCAGGACAACCTGCCGCTCGTGCCGCCCTCGGCCGACCTGGCGGTCGCCTTGGTGTCCGCTCCAACCACGGTGGCCGTCGGGCAGGAGTTCGAGGCGACGTTTGCCCTGACCAACCACGGCCCGAACACAGTCGATGCGACGACGACCTTCGACTTCTATGCGTACGGCCCCAGTGAGGTCATGCAGGCGATGGAGATGCTCTCGATGGAGTTCTCGGCCGGGGAGCCGGTCTTGTACCCGCCAGACTATGGCTACACCAGCCTGACTTCAGTCGAAGTTGGCGCGACGGTGAACGTGGTGGGACGATACCGAGTTGGTGTCGTAGGATCTCTAATCGTTGGGGCTGGTGTGTCCACTCAGTGGCAGTGGGAGGACTTGGACGACAGCAACAATTACCTATCCCAGGCCGTGACCGTTGCAGAGGCTGCGCCGCTAACGACCTCGGTGCAGCCGCCGGAAGCCGCCACTGCGGGCTGCTATATCGACCCATCCGAAGTGACGGACCAGTTGGCCGGAACGACGGCAACCTTGACGGCACGCTCGGCCGCCGGATGGGGCTTCACCGGTTGGGAGGGGGGAGCCACGGGCACGGCGTCACCCATCCAGATCACTATCCAGGAGAATCACCCCGAGATCATCGGTCGTTTCTTCCGCATTGCGCCCGTGCTGAGCCTGTCGGGCGGCAGTGTTCGCCAGGACTTTCCAAAGGGGGATGAAGACCTGCAGGCAGTCACCGTACTGCCGGTCACGCTGACTGCGGATGACACGGATTCCTGGCAGGTTAGCTCGATCACGTTCCAGGCATCAGGCAGCGGGGACGAGACGGAGCAGGTGACCGCAGTCGATCTGTACCTTGGGCAGACCAAGCTCTCAAGCGGTACCTACGGCGCAAACAACGGCACGGTCACGCTCAACGTCGGACAGATCATCCCGGCGGGTGGAAGCGTCACGCTCCACTTGAGATACACGATCTCCATCGACGAGTACGGCGGCTTCCTGTACGACTTCGCCGCCACCACTCGAACCGATCTGGTCGTGGCCGAACCCGATAACTTCGAAGTGGGAACAAAGACGCCGGCCCCACCGGCTGCGGTGAACAGCGGCCCGATCCGAGTCGGGACTGTCTGGAATCCGGACTCCGAAGAAGTGTACGGACTCATTCAGGACGGGGTCGACGCGGACAACACCACCCACGGACATACGCTTCACGTCTACGCCGGTGACTATCCGGAAAACGTGGATGTGACAAAGTCGCTCACCATTGAGTCGGTCGAAGGAAGAGGGGCGGCCCACGTGCAGGCGCCCGAGGAAGCGACCGATCACGTCTTTGACGTCAGTGTCAGCTCGACCTCGATTGAGGGATTCCGGATATCCGGGGCAACCGATGCGGGGAAGGCAGGCGTGTGCGTACATGGCACGATCAGCACGTGCGGGGTGAGAGGATGCATCATTGAGTCGAATCACTACGGCGTCTACGTGCACGATGGCGCAACAAGCACGATGATTGGGGGGGCGAGCGGAGCCGATGGGAACTGGATCGTCGGTACGCACAGCCACGGGGTCTACATCACAGGCGCTACAACGACCGAATCGCTGGTGCGCGGAAACCGGATCGGTACGCAAGATGGTGAAGCGGCGCAATGGAATGGCGGGGATGGGGTACGCGTCGAGGACGCTCCCCAGACAGTTGTTCAGGGCAACCTGATATCCGGCAACCAAGGGCACGGTGTGCATCTCTCGGGCACTGGCGCAGGCACCGGGTCCATCATGGGAAACGTGATCGGTCTTGACCGGACAGGTCTGCGGCCGCTGGCCATGGGAGACGGGGGCGAGCCAAACGGCAACCAGGGCGATGGCATTCGTATCGACGGCAGCCCTGACACAACCGTCGACATAGACCCGTTCGGGGCACGGAACATCGTCTCCGGTAACGGAGGAGATGGCGTGCATGTGATCGGCACCGGAGCGTCGGGAACGAAGATCTCGGGCAACTACATCGGCACGGACAAGGACGGGGGGCACCAGAATTGGGGCGTCGAAAGCGCGTCTCCGACGGGGAATGGCGGCTGCGGCGTGTGCTTGGAGGACACCGCCAATTGCCTCGTCGGTGTTTCGGGAACGGGCTCACGCAATGTCATTTCCGGCAACAATGTGGGTGTGCGCATCAGTGGGGGAACGGCGACCGGCAACCGCCTGGATGGGAACAGTATCGGCGTCGACGAAACGGGCCAATGGGCCTTGCCCAACGGCATCGGGGTCCGTTTGATCGACACCGGCGGCAACACCATCGGCGGGGAAGCGTCCTCCGCAATGAACATCATTTCCGGCAACTACGGCGTCGGGGTCTACGTCGCTCGCGAGGCGACAGGAGGGCCAGATCCGCAACCAAACATCATCATTAACAACTACATCGGCCCGACGCCCACTCCCCCGGAGGGGGCGCAGGATGCCGTCCCCTTCTATCGCAGCTACGGCGCAGATCCGGAGCCCCGCTGGAACGGCGGCGGCGTCTGGATCAACGGCGCCAGCACGGCGATCGGCGGCGAGCAGGAAGGTACGGGTAACTGGATTGCCTTCAATGGCAACACCAACGATGGGGCTTCCGGCATCAGAATCGAGGGAAACGCCACGAACTGCACCATCCGCAACAACCATATCGAGGCAAACCTGCCATACGGTATCGATCTTGGTGACGGCAAGGGCTGCTTGATCCGTGACAATGTTGTTGTGGACAACGGGCACGCGCTCGCGTTGCGCGGAGGTGACGGCGCCAGTCCGACCAACAACACGATCTACAACAACCGCTTCGGCAGTCCCAGCGACAGCCACCCGCCACTGCAACTCATCGGGACCTTTGCCGATTCCCCAACCTCAAACACCTGGACGGCCGAAACGCAGCAATCCGGCACCAACATCGTTGGGCGCAACATCATCGGGGGCAATTACTGGAGCAACTACCAAGGCAGCGACGCCAACAACGACGGGATCGGCGACACCCCGTACGAGATCGGGACCGGTGGCCAGAACGTCGACAACTGGCCGTTGGTGCCGCCCCGGGCGGACGTGGGCGTCAGTGTTGTCTCGGCGCCAAATGGCGTAGCGGTAGGGCAAGAGTTCGAGGCAACCTTCGCATTGACCAATCAAGGACCGTACACGGTTGGTCGGTCCACGACCTTCTCCTTTTCTGCGTCCGGGACGGCCGAGGTCATGACCGCGACGACGCTGGTTTCACTCACCTTCTCGGCCGGGGAGTCGACACTGGAGCCGCCGGGCTCTGGCACTACCGAACTGGATTCGCTGGAGACCGGGACCACTGTCACCGCGTTGGCACGGTACCGGGTCAATGTCGCGGGGGCCCTCGTCCTGCGTGCCAGCTTCGAGTCGGAGTGGCCATGGGGGGACTGGGCTGAGGAAAACACATATGTAGAGCAGAACGTGACCGTCGCGCCCCTTGGGTCGCTATCGACCTCGGTGCAGCCTCCGGAAGCTGCCACGGCTGGTTGCACCATCGACCCGGACGAAGTGACGGATCAGCTGGTGGGCTCGCAAGTGGCTCTGACAGCACATTCGGCGACTAGCTGGAAGTTTGTCGGTTGGGAAGGGGGAGCGGCAGGCACGGAGTCACCGATCCAGGTGGTCATCCAACAGGACCATCCGGAGGTCGTCGGCCGTTTCGCCCGCAAGATACCCGTGCTGAGTCTCTCGGGTGGCAGTATCCGGCGGGACTTCCCGAAGGACGACGAGGAACTGCAGGCAGTCACCGTATTGCCGGTAACACTGACCGCCGACGACACGGACTCCTGGCAGGCTAACTCAATCACGTTCCAGGCATCCGGCAGCGGGGACGAAACGGAACACGTGACTGCGGTCGAGTTGTACCATGGGCAGAACAAGCTCTCGACCGGCACGTACAGCGCAGACAACGGCACGGTCACACTCAACGTCGGCCTCGTCATCCCGGCGGGAGGAACCATCACACTGCATCTGCGATATGCGATCGACATCAACGAGCACGGGGGCTTTCTCTACGATTTCAACGCCACCACTCGGACCGACTTGCTCGCGGCCGAGCCCGAGAACTACGAGACGGGCACCAAGACGCCGCAGCCCCCCGCTTCAGTGTCGGGCGGCCCAACCCGAGTCGGGACGGTGTGGAATCCCGACTCAGAGGAGGCGTACGGCGTCATCCAGGACGGAATCGACGCGGAAAACACCGTCGACGGACACACGCTTCACGTCTACGCGGGGACCTACCCGGAGAACGTTGACGTAACAAAGTCGTTGACCATCGATTCAGTCGACGGCAGGGGGGCAGCCCACGTACAGGCACCCGTGGCAACTGATCACGCCTTTGACGTCACTCGTGACGCCACGACGATCCGGGGTTTCCAGATCACCGGGGCAAGCGGAGGGGGTCAGGCCGGCGTATGCGTCCACGGGGCGATCACTAGCTGCGTCGTGAACGAGTGCATCATCGAGTTCAACCACCACGGAGTGTACGTGCACGGTGGCGCCGGCGGCACGACGATCGGCGATCCGGGCAGCGCCGACGGAAACTGGATCGATGGCAACAGCGGCCACGGGGTGTACATCGCGGGCACCACGACGAGCCACTCGCTGGTGCGCGCAAACCGGATCGGCACGAAGGATGGGGAGACGGCATCCTGGAACGACGGAGATGGGGTGCGCATCGAAGACGCACCCGAAACAGACATCCGGGACAACCTGATATCCGGCAACAAGGGGCACGGCGTGCATGTCACGGGCACCAATGCAGCTGACGGGTCTATCCAGGGCAATGTGATCGGCCTTGACAGGACGGGCATGCGACCGCTGGACATCGGGGGGCGCGGCACACCGAACGGCAATCAGGGCCACGGTATACACATCGACGGCAGCCCCGGAACAGACATCGGGGGAGATACCCCTGCAGCACGAAACACGATCTCCGGCAATGCAGGAGACGGCGTGCACGTCCTGGGCGAGGGGGCAGCAGGCACGAGAATCTCGGGCAACTACATCGGCACCGATCAAGACGGAGACAGCCGGAATGGAACCGTGGAGGACGCGCCGCCAGCTGGCAATGGCGCGCGCGGCATCAACTTGGAGGACGCCGTTGGCTGTCAGGTTGGCGTATCAGGCCTGGGTGCCGGCAACGTCATCTCAGCGAACGGCGCAGGCATCCGGATCGGAGGAACGGCATCAACCGGCAACGTTGTGGATGGGAACTACATCGGCACGGACAAGACCGGCGAATGGGCCTTGCCGAACGGCATCGGGATCGGTCTGGTAGACACTGGCGGAAATACCATCGGCGGGACGTCGGACACGGCACGGAACATCATCTCGGGGAACAGCGGCGCGGGCATCTACGTGCTTCGCCAGACAACTGAACGTCCTGAGCTGGAGCCGAACACCATCGTCGGCAACTGGATCGGCCCCGCCGTTTCCGGTGAGGCCCCCCCTCTCTATCGCAACTACGGCTTTGATCCTGAACCTCGTCGGAATGCAGGCGGTATCTGGATCAAGAACGCCGCCAATACGCTGATCGGTGGGGAGGAAGAAGGTACGGGCAACCTCATTGCCTTTAACGGAGATGAAGACCACCGCGTCTCCGGCGTCAAGATCGAGGGTGACGCCACAGGCTGCGCCATACTCGGCAACAGCATCCACTCGAACGTGCCCTATGGCATCGATCTCGGGGGCGACGGAGCGACCATGAATGACCCCCAGGACAGTGATACCGGCCCTAATGAACGGCAGAACTACCCGATCATCAGCGGGCGAGACGCCAGCGGGACGGTCAGCGGCACGCTCAAAAGCCAGCCAGGTACAACCTATCGCCTGGAGTTCTTCGACAACGTCGAGAGCATCGGTCAGGGGGAGACGTTCCTGGTGGCCATCGACGCGGCAACGAACGCCGAGGGGCTGGCGGCCTTCGCCGTTGGACTGGCAGAGGCGCAGGGCCAAATCAGTGCAACGGCGACCGACCCCGACGGCAATAGCTCGGAGTTCTCCCTACCTACCTTGATCGTCAACCGCACCGGCGACGAAAGCGATGTCACCGGCGACGCCATCTGTGACGTCAGTCTCGACCAAGATGGTCCACAGATCTCGCTACGCGCAGCCATCGAGTTCGCCAACCAGCTCGCAGGCCCCCCGATACACATCGTCTTTGACATTCCCGAGGGGCGCGCTGTTCCCGTGATCAGTCCCGCCAGTGAGCTGCCGACGATCGAGCGCCCGGTTACCCTCGACGGACGCACTCAATCTTCCGGACGCGTAATCCTCGACGGCAGCAGCGCAGGTGACACTGCTCGCGGAGTGCACGTAACCAGCGGCGACTGCGTGGTCACTGGGTTGACCGTGCGCCATTTCGGCAGTCACGGAATCGAGGCTGAGCATCCGGCACCGGTGATCGAGCTGCAGGATGTCTCGTGCACCGACAACGGCGGCTGGGGCATCCTCGCCGACGGTGTCATCGACATCAACCTGCCGGACGTCGACAACGCTGTCGAGATCGTGTGCGAGTTCAGCCGCAATGCGACCGGGGAAGGAGAGGCGGGCGGCGGCATGTTCAGCTACTTCGACGAAGTGCAGGGCCAGAACGTCAAGACCGAAGACAATGGAGGCCCGGGGATCCTTGCTGAGACGGACATCACCTTGGAAGGCGTTCAGAGCGCGCGGAACAAAGGCCCAGGCGTCCAGTCGTTGAGTAGCTCGATCCTCTTCCGCCCAGTTGAGGGGGGGCTGGCGAACCAAGTCAACGAGAACTTGGGCTATGGGATTCGTGCTTGGTGGGAGGGGGACGACGATCGTGGGCGTTCCGAACTTGCGGGGGTGGGCTCCTGGGCCAACATCGAGGTCAAAGACAACGCTGGCGCCGGCATCGTGGCCGAAGGCGACGTGGTGATCAACATGGTCAACGGTAGCACGCGCCTTCCGTACCCCAGCACGATCAGCGGCAACGGCTTTGGCGACACGGCATGGGTCGTCGACAGGGCGGGCAAGGTGACGGAGGTGAGTACAGACGGCCACGTGTTCACCGGAGGCGTCCGGAGTCTCATGGGTGAGGTACGGATGAGTATCGCCAGGGTTAATGAGAACGGTGGACCTGGAGTCGTCGCGGATGGAACCGTGCAGTTGTTCTCACCTATGTGCAATGGAAACTGGGGGCCGGGCATCCGAGGCTTTGCGGGCGTCATAATCGTGGAGTCCGACGGTCTTGGCTTCGAGAGCGAGGTCCGGGACAACTTGGGCTATGGCATCCGGGCGGAGGAGGAGCTGACGGCGTGGGAAGCAGTGGGCAATGGGCTGACAGCCGTCGGGCCGATCCAGATTACCGGCAATGCGGCAGCAGGGGTGCGAACCGAAGGCTACGTGGCCATCAACCAACTGAACGGCATGACCTCGTCGAAGCGCGTTAGCAACATCAGCAACAACGGCAAAGGCGAAGACGGCTGGGTCGTTGTGGAGGCGGAGAATCTGCCTCTGGATGTTGACTGCCAGACTCAGTGCGCCCTTGGCGGCGTCCACAGCGTAAACTCCAGTGTCGGCGTGAGTGTCGCCAAGGTGGAGAACAACGGGGGACCGGGGATCGTCTCGGCTGAAGACGCCGAGCTGCGCGCGGTCCAATGCAACGGCAACAAAGGTGCGGGCATCCGTTCGTTCGGGAGCGTTGTCGTCGAGCTCTTTGAAGGGGCGATCGAGAACCAGGCAAACAGTAACCTCGGGTACGGTATCATGGCCGAGGGTACGGGCCTCGCTGACAGCGAGAAACACAGCGTCGTCGTCACGGGGTCGGTCGAGGCGCAGAACAACGCCGCCGCCGGGATCTTTGCGCTGGGGGCGGTCCACATCAATCACTTCCCCGGTGGCGCCTCTGTGCAAAGGACGAGTGTCATCAGCAACAACGGGAAAGGCGCCACTGCCTGGGTTACACGCGAAAAGGACGGCCTGACCAAGCAGGTCAACTGCGAGACTGATTGCGACCTCAGTGGCGTCTACAGCGAGGACGGCAGCGTTTGGGCGCGATACGTGACGGCCTCCAACAACGGCGACCACGGTGTCTTTGCCGAATGGGATGCGGAGTTGCTGGTCGGCACGCTTGCACAGAACGGCAGCTACGGTGTGTCCGTCGGACGAAACCTGGCCGCAGACCTGGTGACGATGACCGGGAACGCCTTGGGCGGGGCCCAGATCGGTCACGACGAGGAAGCCAGAAGCCGCGGGACCACGGGCAGCACCTCCTTGCTGTCAGGTTGCACCATCGGCAGCAACCAGGGCGACGGCGTCCGTCTCCTCGGCAATGTCGACTTGGGCATCACAGGCTGCAACATTGTCGACAACACGGGCTACGGCGTCAGCAACCTCAATCACTGGGCACAGGTTGACGCAACCGGAAATTGGTGGGGCAGTGCGGACGGCCCAGACTCCGGGGACACACACGGCGCTGTCAACGCAACCGGGCACCTGGGTACGCCGGTCCGCTTGGTGGTCACCCCCGGCCCTGAGCCACACGGCCTGCGCGGCGATGACTTGGTGGCAACATTCACCCTCGGTAACCTCACAGAAACAATCGCGACCTACACGATCCAGGCCGACCAATCACTGACCTGGCAGCTCCAGCTCGACAGCGCCGACCTCACCGTCGAACCCGGCTCTCGAGGCGACGTCACAGTCACACTCACCGTGCCGTCCGATGCGCCCCCGGGAGAAGCGAACGCCCTGACCCTCACCGTGACTGACCAAGCCGACGGCAATGTCACCGCGACAACACGAATGGACGCACGAGTGGACGCACCACGCATCAACGAGATACACCCCGGTGAGCAGTGGATCGAGATTGCCAACCCTCTGCCCACGCCAGTCGATCTGACAAACTGGCGTCTCGGCGACTACAGCGGGAACCTGGACCTGGTCATCCCAACCAGCGCGCCTGATTGGGACGGTGTCTTGGATCCCGGGGCGTTTCTAGTCATCCATCTGCAGACCGGGGACACAACGGACACTCCCGGTGAGGACCTCCACATCGACCGCGAAGGCGTCCTCGTGGGCACCGGACACGCGATTGCCCTCCTCAACCCCAACGACAGCGGCATGGACTTCATGCGGTACGGCGACTCCACCGACACGCCCCCTGTGCAGCTGACCTGGACCGGTGACAACCCACCCGCCCCCCTCGCAGACCAGAGCCTGGGGAGAGACGTGCACAGCAGTGACAGCGACGACGGCAACGACTGGGAAGCCACCGCAGGCATTGACGCAGAGGCACCGACTCCCGGCGCACCCAATATCGGTGACGTACTCATCACACTTTCGCCCGGCTGGAATCTCGTGAGTATCCCCTTTGTGACCCAACAAACGGCGTCCGAGCTTTTCGCGCAGAGCATCAGCCGCGCCGACGGCACTGTCGACGCGCTCTGGTCATGGGCTGAAACGCAGTATCGAGCGGCGAATCCCGACGAACCGTTAACGCCCACAGTCGGCTACTGGGGCTGGTTCTCCGGCGCCGCGCCAGCCCAATTCCGCCTGTCAGGGACACCCCCGGTTGATCCCACTGCTACTGTCAAGACCGGCTGGAACCTGTTCGGCCCCATCGACGACATCCCCAAGCCACAAGACGCCTTCATCTGGCAGCCCATCTACGGCTGGGACGGCACCGTCTACTTCAGCGTCGACGACGACCCGCAACGCCCCGGTTGGGTGCACCGTACCGACGCCTACTGGTTGTTCTCCAGCTCCCCCGTCCCGCAGTCGATCAACGTTCGGCATGATCCCCACGGCCAGCGGCGAACCCCAGTGGATTGACCAGGAAGAACGGCACTCTGTTGCTCTACGTGCCTCCCTACGAACGCCGCTCTGATGGGAACGAAACTCGTTCGTAGTTAGCGACGTAGGCCTTGCCGGAGTCGCGTTCACCGGTTGGGAGCGCCGGGACTTCCAGCCCTCGTCTTTCCGCCATCCGGCCAACGCCCCGCCCTCCCTCAAGCCCTCTCCCCTGGCCGTGCATAGCGAGGGCCTGTTCGCTTCCGTCTACGTCGTCGTCCGTCGCGCGAGCATCGGCAACGGGTTCGCGAACGTCAGGCGGGCCTTGGCGCGTGTCGTACGCGAACCCATCACGTGGGGGCTCCGGGGGGGCGTTTTTCCTCAATCCCGCTCAGCGCATCATGCATAGTGAGGCCCGTTCGCTTCCGTCTACGTGTTCACCCGTCGCGCGAGCATCGGCAACGGGTTCGCGAACGTCAGGCGAGCTTTGGCGCTTGTCGTACGCGGGCCCATCACGTGGGGGCTCCGGGGGAGCGCGGTCCCCCGGCGGGGTCTCGGGGCAGGCCCCGTTCTTCCCGATTTCGGGGATCACCCAGCCCTATGCGGTGCCTGGACAGGCGCGTCTTCGGTCTGGTACCCGACGCTGCCGTGCGGGGCAAGGGTGAAGCCCCAGAGGTCGACGTAATGCTGTCCGTCGCGGAAATCGTCGCCGATTCGTTCAAGCCCAGCACTCAGCTCGGCATCGAGTTTCTCCCGCAACACGGCATGGTCTGGGTCGTCGATGAAGTTGCACAGCTGATGTGGATCCTCACAGTCGTCGTACAACATGGCGGGGCCATCAAGAGTCCTGACGTAGGTGTGCCGGGCCGTGCGCACAGCGCGATATGGGCCGGTGAAGTCCCGGGCCTGCGAAAACGGGATGATGAGCATGTAGAGCGCAGCTCGATCCGGCTTTTCCTCCTGCGATCCCCGCAGAATGCCTGAGAGATCCTCCCCCTCGACCGTGTCGGGAACACCAACGTCGGCAAGCCCGAGTAGCGTCGGAAGGATATCCGGGGTCGTCATGGCTGTGGTCACGGCCCGAGCGTCCTGACCGTGCAACGCCGGATACCTGAGCAGGAAAGGAACGCGGGACACGACATCCCATGCCACCTGTTTCTGGCAAGGGGAGACCCCATGGGAGCCGAACGCATCCCCATGATCGGAGGTGAAAATCAAGATCGTGTCGTCCGCCAGTCCAGTGTCATCCAGAGTCGCCACGATGTCACCCACACAGCGATCCAGTGCGGTGCAGTGAGCGTAGTACCCCTGCAGCTCTTCGCGGGCCTTGTCAGCCAATTCCTCAGGGACGTTCGGGGGAAGCTCGATCGATTCCGGAGGGTACAACGCCTTGAACTCTTCCGGGGCGGTCGCGTGGGGAAAATGAGGCGAACCGTAGCCCACAAACAGGCAGAATGGGGCGTCGTCTCCCGTGCGGTCTTTCAGGTAGTCCTGGGCACAGCGAGTCTGGGCGTAAGCATCATAGCCCTCCCAGAAATACTTGGTCGGATCGTCACCGACGTAGAAGTGTGAATGGTTGTAGTTGTGGTCACACTCGGCCGCCTGCCAGTATTGCCAGCCCTGACGCCGTTCCGGGGCCACGACCTTCCCGCGTCCGTGTCCATCCAGGTGCCACTTGCCAATGTACGCCGTTGCGTACCCCGCATCGGCCAGGATCTCCGCCATGCACAGCTCTTCGGACGGCAGATAAGCATCGTTGAGGAACATGCCGGTCGAGGTTGGGTAGCGCCCCGTCATAAGCGATGCTCGCTGTGGCGTGCAGACCGGACAGACCGACATCATCGTTCGACAGTTCAGGCTCTGTGCTGCCAACCGATCGAGATTGGGCGTCTGCAGATTCGGGTCGCCCGCGTATCCCGTGGCCGTCCCGCGCCACTGGTCCGTCACGATGAAAACGATGTTCGGACGGCGCATTCCGTTGGTCTCTCCGGTGGCGGTCGTGTGCAAGTTCGTTCTCCTTCTGCTCGGGATCGGTCAGATCAGACAGATTGGTCGGATCGGTCCGATCACGCGGGCTCGGCGGCTCGGCGAGCCGGACGGGGTCAGGCCCAGGACTTCTGACAGTTGGCGAGCCAATCATCAACCTATCCGCCAGTCTCCACCAACGCCAAGTGTCAAAGTACGGACCTGACCCCAAGCCGGCGGGGTCAGTGGAACCGCCGGCCCCCTACCCGCCTTCGCGCGAGGCCACAGCAGGCAAGCGGCCTCTTGACCTCACTTCCCTCCCATCGCACCACGGAGGGCCTCTCGACGGGCGGCCGGGGAAGCTGGGGCACGTATGGGTAGCCCTGCCGGATTGAGTAAGGTCGCAGACACAATCAGATACAGGTTCTGGCTGTCTTCCGCTTCGCCACCGGCGAGCTGGAACGTCACTGACTCCCCATCCCAGACGATGACTTTCGTCTCAGTCCTGAGCTCCGGAAGTGTCGGGTCGCTCACGTCATAGCGCAGTTCCAGATCGATGCTGTACCCGTCTGCCGCGACGGTCGGCGTGACCGCGACGGTGGCACCCTCTACCGGCACATCCTCTGCCTTCGCGGTCTTGTCCGCTTCACCCGGGGCACCGGCCGTCTGCTTCGCTGCGGGCTTGGGGCCGGGCTCCAAAGCCAGCACGACCGTCGTGTTTCCCGAAAGCGTAACAGCCGACGCACGATGTAACACCCGCCAGCTCTCTCCAGGAAGTGCCTTCAAGGCCATCTCGTGGACAGCTCCCGCCGGCAAGTCGCGGACCAAGGCCGGGTCCAACACCTCTATCAGTTCAAAGCCGATACGCACTTCGGTCGGGGTGACGTTTATCTGCTGGAGGATTCGCTCGATCCGTTCGTGTTCAGCCACCGTGTTGTGAATGATCAGCTTCCCGACTCTCTGATAGTAGCTGACTCGACTCCCAACAGGAAACTCCATCCCGAAGTCTCTGAAGAGCCCCTTAAGGTCCATGAACACTGTTCCGTCGTCATCGTCATCATCGTCTTCTCCCCAATCAATGCTGTGGTGGGGGCCGCGCCTCCTTCCTCCACCGTCCAAGATCCCAGCTTGCACGGAATAGTACCGCGTCTCCATCGGCGAGATAGCGACAGACTTGGGGGCAATCACCACCGCCGATTCATCGAGACGGTGGTGCAGTTCTGCCCCTAGGCAGATGTACCGGATCACCTCCCCCAACGGGATATTGTCCGCTGACATCGTGATGGCGCGAGTCAGGTCCGCAGCAGCAGACGGATCATCTTCTGAGTCCTCGTCCGGTTCGACCAACTCCACCTTCTCCTTACTGCCGTTCGTTCCAGCCCCCGGCACACGGGAACGCGATCTCTGATCCGCGACACGATCCCCGTCTGCCTCGGGCGATCGCTCAATCCACACGAAGTTGATCCCGACCCCTTTCGGATCGAGCTCCTTACTAGTCCTCGCGAGGAAGCCCACGATGTCGTCGACGGCCGTTTCCTCAAGCTCAACTTGGGGAACGACCCAGTTCCGCAGGTTGCTCCTGAGCCGGTTGCCTGCGGATTGACCTGCGCCAGCCACGACACTCCCGCTACCGCTCTTGCCCCCCGCCATCAGCCGCACCAGCACATCCCCAAGCTGTTTCGGGTGCGTTTCCCCCAATTTCTGAAACGTCTTCCGGGCCTCCTCGGTCTGCCCGGAAAGCACCTGGCATTGCCCCAATCGCACCAACGCGTCGGCTTTGCCGGCTTCCACGGCTTTGGGGGCAGCAATGACCTTCCGAAAGAGCACGATAGCGGCGCCGTAGTTGTGGGCAGCTTCCTGCTGGAAAATCCCCTTCTCAAGCAACTCCGCTACGGACTCCGCACGAACGGCAACTGCGAGCAGCACCAGGCAGATCAGAGTGAACCTGGACATTTGGTCTTTCTCCCTCTGTGGGAACGTTAGGATGTGAAAGCGTCGTTGGTGTTCCCTACCCAAACACCTCAATCTGCCATGGGACACGCGCTTCTGCCAGTCACCCTCTGGAGAGCGGCGGTCCCCCGCCGTGCCTGCCTTCCCCTGGAGAGCGGCGGTCCCCCGCCGTGCCTGCCTTCCTCTGGAGAGCGGCGGTCCCCCGCCGTGCCTGCCTTCCTCTGGAGAGCGGCGG
>JABHEG010000079.1 GCA_018676675.1 Lentisphaerota bacterium
GGTGAAGGACTCACCGAACGCCGGCCTGGACGCAGCTTTCCGAGGAAAAAAACACCAACGAAGCACCGTCACGTCATGAACCGCAAAAGGATCTGAGGCCGTCGCGCCGCCCGGACGCTTAGGTTGACGGCATTGGGGCCGGGGGAGCCGCTGCTCCCCCGGATGGGGTATGGGGTAAGCAGCCCCAGTCTTCTCTCCTACTGTTTCCCGTCGGTCACACCGGGCCAGGTGTCCGTGCGGAAGGGGACAGCGGGCAGTTCGGCCTTGTTGTAGAGGGTGCAGGGCGGGTTGTTGGCCCAGCCGTAGCGGACGGCTCTTGGAGCCGGAACGTCCGCTGACTTGACCACGACCGTATCGCCGTCGATGGTCGCATCCGCCCACTTGAACACTTTGTCATCGCCTGCGACGGCGAATCCGCCGAGCTTGTCGCCTTTGCTCACGAGACCGCCGCCGAGGAAGTCGAAGGATAGACGGACGGTGCTCCCCTCGGTCTTCATCGAGGCGTACTTCGGGCCGCTGTAGACGATGCCTTTGTCGTAGAGCTTGGCCAGAGCGATCTTCGCCAGGCGCGCGCCCACATCCTGTTTGTTTTTCGGGTGGATGTCCTTGGCGTCGCCGATGTCAATGATGGTGGCCAGACCGCAGTTGGGATACCCGTAGCCGACCTTGGTCTGCGAGTCGCGTAGCTCTGCCCAGGCGCTCTGTTCATTGGGGTCGGTCTGTTCGCTCCGGAAGTTAGCGATCTGGACGATGTAGAAGGGGAAATCGCCCTGTCCCCAGATCCGTCGCCAGTTGGCGATCATCGTCTGGAGAAGCTCTTCGTACTGCTGGCCGCGGCCGGCATTCGATTCGCCCTGGTACCAGGTGGCTCCTTTGATTGCGTAAGGGACCAGGGACAGGATCATGCCGTTGTAGAGGCCGGATGGACGCTGATAGTGACGTTCGTTCATTGGCGGCCGGGGTTTGCGCGCGAGCTTCTTCTCACCCTCTGCCTTCTGTTTGGCCACCTTCTCTTTCCAGGCCTCGACCTTTTCTTCCCAGGCCTTCTTCTTTTCGGGATACTGCTCCAGAGCTGTCTGGAAGCGCTCCAGGATCGGTTGCAGGTTCTCGCTTCTCCCGAGGTCTTCCTTGCTTGTCCAGGCTTCGGCCGGTGTCCCTCCCCAGGAGCTGTGCACAATGCCGATCGGTACATTCAGCTCCTCGAACAGGGAACGTCCGAAGAAGAAACCGGTCCCCGTGTACGCAGCCACGGTCTTGGGGGAGCAAACGGTCCATGTTCCGGCCAAATTTCGGGTCGGCTCGGGACAGACCGTGTTTCTGATCTGGAAGTGCCGGATCTTCGGCAGATCGGCTGCGGCCTTCACCTGCGCCGCGTCCTTGCACGACGCGACTCGCATGTTCATGTTCGACTGTCCGGAACAGAGCCACACCTCACCCATGAGAATGTCTTTGATCACGATCTCGTTGGTGCCTTTGATCGTCATCTGCAGGGCTTCGGAAGACGTCACTGGCTTCAGCACGATCTTCCAGTCCCCCTGCGCATCGGCCGTAGCTGAGCCGCTCTGGCCGGCGAGGCTCACAGTGACCTTCTCTCCCACGTCCGCCCAGCCCCACACCGGGAGATTCTGCCCTCGCTGCAGAACCATGTGATCTGCGAACAACGCCGCCGGCTTTACGTCAGCACGCAACGACCAGGCGGCACACACCGCCATCACGAGACAGGCCCGGGAGATTCGCTTCATAACACACCCTTTTCTGTTCATTTGGTTGGGAAGCACAGGATCGTCCTCGGACAAGGTAAAGCTGGGGCGTCTTGATGCAAAGCGTTGGCGGGAGGTCACCGACCCTACTCCGCGGCCTCACGGCAAATACGGATGGCCAAGTCTTGCCGGAAGTCCGGAAGTGTCAGATCCAGCTTCCCCCAGCGAGTTCGCACCAGCTGTTCCTGGCGCCACGTCGCTGTCGTTGGGGAATAGAAGCGGACCACATAGCGCCCTCGAGACATCCCACGGACCGTCAGTTGTGCATGCTGGATGGGATGGCATGGTTGCTTGGCCAGGGCGCCGAACCAGGTGTAGTCGGTGTTGCGGAGCCAGAGCAGCGCCGTGTCTCGACCTCGGAGCCCCATGGTCTGACACCGTGTGCCCGGCGTCCCATAGTTCTCCAGCCGGATCTGATCGAGTGTGATCCAGTCGTTGCCTGTGTTCTCGATCCTGATCTCGTGCTTCCCTGCCGGGATGTCCACGGCATAGTCGCCGCGGTACGCATGCATGACGTTCTGCAGCGCCTCGTCCTCGTCGAGGAAGTCTGTGGTCAGGGCTTCAGTATCGTCCACATAGACTCGCAGGTTCGCTCCTCCGTAGCCCGAGACCGTACCAACACTGACCACGAGGCGGCCGGACACAGGCCAGTTGCCCACGATGGTCTTCGGATTGTGGCAGTCGGCGTGGTTCCGAACGCCGTGCAGGCGTGTGCTGAGTGCGTCCTCCGGGGTCACCGTGCCATCTGGTCGGACCTCGATTCGTGCGGGACGGTTGTATAGAGCGGTTGCGTCCCAGGTGTGACGCTTCAGGGCCAGAGAAACGGTTTCCGGTGCCGTCTCTGAGGTCGGTGCTATTGAGGTCCTGAGTTCTTCGGCGCGGATGGGGCGGAACGCCTGCTCGTGCCAGCGCACGTCTTGCACGAACGTCGACAGCCCTGCGAAGTGTGAGTAATAGTCATGGCGGTCGATCCACTGCCACCACCAGGGCATGGCTGTTCCCGCGCAGCCACTCATCACACTTGCCCACATGCCGTTGTGGATGGACACGCCGCCTTCTATCACGTCTTCGAACTTGATGGTCATCAGGCCGAATTCGCCGGGGAACATCGGTTTGCCGTGGTGCGCAAGTTCGAGACAGCGGGGGCGGATGAAGGACGCGAAATCAATGGCGGCGGTCTGGTAGCAATGAGGTTGGACGAGTTCGAGCCACGGGGCGCCATGAATGGGGTCGTCCTCGGGGTTGCTGAAGCTGGTGGTAAGGAGGTGCTTGTAGGGGTCCACGCTGCGCAAATACTCAGCCATCTCAGCGTGCCAGGCGCGGATCTGGGGGGCCGCGCCTGCCAGGCGCCAGGCATCGGAACCGTTGACTTCGTTGAAGAACTCCCAGCTGTGCACGGCGGGAGACGCACTCCAGCGCGCCACAAGGTAGCGCAAGCGTTTGCGGAAGGCTGTCCTGGCCGTCTTGTCGGTGAAGAAGTCAGCCGCGCTGTCACAGACCGTGCTGTAGGGGTTGCGCTCCCATCCCCCTTGTGGGTTGTTCTTCTTTTCCGCGACTTCCCGGAAGTCCAACTGACAGAGCATCACTGCCGCGCTGCGCTGATCCGCGTGGTTGAGCAACGCGTCGAGCACGGCGCACTCTCTGGGACCGTATTGGATCAGCCCCTCTTTTTCGAAACCCAGACAGGGGGTGTTGAGCCAGACTCGAAACAGGTTGACTCCGGCGTCCGTAAATCGGTCGATGTAGTAGACATACTCCGCGAAGTCGTCTTTGAAGACCAGCAGATTCGTCCCGACACTGAAGAAGGGCTTCCCGGATTCGTAGCTGAGGTATCGAGGACACTCCGGGGCTACACGGATGAAGCCGTTCCTCGCGGTCCGCGCAACGTGAAACGACTGCGGCGGTGCGTGGGTCGTTCCGACGCGGTTGGTCGCGGTCAGGGCGAAGGTGTAGTCTCCCGTGATCGGGGCGGCGATGCGCAGCCGCCATTCCCCCTGGAGCGCCGGGGCCCAGGAGATGAGTGGTAAACGGCGATTGAAGCACCACTGATGCTCCTTCCAACCCTGTTCCCAGGCGCCTTCTTTCAGAAGAGGCACACTGTGCTTGGCAGTGCCTGTCCTTATCTCGAGTTTCGGAGTGGGCCCCCTAATGCGTGTGAGGGCCTCCGAGCGGAATGCCAGCGTGTCGTAGGCGGACCAATCGGCCACGGCTTTGCCGGGGACCAGGTGGATGCCCGGGTATCCCTGGCCATCCGGGACGATCGTGACAATCAACGCCGCTTCTCCTCTGTCGTCGACCCCCTTCTGCAGCGTTGCCCCTTTCCGACACGTCCAGCTCGCGAGATCTGTCAGGTCATGGAGCTTGCGCCGTTGGCCCGTGCTGCTGTTCACCAGCACGATTTGAGATACCGAGAATGACACTGGCTTGCCCCGTGGGAACTCGTTGGCACCGATGTAGAACTGCAGGAGCGTGAGAGCTGAAAAGCGGGCAGTGGGGGGCTCCTGGCGCATGACACACGGTGCCATCCAAAAGGCAGGGACCGCCCAGGAGCGTCCAGTCGGTCCCGTCACGGCGGCATCCACCCGGATTTCGTCCGGGTCGTACGGATTCTGGTATTCAGCGCCCAGCTGAAACGTAAACTCAGCCGTCCGAGCCAGTGACGATGGTGAAATCGTTCGCAGCGGCGAAACCACAGGTGGTCGGGGCTGCCCGCGGACAACGACTGTCAGAAGCAGAGCAGTTACGGCCAGCCTGTATGTCATCTCTCCGTCCTTTGTCTGTTGTGTGGAGCCCCACAATATACTCCTGGCCTGGAGTGACGTTGATCCCTCACCCGTTCGTCCCCACCCCATTGTCCCACGCGGACGGGGTGTTACGTTGTCGTCCCGCGCGAAATGGAATCTCGATGTCCCGGTGTGAAGTTGATTAGGAGGCTGTTTGATGGCGGCGAAGATGATCTTGGTTGGCGGCTTAATGCTCGCAAGCGGCTGTGTGAGCTTCCAGCCCCGTGAGATTGTGCGTTTCGAGGCAGAGGCCTGCACGGGCCCGGCAGAGGCCTGGCAGGAAAACAAGTTCTCGCATGAGAAGTGGAATCTGTGGAGCACGGATGTCAAAGCGAATGAGAAGTGGTCCGGGGGTGTGGTCTTGCAGTCCCCCGTTGTGAAGGAAGACCGGGCCACGGGAGAGGAGGGAGCCCCGGTTTTGCACACCGTGATCGAAGGCCTACGCAACGGCACGTACGATGTCTGTATGAACAGCACCCGTGCGATCGGGGTCTCACGCGATGGCGAAACCTGGTTCAGATCACATGGTGGAGTTCTGTTCGACGACCCGATCAAGATCAAAGACGGCCGGTTCGAGCTCTGGTTTGACGACCGCTATGCTAACCAGGGAGGTACGGGATCGTGTTACGTCGATTACCTGGATTTTCGGCCCGCACTGAAGAGGAGCTCCTCGGTAAAGGTAGGTTCGCGCACTCCCTCGCCAGAGGACTACCCGCCCGTACAGGGCTGGGCCAAAGAGCGCAGGGAAGAGCTGCTGGATCGTGGCGTCATTGCCCTGATGACGCCGCGCGGGGCCTACGTGAGTTGGCGTTTGCTCAAGAACGATCCCCCGGATGTCGGCTTCGATGTCTATCGTCGTGTGGGCGACGGGCCGGTGAAGAAACTCAACCGGGCCCCGATCACTGCCACCACCGACGTCATCGATCGCACCGCGCCACGCGCCGGGCCGGGCGTGGTTTACACCGTCCTTCCGGCCGGCGTCGAGGCCCCAGCCTTAGGCGCATCTGCAACGCTCTCTGCGTTGGGAGCCGAGGCCTCCTCTGCCGCCTACCTCTCGATCAAGCTCAACGACGAGCGAACGCGTTTTCAGAAGGTCGCCTTTGCCGACCTCAACGGCGACGGCAAGCTCGACTACGTCATCAAGCACCCCAACGGCAATGTTGATCCCTGGGTCTCCTACTGGAAGCGATCTGACGACACCTACAAGATCGAGGCCTACCTGCATGACGGAACGTACCTTTGGACCCGTGACCTCGGCTGGTCCATCGAGCGGGGCATCTGGTACTCGCCTTACGTCGTGGCCGACCTCAATGGCGACGGCAAGGCCGAGATCGCGATCAAGACCGGCAGAGGGGATCCCCGCGAGGAGGACGGCAAGGTGCGCAGCGGGCCGGAATGGCTCTCCATCTGGAACGGCATGACCGGGAAGCGGATCGCGCGGACGCTCTGGCCCGCGCGCGAGGCGTTCCTGGGCATCAGTCACGACTACAACTACTACTCCCGAAATCAGCTGGCTGTGGCCTATCTGGACGGCAAGACCCCTTGTGTGATCGCCCTGCGCGGCACGTACAACATCATGATGGCCGACGCCTATCAGCTCAAAGGCAGGCGACTCGACTCTCTCTGGTCCTACAGCAATGATCGCCTGGCTCGGGAGTACTGGGGGCAGGGCGAGCACTTCACCCACGCGGTGGACGTGGATGGTGACGGGCGCGACGAGGTGATGCTCGGAAGCGTCATGCTCGACGACACCGGCTGTCCGCTCTGGACCACCGGTTTGGGACACAACGATGCGGCGTACGTGAGCGACGTTCTCCCCGACCGACCGGGGTTGGAGGTCTTCTACATTATTGAGCGCCGCCAAAGTAAGCACGGTATGTGTCTGGCAGACGCCCGCACCGGGGAGATCATCTGGGGGCACGACAAGCCCACCACCCATGTCCATGGCGCGGGTATGTGTGCGGACATTGATCCACTCCATCCCGGTATGGAAGGATGGGGCGCGGATTCAGCCAACCACAAGATCGCCGGGGGACCCTGGCTGTGGGCTGCCAACGGTGAGCTTCTGGCGTGCGCAGATCCGACGCTGCCCAGGACCTTCAGCGTTGAGACGGTCTTCTGGGACGCGGATCTGCAGAAGGAATGCCTTTTCAGCAAAAGCCCCAGTGACTTCCGGGGCGGTCCCGTGGACGGCGTCATTGCCGGAAGCGTTGTGATGGTCGCCGACATCCTGGGCGACTGGCGCGAAGAGATCATCACCAGCACCCCTGGCGAACTTCGCATCTACTCTACCACATTGCCTGCTATGGACCGGCGTGTCTGTCTTCTCCAGGACCCAGTCTATCGGGCCGATGTGCGGATGGACTCGATGGGGTACCGCAAGCTACCGTCGCTCTCCTACTGCCCCGCTGCGGAAAGCCCCAATGTGAATCTGACACTGCTGCCCAAGACCGATGACAAGCGCCGCCGTTGTCGGGTGGTGGTGAGTGCGCCGCTGAACACGGCCCTGCAGGGCACACTGGCTCTGTCCACAGGCTCCACCACCTTCGCGGTTGATCTCAAGCCTGGCGAGCTCACGTCATTCGAAGCCGACGTGCACGGGGAACTCCCGGAAAAGGTCCCGTTGACATTCCTCGACGCGACGCTGTCGACGGCCGAGGGGCAATTGCGCACGCGTGTGCCCGTCAGTATCCCCAAGCCTCCGCCCGGGACCTACAAGAGCTCGCTGCCAAGGGTCGAGGCCGAAGCGTTTTCCGGACAGGGCGGCGGGAACGTCAAGGTCCGCGCGGACAAGGCCAACGTCTCCGGCCGGGCCTTCTCCCACTGGGACGCCGCCGGACACTGGCTCGAATGGACGCTTGACCTGGCGGAGGCGGGACGCTATGAGCTGGTCTTCCGCTACTGCACCCCGGGCAAGGCGATCCGCGAAGTCGCGATCGACGGAAAGGGCTTGGGGCAACTGACCCTCCCCGGCACGGGAGGCTTCGGCGACACCAAGGGCGATTGGCTGGAGCAACCCTTCAATACGTTCCCCGAGGCAAAGGTCCTCCGCCTCCAGGCCGGCAAGCACATCCTACGCGTGACCAACGTGAACGATACCGCCATGAATCTGGACTTCATCGGCTTCCGCAAAATGCCATAGCGGTGCCGGGGGGAGTTGACGAGACGTACGTCGCACGGCCCTCCGGGCGGCCGTCGATGGAGATCCGGTCATCCGTGACCGGCTGCTTTCCGGTTTGGGAAAACCGGCCTCCAGGTAGTGTCTACCCCTGGTACGCCGCACGGCCCCAAGGTAGTGTTTTCTTCTGGTACGCCACACGGCCCTCCGGGCGGCCGTCGATGGAGATCCGGTCATCCGTGACCGGCTGCCTTCCGGTTTGGGAAAACCGGCCTCCAGGTAGTGTCTACCCCTGGTACGCCGCATGGCCCCAAGGTAGTGTTTTCTTCTGGTACGCCACACGGCCCCCGGGTGGCCGTCGATGGAGATCCGGTCATCCGTGACCGGCTGCCTTCCGGTTTGGGAAAACCGGCCTCCAAGAGAAGGGCGGTCCGAGGCGCCTACCGTACAAGAACACGGGCAGCTCCTTTGGGGCCGGCTGTTCACTTCCAGAACTCACGGACGACGCGTTCCCATTCGTCGGCCATGAGCTGGTGGCCGCGGTATGTCGGATGGACGTTGTCCCAGATCCAGTAGTTCCCCAAGGAAGCGCTCGACGAGAGCATCGCAGCTCCGGAACGCGCCTCTGTGGTCATGCCCGCTGAGATGGTGACACTCGATGTGGGGGTGCCCCATGGCTTTGAGACTGGCGGCCATGAATGCGTTCTCCGCCGGACGAGCCGGGATGTCCAGCGTCGGGTCGCCGGTCACGAGCAGGATCGGCGGCAGTTCCGGAGAAAGGTGTGACAATGGGGCGAGCTCATTGACGATTGGCTGGTAGCGATGCCCTGGATACGCGAGGTCCTCCTTGACCTGGAAGTGGGTCGTCATCTGTCCACTCACAAGAAGAAGTCCTGCCAAGGCGGTTGGGTAGACTCCATGTGGTGCGAGCCAGGTTGGGTCCATACCCACGATTGCCGCGAGGTACGCTCCTGCTGACATGCCGCCGATGATGATCTTGCCCGGATCGCCACCGTATTCGGTGATGTGTTTGAACACCCAAGCCACGGCCGCGGCCGCGTCTTCCTGGTACGCGGGAGCTTTGACCGCCGGCGAAAGCCGGTACCGTGCCTCCACAACGGCCACGTTACCGTTGTACAGCACGGGGGGGCACTCGCGTCCGCCGGACACCAGGCCTCCGCCGTGGAACCAAACCACCGTGGCGAAGTCCGTCGCCTGCCGGGGACAGCTCAACCAGAGCGTCTGCAACGGGTCAGATGCATCTCCCGCGTAGGGAACATCGCGCCAGTGCTCGTAGCGCATTTCATCGGGGCCGGGGGCCTCACTCCATTCGTTCGTCATACAGGAATCCTGTTGGTTGGTGATGGGGGCTCCAGCAACCTTGCCACGGCCGGGGCCAAGTGCAAGCGGTGTGCATAGCGAGCTCTCTACCGAGAGAGGAGCAGTGGTTATTCTGAGCATGGTTCTCGGGCGGTGTCGGAGAGTGGCGGTCCCCCGCCGTAGCAGGGGTCTCCTGGAGAGCGGCGGTCCCCCGCCGTAGCTGGCTCTTCCTGGAGAGCGGCGGTCCTCCGCCGTAGCTGCACGCACGTCATACGGTCGAGGACGACCGCTCTCCGAAGGACAAGCCAAGTCACGCCTTTCTGGTAGGCCGCCCGCCGTACAAGAAGAGCCGGGCTGCACCTTCTGCTGGTACGCCGCACGGCCCTCCGGGCGGCATCTGGGAGTGGCGGTCGGGGGCCGCCCGCCGTACAAGAATGCGGGCGGCATCCCCAGGCGTCCAGGGCAGCGGTCAGTGTTGCGCTGCGCTCCCGGGACGGGGGACCCATCTTCCTGGTCCACCAACCCCAGGAGGACATGACTATGGCGCTGAAGTGCGCAGTGCTGCTGAACATCTGACTGCTCTTTCAAGGCCTTTTTGCGGCCGACAACTTGTTGACGAACGCTGACTTTTCCGAGGGAACGAAGGGCCGGTGGTCGGGTAAGCCTGCACTGCGGTCTGTTCTGTCACCGCAGAGCCCTTGGCGTCCGCCCGGCGCATGGTCTTGATCTACTCAACGGAAATGGTCAACATCGGCATGGCTCTTCCCTTCCGGTAGTGCCCAGCGAAGAGCTTTTTCCCTTGTTTCAGGGGAATGGTCTGCTCTTTCACCAGTTCAAGGCCGTTGGCCGCGCAGGCGCGAGTGAACGTGTCCGGTGACACCAGTTCCAGAATCGGAGCAAGGGTCTCAAGACTGCTGAATTCGGTTTTTGTCACGGGTGGGGATGCCGCGCTGGGAAGCTGCAAAGCAGCGACCAGGATCCCGTCTGGAACCAGGCTGCGACTGACAGTCCGGACGGCCTGATCAGTAGGCACGTACTCAAACACCAGAGCGGCGAACACCAGTTCCACCGGTGGGACGGAGAACGTCGGGGACGCGAAGTCTGCCTCGACCAACTCGAGGTTCATTTGACTGTGCGAGAAGCGTTTCCGGAGGATTTGCAGATAGGCTGGATTGATGTCAATCCCAACGACCCGCTCTGTGACACTTGCGTCTATGTGCTCAAGCCCGTTGCCGCCGGCGCAGCCGAGGATGGCCACAGACTTCGGGCGGTGTGACGCAAGGACAGCCGCGAAAAGCTCGTTGAGGACCTGCAGTTGAGCAACTGCCGGGGAGTTCATGTGGCCTTCGTAGTCACCAAATGGTATGTCCAACCATGGATTCTTCATGTTCTGAGTCCAGCACGAAGGTGTTGCACTCAAGCGTCCTGCCTTGTCAGAGGTCCTGCTCGAACATCTCTTCTGCCATGACGCCGTCGCACGTTTTTGTCACGGGGCCGGTCATGGTGGCCGTGAAGCCGTCGCTGATCTGGATCTCCAGGTTGCCGCCAGGCATATGGACTGTGATATCTGTGTCGCAGAGACCGAGTCTCCGGGCAACGGCTGCCGCAGCCGTACTGCTGCTGCCGGAAGCCAGTGTATAGCCTGCTCCCCGTTCCCAGATCTCGATCTGGATGTTGCTGCGATCGAGGACTTCCATGAACTGGACATTTGTGCGATTCGGGAAGCGGGGACTCACCTCAATGAGCGGGCCGCAGCGATGGGCCTCCTCCGGGGTTGGATGCTCCGCGAGGACAACACAGTGAGGGTTCCCAACGGTTGCCGCACAGAACGTCAGACGGCGGCCGTCGATCTCGATCTCCTCGTTCAGCACTTCTCGCGGTGCACCTGCGACGGGGATGGTCCTGCTGTCGAAGCTGACCTGCCCCATTTCTACAGTCACGCTTCTGCCATCGGCGCTGACCTCGCACGAGACGGCGCCGCCGGCGGTCTCAACCGTGAAGCACTGGTTCCCGACCAGGCGTTCGTCCCACAGGAATCGCGCAAAGATGCGGAGCCCATTGCCACTCTTCTCCGCTTCGCTCCCGTCTGGATTGAAGATCCTCAAGCCAAACTCACAGGACTCGCTGTCCAGGGGGCCGAGGAGAATGCCGTCGGATCCTGCGCCGTAGTTCCTGTGACAGATCAGGCGAACGATATCGCGATCCAGTTCGCCGTTGAGTTCTTCCGGGCGAATGACGATGTAATCGTTGCCCAACGCATGGTATTTCGAGTATTTCATGTTTGTCTCGGACACACTACCACAGTTGCCATATCCGGTCAATTCCCGATCTCCGCCGATGGTGCCGGCGCCTTCCTCCCGAGGAGGGAACCGGTGTAGCTACACACGAGCCTGGCCTTCGCCAGTTGTTCTATCGTTCATATCCGAGGTCGTACCTGTCTTCTGTTGGTGGTCAGGCAGGTCGCCGTCCGGAGGCCGCCTCCCACCTTGGGGGGCACCCGATCCAGTGTGGGAGGCGGCCTCCGGACGGCGACTGACCGGTGCCCAAATGGCGTGTAGCTACACACGAGCTATTCGTGGTTCCTGTTGATGAGGTCGGCTGTCTTGACGATGGCCAGGTCGATTTGGCCCCTGATGGTGGCGGTGAAGACCACAAAACGGTCGTTGCAGCAGAAACGCGGGTGCGGATCGATGTGGTAATTTGCTCCTGCGATGCCGTCAATGCCCGGGTTGTCAACGATCTTCAAGACTGCGCCGGTGCGGCGGTCCTGGAAGTGGACGGAACAGGGGCAGCCACGGTAGAACTTCTCGGTGGAATCGCAGACGAGGAAGTTGCCATCCTGACTGTTGTGAGCGTGCCAGCAACCAACCGGCCAGTCGATGGCTTCGGTCTCGCCTGTCTCGATGTCGGTACGCCAGGATTGCTTCCGGCGGACCGACCAGGCGTGCTTGCCGTCGCCATCCCACCACTCGTGACTGCAGACCGTAGGATTGGGGAAGATCGGGCGCGGCATTCCGCCCCGCCGGATCGTCCACATGCGGTTGGCGATGGGGATGCGCAGACCGGTGATGGGGTCGACGTGGAACTCCTCGGCGAAGAGCACCAGGTCCGGATCAATCGGGCTGAACTGGGCATGGTTGTGATTGCGGTCGAAACGGTGCCAGAACTCGAAGTCCCCGCCGTCAACGGGCAGTGTGCCGAACACATGCTGTGCGCCAAGGGCACTGTCGACGAAGAAGCTCTTGCCGTCCGCAGACCGACTCAGGTGTGTCGCCACTCGGGTGACGTTTCTGCCCATGACGAGTTCCTCGGGCATCGAGTTCACGCATTCGGCGGCCGCCGAGGGATCGGGGGAGCGCCGCCAGATGGATGCACCCGTTGTCCAGTAGACGTCAGCGGTCTCCGGATCGACGAATGGTGACGCGTGTTGGAACTGGGTGTCCGGGAAGTGGTGCACGGCTTGCTTCTCGACATCCACGACGCCGAGGGTTCGACCGTATCCCCCCGATCCCGATGGTGGGAAACAGCAGTAGAACCAGAGGTAGCGCCCATCTGTGCTCATGCTGTCGTTGACGAAATAGAAGGACTGCTGAGATGGAGCCACCCTCTCGGTCAAGAGGTGGATGTCCAGTCCCGTCTCCGGGTTGGTCCAGGTTGTGAAAAGGTCCGAGGTGACCGGGTCGATCATGGTTGTTCCTTTGCGCGTTCTTGGCCGTCGGCCACGATCTCGTCCATGAACATCCAGGACGGTTTCTCGTGTTCGGCTCGGCGGCCGTTGCGGAGGATACGTCCCTTGGGAAGCGGGCCGAAGTTGAGGGCCGTCAGACGGAGGTAGCGCACGGATACCCGGCGCGTCGTCGTGATGGCGAGAGTATGCACGCTGCCGTTCTGCTCGCCCGTTACCTCCACAGGCGTGGCCGTGCCCAGGGCGTTGAAGGTCCTGCCATCGGTAGAGCCGGAGAACTCGACCGCACGGGCCGGGTATATCCCGACATCGGTCTGCTGCAGGAACCTGGCCGACACTCTCTCGAGATCGACGAGGGCCTGGAGGTCGACGGTGGCGGTGACGTCCTTACCTTCGAACCCGATCCACCTGTGGTCACGCGGTTTGGGAACCCCGAGGACGCCGTCGGTCAGCGTTGCCGACCCGTTGCCGGGATAGCGGCGATCTGGATCGACGGAAAGTGTCACCGGCTTGCCCCACGCAAGGTGCTTCAGCACGTGCGGGCCGCGTGGCGTATCATCCGGGAGCATTTCCTCCTTCAGACGTTCGAAGTGCTTCTCTATTTTGCTGTGCCGGGTGAGATCCCACAGGGACGTTTCCAGTTCTCGCATCGCCAGGACTGAGACGATCCAGCTTTGGGTCCAACCCGCCTCGATGCACCACGCGCCCCAACCCGTGTCAGCGTTCGATGCCCACGGCTCCCAACGTTCGCAGTCGAACGCGCGAAACCAGCCACCATCGACCTGTGGCACGGCCTCGCTTTGAACTTGGACCCGGCACAGAAAATCCGCCAATCGGTCGGCCATAGCCCTGATGTTCTCGTCCCCCGTGGCATGTGCAGCTTCGTGCAACCCGAGGAAGGCGAAGTTTGTCGAGTAGAGCAGATCGGCCACCGGGTCACCGTTCTTCGAGATCAGTGATGCTTCGTGTTTACCGTAGTCCTCGTTCGTTCGCGGCGGCGGGTAGCGTCCGTACTGCGGGCTGCCGATCTCTTCGCGGATGGCGCCGCAGGGCTCCTGAAGCCTGGCCAGTTCACTGACCGCCCGTTCGAGCAATGCGCGATTCTCGGCCGTGTCCTCTACTCGCACCAGCCATGCCAATGGGAGGAGAAGTCGGGCGATCTCCTGAGTCAGCCCGTTGGTCCACGGTAGCCGGTCGGGAAAGCGTGCCATGGTCGTGTGGATAGCGGCCTTGGGTCGCGCAAGGAACAGGGTGTAGCCAGTCTGTTCATAGGCCCAGAGGAAGCAGGCCCAAAGAAACGCTTCGTAATGGGGATGCGGGTTGATCCGGGTCGAATCGAAGAACTGCCGGTAGCCGTTTGCCAAGGCCGGCAGATCGATTCGCCCCCCCCGGAATCCGTGCTGCCCGGTCGTCCGGAGATTGCCGAGGAGGCACATCATGATCGCCTCGTCCCAGCGATCTGTGCCGAGCAATGCGGCAGTGGTCAGCGTACTGATCATGATCTTGGCATTACCGTCACCGTAGTTCGCTACCAGCCAGCCGCCCTCGCCGGACGCGATCAAGCCGTACGCGCCGTGTTTGGGATCAGCCCGATCGCCCTTACGGACCACCGACTCGAACAGGTAGTAATCGAGGGCATTCCGCGCGACCTGAGCGTAGCGCGGGTCGGCACCGAGTTTCGTGGAAAGGGCCAGTGTCATGGCCGATTCGCAGACGCAGTCGCCCCGGATGACGTTACTGACGTGTTGCGTGCCATCCGGCTTGAAGCGCGATCTGATTCCTTCGCGAATGCCCTTGGTGCCATCGCCGGGAGAAGGACCGGTGATCATACCCGCCATTCTATACCACGCCGCTCCGCGCAGAACGGCCTGCCGTTGGGCGTTCTGCGGCAGATCTTCTTCGGGGCCAAATGAGGGACTCGCCATGGGATGCCATCGCAACGGTTGAACCGCGCGTCCAGCCAGCCAGGACAGCACACTTTTCCAGAACGTACGAAGGGCGTCTTCCGGGGCGAACCGGGCTCGGATGAAATGACTGAAGCCGGTGGTGCCGACCAAGGTGTTGGGATCAAGGTGGAACAGCAACGGTGACGTCTCCGCCGGGAGACCGTAAACGGCCGTGTCGAAGCCTGCGACTCTGGCTGCAACAAGGTGTGCCTCCGGCACCTCAACCGGGACATACTGCATGCCGCAGAGCTGCATGATTCGGAGCTGACCCAGGTCAGGCATGAAGAACTCGGATGCGACGACGGCACGCTGGTGGTTTGCTCCCCTCGGAGTGCCAAGCTCGAGGCCCGGCAGTGACGCCGGGTACTCCACGTACAGCCGGAGTTTCCTGCTGCGGGCCGCCTTGAGCACGGGGGAGGGCACGAGCATCCGTGTTGCCGGGTAGCCGTCAGCCAGAAACAGGACGCCGCTGCCGGCCGGAGCGGCCCGGACCGCTTCCGCAGGACTGTCTGCCCGGATGTACGGAAGGCCGCAAGCCACGGCGGTCCGGAAAAGGTCATTGTCTGCACGGCACGAGAATACGAGTGACACAACATCCTCCTTGGCCAGGCACGTCTGTAGACAAACGACGGTGGCCGCGAGAACTACTGACGATCGGAATCCACGTTGCCTGAATCGTGTGGACACGCTTTGCCCTTCTGTGTGGGTTGTTCTGAGGCGCCTGAACGGGAGTCCGGTGTTGGGCTTCGGGGCGCCGCCGGACACTGGTTGGGTTTCACGCCTCAGTGGACCGGCTCGCGGACAGTGTTCGAGACCCGCGGCTCGCCGATGACTCACTCGGCATGCGCCACCTTGATGACGATGTCTTTGCAGGCAATCCCGGTAGTTCGGGCCCTCACGGCCCGCCAGATGGCCTCGCCTTCCCCCGGGCTGTTCGTCGCGCCGAACTTGAGCTGGTTTTGGCGGTAGTAGGGCCGTGACGGCAACCCGTCGGGGAGATCAAGAACGACATCCCCGTCAACGAGAACTCTGAGGTGAGTTCCCTCTGCTTCGAGGCGGTAGCGATGGAAATCGGATGTCGTATCCATGTCATGCTTGCGACTGCGGTTGTGCCAGAGAGTGATGTGGCCCGGGGCCAGCACAAGCCGCTCTCCGGACTGGCTGTCACTGATGATCAAACAGCTTTCTCCAGAGACGACTTTCGCCTCGACCTCGGCCACTGCGCCTGCCTCGAAGGAAGCACCCCAGGCATTCCGAAAGTAGCAGTAGTCACCTGAGTTGGTGCCACGATCGGCGATCCGGACGCCCTCGCTCTCGACCCGCTCCACTGTCGTCGCCGAAGATCCCGGATCGCGCTCCCATGGCGCGCCCGGGAGGTCCATCAGGGCGGTTGAGATACTCCAGGTAGCCTCCGCTCCAGGGTCCCTTGGGACAACACCGATGGACACCAGGTTGTCACCGGGTTTCAGCGCGCCGGCAGGCACAGCATAGTCCAACCACTCTTCCTTGAGCTGTCCGTTCTGAAGAACCGTGTCATTGAGGGAGACCGACACCTGTTCAGGCTTCAGTCTTGACGGAATTCTGACATGACATGTGATCGAGGCGTCGGCATCCGCAGCCGGAACACGGCCGACGTGAACCGGCACCGCGACGCGGCGGTCGCCGGTGAACAGCACCGGGTGAGCCGGGGTCAAGACCGGCGTTGTCCGGTAGGATCGTCCCGTCTTTAGGTACGACCGGGGATCGCCATCGCGCACGGTGGCAAAATAGAGCTTGGTCTTCGTCGCCAGGAGCGTCGGATCGCCGATTTCTTCCCAGATCGGGGAGCGTGGACTGAAGTTATTGAACAGATGCAGTCCAGAGGCACCCGATGCCCACACGTTCATTGCCCGGCCTCGGTATCCCTCAAGAGACCGCCGTTTGAAACGCACCTCTCCACGGACGCGGGAATCGCTGAGACAGGGATAGACAGCCACACCGTGCTTCCGTCCGAGATCCACACTGTAGGACCATGGGTTCAGCCTGAAATAGCAGGTCGTCACCAAGATGTCTATGAGCCCCTCCTCGAGCCACTTCTCCAGGTCAAACCCCATATCCCGACAGTACCCGACGGAATCCGGAACCCGGATCGACACAAGGATTGGGCGTCCGCGCTTGAGCCCTACTTCCTCGGTCATGGTCCTGACTCGTCTCATCAGCTCCGTCATCAGCCCCCGCTCTTCATCGGTTGCTACGCCGCCTTTGGCCGTTTCCGGGAAGTAGCAGAGATGGCGGAAAAAGTCCAGCTCCACACCATCGACGTCATAGCCCTGACAGACCTCCTGAATGTATGCGAAAGCAAGATCCCGGACCTCTGGGACCGCATAGTTCACCGAACTCCACCGTCCGTGTGGCGTCCTCTTCACTGGATCGCCGACGAGCCACTCGGGATGGGTCTCCTTGAGCGTGGGAAAGAGAAAGTAGGGTTTGTCGGGGTGGTGACTGACGTCATGCGTATCGTTCATCCGCATGGACCAGAAGGCTTCCATCCCATGTTCGTGAGCAAAGTCAACCACCAGCTTGAGGCAGTCTGCTCCCTGGTCAATAAGGTCTTGAGTGATGTTCCGCTTCTTTGGTTGAATGCCGTAGTCGACGCCCTGCCGGGTCAGCACCGTGCCCACCTGCGTGTGGTGGGTGAAGTGACTGAACCCGGAACTGATGCTGCAGTAAGCAATCGTGTCCACATGCTTACCGGCAATGTCGGTGGTACGCTTGTCCAGGAACCCCTTGGCTGTCGCCTCTTCATTCACCGGATAGTACAAGCAGTCACAACCATCGTTGTTCGCGATCACGCGGCGTGGTCGGTGGGCGAGCGCCTTCCGTGACGCCCGTAACTCTTCAAGTGTCATCGCTTTGAGCCCAGTTGCGGTGCCCATCATCATCACCCCCACGACGCATTTCAGCAACCCGCGACACAGCGCCGCACGTGTGGTCATATCCCGGCAACACGATTCCATCATTGTGCATCTCCAAGAGCAATTCGCTTGATCGATCACCATGTTGAGTTTGGCTGAATGTAGGCGACCGCCTCGAAAACTCAACGAGAGGGCTGACTCTCTGACGCGTGCCTCGGCAACAGCCGGAGGGTAGGGAGTCGTGGAACCGTAAGGCCTCAGTTACGTGGGGGGAGAGCATCAGACGGCTCGACGGAGTCTCGCCCTCCATCGGGCATGGATGGCTCAGAGAGTCCTTGGAGGGCGAGACTCCGTCGAGTCGCCTCACGAGACTGAGGGGGTACGTGGAACCTGCGGCCATGGGGAAGTCCATCGCGGAATGAACACGCTATATTGGTGATTCCAGTCCAACGACCCAATCCGGAGCACCGGCACAGACGGAAAGAGCAGGAGAACGCCGAATGTCCCGACACCTTTACGCCGTGTGTGTTTCGCTCGTGGCTCCCTGGCTTCCTGTGTCTGCCCTCGACCTGATCTACACATCCCCGCCGTTGAGCTCGGTCCAGCACGAGCGGGTGATCGCCAGTCTCGACCGGCGATGGGAGGGACTTCAGACACCGTCCCCACGGATGGGGGTACGCAACTTGTTTTCCTTTGCCATCGTGTCGGCCGAAGCGGACCACCGACTGGACCGGATTGACCTGGCCTTGGCCCTGGCCGAGAAGATGCAGGACTTGGATCAAGACAGCGTCACCTATGGGAACTTCCGCTGGTATTGGGGGGCGGAGCGGCCCGAAGATCGGAACGCGGTGGAGTTCTCCATGCAGGACGGGGCGCTGCTGTGGATGCGGCACCGCGACCGATTGCCCGATAGTGCGCGCCAGCGGCTTGCGCGACTGATCACCCTCTCAATCGAGGGCATTCGGCGCCACCGAGTCAACGAGGCCTACACCAACATCTTCCTGATGAAAACGTGGAACTGCATCGCGCTGGGAGAGCAGACGGGACGCCCGAAGTTGGCGCGCGAGGGGTATGCCATGCTGGATGCGTGGCTGTTCTACACGTGGGAAAACGGGATCCATGAGTACCTCAGCCCGACCTATTACGGCACGGATCTGGATTCCCTCGTCCTCATTGCCGCGTTCAGTGAGAACGAGGGAGCGCGGGGGCAGGCGGAAGCGGCCCTGAAACTGTTGTGGACTGACATTGCGGCAAACTGGTTCGAGCCGTGCGGGAGGCTGGGTGGCGCCCACAGTCGCGACTATGACTACTTGACCGGGCATGGATACCTTGATCGGCATCTGAATTACGCGGGATGGTTGGAGATGGCACCGGAGACGATACCGCCGCACTTTGCGGCCCTCACTCAGTGGCGGCCACCAGAAGCGCTGCGTGAGCTCGCCGTTCAGCGTGTGCCGCGCATGGTTCGCCAGCGTTGGGGGGGCAGCCCGGGTGAGCGCTCCGCTCAATTCGTCGGCAGGGCGGTCAGCTTGGGAACGGCTGGGGCTTCGTATGGTGGGCCGACCGAGAAAGTCCTGACTGTTCAGTTCGCCGGGGGGGCGAAGATGCCGGTGACCAACTTCCTAATGGATGCGCGCAACGATCCGTTCGGTAGATCCAGGGAACTGACGGGAGGGGGACACATGAAGGCGCTTCACCTCACGCCGTTCCTGATGAGCGTGCAGCGTCAGCGTGAGGCGCTGCTGCTGGCCGGCATTTCGCCGCAGGACCGCAGGTTCCAGCGCCATATCCCCAACCCGACCTGCCTCCTCTCGCACCTCGTCCTCCCAAGGGACGGTGTCACCGTGTGGATCGGGGACGAGAATCTGAGCGTTGATATCCGTTCGGGCCCAACCGAGACGATCCCAGCTGTGGAACTCGAGAAGCAGCTTCGGAGCGCAGGGGTGGACGCGTCAACACTCGGGCAGAGCAGACTCAAGTCGACGCTCAGGGCAGCCGTCCCGAATCGAGCGTTCGACGTCGAGCACGCGCCGTTTGTGGAGGCTCCCTTTGAGGTGGGGAGAGAAGCTGCGGCAGGTGGCACTCAGTTCGTCTGGAAGCCGGGTGACGAGGGGGAAGTGGGGCCGAGCGGGGGACGGGCCATCGTCCCCCTGCGAGTGCCGACCGCGGGTGAGTACTACCTTCTCGCCCGTGTCCTTGCCCCCACGCCCAGCGAGGACTCGTTTCGCATCCGGATCCGCAACGAGGGCGGGGAGTTGCTTCCCGTATCCGATTGGCACATCGGTGTGCGTAAGACTTGGACCTGGGTAACCATGCAGCTCTCCCCGGCCGGGCCGACGCCTGTTGAGCTCCCCGCCGGCACTGCCCTCCTTGAGATCCTCTGTCGCGAAGACGGCACCAAAGTCGACCAGATCCTGTTAGCGGACCAACGGGGCACCGCCAAGCCCATGCCGCTGGACAAGCCCCTCTTCGTGCGGCACAGGGACGCTGCTGCCGGCTTCCGCATTGTGCACGCCGTGGATATGCAGGGCGCTCCCGCTGTGGCCGAGCTGCGCACCGACGTGGCTGTCCCGAACGCCATGACACTCACGGTCACCCACTCGGCCGTGAAGCCCGAGGCGGGGCGGGCTTCGATAGCAATCTGGACTCGTGTGGCAGAGGACCTCGACGACGAGGGCTTTGCACAGTTCAGCAAGGAATTCACGGAGGCGCAGGTCGATGTCGCTCTCGACGGCACGAGCCTGGAAGTCACGGCTCACGGCGTCCATGGGTCGTTGCGGCTCAAAGGGAACTTGGCCGATTCCGAACGGATCGCGTGCGAAGGGGACGAGCCGGGCGCTGCGGACGCACTGCTGACCATTGACGGCGAGGACTTGGGGCGCGACATCCTGAGAGATGTGGACCCGATTGCGCGGTATCGGCGCTTGCTGGCGTCGGCATCGAGCGCTGACGTGGCCATTCCGGAACAACCGTTCGAGGCCGAGAACGCCGCTTTCATCCTCCCCTCGTTCGAGAAGGGGGAAGACGGTGCTGCCGCCGGTGGCGCGTTCATCTGGCAGCCAGGTGAGCCGGGCGCCCGTGGCGGATCGAGAGGCGGACGTATCCTGATCCCCATCCGCGTATCCACTCCCGGGCCTCACTACCTCTGGGCACGTGTGCAGGCCCCAACCCCGGACGACGACTCTTTCCTCATCCGCATTCGTCAAGGGTCGGATGACCTACTTCCTCTCAGTGATTGGCATACCGGCGTGCACACTGAATGGGAATGGGCACCGATGGAACTGGGCCGCGGCAAGCAGCGTGCTGTGGATCTCCCTGCCGGCGTCGTCCTCCTCGAAATCATGTGCCGGGAGGATGGGACCAAGATGGACCAGATCTGGCTGACCGCCGATGCCGCAAAGCGGCCTTAGAGGGAATGGTGGAGGCGGGAAGCAGAGCGACAACTGACCCATGCTAGTTGGGGCTGGCACGTAGACGAAGGAGATATCCGTTGATACCATCGCAGACACTCATGTCAGGGAACACGTTCTCAGCTGGCTACGGGAAGACCCGGGTGGCCTCTCGTATCGCGTTGATCACGGTTGTTCTCACGACCCTCGGCAGGGCAGCTGATCCGGAGTGATTCAGTGGAGACCGTCCAGCGTCTCGAGTTTCTAAGGGACGGGCTGCGGCATCTGCGCCTGGTTAGGGACATGATCGCGTTGGCCTATTCGAGAGAAGCGGGAAACGCGATTCCCGAAGGTGCGCTGGAAGATGCGATCAGGGCGCTTGTGAGACTCCAAGCTGACGTGACGCCTCGACATGTCGTGTGGGGACATGTGGTTAACCGCACGCTGGAGCGCCGCGGGATCCGGCCGTTCCGCAGGTCGAAAAAGAGGAAGCTCCCGAGCCTGGACGGAATGTGAGTCACCGACCATAGCACAAGACAGTGTTCCGCACCCAGCATTCGACGTGGATGGCCTCCCGGGCCCATGGAAGCAATGTCTCTCCCCCTGGCCCACTCAAGGCTTGAGCGTGATGGGATAGAGGTCGGCCAGGTCGTGGGCGTCTCCACCGAACCAGGTTCCGAGTTTCGGTGATTTGCTGTTGTGGTTCCAGTAGCGAAGAAACCCGGCGTTCACCGTCTTCGGAGCAGATTTCAGCCCCAGGTCGCTCCAGGGGATGACGACGAATGAGCTCCAGCCATCGGGACCAATGGAGGTCTTAAGCGTCCACGTTCCGTTCCAGGCTTTGTCACGATTTCGTCCGTCATAGCGGTTTGCGCGACTATCCCAGGCGAGTTGGTAGTAGCAGGGCCTGCCTGCGTTTTCTCCAGCCAGGAAGATCTCGAACTTGTCGCCGACTGGCCATTCGTCCCGGGGCTGGCCAGCGGCTTTCCCGTGGATTTTGTCGGGCGCCTTGTCCGAGCATTTGGCCCCGACATACAACGCCTTGGCATCGTGTAGTACACGGACGACCGTTCTATCAGGGAAAGCCGCATCGTTGCGTTCCAGGAAGAGATCAAGCGCTTCCGCCCTTGCCCATTCGGCATCGTCGAAATCGGGGTTGAATGCAGGCGTCGCCTGAGCCTTTGCCGCACTTCCCCGGAAGGTAAGTTTGTCGAAAACGGTAACATGCTCCTCGAAGGCTTGGCGGAGAGCGGCGAGCATGCGTTGACCGTTAGGGTGTGCGACCTTCCCAGCGGCTCGCTCCAATGCTTGACGACAGGGAACCATGAGTTGGTGTTCAAGCACGGTCTTGCGCCAGTTTTTCATCGGGCTGTCATTCCACCCGGACTTCCCGGACGTCCTGAACCAGGCCGCCTCGACGAGCGAATAGAACTCACGTACGTCGTTGGCCCCGCTGCCATAGACGCGTTGCAGGAACTGACGGCGCAGTTCCGGCACTGCCTGTCGGGAGGGATTCCAGAGCCCGTTGGTCATAGTCCAGTAGTACATGGCATTGAGATCCCAGGCTTTGGCGCCGTCCATTCTGGGACTTTTGCCATCGCCGTAGATTTCTGAATAGGTCCGGTTGACGCCGCGACTGGCGACCAGCCCCAAGTCGTTGAGGGCCACAACGTCCATCGGCCGGGGGAAGGCCCCGACAAGACCGAAGTACTCCCGCCAGGTGAGCTGGGTGGTGATGTCCATCCAGGCGCGGAAGCGACGATCCCACTCTCTGTTGGTCGGGCCTGTCAGCGGTTCTTTGGAGTCCTTTGTGATGGGGCAGAAGGAGATGCTGATGTTTGGGGCAATGGGGACCTTCGGGGGCACGGCGGTGAAGAAGTAACCAAAGGTCAGGATCCGTTTGCCGGGATAGTGCTTGAGCAGATGCTCGCCAAGCTGGTTGAGCCACATGAAGAACTGAGTCGAGCGGAAGGGACTCTTGCGGTCCTTGCTGTACTCAAGTGTGCTGCCATCGGGGAGCGTGATAGCTTTGGTGCACTCGGCGCACTCGCATTGCGCCCAGGTGTCCTCAATCATCACCCGATAGGTGGTGAAGTCCGGGTTGGCCCGGATGCGCGTGTCCAGTTCGTTGAGGAAGGCCGTGGTCATGTCCGAGTTGGTGAAACAGAGCTGGGTGCGATAGCGACTCTCGCTTGGCCGAACGCGCTTGCCGTCCTTCTCCGGGAAGAACTCAGGATGCTCTTCGAAGTACTTCTTCTCAGTGATGAAAAGCCCCGTGAGATTGTGGCCTCCGCCGTATTCCATGATGGTGCCGTGGCGTTTGACGTTCGGGTTGCTCCCCACGGTCATCCGCGCTGACCAATTGGTACCGTTGCGCACCTGCCAGAGCTCGGATTCAGTCACGCCGCCGTGCATCTGCCAGCCACGCAGAATGAAAACAGGCACGTCGAGGTAATCCGTTTCGCTGAATGCGAGGTCCGCATCCTCAGAATAGATGGTGCCGAACTCGGAGTTTGGCCGTGCCCAAATCAGGTCTGTGTTGCGGTAGATGAGCCTGAATACCCCGTTCAGGACCCCCTTGGGAACGGTCGCGAACAGGTAGACAATTCCGTTTCGAGTGCGCACGGCATAGCCGTCATTCCCCGCGAGATCCGCCGCATCGTTCCGGAAGCTGTCCTGTATCGGAGCCAGCAATGGAGACTGCCCAAGGACGCCAAGAACAATCTTCTGCCGCGCGGTTCCCAGCTGGGTCCGGATCGGTGCCCGGGCGCCCGAGATCTTCTCAATCCAGAATTGGAGTTCTTCGGCAGCGAACTGAACGGCCTCGTCGGCAGTCTCCGACCGGACGATCTCAGCAACAGGCTTCCCACCCCGCGCCAGCTCGATCCCAGCACGGACGATTATTGGTGAGAACAACAGAACGGTCGCCAGGCAAATGCGTTTCACGGGAGCTTTCCTCTCGGATAGACGGCTGTGTTGGTGCCCATGCCACAGTCACTGCATGGCACTTCTCTCCAACGGTATAGCAGTGTGGCTGCCCCGAGGTGATCTGTCAACGGCAGGTGGCGAAAAACAGGACCAACACAAGTGCGGGGCTGCCCTGAAGGGGGCCTCATCTTCACCTTGTCTCTCCCCTGAAACGTTCCCCGAGAAGACGCCTTGTCGGATGCCGGGTGCCATGCGATGTTGGGCCCCGAGGCACCCGCAACCATCCGTGAGCCCATAGGACGGGCAGATGCGCGCGGATGCACTCGGGAAAGTCAGAAAGGCACGGGAGTTCACATGTACCGACTCAAATCAAAACTGTACGTCCACGAGGACTACACAATGTTTGCGGACGCACCGGCCCGAGTGGAGCGAATCGAGTCGGCCATGGACCAGAGGGCAGAGCGATTCGGAGATATGGATGTCCCGGACTTGATCGCCGAGCGCGGCTGGCTGGAAAGACGCTCCGATCTCTTCAGCGCGTTCTCCGAGAACCCGGATCCGGACGTCCTCCTCAACCTGGCGAGTTTCGGGGAACACCCGAACATGGCGACGCTCAGCAAGAAGGTCGGAATGAACGGCCGTGCCAGAGGGCTGGTGTCACAGCTTCTCGGGCTGCAGAACATGACCCTCGTCTCCAGCGGAAACTCGGACTACAGGAAACCACAGAGAGACCACGTCTGCCGTCCACAATGGTGGCTCTATACCATGGATGGCTGCTCACACCAGTGCGCCTACTGCGGCCGCGGCGGCGTCATCTCTGCGAAGGTCAATCTGCAGCACTATGCCCAGCACCTGCGTAAGCTGGTGGAGAACAACCCTTGGCAACAGGTGTACCTGACCAACGCGAATTCAGACACGCCCATCCTGGAACCGGAGATTGATCACACCCGTTTCCTGATCGATTTCTTTAAGCAGTTCGACGATCGCCATTTCGTCGTCCACACGAAGAGTGCAAACGTCGATCATCTGTTGGAGTACACCGACCACGATCAGCGCGCGATCATGCTCTGGAGTATCGCCACGCCGAGTGCTGCCCGGATCTACGAGCCGGGCGCTCCGAGCACTGAGGAACGCTTTGCCGCGGCACGCAAGTGCTACCAGGCCGGTTACCCGGTCCGCCTCAAGTTCAAGCCCATTGTCCCTATGAAGGACTGGCGCCAGGAGGCAACGACCATGGCAAGACTGGCCTTCGACGGCATGAGACCAGAGGTCATCAACCTGCTCACGCTGGCGTGGATGGACGTCGACACGTTACGCACCGCCTTCGATCCCGAAGACCTGGATCCTGAAGCCATCGAGGCCGCAGACGCTGCCGCGGAGCAGATGGCAGGCGATCGCCTCAAGCCATTCCCCCACGATTTCCGCGCCAAAGTCTACGGTCATTTCATCAACGAGATCCGCAAGATCGATCCTGATGTCCCCATCACTTTCAGCACCGAGTCCCTCGACATGTGGAAGCAGTTCGGAGGTCGGCTGGGGTACAACGCCTCAGACTATGTCTGCGGCTGCGGACCGCAGTGCGTTCCCGGTTGTGTCCGTCTCAAAGCAGACCCATGGAAGATGGCTGAACCCGTGACCTGGGATGGCAGGAAGGTCGAGCCGGGTGCCTCGGAATAGTCCGACTACTGCTTGGTCGACTGCACATAGGCCGAGTTGGTGATCCGGAACGTGTCGTGCCCGATTTCCGTGTGTGCCAGCGCCAGCCGGTCACCGGGGGCCAGGCGCTTCGCCGCCTTGGTCACGTGCAGCTTCTGCAGGGACAGGAGCCGCGCACCCCATTCGTCGGCGTACGTCTTGTGCCCGCGTTCCCCGTTCCACGGCTCCAGCAGCTTAGCGCTGCCGTCCTCAGCAATGCGGTAGAGATTGAATGCGCCCTTGGCAAGGACGAGTCGCGGTTCGACGATCGCTTTGGAGCCTTTCACATCACGGACCAGCACGTGATTGGCTGCGATGTGCGGGGTGTGGGCCAAGTGCACTCGGTAGCGTGCACCTTCGAGCCGGGAGATGCGGTTGATGGTGAAGGTTGAGCGGTCTTTGCGGTGCTGAATGACAATGACCTGGCCCAGGAGCGCCGTGCTGGTCGGCAGCACTCCATCGGCTTCGAGGGTGAGTGTATCCTGCAGGTCGTTGAACGCGAGGATGCGCCCCGTATAGGCCGGGGTGTCGAGCCGCAGTGCCGCATTGTTCGCGGTCAAACTCGTTCCCCCCACCATGAAGAGCGACGTTGGTTCTCCTGCTTCCATGCTGCAACTGGCGAACTCCGCATCCGTGGTCAATGTCACCGAGCCATCCACGACGCTGAGTGAGGCGCCCTCCTGGCGTCGGTTCCACGCGAGGTGATAGTCGGTTCGTGCTTCTGTCATGACCTTCACGCACACAGCCGTTTCATCGCCACCGGTGACCGGCAGTCGTGTGACCGCCTCGATGAACGGTTGGCCTCGATAGGGTTCCAGAACACCGACGAATGTGTCGAGTGCCTCCTGCCCCGTGCGGCGAGCGCAAAGCACCTGCAGCCTTTCACCAAAGTCACGTGTGTCGATGTAGCGTTGGTTCGGGGCGGAACCTGCGATGAGCTGTGTCTCAGGCCCGGCGGTCATCCAGAGCCGGAGCGCCGCGTCTGGATCGCGTCGTGGCGGCTTGCTGCGCCAGTCGGTGATGTCGCGCCAGGTTGCGGTCCAGCCAGAGGGCGCCGTGCCGGCGCGCAGCTCGCGAATGTGGCGTAGATCCATCTTTGGCTTGCACGGAAACGAGAAGCCGGACCATTCGTACAGGTCTTTGTCGGGGACGGGATCCGGTGTCAGTGCCGCACCATCGATTTCGAGCGTGTTGCCGGCCGCATGGAAGAAGTAGTCATGCATCTTGCCGCCGCGGACGCGGAACAGGTCGAGCCCATAGGCGTTGTCGCCAACCTGGATCAAGGCCACCGTGCGTTGGTACACACCCGGCTTTGCGAAAGTCGCTTTCTGCCAGTCAGCCACATCGTTCTCGGCTGCATCCATGAACTGAATGGTCGGGGTGCTCTTGAATGTGCGCAGATCGCCGCGCAGGTAGCGCATCCCACTGTGGTCACCGTCTTCCCGGCGCAGCAGAACGGTGTTGTGCGACGCAAACTGCTTGATCCAGCTCGTGGTGAGGTAGTGCGTGGAGCCGAGATAGCCGAGGTCGGTGGCAAGTTCGTGGCCCTTGGCGTACATGCCAATGGACAGTGGGGCGTAATGGTAGTGCCCGACGATCCTGCCGAAGTCGAGGTGCAGCACGGTCTGCTCGGTCCCTTTGCCACAACGGAGAATGCCCTTTCGGTTCTCGTGCAACAACCAGCTGGGCAGCGTCAACGAACTGGTGTAGGCCACATCCCACTTCCCGTCATCAGCCCGCTTGGTCTCGACAAACGGCTTGACCCAGTCAGGGAGTTTGCCACCTGCGTTGAGGACGTTCGTCATCCATCCCGGGGCGCGCCCGCCACCGACTGTGCAGTCTTCCCAGGCGATGCGCCTGCCGTCCGGAAAACTGTACATCTCTCGCTTGGAGCACATGTCTACAACGGATGGCATAGCCCAGCAGTTCAGGGCGTCTTTCCCCGTGTCGTACCACGGCGCAGTCTTGTCGAAGCTACCGGTTTTCCCCTGCAGTCGGTTCATGACCCCGGCCACGCCCCACGGTGTGTAGGATGGCGATCCCTCGTAGCCCACGCCGTCGCCAGTGAACTGGTTGAGCATGAAGAAATCGATCTCTCTTGCCATGTTTTCCACGATCCGTTCGTCACCCAAAAGGAGCCCCAGGTCCAGTGTCGGGTGCAGGGTTGCCGGGGCGAGGTTGTCTCTCGCAGCCATCAGGTTGTAGGGATGCAGCGTGTACTCGAGAATGCCGCGCTTCAGCCGGCGGGGACCGTTCGGGACCTGAAGGAGCTTTGCGGCATCGCCGGCGGTTGAGACGATCATGCGTTGCGTCATGCCTCGGAGGCCAACGTGGCGTTCGTCCGGGGTGTAGGAATCGGCGATCAAGGCGAAAGCCCTCAGCCATTGTCGGGCGGTGTCCGCCTTGGTGTTCCAGGTGCCGCGGTAGACGGTGGTGATACTCGTCATGCGCCAACCCTTGTCGCCCGGGCGTTGATCTTTGGTCTGATTCAGGTGGTAGCCCGGATAGAATCGGTAGCGCCAGGCTTGGCCGTTCGCGCCCCGATAGAAGCCGCACATACGTGCTTCGAACTGAGTCTGCGTCATGCCGAACAGGTCACGCAAGTATGTGTCACCAAAGTGCGCGCGAGCCATGCACAGCATGAGCGCCTTGGCCTTGTGTGCGTAGATCCCCGCGCGCTTGTTCTCCGGCGAATCTGCGGGAAACAGGTTTGCCGCGAACTGGTACGCATGGCCGAGGGTCGGCAGCGTCGAACTCCCCAGGCGCCGATAGATGTGGTCAAGACACTTGCCTTTGAAGAAGAAGCGCCGGGTGGACATATATCCGTGCGTCTGTCCGTCCCAGTGGTCCCAGGCGATGCCCTGGTTGCGCCCGCTCCAGGCTGCATCGTGGTCCTCGCGCCAGACAGCGTCGGTTGGTGCACAGCCTTCGCCGTCGTCCGGGTAGCGAGGGTTCGGGTAGTAGCTGTATTGCCGTTCCTCTTTGAGGCAGAGCGGGCAGTGCAAGCGCCAGGGATCGTTGAGCGACCACTTGAAGTCGGAGTAGTAACGCACCTGCAACGGGTGGATCGGGCAGGCGCAGGAGTAGCGCCCACGCGCGTCGAATGGGGCGACCAGCGCGCGGAGCTCGACGTCGGGTGTGCCTGCCAGATCGTCCGCGCGCCGGAACGTTGACCGGACGCTCTTTCTCGCAGCTCTGTCTCCGCGGGCATATGTGACTGCGAAATCAGTGAACGGTTGATCGCCAATCCGGATGTTGAAGTGTTCGGGCATGGGGACCCGGGGGGCGGCATCAAGTCGCTCCACGTCTTCGCGGGTCAACGGCTTGAGTGTACGTTCCCAGGCATCGATAGGGGACAGCCCGACTGCGGCGAAGAGCGTGGCGGGAAGTAGGAACAACGTGAGTGCCAGTGTGTTCTTCAAGAGTGTGTCCGTGTGGTTGTGTTGTCTGGACTACCGGCCGACGACGTCTGGGTGTCTTTCAAGCAAGAACCGGGGGGATTCGTGCTGACCATCGGGCCGATGTCAGTAAGATACTGACCATTCGTACGGTAGCCATGTGATGCCACGCAGGTCCTTGCCTCGCCGACTGCTCCAAGCTATCTTCGGCTGCACGCTCGCCACACGAGTCTGGGGTTTTCTCGTCCCCTTTCCCGTCCCTGGAGTGAATGGTGCCATACGCCTCAAACAGAAACAGGGCTCACGTGAGGAGAGCGAGATGAAGCGGTTGGTTTTTTTTGCCTTGACGATGGTCTGCTTGTTGGGCGCCTCGCCTCGAGCAGAGGTGTTCAAGGACGGTGACCGCGTTTGCTTCCTTGGGGACAGCATCACGCACACTGGGGCCTACCACGGGATGATCTACGACTACTACCTCACGCGTTTCCCGGAGCGCACGATCCGGTTCATCAACGCCGGTGTGGCGGGAGACTCGGCCGGTGGCGCCATGGGCAGGCTTCAGGAGGATGTGTTTTCGAAGACGCCTACCACCGTGGTCGTGATGCTGGGAATGAACGACGTAGGGCGCGGGAACTACGTCGCTGAACCGACCGAAGGGCAGCTCAAAGCGCAGGCTGCGTCGCTGAAGTGGCACCAGGCCAACATGGATAAGCTCCTGGGACGCATTCGGAGCGAAATCCCGGTCAGGTTTGTCTTGATGACCCCTTCGCCGTTCGATCAGACGTGCGTCAACGATCGGGACAACAACCGCCCCGGGTGTAACGATGCGTTGGCGACGTGTGGCAAGATGGCCCGCGAACTGGCCCCCAAGTACCAGGCCGAGGTCATCGATTTGCATGGGCCGATGACCGCTCTGAATCGCGAGCAACAGAAGGCTGACCCACGCTACACCCTCATCGGGCCGGACCGGATTCACCCCCGCACGCCCGGAAATCTCGCGATGGCGTATTTTTTTCTCAAAGGGCAGGGCGTGCCCTCTCTTGTGTCGACAGTGGGATTCGACGCCAGGTCCGGGAAGGTGAAGCAGGTTGAGAACGCTGACGTCAGCGGCATTAGGCGTGCGGCTGATGGCTGGACCTTCACGGTCACCGCGAAGGCCCTTCCGTTTCCCGTTCCCAAGGGGGCGCGTGGCATGCTTGAGCTGGTCCCGTTGGAGCAGGATCTGAATCAGGAGTTTCTCCGGGTCGAGGGGCTGGCAGGAGGGACTCACGTTTTGTCCATCGATGGCACGGCCGTGGCAACGCATACGGCAGCCGAGTGGGCTGCCGGCATCAATCTGGCCTCCAACCAGGCCACGCCACAGGTGAAGCAGGCAGAGAAGGTGGCGAAGATCAATGAAACACGCCGCCGCACGGAGGGCCGGCTGCGCGGCTACGCATCCGTGCGCTGGTTCCTGCGTCATCGTCGGATCGATCCCGATGATCTGGCCGCCGTGAAGGAATTCGCGGAAACGAAGATGAACAAGAACGGCTGGTACGAGCGGCAGGTCCCTACTTACCTGGCGGAATGGCCCAAGCGCGATGAGGTGGTCGCCCGGGTTGTGGATCTGGAGGAGGAGGCATTTGCGGCCCGTATACCCGTACCCCATGTGTATGAGATACTGGCTGGACGGTGATGAGAGGATGGGGAAGCCAAAGAAACGGGGCGGCGAAAAATGGGAGAGGAGATGTCTGAGAGATGCCCATTTCAGTCAACACTGAGTTGATTGCGTTTCCGCAGCGCGAGTTTGCCCAGGTCGCATACCGTGTGATGGGGGAGGTCTTCGCCCTGCACCGGGAACTCGGCCACTTGTTCGATGAGCGGGTGTCGATCGCCGGAAGAGACACGACCCAGACATGCTGTATCGTGTAGCTCTCCCGGAAAGACCGGTGCGAAACGGTCAGGCAACCAGGCGTGAGTGACTCACGGCGACTGTGCCCGTCGGCATTCTCGCGTCGGCTTCGGGACGCCGGGCGGCAAGGCAGCGGTAGAAGAACAGTGCGACAGACTGATGCAGCAGATCTACGAGGCCAACAAGCCGCAGCCCCACCGGTATGAGCTTGTGCGGGCGCTTGAGAAAGGGAGAGGGAAGTGAGAAACGTCTGGATCCGTTGTCTGGCCCACGGAGTCCCACCTGCCCAGTTCACAAGGAGACTGTATATGTCAAAGCTCTATTCTTGGTTCGTCTCTGTTTTGGCGCTCTGCCTTTCGCAGGCGGGATCCGCGCAAGTCTTGTTCCGCACGGATTTCTCGTCTGTGCCCAAGGAGATGACGCTGGCCCGCGGCATCTCCCTCGTCGACAAGGCTCTGTTCTTCGAGGGCAGCAAGGGCGGAGTCCTCACGGCGAAACTCGATTTCGCGGCGGAAGGGGACACTCTGGTCCGCTTCCAGATCCGCCAAGGGAAGAAGAAGGAAGGCGCGCGTGACGGTCACATCGGGGCCACGTTGCACTTCGCGGACACGTCCAGCACCATGTTCTACTCCCGCGGCAAAGAGTGGATATATATCCGCAAGCAGCCTGGCCGCAAGAAGGTCCATGAGACGTTGATCAAGGACGCCAACCTGGCGCTTCCGCAAGGGGCGACGCATCTTACGGTGGAGATCGCCCTGCGGCGGGATCATTACGTGTTCCGTTGCGGTCGTTTTGTCTCCCCGAAGATGAAATGGACCGGCTCGCCCCTGGCGCAGTTCCACGCCTACACCTACAACTTCGACTGCGAGATCCGCAACCTGGAAATCGTCGCTCTCACGGAGGAAAAGCCCTTCGTTCCCGGCGAAAAGAGGACGTTGCTGGATGAGCCGTTCGAGTCGGAGCATGTCCTGCAAAGCGTGAAGGGGGCGCGTCTGGCCGACGGCGTTTCCGGGAAGGGATTGTCGTTCGTGCCCGGGGCGAAGCAGCGCCTCCGCCTGGAGCTGCCGAAGTCGATCGGCAAATGCGGCACCATCCTGTTTTGGTACCGGCCCGAAGTCCCCGTCGCGGGCACACGAGGTAACAACTGGATGCTCACCGGAAAGGCCGCCGAGGGCAAGAAGACGCTGTTGAACGTCTATATCGACGGGGCCGGGTTCAATTCTGTCCTCACCCGCGAGGAGGGCCTCTCCTCCCAGCAGGTCCGACGGTGGATCCGAGGCGCAATTGTCGAGGACGACTGGCACTTCTACGCCCTGACCTTTGACGAGGAGGGCTACGTGCAGAACATGCTCGACGCGCTGCCCTATTATTACTACGGCCATTCCTGGCGGACGACGCAGTACGCCAACTTGGCGCTTGCGGGCATCACGAGCGTCGAGCTCTGCCCCGGATTTACCTACGACAACCTGCACATCACCAATTACGCCATGAGCGAGGCCGAATTGAGCCGGATATACCGGCGGACGATGCCCGTCGACCTGCTGATCGACGACAGTATCGCCGACGCGGGTGTCGACTACGTCTTTACCTTCCGGGTCGCCCCCGGGGGGACGTTCATGGCGCCTCCCCCGGTGGACAGCGACATCATCAAGGCGAAGGTTCGGATTGAGGCCAAAATCCTGGATCTGGAGGGGCGCTTCCTGCTGGGAAAAACCTACGAGCTGGATGTCTCCCGGGAGCATGAATGCCGCCTGCCGGCCGTCAACCTGGCGCACGGGCAAGTCGTCCGGCTGGTCTTCGACATCGAGACTCCCGGGGGCAGAATCCGGAGGACCAAAATCGTCAAGGGCTGGAAGACGGCGGACCCCAAACCGGTGGGCGACGACTACAACAAGGGCAGGCTGCTCTTCGAGAAGGAGTTCGCCGCCGTCGACGATCCGGACCTGATTCTCCGCGGCCCCGTGCAGGCGGTTGGCGGTTATCTGGAGGCCGGACCGGGGAAGTACGACCACGTCGCGCTGATTGTCCCCTTCGCCAAGGAAAACCTGCGTTTTGGGCAGCCCGTGCTGCTGGAGATCGACTGGCCCGACGACAAGCCGCGAAACATCGGTCTCTACATGTACAAACCGCAAAAATCGAAGGCGCTACGCGATTGTCTCGCGGGGGGTATCACAGCGGGCAACCTCTATCCCAATAGTGGCGGGATGCAGACAGCGACGTATCTATTTTATCCCGGCTTCGAATCGTATGTCTTCGAGGCAAGGACCATGTCCAGCGGCTATCCGGCGGCGATCGCGGCGTTGCGCATCTACGCCATCGACGGCGGCTTGCCCAGATTGGCGATCAACTACCCTGAGGGGTTGCCGCACCGCATGTTCGGGCATTGTGACGAGGATCAGACCTTCGATTATCTCCTCGACCATACCACGTGGGGCAATCCCTTCCTGGGGACCAGGTATGAGCAGATCACCGACGTTCTGCTCGAGTACTATGACTACACTGGCCAGGAGGCCTGGGACCACCCCCTGCTGCGGTACGGATGGCTTTTCTACCCCGTGCTCGGATCAGAATCGGGAGGGCAGTATCCCTACAAACCCGATTTCGTCCCGTACATGTTCCGCGCCTTCGGCAAGCGGGGGAAAAGTGTCCACGCCATCCTCAACCTGCATGGCGGAATGCCCGAGTTCTTCCGCCAACCGGGACGATTGCAGGAGTGGACAGAGAAGGGCTGGATTCGCCTGAACGCCTTTGGGGAGCCGCTCTCCAGGCAACCCACCCCGCCGTCGAACATGCTCGTCCCCGAGGTCGAAGCGATGTTCCTCGGGCACCTGGAAAAAATCCTGCTGCAGAACGCGCGATACGACGGCTTTGAGGGGGTCGACTACTGCATGGGGCCGTCGGCCGCCGTCGGGGCGGTCAGGACCGAAGTGCCCAAGGACCAGGCTGACAAATACGCCGAGCGAGGGACCTACAGCTATGACGACTTCACCGTCAGCCTGTATCGCGCTGAAGCCGCGCCACAAATGCCTGATTTCAACGGCGCGGACCGCTTCATGAAACGGTTCGAGTATCTGGCGAAAGCTGAGAACGAGGCGACATGGCTTGAATGGAACATCGCCAAGGTAGCCGGGCATCTCAAGCGCATGCGTGCCTTGCTGGACAAACACAAGCCCGCCCTCAAGCTTGTCGTCTCCGGCGGCGTGAAGACGCATCCCTCATTTGCCAAAATCCCTGGCGTTTCAGTGGACCCCATGCGAAAGCCAACGCACTTCCGCTGGAGCCTGCAGCATGCCGAGAAGATTACCGACATCGACGAGAAGCTCTACGATCTGAACCGCCCGGAGGACTGCCTCGGAGCAGGGACCGGGGTGACGCAGGTATCCGCCTTCCACAGCTATGGCGAGACGTTCACGGATTCGCCCCATCCGGGCTACGCCTCGTATTTCCAGAACATCGATCTGAAGCCACCGGGGCGGCATGCCCTGAAGGACCCGGTCTTCAGCATCGCCAAGTACGACATGTTGCGCTGGACCTTCGGAGGACAGCCCCTCGCCGCGATGGGACGGGAAGACGAGATCCGCGAATTCGCCCGCGCCTATTGTGCCTTGCCAGCGTTGCCTTTCCAGGACGTTCCCGGGGCGACCGATCCTGTGACCGTCCGCTACCTGGACACCAAGAACGGGTGCTATGTCTACTGCGCCAATCTCTTGCACGCCGACTGCAGCGTCGCTATCGACGGCGCGGAGCTACTCGAAGACCTCTCCGACGGGGCACAGATCCAGGCGGGCACAGTCGCCCTCGAGCCTTACCAACTGCGCAGCTTCCTGGTCACGAAGGGCGGGCGGGCAATTGCGTCGGCGAAGGCATCCGTGCCGGAAGGCGTCGTCACGTTCTATCGTGACGAGGTCGCCAGGACAGTCTCGGCGGTCTCCACCGCGAAGGAATTGGGGCTGGACGCATCTGCGGTCGGGGAGGCAGTCGCCAAGGTCCAGGCAGCTATTGGCTCCGGGCTTTTCGCCGAGGCGCACCGGCTGCTGTTTTCGGCCGCCTGGCACAAGCTTAAACAGAACCTGGACGACAAAGAGAACGTGCTCAAGACCGCCGACATGCTCCGCCAGGGGCGGGTCCGCGTCAACTGCGGCTCGGTCGCCTCCGTGGAGCTGGCCGACGGCAGGCTGTTCTTGCGGGACACCGCCTTCGCCGACGGGCTTGGCTATGGCTACTATGGCCGTCGCGCGAAGGCCTGCATCCGTGAAAACGGCAAGGTCAGAGACATCCCCGAAAAGCCGCTCTTCGCCAGCGAGGTGTACGACATCGACGGCTACAAATTCAGGCTGGCAGACGGCACGTACCGCGTCACGCTCTACTTGCGCTGGGGATACGAACCCAGTTTCCGCAAGAAGCTCAACTTGGCCTCGGCCGTGCACGTCGGAAACGAAAGCCGGGAAGTCGTCTTCATTCGCGACATGAAGGGCGACTTCAGCAACCACATCGTCCTGGATTCCCCGCAAGTCGAAGTCAAAGGGGGAATCCTGGACATCCGCCTCACCGCCCCCGAGATTGACGACTGCCGTTTGCTCAACGGCATCGAGATCGAGCCGATCCGCTGAAGCCGGCTCGGGCAGTCACTCATTCTGAGCCGATCAGCCTGCAGTCGTAGCTCGCGAACTTGGCGTCGCTGGACATGATGTAGTACTTCCTCGCCAGGCTCTGCGCAATGAGCATTCGGTCAAAAAGGTCGCGATGGTGGAAAGGCAGATCCCTGAGCAATGCCGCGTCTCTTGCCGAGAAGTCCAGCAACTCGAAACCGCACGCTTCCGCCTGTTCCACGGGATCAAAATCGACAGTCAGCTTGCCCAAAGACGCCTTGATCATAATCTCCGCGATGCTGATTGAGCTGACGTAGACGATGTTCGCAGTCGTCTCCAGGCGTTGGCGGTTTGCCGTCCCGAGACGGGAGACATCCGACAGGCTCCACAGGAAGATGTGAGTGTCACATGATGATCCTCATTCGGCGGCGTCCCCGTAGAACATGGCGTCGATTTCATTGTCGTCGTCAAGGAAATCTGCGGGAACGACGAATGCGCCCTCCAACTGCCCGAGTCTGCGTTTGCCTTTGGGCTTGTGGATGACCAAGTCCACGATAGGCAGATTGTTCTTGGCAATGAGCACCTCTTCGCCATGGTAGACCAGGTCGATGAGACGTGAGAGGTGGGTTTTGGCTTCAGAGACATTGACGATCATGGCTCAAGATCCCTTGGGCTTGCGTCCGCTTGCGTGGTCCACTCTGTCAGAGTAGACCAACCTGGCCAAGTATTTCCGCGATGCTATTCGCACTGGGATAGGGCTGCAAGCTCTGTTTGGACGACTGTTCGATGGTGTATCCGCTTACCCCCAATGGGTGTGTAACCGGAGGCCGCCAGGATGACTTCATGCGCGAGGCGGTCGTGGTCGTAGGAGTACGGATCCTCGATCTCGCCCCCTATGACTTGGGCAAGCTCCGGGAAGACAACCAGATCGATGGGATGGCAACCCAGGTTGGGTATGATGCCGCCCGTGAAGCTCGCCATGTAGCCTGGGTAGGCCTCGCCGCTGTGGCGCTGACCCGCGCCGGATCAAGGTCGCAAAGCGCAACCAGTTCATAGCTCTCCCGGTCCCGCGAGAAGACACGACAATGCTGTTTGCCACTCCGGCCGATGCCGCAGACCCCGATTCTAATGGCTTCCACAGTCATCCTACAGGATGGCCAATTCTGGAATTCTGGGATACTGGGATGCTGGAAGTGAGTTCAAATCGGCCGCTGCACCCTCCGAGATCCAAACGTGTTCCCAGCACCCATTCCGCATTTTCAGAAGAACGCAGGAATGCTGTAACTCGTTCACTCCCAGCATTCCAGAATTCCAGCATCCCAGCATCTGTGGGACCACAGTGAATGGCTTCCATTACATCCCCTTCCCTTTTCAGAGCGCCGATATCGTCTGCCCGTTCGACTCGCGCAACATATCCGCCACGCGAACGACTTCGAACGCTCCTTGGTTTCCTCTGGGGAGAAGATGCCCTCTCATGGAGACGCCGGCTCAGGACGAGGACGCGGGAGCCGGTTGGCCAGCAGCAAACAGACAGCGCGTGCCCATGACTAGAAAGACAACTGCCAACAGCAAGATGACGGACCCGCACACCAACAGCAGGCCCTGGTAGACGTCGTCGTTAAGCAATCGCCGTCCCAGAGACAGAAGCGCTGCAATGAAGACATACCACACCGCGTCCCCCATCTCGTGGCCGATCCAGAATGTCAGGTACTCGGGAATCCTGCGCAGCCCGAACGTGGCAATCTGGCCGGCGCCAACGGTTGCCCACCAGCCAGTGAAGTAGGGATTGGACAGCGATACCCCTATCCCCGCAAGGATGAGCATCGGCCAGCCCAGTGCCTGAGACTCCGCGGCGGCAAGTGTCATCTGCCGGGCATGCAAAACGATGTCCATGCCCATCCATGCCAGGGCCAGGCCGCCGACCAGAGAAAGGAATCCGCGTACACGCCGTCCCTTCAGCCGGTGTGCGAGGCCGAAAGCAAAGCCGCCGATGAGAACCGCTTCCAGCAGGGCGTGCCCTAGCAGAATCGGCAGAACGGACAGAAAGCCTTGGGCCAAAACTTGTCCGATGACCAATGCCAGCATTGGCCCCGGTGTCGCTGCACCGGTGAAGGCGAGGAGCCAGGCCAGCCCGAAGGTCCGGGGTAAGTGCGCCTCGGCGGCTCCAGGCAGGACTGCCGCTGAGGGCTTGGGGTGTGCAGTGTCTTCTGCCATCGCGACTCCCGTGTTACGTTGACCTGGGCTGCCCTGAATGCCCCGGAACTTAAGGCGCTTGCTCGATCTGGCCACACGTCTTCCCGAGGAGGCGCATGTTGTCTCGTCCTGGTATGAATTGACACCTATACAAGGAGAGGATTGGGTGTCACAGAGAGTAGTGCGGTACAGTGAAGCGTTCAAGATGCAGATTGTGGATGATCTTGAACAAGGTCGTTTCGGGAGTCCATTTGAGGCTTTGTGGGCACATGGCATCCGAGGCCGAGACGCGGTTCGCCGTTGGCTTCGACCGTGGGATTGGCTCTGGAGCAACGCCTCGATCTGCAGGCAGAGCTCCGCCGCCTACCACACGAAGAGCGACGGCACCCGCAATGCCCTCGCAGAATTCGGCTGCATCACCGTCTCACCTTCACCGTTGGTCAGAGAGGTGCGGAACGCTACCTCGTCCTGCCTTGAGAGATTGGCCGTGTTGTGCCGAGTTGGAACAGCCTTTTTCTGCCTGGCCCACGACATCGAGTTTCCGAACCATTCCGGGAGATGACATGAGAGCTGCGTTCCTCCTTTTGATGCCGCTGTCGTTCTGGCTGGTTGCACATGCGGCGGCGGGGACACCAACCGTTCCCGCTGACGACCTGCCTACGGAGTTCCGTCGTGACTCCCACATCCTTGAGAAGGAACGCTTCCAGTGGCGGTTGGCCGGACGGAACGAAAAGGCTGCGGAACAACTGGCGTCCCAACCCGATATGAACGTGGTCACCGAGGTCTGGCACACGCCCCTGCACAAAGCCCGACACGTCCTCAAAATCGTCTTTGCGCAGCCCTACAAGGTCGAGGGAAACGGGATCAATCTGTACATAAAGGCCGACAACGATCCGGGAACGGGGCGCAGAGCGGCAGGCATCATGGAAGGGGTGGACTACATGTTCAGCTTTTCCTTCAGAGGGGAGGGCCCTCAGGCCCGGAGTTGGACGCACTGGGACGGGGAGGGCAAGGCTGCCCCCACCGGCTTCGCGGACGTGCTGCGGGGGGACACGCTCTACCTCAGTGTCGACATGGCCTGTCAGCAGCTCGACGGGGCCAGTGTTCTCGAGTTCCGGAGTAGCTCCTACACGTGGGTCGAGGTGGACGGCAAGTGGCAAGTGGGCAAGCGGCTCGGATACGGTCCTGTCCGCTTTTCGGGCGCCCCCGAACCGACAACGACTCCGAAGCCCCCTCCCTTTACACCGCTGGTCAATCCGGAACTGAAGCTGAAGGGGGACACCGTTCCCGGCTGGCAGCTGAAGGTGAGAACGTCGGGGAGCGAGGCCAGGGCGGAGTGGGATGTGGAGGCGGATGCGCTCCGAATTGGACGATTGCACCCGAGCGAGGCCCTGCGGCAACGAATCACGGTTGCGCCGGGGCATTACCTGTTGAGGGCCCTGGCGCGAACCGATGCGTTCCGGATGCACCTGGTGGCCGGCTCAATGAAGATGCCCGTACCAGTGAGTGCCGAGTTCCGCTGGGTGGAGCTGCCCTTCCTGGTGCAACATGTTGAGAGAAAGGGCGGGAAGTCTCTGGATGTGGGCTTCGGCTACATGGGGCGTACGTCATCAGCCCCTCCTGCGCATTTGCCTGTCACACTATGGGCCAGGCGGGTCGAGCTGCGCCGGCTCGGGGACACCGTGCTGCAGAGAGATTGGATGAAGAACCTGCCTGCTCACCCTCGGCATCACCTGGACCTGATCGAGGCCAGCCCCTCCCGCAGTCGTCCCGGCAAGGTCGTTTTTCGGGACAGCTTCGTGGGCACAGAGCTCTGGCTTATGACTCAAGGCGGGCAGGATGACCATTCTTACGTCGGCACGCCGGATTTCAACCGTGATGGCAGCTTCCTGCATATCGGCTACAGGCGTGCGCCCTCTGGTGTGCTGCGCACCGACGGCAGCGCCCGATATATGAACAACAAGTGGCACCACCTGGTCTGGCTTTTTCCCTGGATGGAGCGACGGCTTCCTCCTGGCGCGAATCCGGTCGAGTGGGTGATCGACAGCCGGACCGATGAGGCGGTCACGCTCGTGAATGCGGTCAACGGCGGGAGCTGTCGCATTGAGCTCCCGAGCCGGCCCGGTTGGCGAATTGTCCACTATCCCGGCAGCAGCAGCTACGGCGCACGTGGGCCGCGCATCCCCGCCGTCGACCACGAGACCATGGTCTGGCTCGCGGAGGACAACAGATCCGTAGCCACCTCCACAGCGGAGGGGGATGCCTTCCGGTTCTACCCCATTCCCAGCATCTCCGCTGCCCCGGAGGAGGACATTGTCCACGACTGTATTGCCACGGCCTTGTTCAAGCCCGGCGACAACTGGCGCGATGCGGTGGACGGTCAGGACCGGCGCTACTTCTTTTTTGATCTGAACCAGGACAACCTGCTGACTCACAAGACCAACCCTTATCAGGTGGTCGCCGTGCCGCTCACGGGCAAGCACCGGGGGCCGTTGCGGGTCGTGTCGCATCCGGTCGGCCCGGTGACCGGAATCGTGACATCGGTCCTGGGCGGCCGCGTGAAGATGAAATCGGGCATGTGGTGGGACTTCGCTGCGGGGCTCCCCTGGTCCGGGGACGACGCACGGTTTCTGCTTGAGGATGGCACACTGGTCCACATGAGCAGTCTGGGAGGACACGGCAGCTTTGCGTTCGCCGGCCCAACCACAGTGACCCTTAACGGACTCGAGAGCGAAGAGAACCGCTTCGTAGGCACGTATACCAGAATAGATCGGGTCACCTGGCCGCACGAATACCGCCGGGACCGGGACTTTGCGGTGGTGGGTGGGCTGGACGAACCCGTTCTCCCCCTGCTCATGATCGATCTTGAACACAAGACCATGTGGACCGCCACCCTCACCAACTACTACGACTACCGAAGTCGATACGGCAACCACCTGGACAAGGGCAGCTATCGCAAGCCCATGTTCCGGCCCGCCCCAACTTTCAGCCCGGACTTTACCAAGGTCTCCTACTTCTCTTCCATGGTCACCGGTGATGTGCCCGAGCGTCCCCTGGGCGACGTGTATATTGCGGTGGTGCGCTACCCCGCTCCCCCCCGGAGCGTGCGCCTCGGCTGGCGGCGCACGCTGAGCTGGGAGTTGCCCCAACACCATGCGGAGATCCGCGGGTACCGTCTCTATCGCTCCGACGAGAGCGGGCGCGGTTATCAGCGGGCGGCTGGCAAATTGCTGACCGGTACCAACCACCGTCTGCCCGCCGACGCATCGGGCTTCTACGTCCTCACCAGCGTGGAACACTCCGGTCTGGAGGGGCGTGTCTTCTCCAATGAAGTGCAGTTGGGCGATGCGCCACTGTTCCGGCACTTCCACGAACTTGAACACGGGCAGATCCAGGCCCCCATGGTGCCGTGCTTCGATCCGGCCGACGCGAGCGGCGGTTACGCGGTGGCGCTGAGCGACCCGGAGCACGTGTATCACGAGGCCCTGGCTCAAGGGCTGCGCGGCCGTGTGGCGTTGCCGCTGCGTGTGCCGGAACGCCGGGGGCTGCACGTCTGGGCCCGGGTGCGAGGGCTGAGTGAACTGGAGCGAGCCACTTACACTCACGGTTGGCCGTGCAAGGACAAGGACACGCCCGCCGGTAGCATGGAGCTGCGTTGCGCGGGGCAAATCCTCGGCAGTTTTCCGGTCCGCGGCGCCCGGTGGCACTGGGTTCCCCTGGATGCCGGAGCCGTGCTCCTGCCGAAGCGGAAGGCGATCCTTGAACTGACGACATCTGACCGAGGGGTGGCCGTGGATGTGCTCTGCATCACCAACGACGCCGAATTCCGTCCCACCGGTCACGGCGCTTCACCCGTCTCACTACCGAGCGTTCCGACCGGGCTTGAGCCCGCCGTCTTCACCCTCGAAGATGCCGACATTCATCAGTTGCCCGGCGCGTCGGTGAAGTTCACCTGGATCTCCACCCCGGCGCCGCAAGGCGTTGCCCGCTATCAGGTCTACCGGGGCAGGAAGCCTGACTTTCCCGCCGGAGCCGAACACCTGATCGGCAGCCCTGCCGAGCCCGTCTTCTACGACTGTGACCTGGAGCCCGAGAGTACCCACTTCTACCGTGTCCGGGCCATGGATGCCTGGGGGAATCTCTCGGGAGCGTCCGATGCCTTGGGAATTCGGGCATCCGTCTCTCCCCTGCGTCCCGCGTTTCGTCACGAACCCCGGAATGGTGGACTGTCCCCGTCAGGTACGTCCGTTGCATTCGACGCAACCGAATCCCGTGCGTCGGGTGGCGAGATCAACACGTGGCTGTGGGACTTCGGCGATGGGGCAGTTTCCGAAGGCGCCAAGGTGAATCACACCTACGCGGAGCCCGGCAGTCACACGGTCACTCTGCGTATCGGGACGGATCTGGGACAGGGCGCCAAACTTACGAAGGCCATTCACGTCGCAGCGGCCCGGATACAGCGCGTCCGAGCGGCGGGTGGTATCTGGATCGAGGCCGAAGAGAAGACCGGCGAAGGTGGAGGCAAGAGCCGGACGTTCAGCGGGCGGGTGAACGCGTCTGGTAAGATCGTCACGTATTGGGGCGGCGAGAAAGGGCATTGGCTGGAATGGACGATCCCGGTCACGAAAGCCGGTGTCTACGCCATTGCTCTGCGCTACGCCGCGCGTGCCAAGGCGACGCGTGACTGCCGCATCGACGGTGAAAGTCCCGGGCCGGATTGGAACGGACTGGTCTTCCCCAACACCGGTGGCTACAGCACCACTGCAGACAACTGGTCTTGGCGAATGCTCAAAGACGGCAACGGGGAGCCCTTGCGTCACAGACTGTCGGCCGGCAAGCACATCCTGCACCTGACTGCCCAAGTCGCCGGCATGGCGGTTGACACCATATTCTGCATCCCCATCGACTGCGCAAAGGAACTGGAATAGTGGATCCAGACTTCCCGGCTCTCTCGCCGGCGACCAATCCGGCAATTGACCACCGTGCGTTCAGGGGTGCCTGGCGCCAGAATCCCAGCCCTTCCCCTCCCCGAGACCAGACACATGAGACGTCCCGCGGAAGCGCAGACAACGAGTTCCCTCTCCTTGACCCAGCTCCGGCGGACGCCAATATCCCCGGTGCATCAAGCGTCTCTGTCGACAAGGTGACAGTCAGCATCCAGGCATTGGCAGGTAGGGATTGGGAGTGGCGCATGGAGTCGAGGAAACGAGATGAAGCCGTGAGTTCAGGATTCGCCGAACCGTTGACTCAAGTCGACGTGGGAAGACAGCGACGTCGCTCGCGGTTCACCCTGATTGAGCTTCTGGTGGTGATCGCGATTATCGCAATTCTGGCGGCGATGCTGCTGCCGGCGTTGCGCCAGGCACAAACCAAAGCGCACCAGAGCCAATGTCTGAGCAACGTGAAACAGATCGGGATGGCGAGTCACCTCTACGCCGGCGATAATGACGAGCATTTTGCAGTTTCGCTCATCAGGGATGCAGGGTCACCCGGCTATGTCTGGGGACGCCGGCGTTACCCGCAGGAGATCATCCTCGATTATCTCAGCGTTCGTGACATCCTACTCTGTCCATCCGATACAAACCCCTGGAAAAGCGGCGGGGGCGGGGCCGCGAGGCCCTACCTGACAATGTCCTACGGCTACAACGTGAACCCGGTTAGGGGAGAATCGCCTGACCCCTACGGGAACATTGGCATGTGTGGCCGGAAAATGTCGTTCGTGCGCCAAGCGTCCGAAAAGGTGATGTGGTGCGACAGCGAAGTCTGCGCGGCCAGTGGCGTCACATCCGTCCCGGGGTGGACGGGGGACAGCAGCGGTTTCGGCAATGATGTGGACATTGCCGGCTGGAATCGTCACAACCGTGCTGTTATGACCTGCTACATAGATGGTCACGCCGCCCGCACCCAGTGCGGCCGGCCCACGGCCCCCTGGAGCACCTTTGTTACGAATTTGTGGAAATGGCGCGTCAACGAAGATTGAGGGCAGCCGAGTAGAAGACACAGAGGCGCTCTGTACGGAGTTTTGATATGTACAAGCTGAATCCGCGTCGCGTGTTCGTGCACCGACGTGTCTACGACAATCCCAAGGCCGCGGCCCGGCTCGAGCGGATGCTCGACGGACTGGGGAACCCCGCCTTCGACGTCATCGATGAAAATGGCGCGGACGAGGTCATCGCCGCGGCCGGGTGCCGCGAAGAGCTGACCGTGCAGTCGAGCCGTGTGCGCCAAGGCATCGAGAAGATCGACGCGGATCCCGTGTTCCTGTTCAACACGTTCGTCTGGGAGCAGGACCGGATGCAGCCGGTGACAAAGAAGTACGCGAATCCCCGCGCACGGAGTGTCGCGCAGGCCGTGGCGGGAATGCGCCCGGCATACGGGCGCCGCGAGCAGTCAAACGGACTCGATGACCGGCCCTACGTCTGCCAGGGCGGCTGGAGTATTCACAGCATCAACGGATGCGTGCACCGTTGCGATTACTGCGGGCTTGGCTACGCGGTCAACTTCATGCTCGACGTCGAGGCGTTCGCCGAGGACCTGGAACGCGTGTTCCGCGAACACCCCCACCAGATGCTTTATCGCTACGACCTGAGCAGCGACTATCCCTGTTTCGAACCCGAGTACGGGGCCAGTGAGGTGCTCGGCGAGTGTTTCCAGCGCAACGGCAAGTACCTGCTCGTTTACACGAAGAGCAACAACGTCGATCATCTTCTCGACCTGCCGTACAAGGAGCACATGCCCTGCTATTGGACCGTAGCGACGGACACGCAGTGCAGCCAGATCGAGCGCGGCACACCCAACCTCGACGAACGGCTCGAAGCGATGCGCAAGTGCCAGCAGGCCGGCTACACGGTGCGTGCGGGCTTTTCCCCAATCATACCGCACGTCGGATGGCGTGAGGAGGCGACGACTGCCCTCGAGAAACTCTTCGCCGCAGCCACGCCGGACACGGTCCGGCTCTGGGTCGTATCCATGATGACCTGTCCCGAAGCGGAGCAGATCTTCGGTGCCGACAACCTCGACCCGCGCATGCTTGAGGCGATGCGCGCCGCCGACGCGGACATGCGCGGCAAGCACAGCAGTCCGTTCCCCGCCGAGGCGCGTGCTGAGATCTACCGCCACTACATCGAAGAAATCCACCGGATCAGCCCTGACACGCCGGTGAACCTGTGTACCGAAGAGCGCGCCCTCTGGGACATGCTCGACGATGTGCTGTACATGGACCCGGAGAATCTGTTCTGCTGCTGTGGCCAGTTCAGCGTGCCGCAGGTGACCGGCGGGTGAGCCGGCCTGCGCAGTTCGCTGCAGCGCGTTCTGTCGGGCTGGAGTTCAGCCCCCAGGGGTAGGGGGCACGGTGCTCTGCCTCCGCTGTGAAGAGGCGTCGGCTGGATGGGACAGGCAGGGGCGGACACGTCATTGGGCGACGTTGCGCCACATGGACCAGTCTGCGGCGTGAAGGCGTTGGGTCAAACCACGGCCTTTGGCCTCCGCAAGCAGCGCGGCCCGGAGCCCTTCGCCGAACTGTTCCTCACTGATCCAATCGCGCAGCATGGTCTCGTAGGCACTGCGCCGATTCCAGCTCGGTGTGCTGTTCGGCCCAACGGCCCACCCGGGGTCTGCAGCAATGCGCCCGATAGCGAACGTCGCAATCAGCGCAATCTGAGCACAGAGACAATCGGGGGATGGCACCCGCTCCCACATTGGTCAGGCTGTTTTTGACGAGGCTGTCTTCAAGGTGGGAGGAGCTGCCACGCTCCGATGGATTCACTGCTAGGCCGAGTTACAGCCCCTGTCAAGCGCGAACTGAGCACAGAGACAATCGCGGGATGGCGCCCGCTCCCACATTGGTCAGGCTGTTCTTGACGAGGCTGTCTTCAAGGTGGGAGGAGCTGCCACGCTCCGATGGATTCACTGCTAGGCCGAGTTACAGCCCCTGTCAAGCGCGAATTGAGCACAGAGACAATCGCGGGATGGCACCCGCTCCCACATTGGTCAGGCTGTTCTTGACGAGGCTGTCTTCAACGTGGGAGGAGCTGCCACGCTCCGATGGATTCACCGCTAGGCCGAGTTACAGCCCCTGTCAAGCGCGAACTGAGCACAGAGACAATCGCGGGATGGCACCCGCTCCCACATTGGTCAGGCTGTTTTTGACGAGGCTGTCTTCAACGTGGGAGGAGCTGCCACGCTCCGATGGATTCACTGCGGGGCTAAGTTACGGCCTTCGGTGTGCGCGCCAGAAGAACGGACGCAGGCTGGTCACGTCGGCAAGACGGATTCGTTCTCGACGGCCGGGTCCCGCAAGGCCACGTGTCTGTCCCCAGTCCGTTCTGCCTCCTGCGTCAGTAGCTGGAAGTAGTGATCTCTGATCTCATTGCACGCGGGATCGTAGAAGCAGTTGACCAATTCCTGGGGATCGTTCTCCAGATCATACAGCTCACAGAGATCGGACAGGTTCCACACGAGCTTCCATGTCCCGTCAGTGACCATGCGGGCGGAGTAGTGCCCATACCAATCCCCGTGGTACTCACCGTAGTGGACCTTGCGGGACCATGTGGTCTCGCCTGCCGTCAGTGGCAGCAGCGATTCACCGTGGAGCTCGTGCTGTCCCATGCTCTCCGGTTGCTCTCCGGTCATGGCGTGCATGAGAGTGGCGGTCACATCCATCAGATGCACCAACTCCGGCACGCGTCGTCCCTGAGCCGGCCCCGGGGGCTTGATCAGCAGAGGAATTCGGTAGATCTCGTCATACATGTACGCGCCCTTGCTATTGAATCCGTGCGAGCCGGCCATGTCGCCGTGATCTGCCGTGAAGACAATCATGGTGTTCTCGTATTGACCTGTGCGCTTCAGTTCCGCGATGACAGCACCGACCTGCTCGTCGATCAGCTCCATGTAGGAGAACAGACAGGCCAGCAACTCGCGTGTCTCCTCGTCGCTCCAGCTCTTCAGCCGGCCGCGTTGTCCCAGCCGGTGCAGCTTCACCTGGTTCAGGGGCTTCCCCGCGAACTCGTCACAACGGTTTGGCCAGAGATCGATTTCCGACGGGTCGTGTCGAATACCAAATGACTCAGGAACCAGCCAGGGACTGTGAGGGCCGGGGAACGCGCAGAAAGCACAGAATGGCTGGTTCTTGCTCTCCCGTGCACGCAGGAACTGCCGTGTGAAGTTAGCAGCCGCCACGTCGGGGAACCGTTCCATTGGCAAGGCAATCGTGCCTCCCCGGCCGCCCCCGTATGCATCAACGAGCGGGGCCAGATTGGTGGTCGGATGCCAGTGCGAGCTGGCGAGGAAAGGCAGATCGCTTTGTCCGGGGCGCGGATGCGTGTGGTCGAAGCGGGAGGCGAACAGATCTGCCGCCGGGCCGATGTGCCACTTGCCGAAGTAAGCGGTCTCGTACTCCGTCTCGGCGGCTGCCCAGTCGGGAAACATTGCCATGTCCGGACGCAGATGCTCGCAATAGGAGTAGCCTGGCGACGAGTTGTTGAACATGTGATGGCGATGCGGATACACGCCTGTCATGAGGCTGGCACGAGCAGGCGAACACAACGCGCAGGGAGTGTAGGCTCGTTCGAAGACGCACGCCTCTGCCGCCAGGGCGTCGATGTTGGGCGTCCGCACGGTCCGTCCCCCGTAGCACGCCAGCAGGTCAATCCGCAACTGGTCACAGAAGAACACCAGTATGTTCGTCGGGCTGTCGGTCTGTGAAGCGTGCGACATTACCTTGTCTCCCGAGTTTCCTGAACGTGGAATCAGGCCCTCTACGTGTGTAGGAAGACCAGCGTCAGTCCAATTCGCATGTGATCCCGGGGCATCGCCGCCATCATCAGCCTGAGCGCTACTCCCCCGCAACGGCCGGCTCAAGCAGTCGTTGAACGAGGAAGTCCAGATACCCCGCGAGATCGTCCCATCCCATCCCGATTTCAATCGGACATCCGGCCTCATCGATTTGGGTGTAGCCCTCGTCATCGACGGACACCGGATGCGTCTCCATCATCAGGCCCTTCCTCGTGAACGCAAGGTAGACGGCTACCGTATCGAACAGAACCGACGAGTGCGTGTCCGGATCGTTTGTTTCATTCCAGGGCGACCAGACATCGTAGTTCTCCATGACGGCCCGCACGACGGTGTCTTCGCTCCGACGCAGCTGTTGATATCTCTCACCATCGAGAACGATCATTCCGCAGCTGTCGAGCGGGGTAATCACTGCGCTTCGCCAGTCGGCCCGGAACACAGCCTGAGCGGCCGGGACATTACAGCGCACGTTCCATTCCGGAATCTGACCGTCAGCCATATCGAGATGATGGTTGGTCGTGTGATGTACACGGAAGGAGCCGTGCATTCCCACGAAGTTCGCTTTTGCGGCAATGGCAGGTTCACGCTCGAGAGCAGCCCGGATGTTGGGGACGGGGCCGATACAGATCAGTGTGATCGGCTCGGGGGCCTCCATGATCGTGTCGATGATCGCCTGTACACCATCGCGGAAGACCGTTCCCGGATACGCATCGAGTGTGTAGCCCTCAACCCATTTCGCCTGCCGCATACGTTCGGGAGGCATGCCCAGGGGCAATCCGACCCCGACGGGGATGTCTGTCCGTCCGGTTACGTCCAGGAATCGGGCCAGAATGCGGGCTCGGTAGTCCGTGTCCCCGGTGTCGGACACCACGAGTTTGACATCCAATTCAGGTGATTTGAGGAGCATGGCCAATGCCCATGTATCGTCAATGTCCCCACCAATGTCAGTGTCGAATATCACGGGAATGCGCGGTTCCGGCATTGTGTTTCTCCAGTGGCTCATCAATCAGGTAGCGTGATACCCATTCTGGGCGCTAATCTAGAGCCGGGGAAGCAGGACGCCAGCGCCGTTGAGGGCTCAGGAGTGGGCACCGGTGTGTGTGCTGTGTGACTGCCGCTGCGCGCTTGTGTTGCCGCCTCGCCGGGAAACGACGATGCTACGGCATCGCCTCTTGCCCGGCGGGGCTCCTCTCATCCCGGAGCCGTCCTCGTCAGGGCGTACACTGACTTACGCAGCTTGGTACTAGTCCAGCAAGTGTTCCGTTTGCTTGCCTGGCACCGGATGTGGTTGTAGGTGCCCGAGGGGGATATGTTGGACGTGGGAGCTGGCAGCCATACGGAGTTCACGTGCGAGGATGTGACAATGATGCAGGAGAAGCGGTTTCCGGTCGTCGAGATGCAGGGCAGTCATTTCGAGATGGGGCAGCAGTACGGACAGCAGTGCCGTGGACTCATCCGTGACCTGTCCGCTCAATTCGACGGGATCTTTGTTCCGGACGCGACCCGTCACCGAGCGGCTCGGGGCGCCATGGTCGACGCGGTGCCGTTTGTGCGTGCCGCGGCGCCGGCGTTGATCGAAGAAGTCGAGGGCATTGCCTCCGGTGCCGATCTGAGCTTCGAGGACGCGTTCCGCATGAATTGCTCGGCCGAGATGGGGCAGTGGCGTGGTTGTCAGGAGCAGCGTTCCGCCGTGTCGATAGCCGAAGCTGACGAGTGCACCACCCTGGCGGCATGCACGAACACGGCGACGCTGGTGGCCTGGAACATGGACTGGCATCGGTTGCTGCAGCCCTACATGGTCTTGCTCAAAGGTCGGCCCGACGATGGGCCGGCATTTCTTGCCTTTGCACTAGCAGGAAGTGTTGGGAGGCCGGGTCTGTCGGAGAGCATCGCGATCTCCGCAAACCAATTGCCGTATCGATCGGGTCCGACTCCGCCCGGTGCCGATGGTCCTGCGTGGGCCGGGCCTGGCGTGCCCTACTGCTTCCTGTCGCGTATGCTGCTCGAACAAGAGAGTACGGCTGCTGCGCTGGAACTGCTGGAGCGGACCCGGCGCATGGGGTGTCTGAACTACACGCTGGGCGACGCAACCGGCGATATCTGCTGCGTCGAGACCACGCCGACGGCCCAGGCCGTGCTGCCGAGGGAAGAGAGCTTTGTGACGCACGCGAATTCGTACCACAGCCCCCGGTTCAGCGGCTTACCCCAAGCGGAGCGTGAAAGGCGTGATCCGCGCGCTCACGCTGCTCAGACGTTACTCCTCGACCATCGCGGGCGAGTCGAACGGGATGTCATCACGATGGCACAACGGTACCATTTTCCCGGGCAGTGCACCGGCGTCTGCCACCATACCGAGACGACCATGACGCTTCTGTCGTTCGTCGCTGAGGTCGGTCAAGGCCGCATGTGGGCCGCGTACGGCTCCCCCTGTGAGCACGCCTTCTTGCCCTACTCACTGGAGCCGCCGCGAAGGAGGTCTCGCAGCGGGGTTCACGGTTAGTGCGTTCACAGTTCAAAGGTCCTGTCGTCGAGAACTGCCCCGTTGTCACCGGGGATCGCAGATTCCTGGAACACGACATCACAGTGCTTGCTTAGCACCCACAGTCTACAAGAAGAAGTGACGATGCCTTTCCCCGTGGAGGCATGGCCAATCGGCGGATCGAGACTCCCTTGGACCTGAGGCCTACTGGAAGATCCGTCTCATGGTCCAGGCCCGGAGCGTCTGACAGAGAGCGGGGCGACCGCGCGACTGGATGGAGAAACCGAGGCTGTCGGAGCCCTCCGGATAGACCCGCGTCAGACAGGCGCTCTGCCCGTTCACGAAGACCTCCACGATGCAGCGGTCCACGAAGATGCGCAACTCCAGCGGTTCCCCCGCTTTGCGCAGATATGAACAGCTCTGCGGCTCGTTGATCTCTCCCTCTCCACTCGTGCTGGAGAAGCTCGGATCGATGGTGACGATGCTGTCGCGGACACTCCAGCTTCGGTTGCCGAAGTCCTTCCCCGCCTCTCGATGGAAGTTGATTGCCGTGTACTCCGACTTGTCCGGGGCGCGTAACACGTTGAGCGTGATGAAACGAGCTTCCATGGGATCAATGACGGCGATGATCTCCATGGCGTTCCCGCGCACCTCGTCGACCACGATCTCACGGTTGGCCGGCAACTCGATGTCACTCAGTTCGATGGCGCCTTCACGCAGGGACTCGACATCACCGGCAGGCGCCATGAGCAGGCGTCCGTCGTCGCCGAGGGTGTACTTCCGCGGCAGGGACATAATCTGGGCCCACCCGGCCTGGGGGCGTCCCTCGCTGACGTTGTAGATGCAGTTGAGTCCACCTTCGCCGTCGGGGAATGCGGACGGTGCGTGGATACTCCCGTTGCCCTGGCGGCCTGTATTGAGGTAGCCGCCTCCGCTCGCAACGAATCTCTGGCGTCGTCGGTCGTACTCACCGACTACGTACATCGCACTGTGTACGTGGCTGAAGGTGAGCAGGATGTGCTTGTCACCAATCGGCCAGAAGTAGGGGCAGGAGCCGTCGTCGCCGGAGAATCCGAAGATGTCGTTCTCCATGAACTCGCCCATGTAGACCCAGTTCTCCAGATCGGGTGAACGGTACAAGTGATCGGCCATTCGGCACGGGGTCGCGTTCTCACAGCCGGCCTTGTTGTTCGCGTGGGGCTCGGCCAAGGGACTGATGCCGTCGGTCCACCCACCGCAGAGCACGTAGTAGAAGTCGCCGTCCTTCCAGATACAGGGATCGTAGATCTGGTGGGGCGAGCCGTACTCGTCGTAGTCCACATTGGGGATAACGGCTTTCCCCGTGAGCACGTCCCAATTGAGCAAGAGCGGATCGTCGGACACGGCCACCATCAGTCCGGCCTGCCCGTGGTGACCGTAGTAGGCGGCAATGACCCGGTCCCCGTCGACAAAGCACCCACCGGAGAAGCAGTTCTGCTCGGTATCGGGATAGATGGCATACGGCAAGTCCCGCCAGTGAATGAGGTCCTTGCTGACGGCGTGCCCCCAGTGAATCCGGCCTTCGTTGGGATGGCCTTGGTAGAAGAGATGCCAATTGCCCTGCCAGAAACACAGACCGTTCGGGTCATTCAGCCCGTTTTCCGGGGGACTGAAGTGATAGAACGGGCGATACGGATCACCCGCCTTGGCCGTGCGGGACTCGGCAAAACGCTTGAGCAGGACATCGTCCCGCAGTTCCTGTTCCTGAGCGACGAGATCACTGCTGAAATGCTGACGGGGCGTTCGAGATTTCATAGCTGCTCCTAGCTCTCTACGCGTTCTGCTAGCGGGGAACAATGTAAGACAGCATACGTCGCAAAACTTGCAGCCGGGAAGCGAACCGTGTCACCAAGGATCGACAGCGTCAATGCTTCCTTCATGTCCGGTGAAAGGAGCTTGGCTCTGATCATTCCGGGAATGGAGATGGCAATGTCGCTCCCGCGTTTGTCCCCGCAGTTAAGCAGATGAACCAGGCATCCGCTGTCAGTATGGACAGCGCGCACCAAGAAATTCGCGGGGGCTTCAAGGACCGTGACCGGCGTCGGCAAACCGGCAACGTCGAATTCACCCAAAGGCGACGTTTCCTCAAACAACGGCACCGCTCTCTTCTCACCGGTTGGGCAGTACGTCCCTGAATTCCCAGTGGCAATGATCCTCCCGTTGAAGCTGAAATCACGTAAGCACACGGCGTGCGGCAGTATCAGGACCGTGAACTCGTCGTCGAGTCTGTCCAGGTCGTCCTCATGCACAACACTGAACTGAATGTGGGCGTCAGTGAGAGCATTGGACCAGCCGTGAAACTCCCGATAGAAACTGTGATCGCGGCAGTCATACTGGTCGCGCGTTGCCGAAGACAACAGGAGGGCGACGTCTGCAACCGGTCTTCCTGCCTTGCTGAGCAGACCGCTGCATTGGTCCTCCCACCGGAAAAGTCGGGCATATTCGGCCACGTCTTCCGGGTTGTCAGTCAGATTGTCTTCCGGGGAGAGCGACCGTTCCATGAGAGCACTCCCCACTCCCCAGGGGCGTATGCCGTGTGCCATGCGGAGCGCCCACGCGAACTCAATGTGTTTGGTGTCACTGATTGACAGACCGAGAACCGGGACGTCGTAATGCACGCCTACCCCCTGGTACGCGGCGCAATTTGTGGCGGTACTGCGCCACTCTTTCTTGCCGCTGCGCGTGCACACTTCAGTGAAGAGGATACTGGTCCCGCGCATGCGTTCATCGTTATTCTCTCCGTAAAGCTGGCTGTGGGACGGATTCGGTTCGTCATTCTTGCATCCCAGAAGCGGAATGTCGCCAATTGCTTTCCGCAAACCCTCGTAGAAATCACCCGTCGACTGCAATCTGAAACGAAGCCATTCGCGCCAATCAGGGTCGGAGAAGTCGGGTTCCGGCGCAGCTTTGCCGAACGTCTTGAGGCAATGCGGACAGACGCAATCATGCCACCCGGTGCGGAAGTAAACCTCGTCGGTCATCATGCCATCCACCTGGGTCTCTGCGACCATGAGTTTGGCCAACCGGTAGTATTCGCTCTGGAAATCCGGATTGTTCATGCACCACAGATACCAGCCGTTCCAATTGTCCACGAAAGCGTATTCGCCCGTCTCTCCATCGATCGAGAGCATCGTCTTTTCGTGTTCGGTGAAGATGCCAAGTGAAGGGTTGGCGAACGAACAGGTGGAATGATAGAACACGTCCATTCCCTCGGCGTGGGCAATGCCAACAGCCCGGGCGATGGCAGCGCGGACCTCAGCACTCACATGGTTGTGTTCGTAGAGCACAAGCCGTCTCAGACCTTCGACGATCAACGTGTTGAAGCCGGCACGTCTCAAGGCCCGAACGTCTTTGCGCATGACGTCATCGGATACCGCCCCGATCCACACCGGATCCATGCACGGCGCCGCCATATCTCTGAGGTTGTCCTCGCACAGCTTGAACGACCAATTGGTCATCCTCATGTTCTTGATGTTCATCCCTTTTTCCTGTCTCAGAACGGCTCCCGAAGATCCTGTGGTGCGCATCACGTCTCGGACCGGCCGGACGATTGAGTCTCGAATATAGCACCGCGTCCCCATGCAGCGACGTTGGTGGGCAACGAGGCCGAGGCCGCTTGATGTCAATGACATTGGCTGGCAGTGTACGACCGCGAGCGAAAGAACGCCGCAAGTCACCCTTTGGTACGACATCGAGTCGCGGTAGCAAAGAAGACGAGGAATACGTGGGTACAACGGTTCACATCGCGTTTGGGAACGAGCGCGTGCCGACGAGCGGCGCAGGCGTCGGCGGATGCATTGATGTGGCTCGCCGAGGGCAATGCCTGTATGCGCTGCAGAACCGCAGCATGGTCGTACTGGACCTTGCCGATTCAGACGCTCCCAGGCCGCTTGGCGCCCTGGCAAACCTGGGGAATCTCCGTCAGATCGTCGTACGGGGGACGACGGCATTCATTACGGCTCGGGAAGACGGACTGTTCATCGTTGATGTCTCCGATCCCGAGCAGCCGCGACTCATCGCTCACCATGACACGATCGAGTTCGCGACAGGGATTGACATCTGTGACGGGGTCGCGTTCGTTGCCTGCAGGTGGTTCGGGGTTGAGATCGTGGACGTTTCCGACCCGGCGCTTCCGCGGCACATGTCGATCATGCGTGTGGGTGAGGCCCAGTCGTGCGAAGTCAGCGATGGCTTTCTCTACGTGGGTGCCTGGGAGGAGCGCCGGGTGGCCATCTGCGATGTCCGCAATCCGGCTGCTCCGAGACAGGTTGCCACTGTTCCCCTGGGCGGACGAGGAGACGGGGTCCGTGTGCACAATGGCATCCTGTACGCCGCGACCGGACACCATCGCCGGGGGGCTTCACTGGGCGTTGAGGATCCGCGATACGGAGCAGGCAATGGCATGGACATTTTCGACGTGTCCGAGCCGGCTCGGCCTCGTCAGCTCTCCAGAGTCCAGTTCGACTGGAGGTTCTACTACGGCTGGCCGGACACGTGGCGCGTTGAGCTGGCCTATCCGCATGCCTACCTCTGCCACACCTATAACGGGATCTTCGTTCTAGACGTCTCCAATCCGGCGGCTCCCGGGGAGCTGGGCCAGATCCGGATCCCGCTCTATCCCGGCGATCCGGGATACCGTGAGCTCAAGACCGAATCGCCTCACGGACGACGGCAGCCGATTCTCCCGTTCGATCCCAAGGAGAAGCTCTACAGCCCGGTGTGCGGCCTTGCCATCGACGACGGGTGCCTGTACGTCGCGGCTCTGTTCTCCGATCTCCACGTATTCCGCGACGCCGAACTCGTGTGTAGCTTGGCCTTCGTCAACACGGGCTCTTCCTTGGAGAGCGGCGGTCCCCCGCCGTGGCTGCACGCACGCCATACGGTCGAGGACGACCGCTCTCCAGAACCCAGCCAAGTTACACCCTCTGATATGGCTGCTGGGACCTCCCGGCAGAAGCCCTCGCTCGTTAGGTTTGCTGCCAGCGAAACCGTCGCCACATCGCCGCTGTGTGCGGTCGGCGACTTTCACGAACCCGACCTGCCTTTTTTGCAGCAAGCTCTGTCCCCGATTGCGGAGCGAGTCGCACACTATCGCCCATTCGGACAGGTCTACGCCGCCGCGGAGTATGGAGGCCTGGTCTATGCCGCGTGCGGCTCGGCTGGGGTCCATGTCCTGGATCAGGATCTCCGACTGCTGAATACCTGTGCCAGCGCGGGGTTCGCAATGGATCTCCAGATCAACGGCGGACGTCTGTATGTGGCGGAGAGCTCCGGTGGATTGGCGTGCTACCAGATCGATGGCTCCGGCCTCGAGCGGGTGCACACCTACGTATGTCAGTCTCCTGTGCGGCAGGTGCGCGTTTCAGCGGATGGACGTGTTGCCGTCATCCAGGCAGGAGGCTCCGCGTACGAGGCCCTGAGGTTGGACAGCACTGCCCCACCCGAGTTGATGCGCACGGAGCGAGGCACGGGAGGACTCATCTACTATCGGCAGCTCTGCAACGGGTTCATTGACGGCCGATTCATCTGCGGAACATGGTGCGCCGGCCGGACCTTCATGCTCGACCTGGTTGGCGACGATCCGGAGCCGCTCCCCGATGTGACAGGCGTGCTACCAGACATGGAGACGGGCGGGTACTGCCCATGCGGTTCCTACGCGTTGCTGACCCGGAACGGGGGGTATTCATTCTACCTTCCCGGGTTTGGCGGGGACTATGAGGCCCTTCCCGTACACAGGATCGAGGGTGGACCGGACTTCTACGGCAAACCCACTTGTCACGGTGGTCTTCTCGCCGTGTGCAACCGGATCGGCGGGGATGTCACGCTTGTTGACATCTCCTGCCTCTCCAAACCCAAGCTCCTCTGCCGGTTCCGCCTCAGTGGCAGCCCTGACTGTGCCTCCATCGGAGAGGAAACCCTCCTCATTCCGGCAGGCTATCAAGGCCTGTTCCGAGCCGCGTTCTCCGGGCGCATAGACTGACCTGGGGATGCGGACGCAACGCGACCCGGTAAGACGAAGCAATCAACCAAAGGGACCTGTGATGTCCGATCTGAAGATCACGTTCGGGAGAGTCGCGAGGCATTCGGTGTTCGCCAGCGAAGAGATGAGTATCTGGGGCGGGTCGCTGGTCAGAGGCGACGATGGTCTGTACCACATGTTGTACTCCCGCTGGCCCAAGCGCTTGGGTTGGGTTTGGGTGACTCACTCAGAAATCGCGCATGCGGTGTCGGAGTCGCCATTTGGGCCATTCACTTTCCGAGATGTGGCCTTGCCTCCGCGCGGCGTCGCGCACTGGGATGGGCTGTGCACGCACAATCCGAACGTCCACCGGTTCGGCGATCGGTACTACCTGTACTACATGGGCAACACTGGCGATGGCAAGGTCGTCGGGGAACCAGGCAAACACGGGCTCAACTGGCTGCACCGCAACAATCAGCGGATCGGCGTGGCCGTCGCGGACAGCCCGGGCGGCCCGTGGGAGCGGTTCGACGAGCCCGTACTCGACGTAAGCCCCGACCCCGACGCGCCGGACTCGCTTATGACCTCGAATCCGGCGGTCTGCCAACGCCCGGATGGTGGCTACCTGATGGTGTACAAAGGCGTGGGCCAGGAGTACGACCTGCCCTTCGGCGGCCCGGTTGTCCATTGTGTTGCTACGGCCGATTCCCCGATCGGCCCGTTTGTGAAGGGGGGTATCCCTATCTTCACCATCGAAGGGGATCGCTTTCCCGCCGAAGACCCCTACATCTGGTACCAGTCAGGCAAGTACCGCGCGGTCGTCAAACGAATCAGGCACCCAGGAGAGGGTGCCCGGGTGTTTTCGCTGGTTCAGTACGAGTCCGAAGACGGATTCGACTGGCGCCCCGCCAAGCATGAACATGTCTCAGATCGCAGCATCGAGTGGGAGGATGGCGAGACGCAGCAGTTCCCCCATCTCGAGCGACCCCAGGCCTACATCGAGGATGGCGCCCCCATTGCGCTGCTGTGTGCGGCCGACGCGATCGACGAAGCCGGTGTCCGACACTCCTTCAATGTCCAGATCCCGCTCCAGGTGACGAAGGAGTAGTCTGGCCCCTGCCAACTCATACGGAAGAACCGGGTTGGACAGACAGCTCAACGCTTACGAGAACTGAGCCGTCAGTCTGTCCACGAAGGCCTTGGCCGCTTTGGACATGGGACGTGATGCGTCGCTCATGACTCCCCAGGGGATCTGGACCGTGTCTTCCAACTCGACTGTCGCGATGCCATGCGGTTTCAGCCAGTCGATCGTGTGACTGGTTGCCAACGCCTCTCCCATATTCCGGCGAACGTAAGCGATGATGGTTTCCGCGTTCATGGCTTCGAGCCGGAAATTGGCTTCCGAACCGCCCTCGCCGTACAACTCGAAGGCAATCGCGCGAGCTGTGGTCTCCTTGCTGTGTCGAATCAGGTTGAGCTTGCGGAGTTCGCGCCGCGATATGATCTCCCTGGAGCTCAGAGGACTCTTTTGCGAACAGATCAGCAGGAGACGTCCCTTCAGCAGTTGCTCGAAGCGGATGCCGTCCCGACTGTGAGGGAGAATGCCGACGCCCAGGTCGATTTGGGACTTGAGCAATAGCTCCGGCAGCTTGCTGGAATTCGTCTCGAACAGCGAGAACGACACATCGCGATAGCGCTCCGACATGTCGTGGATCGTGTCCCCCACCACGGTCTTGGCGGCAACCTGGCCGCTCCCGATCCGCACCTTGCCGATGACCCTCCTGCCGCGGGACCTGAGTTCCTGCGGCAGTCCTTCGAGCTCGGAGAGGATGCCCTTGGCCTTCCCATACACAAACTCTCCGTCCGCAGTCAGCTCAATGCGCTGTCCGCGACGGTGATACAGCCGACATCCCAGACTCTCAGTAAGGAGCCTCAGCTGTTGACTGACTGCAGGTTGGGTCACACAGAGTCGCTGGGCAGCCTTGGTGACACTCCCCTCCTCGACGAGGCACTTGAAGCAGGATAACTGAGTGGTAGTCATAAAGATGACCTTATCAGATCCATAAGCAGAGTCAATTTGTTTTATGAAGGTACTCCCCTATGCTGGGATGCATGTGCTCCTGGGAGCGCTTGGAAGCAAACGTGGGACATAAACGATCAGCACAGTCGTTTTGAGGACAGATGATCCCGTGGTCATCCGGACCGAAACGAATGGGGACAGCGCGCTGTTCTTCACGTTCTGGCCGGCGGCCAGCTGCCTTCTCGAAAAAGGGAACGACTGCAATGAAGTGGCAACAGAACCCGGTGGGAAAGCGCATGATCCAGCCGTTGTCGGCGCTAGTCCTGATTTCGGCCCTGACAGCGCTGGGACAGAACGGCACCGTGCTGGAGATGATCACGGCCGCCAGCCCCGACGCCAAGGTGCTGGGACTCCCGATCGTCGAGACCGAGGACGGCGAGCGCGTCTTCGAGACCAAGGACACTCCCGCGGTCTTCACGCGGCGGCGTCATCCCGTCGACCCCGCGAAATACTACGCCTTGGTCGTGACCGCGCGAACGCGCAGCGGCGAGCCCTCACGCTGCCTGCTGGGACTCGTGGCGGAAGACGGGAAGAAGCGCATCATCCCGAGCGATGCCGGCGATTTTACGGTGCCGGGATCCCTGACCGAGCTGGCCGCGGACGCAGCCAAAGGCGACACGGTCATCAAGGTCAGGGACGCGTCACGATGGCAGGCATCCAAGTCCAGTACGGTCGCGTTCAACGCCAGGGCGGACCTGGGGGACATCCCGAACTTCAACCTGGTTCGCGGGGTTGCCGGCATCGCCGCGACCGGCGCAGGCCATGCCGTTACGTTGAACGCCCCCTTGGCGGCGGCGTACCCGACCGGGTCCGGCGTGCGGCAACACGTTTCCCAAGGCGGGACGTATCCCTACGTGTGGATTGGCGCTGTGCCGTCGGAATGGACGGCGCTCGAAGGACGGCTGGTCCGGGGGGACAACATACGCCGCGGAATCGAGCGGCTCAGAGTCGTCGTTCTGCCGAACCGCGGGGGCAAGGGCAAGGAGGCGGTCACGCAGATCCGGTCCATCGCGCTGAAGGCATTCGATGAACCGGACGTGAGAGAGAAGAGCGGGATGAAGACCGCGGTGCGCACGTTCGAGATCAGGACGGCAGTTCCCGATACGGCCGCCAACGCGACGACAACACTGCGCTGCGGCCCGAAGGGACTCCGTGTCATGCTCAACTGGCACGACGGTTCCGGACAACAGCTCGCGATTACCCCGTTTGACTACGCTGAGGGTGAACAGAAACTCAAGGACGCCGGGCTGGAGTTGTCCCTCGGCCGGGTGCGTTACTATGTTCGCCCCAACCTCGCTCGGTATGGAAAGAAGGTGCGGGAGCGATACCTGGCCAAGTGGGACGAACTGCCCCCGGCTACGGCCCATCGATTCCCGGTCACGTTCCGCATGGCTCCCGGGGAGGTGCAACTCTGGATGGACGGGCGCTACGCCGGCAGGATTCTGCACCCCGCGCGCTTACAGCAAATCGCTTTCGAGGTCCCTGCCGGATCCGCGGTCGGGGAGACGCGATTCGCGCCGCCCCGGCACGCCCCGCGCTACCTGCCTCTCGACATATCCCGATTGCCTGCCGCCGCTTCTCTGCCTGAAAATGCGACTGTCAAGATGACCGCCGGCGTTCCTGACGGAGGCGGAATAACGCGCATTGGGGACCGGAGCGTGCCATTTGTCCAGCCATCCTCGACGTGGATTGACGTGGGTGACACCTACCGCGAACTTGACGGCAGCGGCGTTCTGGCCAGAAGCGCGTTTGACGGTCTCCGGGATTCTGCGTTGATCTCCGTTCCCGCGGCGCAGTATGTGCGGGCCTGGGTGCTGTGCGTTGTGGACGACGACCCGCGGAAGGAACCTGTACTCACCGCCCGTCTCACCCGTTTTGTCGATCGCGGGGGGTGGTCGGGCCGCGGTCGTGACGCGATCGCCGATGTCAGCGTCACGCTGCCGCGCTCTGGCGAGGCGCCGGCAACCGGTGTCGTCCGGGCAGGGACTGCAACCGTTGACGGCAAGACCGTACCGCTGTGGCTGGCAGAAGTCGCTCTGCCGGTGGGTGAGATTCAAGATTTGCTGTGGCAGGAAGAGCCGGTTCGGGGAACGCTGAAGATCGGCCCCTACCTCGACTTTGAGCTGCTGGGGAAACTGACAGCATCAGCGCACCCGTTCCACGATCATCGCTGGAAGCCGGACGGGACCGTCAGCGCCGTGAAGGTGCTGGGGGTGACCCTCGAGGAAACGCCGGTAGAACTTGAGGTACGGCAAAGCCAGCCGGGCAACATCTTCCACAACGACGAAACGCCGGAGATACCGGTCGCGTTGCGTCCCGCACGAGACGGCGAATACGTCCTGCAGTGGGATATCCGGGACAGTGATGGTCAGCAGGTCGACAGCGGCAGGAAACTGTTGGCGTTGCGGGTTGATGCCGGAGAACAACAGATCGTGATCCCGCTGCGACAGCCGCAATTGGGCTGGTACGGCATCCGGGTGTCGCTGCAGGAGGGGGAACGACGGCTGGTGGAGTATCCGGCAGCGTTCGCGCTGCTCGCCCCCGACACGCGCCAGGCCGGGTTCGAGTCCCCCTATGCCAGTTGGTGGTTCGGCGCGCATCACTACGGCACGTCGGACGAGAAGATCGCCGGCGCATTACTGCGCAAACTCGGTTTCCGGCGAACCCACATCAACCACCACGTAGACAAGCGCAGGCTGAGCGAGAAACTGCTGGCCCCGTGGATGTTGACCGATGCCGTGCTGAGTTGCGTGGTCAGCAGGAAGCAGAAAGGCACTCCGGATGAGGAAATCGTTGCATCCATCCGCGATCACCTGGAGAGGTTCCCGCATGCCAAATACGTCTTGGTCTTCCACGAGCATTCCCCATGGGGCTACAGCCAGGCCCCCGAACTGGTGGGCCAGAAACAGACCGAAGAACTCGGTGCCCAACGAGGCATTGAGAGCGCCGACAGCCGTTGGGAGTACGCTACGGCGGCCGCGAAGCTGATCCGCCAGCATTTCCCTGACCTCAAGATCATCATCGGCAATTCCCTGGGCAGTTCGGAGCTCATTGCGGAAGGGCTGCGCCGGAAATTCTCTGAAACGTACGCAGACTATGTCGGCATCGAGACCGTCAACCGAACCGTGCTGCCGGAGAAGCTCTGTGTTGCCGGAGCTCAGTGTTTCTGGCTACTGCGTGAGATTGCCCGTGTGTACGGTTACCGCTGGCAGGTCTCGTCGGGTTACGAGTACAACTACCGGCTCGAGCGCCTGATCGGGCAGGATGTTCAGGCCAAGTGGTACGTGCGCGACACGCTGCTCGCCCTTGCCTACCGGGCGCCGTACATATCCACCGCCTTGCTCTATGACGCCGGCAACAAGTATCAGAACTCGTTCTGGGGCGGGAGCGGATTGTGTCGACGCTATCCGCTGCTCCACCCGAAAAAGGCCTATGTGGCCGTGAGCGTGCTGACCCGGGCATTGGACCGGGCACAGTACAAACGGAAGCTCTCGACCGGTTCTCTCAGTGTCTACGCGCTGGAATTCGAGCGTCCGGACACGCAGATGGTCTACGCGATTTGGACCAGCCGCGGCGACTGCGAGTTGACGCTGGAGCTTCCCGATGGCACGGGCGTTGAGGTCATCGACATGTATGGTCGATCCGGGCAGCGCACTGCCGGCCGGAGAGGGCTGACGGTGAACGCCGGCACCGCGCCGCAGTATGTAACCAGCCCGGTGGCAATACAGAACGTCGTGAGGGGCAAACGCTCCTACCCGCCGGATGACCTTTTCCCCCTGCCGCCTGATGAGTTCCGAGTTGTCAATGCCATGGACGACCTCACGCAATGGACACTGCAAGCCGGCGTCGATCCGTTGCTGGAAGGCGCCGATGGGCTCATCCCGCATCGAACGTTGGGTGATTATGTCTTGCGAGGCGCCCAGGATGATGAGAAGGCCGACTGCCTGGAACTGGAACTTAGGGCCAACGAGAAACTGCCGGCCCTAATGAACGAATACACCGTATTGCGGCTGAAAGAACCGGTCACGTTGCCCGGTGAACCCGCAACGGTGGGACTCTGGGTGAAAGGCAATTCCGGCTGGGGCCAAGTGTTCTGGGAAATCGAGGATGCTGCCGGGGTCAGACGAGTGTCCTGCGGCACCCGGGTGCACAACGCTGACGTCCATGACTATGACGGGCGTGTCTCGGTCAATTTCGACGGCTGGCATTTTCTGAGCTTCCCGATCACGGGCAAGTCACCGATTCCCGACTTGTCCACCGGGTCCGTCCCCAATCTCTGGAACACTTCCGATCCAGAAAGGGGAGTCTCTTACCCGATAAAGGTCACAGGCATAGCGGTTGCCCTGCCTCCGCAGGCGCTGCACCTGACCGAGATGGAACGCGTCAGGCAGGTACTGAGATTCAGGGACCTGAGTGTTCGTTAGGAGAGATTGATACCATGTCGCACGCAGAGAGCTTCCAGGAAAGCGGGGGTCTGAAGACGGGGTGGGCGGAGACGAGCATAACCCCGGATCAGAACGTGGTGCTGGCGGGACAGTTCCACGCCAGGGTTTCCGAAGGCGTCATGGACCCCATCACCGCCACTGCACTTGCGATCGAGTCAGCGCGCGACGGGGGGACACAGGGACAGGCAGTCATGGTCACGTGTGACTTGGCGAGTATTCCCAACGAGCTTCGGGACGCCGTTCGCACGCGAATCGAGTTCACTCTCGAAGAACTCCGCCCAAGCGCGATTTTCATCGGCGCAACTCACACGCACTCGGCCCCCGATCCCCGACTGGTGCCCTACGGCATGGAGCCCTGCAGCCGGGAATACAGGGCGAGTTTGCCATCCCCGCGCAGCAATCCGGCAGACGCACACAAGTACGGGATGTGGCCGCCCATCGACCTGGGAACCATGCTCCCCGGAGACTACCTGGAGTTCGCCGCCGACCGCATTGCCGAAGCAATCCGGGAAGCCTGGGAGAACCGCACGCCTTCCGGCATTGCCTACGGGCTGGGACACGCGGTTGTAGGCCGTAACCGACGTCTGACCTACAGCGACGGCACCACCAAGATGTACGGGAAGGCTGACGTTCCCGAGTTTGCGCACGTGGAGGGATACGAAGACCATTCTGTCTATGCCATGATGACCTACGACCGGGCCGGCGCCCTCACCGGCATCGTTGTCAACGTCCCGTGTCCGTCGCAAGTCAGTGAGCACATCTACCAGATCAGCGCCGACTACTGGCATGATACGCGGCAGGAGCTGAGAAAGCGTTTCGGCAATGACATCTTCATTCTTCCCCAATGTGCTCCCGCCGGAGATCAGTCACCGCATGTTCTGATTGGGAAGCGTGCCGAGGAGCGAATGTGGCGACTCAAAGGTCGAGACACGGCCCAGAATGCGCCGCGTCGGGAAATCGCTCTGAAGATCGCAGATGCGATCAGCGACATCGTCCCCTATGCTGAGAAGGAGATCGACTGGGATCCCGTGTTCGAGCACAGGTCCGAGAACCTTGACCTGCCACGCAGGTTGATAACCGAAGCGGACGTTGAGGAGGCGCTGGCAGAGGCCCGGCCCGCCAAGGAGGAATACGAGAGGCTGGTCGACGAGATCGAGAATAGCCCGGGTATCCGCGAGCAGCCCCGGTGGTACACGGACGTCACGAAGGCCTACCGACTGATGGAACGAGGGGAGAGGGTCCGGAAGCGCCTGGAACTGCAGAAGCGGAGCCCGAGTTTCTCCATCGAGGTGCATGCCGTGCGGGTCGGAGACGTTGCGTTCGCCACCAATCCCTTTGAGCTTTACCTCGACTATGCGGTTCGCATTCGAGAGCTCTGTGAAGCGACTCAGACGTTCTTGATCCAGAAAGCCGGCTGCAACGGCACCTATCTGCCCAGTGAACGCTCCATCGCCCACAAGGGCTATGGATCTATTCCCGCAAGCACTAACGCTGACCATGGAGGCGGCAACAAGCTCGTCGACTGGACGGTAGACACCCTCAACCGCATGTGGTGAGAGAGTGGTGTCAGGTTCAGCATGAACGTGCAATGGCGAACACATTGCAGCAAGAGCTGGCTAAGTGCCATGGTCATTCCTGGCCGGGGTGGCCGGACTCTCCGGCCAGGAATGGCAGCCGCAATGACATAAGGAGGAAGAGAGAATGAGGGAGTTCTTGGACCCACGTCTCGCGGTGTCCCGGGTTCTGCCGGGCAAACCGGAACAGAGCGTGTTCTACTCGGTTGCTGCGGACAGTGGCGGCAAGATCTGGCTTGGGTTGAGCGTGGAAATGGATATGCCGGGATGCTGGGCGCAGTTGGTGTCCTACGACCCGGAAACCGATGAGTTTGAGACGGTGGCAGATCTGGCCAAGGTGATCGGGCATCCAGAAGATTCGCTTCGGCATCCCCACTCGAAAATCCACACCGCCATCCAGACTGCCAATGACGGGAGGGTCTTCCTCACCACGCACATGACCGCGCCGCCCCAGGGCGAAGATCACTACCATTTCTGGAATGTCTATAACGATCCGGAACGTTCTTTCGATGGGTCGCACCTGATCATCCATGACCAGGAACGCGGAACGACGGAAGATTTGGGAGTGATCGCGCCGCGCTGCGGCTGCCGTTGGCTCGGGTACAATCCAGAAATGGACGAGCTATACATGACCAGTTTCGCTACCTGCCACTTCATCGTCGTGAAACTGAAGACTGGTGAAGTCAAGGATCTGGGGCGGATCTCGCAACACGATTACATGGGGCCCACCTATGCTGCTGACGGCAATGTCTATACAACCGACAGTGACGGGTTCTTCATCCGTTACCGGCCGGCAGAGGAGCGTTTCGAGCGTCTCTCCGCACGGGTGCCTGTGGTCCCCTGGGGAACGACCGACGGAACAGGCGCTTACCAACTGCTGGCCGGGCCGGACAGGCGCAAGCTCTACGGGGCGTGTTGGAGTTCGTTCCGCATCTTCGCCTTTGACCCGGTAACCGAGGACGTGCGTGACTATGGCACACTGGGCGACGAGGACAGGCCCGATCAATACGCCAGAGGTATCCCGATAGCGCGGGCGATGACCGTGGGGGTGGACAACCGCATCTACGCAACCAGTGCGCACTACTGCGGCGGCAAAGGACTCGCCCGATTGATCGCCATTGATACCGAAAGCGGAGAGCGGACGGACTACGGCCCGGCGATAACCAGGGGATTCCCCTACGCAGCGGCAGTATCCATGGGGGCGGATAGGGAGGGCAATGTTTACCTAGGGACATGGCGGCGCAAGCAGAGCGATCCGCTTCAGTTGATCATCTTCAACCCAGATGGGGTTGGGAAAACACCTTCAGTGTATGAGTCTGACGACACGCCGAATCCGCCAGCGAACTATGAGTATCATGCTCCTGCGGGAGCACTGAACCAGGTGTTCACGGCGCACGGGACGTTCTATGCGCAGGAACTGGGCATGAGCGGCAGGCAACCGGTGATCCCGCGTGGAGAATGCGCCATCAACGCGCTTGCCTGCGGCAGACACGGCTTTGTCTTCGGGGCTACCGATACACGCTATTTCGTCTTCTTGCCTCAGACCAAGAAGCTGATCCCGATGGGGACCTTTGACACGCCGTGCAAGAGCATGGCGGTTGACGACGAAGGGCGCGTCTACTTCGGGACAGAACGTCTGTTACGCTTTGACGCGGTAGCCAACGAGCAGAGCTTCCTGCGCCGCGATTTCCAGGACCGCGGCGAGTTCCAGCACTATCGCAGGCCACCACCGGACGAATGGCTGATCACCGAGGATCTGGGTGACATTGGCGGGACAATCACGGCCATGACCTTCGCCGACAGACTCTACGGCATCACTGACGCAGGCAGATTCTTCGCTTACGAGCCGGAGAGCGGCGATCTGAAGATCCATGACGTTTTCGAGAAGCACATCCAACGCCGCCCCAATATTCCCGGTGCATTGATCTGGCACGAAGGCCGAGTGTGGTTCTCGGGGCACCATGGTTTCATGATTTGCCACGAAGATGGCGTCTTCACCGATACTGAAGCGAAGATTCCGGTCGGCGCCGGTCGGGAATATCTGAACTCGGCCACGGCGTTGGTGCATGGGGACGACGGACTGATCTATGGCGGGACGGCCGAAAGCGGCTACTTCTTCCGTTTCGACCCCGAAGCAATGAAGATCACCAATCTCGGCAAGTGCTCCAACGAAAACCGGATCCGGGCGCTGACGCTGGGAAATGACGGTGTGATCTGGGGGCTGGCGGGAACTGACGCGGAGCTGACGCATCTGGTCAAACACGACGGTGAGGAGTTCACGGATTGCGGAATCATGCGGGCGAAAATGCCCAAAACATGGATCGTCCACCGGGCCAATGCGCTCATTACCGGAGCCGACGGCGAGCTTCTCATCGGTGAACACGATGACATCTCACATCTGATGATCTACTGGCCCCCGATCGACAATGGAAGGAGTTGACAATGGTTACTGGCGCGAGGTCTGGCATCCCAATTCTGGTGGCAGGACTGGCTCTGGGCGCAGGGCACCAAGCGCTCGGACAGGCGGACACGAGGCCCGCGCCAGCTGACTTCTTCGTGGCGCCCGACGGGAACGACGCGAATCAGGGGACGCTGACTCGACCGTTTGCCAGCCTGCCCCGGGCGCGGGACGCGGTGCGGGAGCGGCGCGCAGCACAGCCGAACCACCCGATCACGGTGCTGTTCCGGGGCGGCGTCTACCCGATCACGGAGACGGTGGTATTCACCCCCGCCGATTCCGGAACGGCGACGGCGCCAATTCGGTACGCGGCATACCCGGGTGAGGAGCCGGTGCTCTGGGGCGGACGCCGAATCCAGGGCTGGCGGAAGGAAGGCAACGGGATCTATTCGGTTGAACTCCCCGAGGTCAGGGCCGGAACCTGGGACTTCCGGCAGCTTTTCGCCGACAACCAGCGCCTGACCCGAGCGCGGACGCCGAACGTGGACCCCGTCGAGCCGTTGCGGAAGGGCTTCTTTCACGCGGCATCGGGCTCGGGCGGTTTCGGGACTCGTGTGGTCTGCATCCACAACAGCGGCGACTGGATGAAGTATGAGGTCGACGTTGTTGCCGATGGTGAATACGTGTTCTGGATGCTGTACGGGGCCCAGAATGCCAACACTGAATGGAAAACGGCCGGGATGGGCGGGCGGACAACGTTGACGGTCGACGGCCGTGCGCCCGTTCCGCTTGACGACCTGCCGGACAGCGGGAGCTGGAAGAAGAGACGGTGGGGACGTTGCGCCGTGATCCGGCTGGGCAAGGGCAAGCACACACTCGTCTGGACGAACGTGAAGGGTGGCGGCCTCGACATCGATGCCTACGTTCTGTGTGACGATCCCGACTGGCAACCGGTGGGGACGGAACTGGAGGCCCCGACGGCAGGGAAGCACATGTTTGTGATTCAGGCGGAGAGCTTCACTGCCAGTCAGGGCAAGCAGTTGCGGGTTGCGGTCGGCGGCGGGGTGCCGACGAGATTCCGCTACAAGCTTGGTGAGCTCAGGCCGGAATGGGCTGACGTTCCGGGCGCCGAGGTGCACATCCATCCCTCGGGCTACTGCCGCGCCATCAAGGAGATCCTGTCGATCGCTTCCGTGGATACAGACAAGCGCGTGGTCCACGTCTCGGGGCCGGAGGCCAAAGCCGAACTGTGTCCGGGCGATCGGTATTTCGTCGAGAACGTGCCGGATGCACTGGACAGCCCCGGCGAGTGGTACCTGGACCGGGCCGCCGGCAAGCTGCTGTTCATGCCGCCCGACCCCATAGATGAACTCGAAGTAGTGGCCCCGGTCGCGTGCGACCTGGTGCGGTTCGATGGCGATGTCAAGGCCGGGAAGGCGGTCGAGAACATCACCTTCTCCGGATTCACGGTCCGATTCACGGGCATGACCCTCAACGACGGCTGCGACGGCTGGGGACTGGGCAAGAAAGGCGTGTTCCACTGGGAGGGTGCGCGCAACTGCACCATCGAGAGATGCCGGTTCGAGAACTGCGGGCGTTCCGCGCTCGCTTCGCACAGCGGCAGCCGGAACCGGTTTGTTCGCTGCACGGTCAGAGATTCGGCCCAGGGCGGCGTACTGCTGATCGACTCCGACCACTGCGAGGTCACTGACTGCACCATGGACGGGCTCGGCGCCATCTACAAACACATCGGCGGGGTAGTGCTGACCGGCGGCAAGACGTCCGACTGCCTGGTCGCGCACAACCTGATCCGCAACAGTGCGCGCTACGGCATCTCGTTCAAGATTGCTGGGTTTCGTAACGTGGTCGAGTTCAACTCGATCCACCGCATGTGTACCGAGACCTACGACACCGGCGGCATCGAGGTCACCCAGCACAACCGCACCGAACGCAGCAACAGCGTCATCCGAAACAACCTGGTCGAAGACGTGATCGGGTATTCGTCCACTTTCGACAAGCCGTGCTACCTGTCCTGGGGGATCTACCTGGACTCCTTTGCCGGCGGCTACACAGTCGAGAACAACGTGACCGTGCGCAGTTCGCACGGGGTCATGATCCAGGGCGGCAAAGGCAACACGCTCCGCAACAATATCTTCGTGGACGCCAGCCTCGTGCAGTTCACCTTTCCCAATTTCTCGGGCAACTGCGAGGACAACGAGTTCACCCGCAACATCGTGTATTGGACCGACCCCAAAGCGCGCTTCGGCTCGATGGGTCGAGAGCTCGAGAAGACGCTGAAGGCGGACCACAACCTGTTCTTCTGCGCCGGCAAGCCGTTGACCAACGACAGCGGCTGGACGAAGTGGCGCAAACTCGGGTTTGGCGAACACGACAGGAATGCCGACCCGCTGTTCCGTGATCCGGCCGCGGATGACTACACGCTCAAGCCGGGATCCCCGGCCTTCGAGCTCGGATTCCAGCCCATCGACCTGTCCACAATCGGGCCGCGTGACTGACGCCAACCGCCGTTCCATCATGAGCGACGGACGCAGCAGAATGGGAGTTGGTGAAACCGAGAACCGGAAGCGCCTCGCAGCCCGGGGGGGGGCAGGTCCAGATTGTCCGGTTCGACGTGTGAACAACTCGAGCGGCTGACGAAACTGCTCCCTCGGAAGGCAGACATCCTTGCTTGGCGGAAGCAACGGTGACATCTTCCTTCGGGGTGCCGTCCGGGGCGAGCCGGCGACCGGCTGGTGTCAACTGGTTTTGCGCACCCCCGTGAGGTATGAGGAAGGAGTTCCCACATCCGGCAAAAACGACAACGTTGTCGTTTTTGGGTTTGCCGCCCCTGTTGCCGGAAGGAACAACGTACGGGCAACCCAAGGAGGAGAGCATGACCGAGCAAGACAGCGGAACAGTCGCCCTGCAGTATCTCAGTCTGGATTCGCCCGAGATCAGGCGACTCGCGGACGAGATTCGGGAGTTGAAGCAGACCTTCCTCCGCAATTCGTCCGACATGGTCGCGGAGGTGGGTGAACGGTTGCAGCAAGCCAAGGGGGCCCTGACCCACGGCGATTGGCTGATCTGGCTCAGTGACCAAGCCTGCTTCTCTTCACGCACTGCACAGCGCTACATGAACGTGGCAGCGTTTGCGCATCAGCATGCCGAGCTGTTTGTCGACCTGAAGGACCTGGGGCCGGCCAAGCTCTATGGACTCGCGGTCTTGGATCAGCCACTGCTGAACCAATTGCTCGGCTCCGAGTATCTCGTGGTGCCCGGCACCCAACGCGAGAAAACGCTGGCGGAACTTAGCGTCGTCGAGTTCTATCAGGTGATCCGGGCTCTCCAGGGCACACCGGCATTCGATCCGCAGAAGGCAGTTCTCCGGCTTGGCCGGCGGCTGCGCAGGATCAACCAAGACGTCGAGACGCTGGCGTTGTTCGTCGATGAGTTGAACCCTGCCGACGTGCAGATGCTGGCCGAGCAACTGGAGAGCCTGTTGCAGCGCCTGCGTGAGCCGCGGTCGCTGGAGGCGCCGTACGACGAGGACATCCCACCTGAACCGGGCGCAGTTCCTGCTGTGCCGGAGGAGCCGGCCCCCTTTCCCATGGATGAACCGCCCGGTGCAGGCTATGTCGGTGCCGCCCCGGACATGGGCGCCTACGAGAACGGGACGGGCTCGGCCCGGACGGAGCCCCGGTCCACCCTTGGGATCTGAAGATCCCGCGATGGAAGCTCAGGAGATCTCCCTTCACTGGAATAGCGTCACGTCGCTTGCAACGACCCAATTATGGAGTTAGCATCCATAATATGACGACTTATCTGAACAGATGGCTCGCGACGCGACTCGCAGAAGCCTTGGACAGGATGCCGGCGGTGGCCCTGTTGGGACCGCGTCAGTGCGGGAAGTCCACGTTGGCGCGGCGTCTCGTCTCCGCCGAGCAAGATGCGGTATACCTTGACTTGGAGCGTCCGCTTGACCGCGCCAAACTGGAGGATATCGAGGGTTTCCTTGACCGGCACGCAGATCGCTTGGTCTGTCTCGACGAGATCCAACGCGTTCCCAGCCTGTTCGAGCCGTTGAGATACGCCATTGACCGGACAGGCAGACCTGGGCAGTTCCTGGTGTTGGGCTCAGCGTCACGGGATTTGATTCGGCAGTCCTCCGAAACGCTCGCGGGGAGGATCCGCTACCTGGAACTGACGCCGTTCCTCCTCTCTGAAGTCTCAGCGGAGAACATGGAAGACGTCTGGATGCGTGGAGGATACCCGAGGAGCTATCTGGCCGTCAGTGACGAGGAAAGCAGCGAATGGCGACTGGACTTCATCACGTCTTTCCTGGAGCGGGACGTCCCTTTCCTTCGTCCGCGCATGTCACCGGAGTCCGTTCGGGCGCTTTGGTCAATGGTCGCCCACTGCCATGGTCAGCTGCTCAATCGTGCCCGCCTGGCAACGGCTCTTGGCGTTGATAACCACACGGTCAAAGGTTACCTGGATCTGCTGGAGGGCGCGTTCATGCTCCGGCGGCTGCCACCGTTTGCGGCCAATCTGAAGAAGCGGCTGGTCAAGACGCCCAAGGTCTACGTGCGCGACAGTGGTGCCCTTCACGCGTTGCTCGGAGTCGAGACTGCGGACGACTTGTTCGGTCACCCTGTTCGTGGTGTCTCTTGGGAGGGGTTCTGCATCGACAACATCATGGCGCGCATGCACCGTTCGGTACGGGCGTCGTTCTACCGCACAGCCAAGGGGGCCGAGATCGACTTGGTTCTTGAGCGCGGATCGCGCCGACTTGCCCTCGAGTTCAAAGCGTCGGCCGCGCCCAAACTGCAGCGTGGCTTCTGGACAGCTCTTGAGGATCTCGACGCTACCAGTGCCGCGATCATCGCACCGGTGTCGGAGGAGTACGAGATCAGAGGAGTGCGGGTGGTGTCGCTGGGTGACTTCCTCGCCAGCGACCAAGCAGCGGAATTCCTGTACAGCTGAGCGCGGGGAACCAGCTGTTCCCCCCGCATGCACTCACACCGGGATCAGGGAGTCGAGATCCGCTATCGGAGACTCAACACAATGTCACCAGACAGGCCAAATACCCCCGTCGCCGTTGCTCAGGTGGCCCTGGAGACCGACAGTTTCCAGCTACAGATTGCCGGGGATGGCTCACTTGAGAGCATTGTCTCAAGGGATGACGGTACCGAGTACATTGCCCCCGCCGAACGGTGGCCGATTGCCGTCGTTTTCCGGGGCGGCAAAGAAGAGCCGGAGTTTCCAGACGAGCACTCCGCGTTCACAGGGCGATGGATCTACCGGGGTGGCGAGTCCTTCCCGGCCACACATGCCAGTCTGTCCGGCGACCGGTTGGTGATCGAGTTCGACGGGGCAGAGGTCCGGGCGGAATACCGCGTGACAACCACGCCCGATTATCTGGCGTTCGAACTCCTGTCGGTTGAGGGCGGTCCGGTCAACCGGATCGACTTCCTGCGCCTGAACATCAGAAAGCTCCCGCGTCTCGGGCAGTGGATCAACGCAGCTTGCGACGACCATTTCGGGATCTGTCTCCGAGCCGGCAATATCCGGACCTACGCCGAAATGGAGCCGGAAGCGGACCATGTGATGATGCGGACAACCGCGGAGCCCGACCCCGGGTTCGAAGGCGCCGTGGCCGTGCTCTTCGGATGCCGCGAGCCGCGCGAGAAACTCCTGGACGCGATGGCGCTCGTGGAACGCGAGTTCGACTTGCCCTCAGGCGTGGCGAGACGCCGGTTGCCCGAGCAGCGCGCGTCGTATCTCTGGGCGCGCAGCCCCACTCCCGAGAACATCGGCGAGTACATCGACTGGGCAAAGCGCGGCGGGTTCCGGGTGATCCTCTTCTCCTACAGTGCCTTCGCGGAGGGGGCGGGCCATTTCCGCTGGAATGCGAGCTACCCCAACGGCATGGATGATCTGAAGCGCGTCACGGACGCCATCCGCGGAGCCGGTCTCAGAGTCGGCATGCACCTCCACTATTGCAAAGCCTGGAGGCATGACCCGTACGTGACGCCCATCCCCGATGAGCGGCTGCACAAGGTCCGTAGTTTCGTGCTGGCCGAACCGATCGATGCCGACGCTCAGACTATCGCTGTGACCGAGAATCCAACGGGCTGCACGCTTGACGACAAGAGACGTATCCTGAAGATCGGGGACGAACTCGTTGAATACGAAGGCTACACAACCAAACCGCCTTTCCGCTTCACCGGCTGCGAACGCGGCTTCCTCGGAACGACGGCGGGAGCCCACAGGAAAGGGGGAGACCTCGCCCTGATCGATGTGGATACCTGGCCGAAGTTCATTCGTTTTGATCAGAACACTGACATCCAAGACGAGGCCGCCCGGACGATTGCCGATATCTATCGCCAGACGGGACCCTACGAACTGATCTACTTCGATGGAGCCGAGGACGTGCACGAACCGTTCTGGTACCACGTCGCGTCGGCCCAGCATCGTGTGTATGAGCTGCTTGAACCGACGCCCCCAGTCTGCGAAGCGGCGCATTACACGCACTTTAGTTGGCACATGATCACGCGCAGCAACGCCTATGACATCGTCGCGCCAGGCGACGGTATGAAGGACTTCTGCCGACTGATGCCCTGTCCGACCGCGGCGGAGCGGGTGAAGGACTTCTCGCGGATTGAGTTCGGCTGGCTCGGCCGTTTCGGCGGGGATGAGACGGGCTGCCCTGGACCGGACGTGTTCGAATACGTGGCGAGTCGAGCGGCTGCGTGGGATTGCCCCGTCTCCCTCCACGTCAGTCTGAAGGAGATCATGAACAACCCCCGGCGCGACGATTGCCTGGCCGCGCTGAAACTATGGGAAGACGCCCGCCAGGAAGGGCGGTTCGACCAAACGCAACTCGACACCCTCAAGAACGTCCAGCCCGAACACGCCCACTATGTTCGCTGCTACAAACAGCGCGAGACCTGGAGACGCTGCGAGGCCAACGAAGGCCTGAACGATACGCAGCGCGCCATTCTCGCAGACCGGCGGGAACACCACCTCTTCGTCAATGAGTCCGGAGACTATGAGCTGGTTGAGATCAAGGAGATTCCCGGTCTCTGCGACGGGCTGGTCGAGGCCTTCACGTTCAAACGTACGCGATCGCCCCGCACGACCTTTGTTCTCGTCCATGCGACGGACGGCGATGTCAGGCTCGAGTTTGCGCTGCGAGAGTGTCGCCTGACAGCGATGCGCCCCTTCGGGACGACATTGCCACTCGAAACTGCCGACGGCACGACTATGGTCTCAGTCAGCGACCGCCAGTATCTTGCCTTCCCCGACACCACTCGGGATGACGTGGAGAGAATCCTCCGTTCGGCGAGCACCCATAGCGATCTGGAGGACGAAGAGCGGTGAGTTCTGGAGTATCCTCCGAAACGGACCACATGACGGGAGCAGAGACAGTAACCAGGCAGGAATGCCGGAATATACAGACATCGAGTCCGGTTTGGAGAAGCGCCTCAAACAGTGGATGATTGAGACGGACGACCCCTTTGACCACGGAAGTAGGAACCCGGAAACGAATGCCATCGTGGGGCTGGAGTGAGCCCTATCGTTGGTGCAACGTGAGGAGATAAGGAATGTTGCGTGCTGTTCTGTGCCGAGGTCGCTCGTGGGGAGCAATGTGGTTGGGACTGGTCCTGCTCTCGCTTGGGGCCGTTTCCCGGGGTGACCATGTTCTGTACGATTTTGAGGGAGCTGAATTCGGCTGGCGGGTGAATGTGTATGGGAGTGGGGAACTGACAGCGACCCAGTCGTCCGAAGCCCGAATGGGGACCGGGGCCCTGCGCGTGAAGAGTCAGGACCTCCGTGGGGGAAATGTGATCGGTACGCCTCTGCCGATGGGCGATGCATGGCGTCTGGTCCCACATGACCGCGTTCGGTTTTGGGCGCGCGGAAGTAAGCCCATGACGAAGGGGAGAATGGTCTTCGTGACCAATGAGAGGCAGCACGCCACCTATAGCTTTGATTTCACGTAACCGTTAAGCTGGGGGTCGATTGAGCTCAGATTCGGGAGGCCGGGGGCCCGTTCGACGGCAGGGGTTTGGCAGTTTTCGGCGCTCCCTGAGCGGCGTACTGCGGACACAATGCGTCTCCTTCAATCAGGCTCCAGGA
>JABHEG010000304.1 GCA_018676675.1 Lentisphaerota bacterium
CCGCCTTCGCGGGCGGAGTTATGCCGGCTTTCCTCCTTGATTGCAGCGACCGACGCGGTATCCGCACGTCCGTAGCAACAACGAACATCAATCAGCCCTTTTCAGGGCTTCATTTTTTCATTCTGAACCTGCCACTTCCGTTGATTTGGTTGTCGGTTCTCGGACAGGACCTTCGAGATTCGTGGAGGGGAACTGAGCTCGAATGGCAGTGGGGCTGGAATGCGGCGCGAGCTCGCCTCTCTGCTTGCCCGGGATCCCTCTGCAGAGGCTGCGGGGAAACGCGGTCTCAAGACCGGGAAGGGGACTTCCCTCGTAACCGGGTTGGCCGTTTTCGGGGCTGCCGACGCAGCAGGCCCTGCGTTGTGCTTGTGGGGGACGTGCGGAGACCGACACAGAAGCTGCGTCGGCCACTTGGGCAGCCGTCCTGCCCAGGGAAAACCCCAAGTTCCGGCAGGCTACTCGTCGTCTTCGAGGGCGTCGTAGCTGATCTGGAATGTACTGGTTATGCGCTGGACTTCCTCGATGGTTGTCAAGCCCTGGGCTACTTTGGCCCAACCATCTTCACGGAGCGTCCGCATTCCGCGTTCCAAGGCTGCTTTGCGCAGCTCAGAGGTGCGGGAATGGGCGGACACCATGTCCTGAAGCTCTTCATCGAGGAGGAAGAACTCGTAGATAGCTACACGGCCACGGTAGCCGCTGTAATTGCACTCACTGCATCCCGCTCCGCGCCAGGCCTGGACTTCATCGGGTTCCACATCGAGAGACCGTGCGATCTCGGAACGGATCCGGCGACTGAGCACTTCCTCTTCCTCTTTACAGTGTCGACAGATTCGGCGCACGAGCCGCTGGGCCATGGAGGCGACAAGTGATGACGCGACCAGGTAGGGCTCGATGCCCATATCCACCAGGCGGTTTACCGCGCCCACCGAATCGTTTGTATGGAGCGTGCTCAGGACCAAGTGTCCGGTAAGCGCTGAACGGATGGCAATTTCGGCTGTCTCACCATCGCGGATCTCGCCGACGAGGACGATGTCAGGGTCGTGTCGAAGGATCGAGCGCAACCCGCTCGCAAACGTCAGGCCGATATTCGCCCGCATCTGCACCTGAGTCGTTCCCTGGAGCACATACTCGATGGGGTCTTCCACAGTGATGATCTTGCGTTCCGGGTTTTTCTCCTTCACCTGAGCAAGCGCCGCGTACAGCGTGGTCGTTTTTCCGCTTCCGGTGGGGCCGGTCACCAGGATGATCCCATGGGGGAGCCCGACCAGCTGATCGAGAATCGCCAGGTTCAGTCTGCCCAAGCCAAGTTCTGACATCTCCAGAAAAATGGCGCTGCGGTTCAGGATACGCAGGCAGATTGTTTCGCCGAAGCGGGTGGGCATAATGGACACACGGAGATCAAACCCGTCTTCGCCGACATTTACACGAATGCGTCCGTCGTGTGGCAGACGTCGTTCAGCGATGTTCAGGTTGGCCATGATCTTCATGCGGGAGATGATCGCCTCATGGAGATCGTGCATGCCGGGAGGAGTGGGGATCTCGCGAAGCATTCCGTCAATGCGGTAGCGGAGGCGGATCGTGTCCTCGAAGGGCTCGATGTGGATATCGGTTGTTTCCATCTCAACGGCTTCGAGGAGGATCTGGTTTACCAGCCCTGTAATGGACGCCGTTTCGTCGTCGTCGTCCTCCTCGAGACTCTCGCCCGAGACGCTGTCATGGTAGGCAGATTCGGTCTTCTTGTACCCTTTGTCCTGGCGCAGCTGGATGACCGTTTCGGCGCCGAGGCCGTAAACGTTCTTGAGGGTGTTTCCGACCTCTGATGGGGTCGCGATAATGGGCTCGAGCCGGAGCCCGAGAAGGAGTCGGAGGTTCTGACGGTCCCGCATCGACGGCGGGTCGGAGAAAGCCGCCGTCAGGGTGCCGCGCTCAAGGGAGATGGGAACGAATTTGTAGTGCAGGGCAATCTTGGCCGGGACGCGTTTTGTGGCGTCCTCTGAGATTTCCTGCGTGGCGAGGACGGTGAACGGCAGTCCACTGCACTCACTCAGTGCCCGGTAGACGGCTTCCTGTGAGGTGAAGCCGAGGTCGATTATCGCTTGGTGGCAGGGCACGGAGGCGCGCCGCATGCGTCGGCGGGCCTGCTCAGCCTGGTCTTCGGTGAGGTCCCCCTGTGTGACCAGCAAGGCCAGTAGATCTGCGTCACCCGAACCGGTCAGACTGCGTTCCTGGTTACTCATTCGAACGTAATGCTCTTCTTGTTCTCATTGCCAAGTGAAATGGTGTGTGCTTTGCCAGTGGGATCGGATACCTCGATTGCGGAGTCCGTTATGCTCTGAATCTTGAGCCCCTGCACTTGAGCGCCGGGAGTCCAGAAGTCGAGGACCTTCTTCTTGGTGGCCGGATCGTGGACCTGAACTTGGGCGACGGTCTTGCCTGAAAGGGTCTTCATCAGCCCGCAGAAGACGATTTCACGCTTCTGTGGAGGCTTGGGCGGGACGGCAGGGACTGTCTTGGGGACGGTTGGCTTCGCAGTGGGGGCTTTGGGTGGAGCTGTGGGTGTCTTTGTCGTGGTCCGTGGCGGGACAGCCGGTGTTACCTTTGGGGTGGTTGTGCGTGGGCGAAGTCTCGTTGGTCTCAGGCGTTTAGGGGGAGTCTTCGTCGTCGTCTTAGGCCGTGTTGTCTTGGGGCGACTGGTGGTCCAACGGGAAGGGCTTTTTGACGGTCGTTTCCAGGGACGGGCCGTTGCTGGTGGCACGTAGCGGAAGCAGAGGGGGTTGGCACCTTTGATGCCGGCGTCAGGCATCCTCTCCATGAAGTTGAACGCTTCGCGACTGAGCAATAGCGTTTGCTTCGGGGGTTTTCTGCCGGAGCCGGTTGTCTTGCCGTCATTCCCCGGGTTAATCCAGGTGAGTACAAAGGCCACCATCACCGCGGCCGCTATCCAGCACGCAGTCTTCTCCCACTCGTCGGTTAGTTTGCCAAACAGTCTGTTCATGGCGGATCCTCCTTGGAGGCTGAGCGACCTGTTTCTGGAAACGAGCCTGGGGCGAGCAGGGGGACGCCTTAGGCTCCTCTTGGCAGCCGCTTCATGCGTTTGAACGTCTGCGCGGGCGCTTTCTCGTCCGGGCGAAAGAAGCAGCAACCCTCGAGGCTGATGATGACTTTGTCTACAACGAAGCCGCCGCTGTCGCTTCGAGCAGGCGAAGCGCCGGCAATTTCCAGATGGTTGAGCGGCATGAACCGGCCATCGGTATGGAGGGCTCGGAGGAAGTTGCAGACGTTCTGGAGGTCTCCGCGCAACACCATGTGCACAGGAAACTCCATCAGGTACGGGGCCTTGTCTTCCGTATTCAGTGTGTAGGCGCGAACGGGCAGAAGGGTGAGCATGGACGCCTGAGCGTTGCGACCATCGTCCAGCCGCACTCCCACGCGATGGCTCTTGACCGGCACCAAATTGTGTTCGAGGGCCAGGTCAACGAAGAGCTCAAGGGTCCAGAGTTGCAGCATCAACTGGTAGGTGTAGGGACTCGATGTGTCTTCGCTGATTCCCAGCACTTCTTCGGCCAGGACAATGTCATGTTCCTTCAGGCGCTGGACGAGTTCATCGAACTCAACCTGGTAGTCGAGCCGGGAAACCTGGGTCATGAAGATTCCCGGCGAGTCGCACAATTCTTTGACCTTTCTGGCGTACATCCCGGCACCTTCACGGAGGATGCGGTCGGCTTTCTGTTTGAGGCCGGGGATAGACAGTGTCTGCCCTTGCTTCTGAAAGGTTGCCCCATCAAGCCGTTTGTTCATCTCTTCGAGGATTTTGGTCAGGCCATCGGGATCAAGCCGCCAGCCCGCCTCGCCCAGCTTTTTCTGCTTGTCCTCGACGTCCTGGTGCATCCCCGCCAGTTCTTCCGCTTTGGGGCGCAACAGGAACAGATAGACGCCAGCAACCGCCAGCACGACGAACAGTGCGAACGCGGCAAGATTCCGGTGTTTTTGGGGCCACTGCCTCACTTCTTCTCCTCGTTTTCCTTGGGTACAACGCCCACATCGAGGTCTTCGAAGGGCAAGCGCAGGGTGAACGTGCGGTAACGGCGCTGGTTTTCGCCATTGCCCATCCGCTTGAATGCTCTGTACCAACTCTCAACAATATCCTCGCGTCCCACCCGCTCGGATTCGGGGACGACGTCGACTTCTCCGAGTAATTCAGTGGCTTTAAGCTTCTCCACGATGCTGCGGACGGCGCCATAGGGATTGTCTGTAACCCAAGGGGTAAATCCGGTCGCAATCAGGGTCCCCATGCGGGGGGTGTCGACGATTGGGATGACCATTTTGAACTGCTCGTCCTGCCGATCTGATGCGACGTCTTCCACGGGAGAAACGCCGCCAAACAGCCCCCCAACACCTAGTGTGCGCGGCGGACGCTTCTCATCGTCGTCCCTGGGGTTGTCGTCTTTCGGTTTCCCGGCGTGGTAGCTGGCTTCATCTGCCAGGTAGACGAACCAATCGTTTTTGGCTCGTGCTGCGGTCAGGTGGTGAATCGTCTCCAGAACCCGCCTGGCGCGGTTTCCACGGTCAGCAAACGGAATGAGCATTTTCTCGTGGTGGCGGATGTTGTCCTGTGTCTCTTCGATTCGCGGCACCAGTTGTCCGCATTGGTCAAGCTCCGCGAGTCGGGCTTTGGCACTTCCCTGGGCGGTCTCTATGCGTTTGTGCTCGCGGAAAAGCAATACTCCGAGGAGCACGCTGACGACCAGGACGGCAGCGACGATGTAGGCGAACCGATCTTCTCGTTTCCGCAGCCAGCGCAGACTCGGTGGTATGAGGGAGATCCCCACTCGTCCCTGGCCCAGGCCCTGCAGAGCCAGTCCATAGGCGGTTGTGAGGTTGGGGACGACTTCGCCGCCCTGCATGGGGCCCAACATGTTGACGGCGCAATCGAATGTCTGTGAGAGGGTCTCGTCGAGCCCCTTAAGCGCGGCTCCGCCTCCCGATAGCCAGATCTGAGTCAGTTGCTTGTCGGCGAGTTCCGGTCTCTCTTGAGCTCGCCAGTTCTCTTCCGCGGTTCGGAGTTCCCCTTCCAGTTGGTCTACCATCGTGATCAAAGGGGACTGCGTGTCTCCGGGGGTCAGGCGCGCTGTAAGCTTGACTTTTTCGGCTTGTTCCTCGCTGATTGAGAGGTGTTTAGCCAGGGCCTGGGTGATTTTGTGAGCCCCAAAGAGGAGGCTGCCCACGAAGAGCACTTGTCCGGCTGCGAGAACCAACATGGTGGAGCTTTCGGCGCCGATATCGAGAAGCATCTGGGGCTCGTCCGACATGGCTTGTTCGGGATGCAGGGCGAAGAATGCATTGGCAACCGCTGTCCCGTTCATTCCCAAGTCCACCAAGCGAAGACCGGTGTTGGTCAACGCCTCCGCCTTCTCGTTGGTCACCGATTCGCGGCAGATCCCAATGAGAACCGGATTCTTGCGCCCGAATGCGGGGGGCATGACTCTGAAATCATGCTGGAAGCTCTCTTCTGAAAGACCGGACAGCTGGCGGGTCTCAAATTCGACCATCTCGGTCAGACCACCGGTAACACCGGCAGGGAAGTCACTGACTTGGGTAGTGGTGAGATATTGCGGAAGGCCGGCGGTGGTGTTCTCATGGAGCCATCCGGCCTCGGTCAGCCACTCGGCGACACTGCCGTACAACTCCTTCTCGCCCAGAATACCCTCTGCCTGGGCGTCGAATGTACGGACGCCACAGATCGAGTGAGAACGACCGTTCTTGGACATGGCGACCGCCTTGACAACGGCGTCGCCGATGTCAAGCCCGATTACCGTTGTTTTGCCGAAGAGGGCCATGGGAGACCTTGGTTCAGTGGTTCACCCTCCGTTGCTCCTTCGAGCTGTGGAGGGCAGGGCGATTTAGGGCTGCGGGGCAACGGCGTTCGGCTGACGGATGTCGAGAAACTCGCCCGACTTGCCGATGACCGTTGCGGTGACAAAGATCAGTAGGTGTTGCGGCTCATCGGCTTCATCAGTGTGCCTGAAGAGCACACCCAGGAAAGGCAAATCCCCGAGGATCGGGATTTTGCTGACAGTCTTGGTCTTCAGGGTCTCAAGCGTCCCACCCAGCACGACTGTCTCGCCGCTGTTGACTGCGACGGCCGTGCTCAGCGTGCTCTCATTGACGCGTGGCAGACTCACGAGTCCAGTGGGCTGTTGGTTGTCATCACTGTTCTGGTCATCGGCACCGTCACCCTCCGCTACCTGGAAATTGAGCCACTCGATGAACTCAGTGATCTCGGGTTGCAGGGCAAGAAGGACGGTCTTTCCATCGTTCCCGACGTTCACCTTCACGTCGAGGGTGATTCCCAACTCAAGTTCGGTGGGCGTTCCTGTCGGGACGAGTGTGTTGGTATCCGCATCGTTGCCGCCGCTGGTCGTCGCGGTGTCGTACTCCTCGAAGTAGTACATGATGTCGCCCTTACGGATCGTGGCGGTCTGATTGTTGAGTACGGTGATCCGCGGTGCGCTCAGGGTTCGGGAACGTCCGTTCTGCTCCAATGCATGAAGCATGGCCGTGTACGTGTGGCTGCCCAGGATGCCCCCAAGGGTGACGTTGCCGCCCGTGGCGGCATTCCTGAACGCCTCGAAGGTGGACGATTCGGATTTGGCCTCGAAGGCATGCTCACTGACCTCGTCGCCCGGCAGACCTCCGGTGAGGTCAAAGCCAAGCTCTGAGAGGTCTTCCTGCCCGATGGTCAGGAAACGGGCTTCGATAAGGACTTGGTACGGTTCCTTATCGAAATCCCGCAGGAGTTCTTCCACGAGGCGCAGGTTTTCTCTCGAGTTCTTGATCACCAGTAAATTCCGGTTGCGGTAAATGCGATAGGTAGCGCCTTCAGGGCCGTCTGCAAGGAACGCATCGAGGACGTCTTCGAGCTCGCTGTCCTCATTGGCCATGCCTCCTCCTCCCCCGCCAAAGCCTCCGTCATCGCCTCCTCCTCCGCCACCGCCAAGGGAGGGGATGAACCCGGAGCGGAGCCGGTAGATGTGCGTTTCCAGAGTTGGGCCTGTGCCTGGCGGCTCGTCGCTCTCGGTAACCCAAATCGTGTTTTCTCCGACATGGAAGGCGACGCCCATGTTACGGGCGACATAACTAAGGAGTTCGATCAGAGGCACATCCGCGACGTTGAGCGTGATCTGCTGTTCCTCGGTGAGGGTTTCGTCCGCGATGAAGTTGAGTTGATCCAGGCGGTTGAGGGCCAGGAGAAGATCCTTGACGCCGATCGCATCAGGGAAATTGAGTGTGACCTTCTGTGAAACGAGTGCTTCCATGCGCCCGGGAGGGAGTTCCAACGGCTTGAGATTGCCATCGATCACGACTGTCTTGCCGTAGGTTGCGGGGAGGCGCATGCGATCTTCCACTTGGGCGATCGCGGTGTTGTTGGTCTCATGTTGGGCCAGGCGGAGGGCGGCGAGTGTTCGTTCATGATTCACTTCGAGGAGGAAGTTCTGTACGTCGTCCTCCAGAAGGTTGGCACCGATGAGCGGGGTGACATGCTCCTGGGCTTGGGCAAACTGCCCCCCTTTTAGCAGCTTCCGAGCCTGCGCGAGTCGTTGCTTGGCAGCCCATTTCAGAGCCTGGTTTTCGCGCGGCGCTTCGGCGCCCGGCATGTCGCCTTCTATTGCTGCGACCTGGTGCTTCAGAGCCGCTCGCGTTTCCACTGCCTTTTGAAGGCGGGCAACGTCTTCGGCGTCGATTTCGTCCTTTGGGAGTGCTGATACGGCCTCCTGAGCCGCTTCCAGATCCCCAGTTCGGGCCAGTCGTTCGGCAGCAGCCAGTCGTTCGGCGGGTGTGGGAGGTGGTGGGGCTTCGGGAGCCACATCGGCACCTTCAGGAACAAACTGACGGCACGACACCGTCAGGAGCAGGAGGGCCAATATGCAGCAGGATGGACGGACTCTCATTCGTGTCTCCTCAATGAGACCGGTGACTCGTTTCGTGAGCTGTTCTCGTTGGGGGCCTACCTCGGAGGCTTCGGGCCCCAGAAGTCTGTTTTGCGCCAATACTCACGTTCCAGGTTTCGCTTCGAAAGGAAGGTGCTGGAGGTGACTAGGGCGTCCAAACGCCCGTTTCCCACTCATTCATGCTCAGGAAGAAGTTCCCTGCGTAGGAGATATTGAGTATCGGGGCCGCGCTCGGGCTCTGGTTTATTGCTTTCTGCCTGTTCCGCACATGCCAGCTACAGCGCACAATAGGGAAGAGAGTAGGATCGTGCTCCTCAATCTGAAGGGCTTTGAGGTGCATCCAGCAGTCGGCAGTGCGGCCATCGGGTAAGCTCCACCCGGGGTTGCCGGCATGGGTGCATTCGTAGAAATAACTGATCTTGAGGACATCCGGGTTGGGGTTGATACCGTGCACACCGGTGTTGTTGCTCCGGTCATAAGCGGTGGCGTATTTCGCGTCTGGGCGGGATTTCCAGCCGGTAGCCGGATCGTTGGGTGCGTTCACCCACGTATCGGATGGGCAACGATAGATGTCGACCGTCTTGCTGCTGTCGGGATAGAGAGTTGAGATCCACGGGGACATGTCCTCCTCGTTCTCATCCCGGTACATGATCAGGCAGGTGCCGATCTGCTTCAGGTTGTTTATACAGAAGGTCTGTCTGCCCTTCTCTTTTGCCTTGTTAAACACAGGCAACAGCATCCCGGCGAGAAGCGCGATGATGGCGATCACGACGAGCAGCTCGATCAGTGTGAAGCGTCGGTCGGCTCTCGGAAGAGCGACGCGCCCTTGGGCTGGGCTGACACGATGGTCATGTCTTGGGGTCATGGCATCTCTCCTCAGCCCGGCCCATCAAAGGCGGGGGCGGGTCTGGACAGGACACGGTTCAGTTGCGCGGCACTCAGACCGCTTACCTCCATAAACGAAGAGCGTACACAATTTATTGACCCGCAGGCTGATTGCTAATGCATGAGGTGGTTTTGGCATGCAGTCACGCGGGATAACTTAGGGGCGCGCGATCGCGAAGGACGGGGACGGGAAACGAAAAGTGGGTTTGGGAGGGAATGGAGTGGACTTCTTCAACGGAAGAATGGGGCCATCGGAGCACGGCGGCTCCTCCCACACTGGGGCCACGGGAGCAGTCAACGTGGGAGGCGGTGCCACCCGCCGATCTTCTGTCAGTCTCTGAGCGTTACCTCGGCGTCTTCGGCTTCGACGAGTTTGGCCAGGTTTTCCTTCTGCTGCCGGAGTTCGGGGCTGCCCTCAGGGCGGAATCTGGCCCATCCCTCGGTGCTCCTGGTTCCGAGAGCCGGTTCTGAAGCGAGGCGTTCCTGCGCCCTGGGGATCTCGTCCGCGTATTGGGGCAGCCACTCGGCCTGAGCCACGAGCATCTCGTCGGTCATCTGCCAGATCTCCGGCGGATTACAGACGGCCGCTGCCAGCGGGTCCATCATCATAGCTTGTTTCAGGAGCATGACATCCGCGTCGACGGCGGCCTGGACAGCCATGCGCTGGACCCAGATGCTCTGGTTGCAGATAGCGGCACAGACATGTGGCAGGTCGCCTACTTGAGGGATGCTGACCCCATTCCCGTCAACGTATCCCGGGACTTCCACGATGGCATCGTTGGGCAGGTTGCTGATGGATCCGTTGTTGACCACATTGAAGTGCCCGCGATAGCGGCGTCCCGTCTCCAGGCCTTCAATGATGTAGCTGCCGTGTTCGTGGCTGCGCGTCTCCGGACTGAAGGCTTTCACCGGCTGTTTCATCCAGGCAGGAAAATCGGTGTCGAACCAGTCGCGGCGTTCGTTACAGATTCGGAAATAGCCGCCTGTCTCGCCATGGATCCAGGACTGGCCGACATGGATCCAGTTCTGAATATCGTCTTCACGTTTGCGGTACCAGGCCAAGTATTCGGACAAGTGCCCGTTACTCTCGGTCGAGAAGTAGCCTGTGCGCTTCAGCATGTCGATCCGGCACTTCTCTATTTCCATCTCCTGGGGATCGTTCTCGAAAGCGGCCAGGAGTTCCTCACGGGCGATATCCCGCCCCTTGTGGCGGATCTGCGTGTACCAGGTCTGGTGGTTGATGCCCGCGCAGATGATGTCGACTTCTGACACGGGGAGGCCAAGCACTTTGGCGATTTTGTTATGGCCGCCTTCCACACCGTGGCAGAGGCCGATGCAGTTCACCCCAAAGTAGAGGTTGGCAGCCCAGGTCAGCATGGCATTTGGGTTTCCGTAGTTGAGCATCAACACGTTCGGCTTGGACGCTTCCCGGATGTCTTTGCAGAAGCCGTCCATGGCGGCGATTCCACGTTGACCGTACATGATTCCGCCTGGGGCCAGTGTATCGCCCACGCACTGGTCGATGCCGTACTTCAGAGGGATGTCGATATCGAGTTCAAAAGCCGGCATGCCTCCCACGCGTGACGTGTTGATCACGTAATCCGCGTCGGTGACCGCTTCACGTCGATCAAGGGTCGCCTCGATGCGAGCCTGAGTTTCCACTTCATTTTCGCTGATGTCGCGCTTGGCGAGTTGCAGCATCCCATTGAGGTTCTTCCCGCTGATGTCCGTGAAATGGAAGAGCGTGTCCTGGAGTTCGGGCACGGTCAGGATGTCCGACATCAGTTTGCGGGTGAACCCGATGCTTCCCGCGCCAATGACTGCAACTTTGATCATGGGTCATGTCTCCTGTGTCTTGTGAAGGAAACGCTATGTACGCTCTGCCACGGTGGATGGCTTCTCAATTTGCCAGCTTGAGCACACGCTGGGCATTCCTGTGCGTGATCTTGTCGAACGCTTCCTGAGGCAGTTTCCCGGTTCCCAGTCCGTCTTCGAGGAACTGCTTCAAATAGATGAGGACGCTCTGGCGGCCTGAAGGCGCACAGACATCTGTGGCGAAACAGAGCTGGTCCTGAAACTCATTCAGGAACGCGTAGCCGAATTCGGGATCACGGCTCACGGCGTTGAACCCACTCCCCGCCGACAGATCACCATACAGGTTGGGGTAGCGACGCATCAATTCGGGAATCCGACCGCCTGCGACGACTGGTCCCTTAGGATACCCGCCCCATTCTTCCTCGGTGATATCTGCACTCATGTTGGCCCAGAACGATTGCGAGTGACCAAAGAAGACAAGGCCCGGGTGTGCCGCGAGCTGTTTCTCGAGCCTTGGCAGCCCCAGGTCATCGATCAGTCCGTAGATATTTCTGTCACGGATCGCGACGTGGAAGGTGACCGGCATGCCGCAGGCTTCGGCGTGGTCGAAGAGGTTGGTTACCCGGGGATCGTCAAAAGACAGATTCGCCGTGATCTCGCCGATTCCCTTGCAGCCCTTCTCCTTGTAGTGATTGATGACGAAAGACAGATCCAGGTCGGCGGAGTTGACGGAAAGGCGCGGGTCGATGTTGCAGAAGGGGATAAAGCGGCCGGGGAACCTGTCGGCAATGGCCAGAATCTCCTCGTTTGATTGGGTGAGAATGTTGCACTCCGGGGTCACAAAGGGCAGGAGCACGGCGCTGCTGATGCCGACATCGTCGTACATCTCAATCAGCTGCTCCGGCGTGCATGGTGCTTCTCTTCCGGGCCCCCATGGCAGGTCTGACATGCTCGAAGTGTGGACGTGGATGTCGATAAACATGATGCTTTCTCCGTGGGGAACGGCGGCTGACGATGCTCCTTTGGTCACTCGGTCGGTGATGACGGTGTTTACTTTCAGGGCGAGATGGCTCGCTGACAACCGGGGACGTCAGCAAAAAACTCCGCTATGTCCTTGACAGTGTGGCCTCCTCTATCATTGGTATACCATCGCGTGGGCGTGTTAGTGCCGCGGGCTTCCGACCCGGGCTGCGTCCCGTGCTGAGCCGATAGACGATCGGCTTGGCCCATGTCACGCCCACAGGCTGTGGGCGGTTAGCCAATTTCTGGCAAAGAGGATGTATCATGGAAAAGGTTCGCGTGGCGTTGATCGGTGCAGGCGGAATGGCAAACAGGGTTCACTACCCGTCGTTGGCCACCTTCGACGACGTTGAACTGGTGGGGCTTTGCGACGTGGTACCCGACAAGCTGGAGGCAACGGCTGAGAAGTTTGAGATTGCCAAGACGTTCAGCTGTTACAAGGCCATGATCGAGGAAACGAAGCCGGATGCCGTATATGCCCTGATGCCCCCCCACGTCCTCTTTGATGTTGCGATGGACATCATGGACGCGGACTGCAACCTGTTCATCGAGAAGCCACCCGCCGTCACCACACACCAGACGTTGTGCCTGGGCAAGAAGGCTGAGGACAAGGGACTGATCACGAGTGTTGGCTGGCAGCGTAGGTACCATCCGTTGGTTCATCACTGTTTCGAAGAGGTCAAGAAGGTTGGCGAGCCGCATCAGGTTGTGACGCACTTCCTGAAGCCCTCAAACGTCGGGCCGAACTACCCGTACTACCGCGGCGCTATTGACATCATGCACTGTGACGCCATCCACGCCGTCGATGCGTTGCGCTATTATTGCGGGCTGTCTGATGTGAAGGCGGTTGCCTCGGATGTGCGTAATCTGGACAGCTGGTACCCGCTCACCTTCAACGCGATCGTCTCCTTTGAGAACGGTTGTGTGGGCATTCTTCACGTCAACTGGCGGACCGGCAAGCGGGCCTTCAATTTTGAGTTCCACGCTGCCGGAGCGAGCGCTTATATCGACGCTGATGGCGTTGGTGAAGTGACCGTTTCGTCGGAGAAGGAGCCCGTTGTGAACACGACGTTCTCCGAGTTTGTGGACTCGGACGAGGGCTTCATGAATCAGGGCTTCCGGGAGGAAAACCGTGCGTTCATCGATGCGGTGAAGAGCGGCAAGCAGTTGCACAACAACCTGCAGGACGCGGTCAAGTCGATGGACTTGGTGGACAAGATCTACGCCAACAGCATCACTGGTTGATCGGCAACGCCGAAGTCCCTGTGCTTCAGCCCTCTTGTGAGAAACCCTCACAAGGGGGCTCTTTCTTGCCCGGAGGGGATGGTGGAGAACAAGCAAGTGAATCCGATCCCGGGGTTGATCTCCGGGTCGGGGTACTGGGTGTACTCACTCGAGGGCGGGGTCACTATTGAGCTCATTGACGAGTGAAGTCGTGAATTGGGTCCGGATCGGCACAGATCTGTTCCGCTCTGTGAGCGGGTGGGATCCGGATCGGGCAGAATCTCGCCGGCGGACGTTTGGAAAGGAGGGAAGCTGGTGGCATGTTGATTGCGCTTGGTTGGCGTTCCGGTTTCGAGCCGTCGCCTGCGTCAGATTCTGCTCACTCAGGGTTACCACTTCCGAGGTCATACCGATGTTGCGTTTCTCCCGGCTCTGTTGCCAGTGCTTCTCTCCCGTCCTTCTCGCCGTTGCCCTCTGCAGCATACCGTCAGCTTCCAGCTGGAGTCAGGGCAGTGATATCACCATACGGAAGGGAGCACGGTCGCAGGATCCGACCTTGCACATCGCATCGGTGTCTGCTCCTGCGGCCATTGAGAAACTGATCAGGAGCACGATTCGGCGGTGTGGGTGGTTTGAAGTCGTGAACGACCGGGCCAAGGCGGAATACGTCCTTCAGTGTCAGTTCATGGCCGGCCCTCCGGCTGCCCTTCAAGTCAGGGCGGACGCGCGGTCCGGAACAGCAGCTCACTTTCGGCAGACGTCCGGTTCGAACGACACGTCGCGCCTGGTCTATCTGGCGGTGGATCGACTCATTTACTCGGTCACTGGGAACAAGGGGCTGTGTGCATCGAAGATCGCGTTCGCCGTGGGAACGCAGCGTGGCAAGGAGATCTTTACCTGCAATTTTGACGGGACTGGCGCGGAACGGGTCACCCATAACCAGACGATTTCTACGGAGCCGTCCTGGGGACCAAGAGCCGCAACGCTGGTCTACACGCTGTACGACAACAACGCGACGATCGTTGCGTTGGTTGACATGCTTGGCAAGCGCCAACGGCGCCTTTCCAGATTTCCCGGGCTGAATGCCGGCGGGGATTTATCGCCGGATGGGCGTTTCGCCGCCGTGAGTCTGAGCCGTGATGGGCGCGTTGAGCTGTACATCCTCGAATTGGGGACGGGGCGCCTCCGTCGTCTGACCAGTGATGAAGCGGTCGAGTCATCCCCGTGTTGGTCGCCTAACGGGCGAGAGATCTGCTATGTTTCCGACCGCCAGGGGAAGCCGCAGCTCTACATTATCTCCACCGGCGGCGGGAATCCTCGGCGCGTGTTGAGTGAGTCCGTTGAGAGCGTCTCGCCGGATTGGTCCAGTGTGGCCAACAAGATCTGTTTCTCCTTCCGAGCCGGGGGTGAGTACAGCTTGGCCATAGTCGATGCCAAAGGTGGGGAAAAGGTCTCGCTGACGAACGCGGCCGGGGACTGGGAATCGCCTTCCTGGGCTCCTGATGGCCGCCACATTATCTGTTCCCGGCGGCTGCAGGGGAAGCGCGGGCTCTATATGGTCGACAGTTGGCACAAACGGCTTCAGCCGGTCACCTCGCCCGGTGATCATTCGCTTCCGAGCTGGTCGGAGCTCTTCTGACGCGGGACCAGCTATCAACGGCATTCGCCACTGGTGGTGTGTTCCGGTGACTCCAAGCAGGAGCAACGCGCATGTTGGACGCCCGCCCGAATATTCTCCTGCTGATGACAGATCAGCACCGTGGTGACTGCTTGGGGATTGCGGGGCATCCCGTCGTGCAGACGCCTTATCTTGATTCCATTGGGGGCACGGGGGCCTACTTTCCGCATGCCTACTCGGCTTGTCCCGTCTGTATCCCGGCTCGACGGACTTTGATGAGCGGCCAGCGTCCGGTGACGCATCGCGTGCTCATGAATCACCCGACGCTGCTCGACGAGCCTACCCTTCCAACCATGTTGTCCGACACCGGCTATCAGAGCCACCTCGTGGGCAAGTTGCATCTTCACCCCGAGCGCAAGTTGTATGGTTTCGACAGTGCCGAGTGGGCGGATGGGCCGGGGTTGGGGCTGCAGATGTCAACCCGTGATCTGGATCCGGCGGCCGAGCGCTTGTCGCGCGAGAACGACTACGTCCGCTTCCTGCGCCGCCGAGGAGTTGCGATGCCTGCGGCTCCCTACGGCCACGGGATGAACGGAAACGGGTACCCAACCCGGCCGTGGCATCTGGACGAGAATCTCCACTTCTCTACCTGGTGTGCAGACTCCGCAGTGGACTTTGTGGAGCGCCGTGATCCCACTCGCCCTTTCTTCCTGAAGGTGAGCTTCTTCCATCCGCACACGCCGTGTACCCCACCGCCCTGTTACTGGGACCTCTATATGGGGATGGATCTGCCGGAACCGGTGATCGGAGAGTGGGCCGAGGGCTGTGAGGCCCGGGCCCGCGGAACACTGGTCACGGATCAGCGGGTTCGCCTGGAACGCCAGACGATGCGTCAGTACATGGCGGGGTACTTTGGCTGTATCACCCACATTGACCACCAGATTGGACGAATTCTCTCCATCATCCCGGCGAACACGATCATTGTGTTCTGCTCAGACCATGGTGAGATGATGGGGGATCATTGTTGGATGCGGAAAGGACAACCGTATGAAGGCTCTGCTCGTATCCCATTCCTGATGCGGTTTCCTGCTTCCTTCGGTCTGGAGGTCGGGCAGACCATCTCCCAACCGGTTGAGCTGATGGACATCATGCCGACGTTGCTGGATGCCGTTGATGTTCCTATTCCGGAAACCGTCGAGGGGCGTAGCGTTCTGCCTTTGCTGCGGGGAGGAACAAATTGGCGTGAATACGTTCACGGGGAGGTCGCCGGCGCATGTTCGGACCCGCGGCTGGGGCCGACCGGGATCCAGTACCTGACGGATGGGAAGCGCAAGTACATCTGGTTTCCCGGTTGGGATGTGGAGCAGTTCTTCGATCTTGAGCAGGATCCACGGGAGACGCGCGACCTCAGTGGCACATCAGAGCGCGCGGACGAGGTTGCCCGGTGGCGTCAGCGATTGATCGAGGAACTCTCCGGACGGCCTGAGGGCTTTACCGACGGGGAACGGTTGCTGAAGCGCGAGGGCTTCACGTCGCGGTGTCTGGAGTAGTTCCGGGGGAGCTCATGCTCCGGCGATGCGTGGCATCCGCATCGGCTCCGACTGAAGGGTTGCCTGCATGAAGTCGTGCAGCATCCGTGCTTTCAAGGGTGAGGCGGCCGGGACATCCCACAGGTTGCTGACTTCCCCCGGATCTTCCTGCAGGTCAAACAACTCCCCGTCGTCGCCATCGCGGTAGACCGTGATCTTGTAGCGCTCGTCAATGTAGGTGCGCATGTGGAAGTGACGGGTCCCGTGGTGGTTCTCCGTGACGGACCACGTGCGAACAGGTTCTCCGGTGGTCCAGTTCGGCAGTTGATCAACTCCGGTCATTGCCCCCGGGGTATCGAGTCCTGCCGCGGCGAGAAAGGTCGGGGCGATGTCGACGGAGTTCTGCAGTGCCGCGCTGACGTCTCCGGCTGGCACGCGCCCGGGCCAGCGCACGATGAATGGTACGCGCAGCAGGTCCTCGTAGTGATGGATCGCCTTGGCAGTCAGGCCGTGCTGCCCCAGGAAATGCCCGTGGTCCGTGGTGAAGACGACCAAGGTGTTGTCGGTGATGCCGAGGCGATCGAGCGAGTCTAGAATTCGCCCGATTTCCTGGTCCATGAAGCTCACCATACCGTAATAGCAGGCCATGTCCTTCTTGAGTTCCTCACGGTCTCGCAGGTGGGGCTGCCCACCGTGGATGGCCTCACCTTGCCGAACTCGTTGCCAGTAGTCGTGGTCCGGTTCCTGCGTTTTGCCAAAATGCTCAGGGTTCGCGTCGTGTTCGCCTTCGGTGAGACATCCTGGCTGCATGTCGTCGGGGTCATACATGGTTGCCCAGGGCTCCGGGACCAAGTAGGGCGGGTGAGGGTCGTGGAAGCTTGACCAAATGTAGAACGGGCGATCTTCCTGAGCGGCCTGCTCGATCTGGGCGATCGTCCGTTCGCCCGTCCAGCGCGTGTAGTGGAGCTCTTCCGGAAGGGCCCATGAGCGATTGGCCCGGAGGCGTTGGGCCTTTTCGCGGTTCGGAGGCCAGTCGTCGAAGAAATCCAGCCAGTTGTCGAGACCGTGTTCTTCGAGCCAGATCCCATAGTGTTGGCCTGCGTGGGATTCACAGCCGTGCATCCGGGCGGTCTCCACGTGTTCAAACCCGTACCACGGGCCGGTGAAATCGCGCCAGAAGTCAAGATCCCGCATCACGGGCTGGGACTCGATGGACTCCAGACCGTACCGCGTTTTGGTGGGCTGGAGATGCGCCTTGCCGACCAACGCGGTGTAGTAGCCTGCCCGGTGTGACAGGAGGTCGCCGAGAGTCGGGACATCCTCGAAGAGCTTCGTCCCCAGTGTCCAGGCTCCATGCTGCGACGGGTACATTCCGGTTATCATGGTTGCGCGAGTGGGGGTGCAGGTCGGGTTCACACAATAGGCTCGGTCGAACCGTGTACCTTCTGCGCACAGTCGATCGAGGGCCGGCGTGTGGATGCGTGGATTCGTGCTGCCGAGGGTGCTGTAGTGTTGCTGGTCTGACGTGACGAAGAGGATGTTGGGGCGGGAGGAGGGCATCGGTTACGCTTCCTTCTGATGGACGCCCTCTGAAGGGCGGTTGCTTTTGCCGATAGGTGGGACAATATAGTCCCCTCGCTCTGTTCCTCGCCGGTTTCCGTTCCACTGCGTGTGAGCACACGCTCAGGGAACTGAGGATCCAGCATGGCTGAGAAACCCAATGTTCTTGTGATGTATCCTTGCCAGCGTGCGGGCACGGCGCCCGACTTGGCAGACAGAGGAGGAAAGCAGATGACCATGACGCGATTGATCGGGCTGGCCGGGGTCGGGGTTGTCTGTCTGGGAGTGTCAGGATGCACGGGAATTGGCCCGTGGAGGCGGGTAACGCCTGATCTCTTGCCGGATGGTCGTCCCAGACCGACGCTGGTTGCCCCGCGACGCGGCGGCCTCCAACTGGATGGCAAGCTTGCGGATTGGCATGGCGTGCCGTTCACCACCGTGACGCCCCAAAACGGCGTTTTTGACCTGGAGTCGACGGAAACCGATTCGGCCAGTGACATCAGCTATCGTTTTGCGGTGTGCCACGACGGAGAAGCGCTCTACGTTGCCGTGGAGGTCACGGACGATGTCCTCATGCTCGACTCGACCGCGGCAGGCGAGACGCATGCCAAGGCTTGGCAGGATGATGCGGTGGAGGTCTTCCTCGACGGGAACCACAATCGCGCGCCCCATGCTCGGGTTAAAGACCGAAGTGAGTACCCGTTTGGTGGGGAGTTTTCCCTGGTCAGCAACAACGCGGCGACCAGCAACTGCACTGCCTGGCCTGATTCGTTCGGCAAAGCAGATCACTGGGAGGGGGCCACCAGCCGGGAGGCATTGCCTGGAGGCGGGCATCTACTGCGTTACGAATATCGGTTGACGTGGCGCGTGATGGGAGGGGACGTCCGACCTGGCGACACGATTGGGTTCACCATAGGCATCCAGGACGACGATGACGGTGGTAACCGTGACCATGCCCTCTACTGGCTCGGTATCACCCCGCATTGCTGGAAGGATGAGAATGGTTGGGGGAACGTGGTGTTGGCACGATAAAGGGACTCTGCATGAAGAAACGACCGAATATCCTGTTTCTGATGAGTGATGAGCACCGCCCCGATGTCGTCGGCTACGAGGGTGACGCCGTGGTGCGTACCCCCGTGTTGGACGAGCTTGCCCGAACGGGAACCGTGTTCCGCAATGCCTACACCCCTTCTCCCATCTGCGTTCCGTCTCGACAGTGCATGATGGCGGGGCAATTGCCCAAGACCTGTGGCTGTGAGGGCTGGACGGACCTGAAGCCCGGTTATCTGACCTTTTCCAGGCTCTTCTCACGCTATGCCTATCGCACTGTTTGCTGCGGCAAACTGCACCATCAGGGCTTTGACCAGATGCAGGGCTGGACCGATCGGCCGGCAGGGGATATTCAGGTTAGCGCCCCGCACATCGAGGGCAAGGTGGATGCGGAATTCAAGAAGCACCAGCGTCCGTTCGGTGACTTCAAGTGGTCGGATGCCAAGGAAGTCAAACGGGCAGGCGTGGGGGTGTCGCACCTGACCAACTGGGACCAGGAGTGGACTGACACAGCCTTGCGGTTTGTGGAGGAGTACTTCAATAATGCCCCTTACGACCGTGAACAGACGCAACCGATCATGCTCAAGGTGAGTCTGGTGCAGCCGCATTACCCTTACCAGGCCGACGCGGAGAAATTCGGCTACTACCTGAACCGTGTGACGCCGTTCCTGGATGAGCCGGTATCCGAACACCCCTTCCTGCGTCGTCGGCAGGTCGTGCCCGGAACGGATGCCCTCGAACGCGAGTTGCGCCGGGCCACCGCCGCTTACTACGGGATGATTGAGACGATTGACTCGCACTACGGCCGCGTGATTGATGCCCTGCGTTACGTTGGGCAGGATCTCGACGACTGGATCATCGTCTACACCACAGATCATGGCGAGATGTTGGGCGAGCACGGAATCTGGGAGAAGCAGAAGTTCTACGAGGCAAGCGCCCGGGTGCCGTTGATCGTTCGCTGGCCCAAACGCTTTGCCGGTGGGAAAGTCGTTCAGGAGAACGTCAACCTTTGCGACCTTTTCGCGACGCTCTGTGAGCTTTGTGATATCCCCTGTCCGAGTGGGCTGGACAGTAGAAGCCTTGTTCCCCTCATGGAAGGTGATGTCGCAGGCTGGGACAACGAAACGGTTTCCCAGTTCGGGCCACACAACGTCATGATCAAGCAAGGCGACCTCAAGTACCAGTACTACGGTCCGGATATGCCGGAGGTCCTCTTTGATCTTGCCCGTGATCCCCGGGAACGGGAGGACGTCATCTCGGACCCGGGGTACTCAGAGCAGGTTGCACGCTTCCGTCGACGTCTGGCGCAGTTGGGACACGGGCCCAATGCGGATACCGCATACACCAATGCCGGGTATCCCGTCCGTCCGAGCCGCGACTAACAGGAGCGGTTTCCTATGCCTGGAGGCGCCGGTTCTCTCCAACCGGCCTGCTCCATCATCGCGAAGAAGCCCCCTCCCGTTGGCTTGCCCGCCATAGCCCTCCAGGGCGACGGCGGGTCAGGGCTCTGACGGACACTTGCCGGTTACAGCCCCAAAATCGGTCGCAGCGCCTTCAGGAAGGCCTCTGCCTGGCGCATGAAGCCGAGGTCAGTGGGGTGTGACCCGTCGACCGTGTCCTCACCATCTTCTCCGAGGAGCGCTTCGCCCGGGAGGTAGTGCAACCCGGTGTAGCCTTCGGCAAGCAGTTGCTCGTACCCCTCGCGATGTGCGTCCCGGCTCGTCTCATTGCGTCGCCTGTTTCCGGTTATCAGGAAAGCGTTGCAGTAGGTTCTGTCTTCGGTCAGCAGGATTGGCGTGTCGGGATGAGCGGTACGGATCTTCCTGACCAGCGGAACCAGCCGTTCTCTGATCTGGTCCGCTCCCGTGTTGGGCAGGCAATCGAGGACGAATACGGCAGGATCCAGTTCGGCCAACAGGTCTGCAACTTCCGGCTCCATTTGGCCATTGCCGGAGAAACCCAGATTGATGACGGGCCACTGCAGGTGGCGGCCCACTATCGCCGTGTGGACCATGCCCGGACGTGAGGCGCACCCACCCTGAGTGATGGACGTACCATAGAAGACGATCGGCTTGGCCTTTCCAACGGCGTAGGCGGGAGCTGTGCCGATTCGTCTATCCTGCGGGATGCCCAGCTCGACAGACGTGACCCCATTGTAGAGCGGCAGATAGAGCATGAACTCACGTTCACCTTCAGGAATCCCAGCGGTGAGTTGGACAGTGTTCGTCGGCGCCTTCTCGGGGCGGCCGACTGCCAGCCAGTGCCAGGTTCCATCCGGTTGGCGAACGTAGAGGTCCAGGCCGCTGACACCGGTTGCCGGCATGTGGTTCATGGCAAGGGAGTTCGAGCGCAGGGTCCAACGGGCGTGGAGTGCGGTCGCATCGGTCACGAAGCGCACACACAGACCGGCCGAATGTCTGCTCAGATCCCAGACGGGGTCACGGACGACTCCCTTGGCTTTGGCAGGCAAGCGGTCATAAAACGCTTCGGTGTCTGTCCAGCCCTTCCCTTCGACGTTGAGAAGGCGGATGTCATACCAAACGCAGGCGCGTTCGGTGTCCTCCTGGCCTTGGTCGGCTTGGAGGAGTGTTTCCGTCGGAGCGGCGTGGGCTGCGGCAAGAGACAGGGCGGATTCCACAATCAGACCGGGTCGGCGCATTTGCATGTTGGTGTTCCGTTGTCGGGCTCTTGGTGCGGAGAGAATGGGGACAGCGTCTGCTCACCCCCGAGGGGAATCACACAACGCGAGGAGATCGCCGACATCGGCGGTGACGAGGCATTCAACCGTATCGGCTGCTCCGTAGTAGATCTTGACTTCGCCCGTGTTCTCCAGGATCATGCCGCCGGGGAAGATGACATCGTTCCTGAAACCGTCGTCTGTCTCGTAGGGGGCTTCGGGGGCAATCAGAGGCGTCTTACTCATCGCCACAACCTTGGATGGATCGTCGAGGTCCAGCAGCATGATTCCGGCCGTGTAGCGCTTCTGCCAGGTCGCTTCCCAACCGTTCTTGCCCCGTGACGTGTCAATGTCGACAGCGTGGAACGTGGTGAGCCACCCTTTGGGAGTTTTCACCGGAGGGGCTGCCGGGCCGATCTTGTCATTGGCGTAGGGCACATGCTCGACTCCGAGGAGGAGGGAAAAATTCCCCCAGTAGCGCAGATCGGGAGAGTCACCGTACCAACAGTCGAAGCGGCTTCCACCACCACGACCGTAGACCGGGAAGGGACGCTCCAGGCGAACGTACTTGTCGTTCACCTTCTCAGGGAACAGCACCATGTTCCGGTTGTCGGGAACGGACATGCAGAGAACGTCGAACGTGTCGAAGTCATCCGTCACAGCAATTCCTCCGCGTACGCCATGGGCGGTGTCAACCGCGAAGCACATGTAGCAGCGACCGTCGATGACCGTGAGGCGGGGATCGTAGGCCCTGCGGACGTCGTCGTCCTGCAGCGCAAAGCAGGGCTCCGGCTGCACTGTCCAGGCGATACCATCGTCGCTGAATGCCAGGCCGATATTGGTTGCCCTTGGGTGCGGGGAATCTTCCCGTCGCCCGTAGTCGTTCCGGAAGACCATGACGTACTTGCCCTGGAACTTCGTGATGCCGGCGTTGAACACGAGGAGGGCCTCATAGGGCACGTCGTTCGCCGCGAGCACGGGGTTGGCTGGGCAGCGTGTGATGACGGGACTCGACGTGACGGGGCCGACCGGGGTGTATTCCATCGGGGTGGCTTCCTTCTGGGTAGGGCACGGAGATGTTGCCGTTGTGTGGTGTTCAGATCGGGTACGGTAAATCAGGGGTGGGATCGGCGCAAGGGCGGACGTGAGGGGTAAAGGCCGGCTGCGGAGAACCGGCTCCTCCAGGAAGGCCGGCCGGTTGCATTGTGGGAATCAGGGCTTCTCGTTCCTGGCGAACCACTTGAGGAGCAAGGCTTTGCGCTTGGTCGGCTCGTCCGTTCGGCTGTGGTCATCCGGATTGCTGTTGTGTTCCACGCTCCATCCGTCCCACTCTCGGAACGCATGGTACGACCAGTCCCAGCCGTACTCTTCGAAGATCTCGATGCAATCCCCAAGATACCGGAATGCGCTGTTGTCGGGTGCCCAACGGATTGCGCTGAACTCGCCGACATAGATATGGACGTTGTAGGCGAGCTGGAATTCCCGCACGGGGGCGAGGTGCTTGCGCAGGGCTTCCTTGTCATACTCGTGGGCGCCGATCTTCCCCGGGTAGAGCACTCCTGTTGGGCTCCCGTGGACGCCCTGATGGGTGAATTGGTGCGGGTAGTACATATGTACTTGGTAGACGACGTTGGGGATCTCGACTGGTTCGAGGAATTTGAATCCCTCGGCCGAATCCCAGTGATCGACTTCAATGATGATCGGGCGTTCCGGATCAATGGCTCTGATCGCTTTTGCCGCAAGTACCTGAGCCCCGAGGTAATCAGGCATGCCGTCTGGAGAAGGCTTGTTCTGCACCGGTTCATTGACCAGATCATAGCCCCAAACGGCTTGGTTTCCTTTGTACCGCCGGGCGATCTTCCTCCAGACGGCGACGAAGCTCTCCAGGTACTTCCTTTCATGGAGGATCACCAGATCTCGATTCGGTCGCCGTCCACCGGGCGGGGAATGTAGGTCCACTACGGCCAGGATCCCATATCTGAGACAGGCATCGAGCACCTTGTCCAGATCCGCAAGCTCATCTTTGAGCCAGGCATCATACTTGGCCGAGTCGTAGTCGAGCCCATGCTTGTAGTCCGCTCCCCACTTAGTGGTCATCTGCCATCGGATCAGGTTGGCATTCCACGCCTTACCGAAGATACGCAGGTCCTCATCCCTAAACGTATTCGGGGACATTGCTCCCCTGAGACGCGGCAGGCTGTGGCCCCGGAAGGGGGGAGGCGCGTTGGGCTTTGGCTGCGGGCGAACCGGGCGTACGTGCTTGACCGTCACTCTGATGTCGTCGAAGTGTACCGTGCCGCTGCTTTCCTGAAGTCCCAGCAGGAGCCAGGCCTCACTCACATTCTCGGGGATTGGGGCCGAGAACATCAGGCGCCGCCAATCGAATGTCCCATGGACCCCGTTCTCGTTCTGCCAGTGGGGGCCGTCCGAGGCGATGTGGTGGAACATGAACTTGACCCCGTTGTAGGTGTGCGCAGGCTTGCTGACAGCATCAGCCTTCGCCCAACACTCGAAATTGAGCCAGCAGTCCCCGAAGCGGCTCACATCGAGGGGCAGCTTGATCATGTTTCCCTCACCGGCGCCGGCTTCGGCGACCGTCGTTCGGAGGCACATTCCCCGTTCGGGCAGGCTGATCCACTGAGCGCACGGTGCCGTGGACCAACGGGTGCGTTCTCGCGCATCCTCGAAGTTCGAGCGGAAAACGAGTTCGCCGCGCCGTCTGCCCGGCTTCGGCTGTCCCTGGGCCGTTCCGTGTTCCTGCGAGGAGGCCATCGCAGTCCCGAAGGCGATGCCGGCAATGAGAAGACGGTTGATCGTGACCATGGTGGTTTCCCCTGTCTGATCCCTCAATAGGTTAGACGTTTTCCGTCTTCGAGAAAGAGCTCGACTTCACGCAGGTAGATTGATCGCTTTTTGTGCGGGACGCAGACCTTGTCCGGCGAGCGGACGCGTTTGCCGGTGTCGTTTGTGTCGGTGAGGAGGAGCCGGAAGCGAGTGGCTTTGGTCGGGGGGAAGCGGTGGCTGGCTACGAAGCTCGAGGCGCCCTGGCCGGTGTAGCGTGGGGAATCGGTGATCGGCTCGATAAGGTCTTGCCAGGTTGTGTCTTGCAGAGCCTGGAAGCGGTAGCCTTTGGCCGAACTCGAGCCACTCGGATTCCCGGCGTAGGAGAGCATGCCGTGATGCAGGTTGAACCCCGTCAGCTCCAGTGGGCGTCCGAAGGAGATCTCCAGCCAGTGTCCCAACCCGGTCACGTGCCAGTAGGAGTTCGTGTCTCCATCAAACGCGTTGGCCATCTTTGCGTCCCGCATGTCGGAGGAGAGAGTGGGCCGGGACTGAATCAGAGCTTCGGGTGCCGCGGCCTCGCTCGGGAGCTGCTCGATGGATGACACGGGGAGTCGATACAACTCGGACTTTCCGCTGGCAGTCGAGTCGAACAGAAGCCACGCGCCATCTGGTGACCACGATACGTTACAGGCACTTTCTAGCCCGGTTTCCACCCGAATCGGGAGGGCATTGGGACGCGGAACGAGCAGGTAGACGCCCCAGCCTGGATCTCCATCACGATAGCCAGTGAAGGCGATCAGGCGCCCATCCGGTGACCAGCGGGGTGCGTAGGCCGCGCAGGTGGCTTCGGTCAGTCTGATGGCAAAGGAGGGATTGTCCACCCGGGTCAGCATCAGGTGCCAAATCCCGGCGTGACTGGTGAGGCGCCCGAAGACGATGTACTTGCCGTCCGGGCTGAGGGTGGGCTGGACGGCGTAGGCTCCTCCTTGGCGGAAAAGGTCTTCCCGGCTGCCCCCGGAGATACCCACGCGCTGGATGAACATTGAGTTCTCTTTCTCCACCAGGCCCCCGCTGACTCCCCATTTGCTGTTGAAGACTACGCTCCGGCCGTCGGGAGTGACTACAGGGAGGTACTCGGCAACCAAGCCGGTTGTGAGCTGTGTGTGGATGTGGGTCGCGACGTCGGTGTGTCGGATGTTCACGCCGGGGAGCGTGTTTCGCAATTGGGAGTCAATCTTGTGCAGGTGGCTCCCGGTCCAGCCGGGCTGAGCATCGGCAATGGTCCGGAAGGCGGTTTTCGGGAGGTCGCCATGAGCGTAGACAAGGGCCTTGCTGTCCGGAGTCCAGGCTGGGAACATGCTGAACCCCGGGCCGGTGTCCAGAGCGGTGACTGCTCCTGAGGCGACGTCCAACAGGTGGATTCTGGCCTCGCCGGAGCGATTTGACTGGAAGGCGATTGTCCTGCCGTCCGGACTCCAGGCGCCCTCGGAGCTGTTCCCGGGGCCTGTTGCGAGCCGCTTGAGGGCGGGGATCATTCCTGAGATGGAGGGGCGCCGCGGGGCCATCCGCGGACGCGGTCGGATACGTTGCTTGTCGGGGGGCGGCGCTGTGCCGCGCGGTGTCCAGGGTTTGATGGTCCTGCATGTGGTCCGTGCGAGTTCGGCGATGGCGTTGCGCGTGTCCAGCCGGTAGTTGTTGTAGTCCACACATTCCATACTGACACCTGCGCCCCCCTCTTCCCAGGCAATGGTCATCAGGCGTCTGGCCACTTTGACTTGGGGTAGTTTCGTCAGTTGGGTGAGGTGCCGGAGCCCCTTCCTGCGGAACGAGTAAGCCGAGATGGGCCAGTGGACCTTGCAGCGCCCGTCCACGTAGTCCATGATTTGTCTCCCGTACTCTCGGTACGTCTCAAACGGCCGTTTGGGATCCCAGTCGATCGAGTGCATGACCAACGTGTCGATGATGCCCATGTCGACCCAGGCGCGCCAATCAGCGGCTCGGTACAGCATCGGGCTGTCACCCGGTGCGTCACGAACCGGGGCAATGCCTGCAACACCGACCAGCAATTCCACGTGACGCCCGGTGCGTTTTTCGTAGGCATCAAGGTGTTCTCGCATGCGACGGAAGAGCTCGGTGACGTAGTCGGCAACGTGTTCGCACCACCGCGGGTCACGTTCGTTTTCTGGGGGCGCTTCGCCGTACTTCTCCCGGAACGCGCTCGTTACTGCGGGGACATACTCCGCCCAGGGCCCCCACATTCCCGCGCGGAAGGTGTCGATGAAAATGCCCTCAGCTCCACGGGCGAGCAACTCATCCAGAATGGCCAGCTTGTAGTCAATGACTTCAGGGTAGCACAGGCTGACACGGCCGAGCCAGGGCTGCCCACTGTGGGTTCTTCCCCAGAACTGTGGGTACTTCATATTCCAGGCCATGAATGCCTTGTAGAACCCAGGGGCGTGACATTCCTCGAACGGCCAGTGTATGTAGGGACGCATTCCACGGTCTCGGCCGAGCCGAAGGGCGATTTCCAGCAGGTCCGGTTCGGGACGGTTGAAGTCGGCCCAGCCGAAGATGAACCGATCCCCGATGGAGGCCTTGCGCTTGTCAATATCGCTGCGGTAGGATGGACGGAATGCGCTGGGATGTCTGATGCTGTTCCCGGAACTGCGGAAGAACTGAACGTTGGCCCCTGTCTCAGCGACATGGTCCAGAATCTTGGCCATGCCGGCTTCCGTTTCGCTGTCGAACCATGTGGCGAAGTCAAAGTGGTCGACCCATGGGGCGACCTCGAATGGTTGTGCTACGGGCGGCTCAGCCACGAGTTGGGAGGTCCAGGCGCAGGCCACAACAGCGAGAAGTCTCAGTTTCCGTTCCTGGATCATCCGGGATTCCCTGTTCTATGCGGCGTGTTACGGGCGAGCCTGGCTGGGAAGAGGTGTCTGTGACGCGGTTCCGGGTAAGCATACCGCAGGTCTCCTTTCGCTGCCACGACCAACGGGACATACGTGTTCCCCTTCAGCTACGTGGAGGATGACTTCAAGATGGCTCGACGGAGTCTCTCCCTCCAGGGATTCCTTGGGCTATCTGTGCCCGATGGAGGGAGAGACTCCGTCGAGCCGCCTCAGTAGACTGACCCCTCACGTGCGGAAATGTCCCGGGACGGCTCAGGTTCGGTCCGAGTTCCTGAGGAGAAGGACATTGCGTGATTCCCGGACGGCAGGTACGTTCCCTGCCGTAATCGCAGGTACAGTTTTGGCCCATGGACTTCTTGGGAGGTACGTATGCGTAGACGTATATCTTCGATCATTCGCCGCCTGGCAGTGTTGGTTGTGGTCGTAGCGGCGGTGTCGCTCATCTGGGGGTGTCGTTCAACGCGGCGGCTGTCAGGTGGACTGAGCCCGCTCTCAAGAGCGTTTCGCGGCCAGGACAAGACGTTCGCTTTGGCCCTCGAGGCCCGTGTTCCCATCGACAAGCGGTCCGAGGAGGTCGACGTCCGACTGGAACGGCATGGGGACGAGGCGTTTCTTCTGGTTGCAGAACACAAAGACTACGCCTTCCGCCTTGCCCGGGACGTGAACCGAACCGTGTTTGAGCTCCCCAAGCACAAGGTGGCTTTTGTCGGCGAAGGGAGTGTGCCGGTAGAGGAGTCGCTCCGCCCAAGGGGATTCCAGAAGCGTGTCTTGTCACGGGACACGACCGTCCAGACCTATGTCAAGCATCTGACCAAACGCGGCGCATTCCTCACTGCCGTCAAGCTTCGTCTCTTTGCCAGGCTTCGTCAGGGGGATGGCGGCGACTGGAGTTCGCCACTGATCGATGACGTCAAGATCGCGTTTGCCGATGATCCCCCGACCACAACAGTGAGCCTTGAGAAGGGAAGCCTCTCTCTGGTGCGAGAGGACCCCGGTGAAGAGACGTTCTCGGCAGTTGCGAGCCTCGGAATGCGTGAAGTGCCGGTCGACCGGGTGGAGATGGAGCGTCTCCTGATCCGCGGTTGGCGCCGGGCTCTGGAAGTACTGGCTCCGGCTGGCAGGAAGCCCCAAATGACCTCCAAACGCGTCCCGCACGGCCGTCTGGAGTGGCACGACGGGCAACGACTCGTTCTGCTCGATGGCACCCCCGAACAGATCGGCACCGCACACGGCAAACTCCTGGGAGCCGAGATGCGCAAGTGCATGGATTCGGTTCTTTACGCGATCGGTTTCGTGGATACCATACGGAGTGGGAAGTGGTTTCCTGATCAATTGCGCGAGGCGTTTCGACGCCTGAGCCCGCACATGCCTGCTGACCATCTGGCCGAAACCGATGCGCTTGCCGACGCGGCTGGACTTACGCGCGAAGAGGCACAGTTGGGCAACATCTTCCCAGAGCTGTTCCACTGTTCCGGCTTCGCGGTATTCGGTAAAGCAACCGCGGATGGGACGCTTTACCACGGACGCGTGTTGGACTACATGACGCACATCGGTCTTCAGGATGCAGCGGCGACGTTCATCGTCAAACCGGACGGAAAAATCCCGTTCGCCAACGTCGGTTACGCCGGCTTCATCGGCAGTGTGACCGGGATGAACGCGCGCCAGATAGGGCTGGGAGAAATGGGCGGCGGCGGGGCCGGCAAATGGGATGGCGTGCCGATGGCAACACTTATGCGCCGGGCTTTGGAGGAGTGCGAAACGCTCGACCAGGTCAAGGCGCTGTGGACGGAATCCCCACGCACCTGTGAGTATTATTACGTCTTTTCCGACGCGAAGATCCCTTCCGCCGTAGGGGTGAGTGCTGTCCCTGAGGAGATCGAGTTCATTCTCCCAGGGCAAACGCACAAGCGGCTTGGGGAGGGCATCGAGGACGCGGTGCTCCTGTCCAGCGGCGGCCGGTTACGGAAGCTGCGCGAACGGGCTCAGGAGCATTACGGCAAGATTGATGTGGCCAAGGCCATCGAGTTGATGAGCCGGCCGGTCGCCATGAAGAGCAACCTGCACAACGCCTTGCTTGTCCCTGGGGAGGGGAAACTCTACGTGGCCAACGCCCAGGGCAAGAAGCCCGCGGCTGAGTGCGGCTATGTGGAATTTGATTTCAGCGCGTTGCTCAAGGAATTCCCGCTCGACCGGTAGTCCCGGGTGAAACAGCATTCAGATGAATGCCACCAGGACCGGCAGAATGAGTACGACGTACAGGATCGAGTTGACGATGAACATGCTGTTGGCCTGATGGTGGTCGAGGTCGAAGAAATGGGCTAGGAAGACCGCGTAGAAGGCTTGGGGACACGACGCCTGGATCAGGATGATGTTCCGCGCCATCGGTGACATGGCTATCACATGTGAGATGCCCACGCAGAGCGCGGGAAGGAGAGCAAACTTCGCGACGAACTGCGAGCTGTAAAGGTGCTTGTAGTCACCAAACTTCTCCGCCCGAATGCTGAGCCCCACCCCAAATGCGGCTGTCGACGCCGCGATGGCCACCCCAATGGCACTCATCCCGCCGAGCATGCGCGGGCGTTCGACCCCGGCCATATTCAGAGCCAACCCCAGGGCAAGCCCCACGAGCGGCAGAAGCCGTGGATCGCGGAACGCTTCGGCTATTTCACCTTTGATGGAGAGCCGCTGGTGAGCCGCAGACCAGTGTCGGGCGAGGGGGAAGCAGACCAGATAGATCAGAAACTGCCAGTGGAACACCAGCACCGTGGCCTGGGCGAACCCCTCTTCGCCAAGCAGGGCGAAGCACAACAACGCTCCCCCGGTGCTCCCCATGTTGTTGAGTCCTGTTGCGAGGATGTAGGCACCACGGGCCGGGGCGCCCTGGGGCCATGCGTGCAGCTTGCTCATCGCCCACCCTATGGCCAGGCCGGCCAGGGAAATGGCCATTCCGGCGACCGGGAGCCAGACAAGCTCCCAGGTGATGGTTACCCGCCACCCAGCCAGGAATGTGACGACAGGGTAGCAGAACACCAGGGCAAAAAAGACGAGTCGTTTGCCAAGCTGGTCGCGCATCTTGACACGGGGTCCCAGGAACGCTCCCCCTGCCAGGGGCAAGACAACAGCGATGAAGGGGAATGCCAGTTTGGCGGCAAGTGAAGAGAACAAACTGAGATCTCCAGGAAACAGGGAGACTGAAAGGCTCCGGCATACGATCCCTACCGGGAAAGCAGCTTCTTACGGAAGAAGCTCAGAGAACGGCGCCGGATGTAGGGGACATAGACGATAGCGGAGTAGTGTCCTGCTGCGACAGTGACCATCCTGGGATTTCCCATTTCCTTGCGCAGACTGTGCGTTGAGTGGGGCGGAATGCACTTGTCGAACAAAGCACGGATGATGAGCACGCGGCGGGCATCTGAGTATTCAGCGTAATTGAGCGGATCGCACTCGATGACGGTCTTGAGGCGTTCGAAGAGTTGCGCCTGTGTGATGTTGTACTTGGTCAAGAGTTTCCCTCGTCGCTCGACGACGCCTGGTTCCTTGGAGTAGGCCAGGATGTGAGGCAGATCCCCCCCGGCCAGCCCCAGAACACTTGCCTTGATGCGAGGGTCCAGAGAAGTCAGCAGGGCGTTCTTGATTCCGCCCATACTCACACCGAACGAGCCGATGCGGTTGGCGTCGAGCTCCAGACGCGTCTCCAGCCAGTCCAGGACTTTGCGGTGGTCGAGCACCATCTGGCGTAGGACTGGATCGATCTTCTCCAAGTCATCAAAGCGTCGGTAGCGGTTCTGTCGGTGTACGATGAACGCGGCAAATCCCTTCTTGGCAAAGTAAGGGGCGAACAGGCGTGAGACTTCGTAGCCGCCGCCGAATATCGGGAGCACGAGAATGGTCGGCATCGGTGCCCGGACCGGTTTCGTGGGGATGTACCACTCGAGCGTGATCGAGTGGCCCTTCTGCTTGCCGTCCGGTGGGGCGAGATCGCAGTCCAGGTTGCTCAGGGTCACGTGCTTTACTGTGAACGCGTCCTGACGGTCTTTGATCGTCTCCTTGACGTCGAACTCTGTCTGTTTGGGGCGGGCGAACTGGCTGGCAATGTGGTCTGGAAGCGGCGTCCGTCCAGCGTAGTCCCTGGCGGGTCCGCGTCCTGTGCAGCACGACACACAGGCCAGGGCTATCAGTGAGATGGCCATCGCGCCTGTCACGGTTTGTATACGTTGTCGACGGGTCACGTTGTGGATTCCTCTGTCTTGCCGGGAAGGGAGTCGGATGTGGTCGTCCTCCCAGCCACTACGAGTGCAGCCAGGCGTTCCGGCGTCATCTGGCGGTTACCGTAGCTCAGGGCCACGAGACCGGCCACGTTGCTTGCGACCATCATGCCGGCAAACACGCCTGCGATGCCCCACAGCCTGGCTCCCAGAAGTGCACAGGGAACGGTCAGGACAATCAGGAAGAAGGCATTCAGTTTGAGCGACGCGATGGGGCGGGATATACCGTTCAGAATGAGTGTCACATACCTCAGGACTTCCCGCATCCCATAGCCGAAGGGCATAATGCGAAGGTAGAGCACGAGGGTCCTCTCGGTAGCCGTGTCTTTGGTAAACAGGGCGGCCATCGATGGTGCAGCGGTGAAGAACACGAGGGCAACGATTGCGCCCCAGACCATGGCGAAGCGTTCACTGTATAGTCGACACTCAGCCACCCGATCGTATCGTCCTCCACCGTAGTTTTGACCAACCAGTGGGACAAGCGAGATTCCCAGAGCCATGGGAATTAGGTAGGCAAACATCTCGATGCGTCCTCCAGCCCCGAGTGCGGCGACTGCCGTCTTTCCGTACCCGGCCACAATGCGCGTGATGCAGAACATGCTGAGTGGGTGAAGCAGGTAGGACACCAGGGCCGGCCCGGCAATGTGCAAAGCCTGGGACCAGGAGTGCAGCATGACACTGAGGCGGGCTGTTGGCCGGGCTACGAGCCGATAGCGCCTGTGCAGAACCACCAGCACCAGCACAAGCGCTGCAAACCGACTGATCGCTGTGGCGATGGCTGCCCCGAGGATGCCCATGGCGGGGATGGGCCCCCAACCGAAAATGAGGATGGGGTCGAGGATGCAGTTGAGGAGGGCTCCGCAGATCATGACAAGACTCGGGAATCGTGTGTCACCCGCGGCCCGCATGATGTTGTTGGCCGGCATAGCCAGGAACGAGGGGCCGGCGAACAAGAACCACACGGTCATGTAGGAGCGGATCAACGGCATGACGTCGTCCGGCGCTTTCATGGCTCGGAACAGAGGCTCCATGGTCAGGAAGCCGATCGTGCCAAGAGACATAATGATGCACAGGGCGAGGACGAGACAATCGGTACTCACGCGCCGGGCTCGAGCGTGGTCGTTGTCTCCCAGTGCTTGTGAGACAATCGCCGTCGCCCCTGTCCCCAGTGCCATGCCGACACAGCCCATGATCATGACCACGGGAAAGGTGAAACCCATTGCCGCGAGAGGGACGGTTCCGAGGCGTGAGACGAACCAGGTGTCTGCCAGGCTGAAGGAGGTCATGGCAAACGTCCCCGCGATCATCGGGGCTGCCATCCCAAGCATGCGTCGGCCGACGCCGCCTTCAGTCAGATCGTGGTGTCGTCTCATGCCGTTTCCGTTTTGGGGAGAGAGAGCAGTGGAGGGGATGGGCACTGCGGGATCGCCGGTTTGCGCGTGACAAGGGGTAGGGGGTGCTTGGGCTACTCTGGCTTGACGCTCACCGCGCGGAACTGAAACGTGCCGGACGACTCTCGATTGGACCACACCAGCACGCGGATACTGCCCGTACCTTCAGGGATGTCGAAGCTCTTACTGAAGCGTTCCCAGCGTCTGGGAGGACCAGGTCGACTCCGAACCTGATGAACCACCGAGCCAAACGTGCCGGCTTCATCGGTGTAGGTGCACACGTATAGCCCCATGTGACCGTCTTGCATGGACTCAATGCGGACATCCGCCTCGATCCGGTAGCGCTGTCCCGGAATGACCGGCAAGGCAGGCGAGTAGGCTCGGCGATGGTCCCTGGCAGGGGCAGGCATATCGACATGAATAGCCCCGTTCCCCTCAGTGTCCACGTGATGCGTGATCTCCTTCGAGTCGAAACGCCAACCGGTTTCCGGGGTTGCGAAAGGCCAACTGCGGGCCTCTCCCTCTGGGACGTCCGGGCGCGGCGGCGGGGCAGGTTTGGGTGTCTTTATCCCGGCTTCTTTGATCAGGAACTCACACAACCCATCGGCGATGAGCTTGTGCCCTTCCGCATTGGGGTGGGCCATGTCGCAGAAGAAGTCCTGGATCTTGTCCCGCCCGACCCCTTTGAGCAGACGATTCACATCGAAGCAGGGGAGGCCACGTTCCTCGGCAAGTTCCCGGGCGGCTTCTGCATAGTCATCAAGCATCACGAACCGCGGTCCGCAACCCGGGCCTGTCGCGAAAAGCAGTACCGCGCTCTTGCCGGCAGTTGCCCGCAGGACGCGATCGACGCAGTTCTTGAGGGACCGTTTGTAGTAGTCGCGCGTGAACGCGCCGCTTTTGTCGTTGTATCCATACCACATGGTAACCAGGTCAGGTGCTTCCCCTACATAGTCCCGTGGGACCCAGGCCCGGGCATCCGTTGACCGGGCTCCTCCAACTGCTTTGCTGAGACAGTGGATGTCGTCGGTTCCCAGCCATTGCCGCAAGTCCCGCTGAACCAAAGTCGCGTACCGCTCCATGTCCCGATTCCCGAGGCCCGTTCCTGCCGTGATGGAGTCTCCCATGCACTGGATCCGGATAGGTTTGCGCTGTTTGAGGAGTTCTAGGACGTCTGCAAAAGGACGCGGAGCGGGAACTGGCGGTGCTGGGGCGACCTCTTCCTCAAGCTGGATTTGATCGATGCAGAACGTGTGTTCAGGGATCTTGGCGTTGTTGTGGTATATCGTCCATCTTGAGCCGAATCGGATGGTGTTGATTCCACTTGGCGGCATGCTGCCGGGAGTGCCGATGGGGTCCACCTGAGATTCCGGGACGAGCTCACTCCAGGGAACGGTGAGCTTGTGCCACTCGGTGTTGCTCAACGGGAAGTAGGTCACGAAGGCATAGCGGCCTTGCAGGGCAAGACAGCCGAATTGCTCGGAGCCATCTCCTTTCACCCAGAAAGAGACCCCCTGGTAACGGTCCCATGCGTGGCTTCCGGGCAGGTAAGTGCGGGTCAGTTGCAGACTGGCCATCCCTGGAAGCGTCACGCGGATGGCTCCCTTGCCGACGGCAGCCCCATCGGCCTCGGCGATCTCGGCAGGCTTCCGAGACACTCGCCACCCCGTGAGATCCTCGAAGTCGTGCAGGACAACCGGTGCCCCGTGTATGAGCAGCGAATTGGCGAGGGTGAATCCCGCAGCAGCGAGGAAGAAGCGCATCGGACGCATGAGGTCGACTCCTATTCGATATTTTCGCCAGAGGATACAGTCGGAGCAGCAATATAGGGCCCCAACGGGGAAGTGCCTCGGACCGGCATCCTGCATCATGGGCTCTCTGCGTGAGGGCGACATATACGGATTGAGCGCCTCACAGGGAGGCTATGGCGAAGGGGGGGGCGAGGGGCACCAACGGGTACCATCAGCGGCGTTGCTTGTGAAACGTGCCGATAGGTGCATGGGTTTCCGAGCGTGGGAATGGCGGGGCGTTTATCCATACGCCTACAGTCAAACGTGGAGCGCTTCGCTCCGAGTAGGGAAACAGTCATGCGTTCGTGGGAACACGGGGATTCCCCTTGACGTCACTATTGGTGTTGATGAGAAGGGGAGAGGATAAGGCACTTTCCTCTGGTGTCGTTGCCTCCGGCCCCTATGTTGTGTATGGACGAGCCTGGGGACTGCCAGACCAGGCTTCCACCAGCAATCTAATGCCAAATGGCGCCAAGATAGGCAGGACGAGGTCTTATTGCCCGGGGGCTGGACTTCTCCACGAGAGGCCGAGAGCTTCTCCCGAGGTACTCAACCGCAGCGAATTCGTTCCATCGCCGGTTGCCTGACAGTACGGCTCTCACCGGGACACGTGCAGGAAACGACGCGTTGCAGGATCAAGGATGGCCCGTGAAGATGCGCATTGCAGATATCGTGAACCGTTGCCCTGAGCCATTGCCATGGGCGGAGGGCGATAACATCCCGTGGAATGATCCTGATTTCAGCCGAAGGATGCTCGACGAGCATCTGACTCAGGGACATGATGCGGCGAGTCGTCGTTTGGCTCTTGTCGATCACCATATCGCCTGGATTCATGACGTCCTGCTGGATGAGCGGCCGAGCTCGATCCTCGATTTGGGGTGCGGACCCGGACTGTACCTGGAGCGCCTTGCGGCAAGAGGGCACACCTGCACGGGGGTGGATTACTCACCTGCATCGATTGCGTATGCCAGGAAGAAGGCGGGCGACTCCGGGTGGGACATCGACTACAGGGAAGGTGATCTGCGGGAGGTCGAGTACCCCCGTGATCGAACGCTGGTCATGCAAATTTTCGGGGAAATGAACGTATTCAGACGTTCCGATGCCGCCTCGATTCTCGGCAGGGCCTGTGGCGCTTTGGTGCCGGGAGGGAGGGTGTTGCTCGAGGTGCATGAGTACGACACGATCAAAGGTCTGGGGAGTGAGGGGGCATCCTGGTTCTCGTCGCCCTCTGATTTGTTCGGGGATGATCCTCACCTTGTTCTGACTGAGAGCCATTGGGACTCGAAGACGGCCACGACGACGATCCGCTACCACATCATTGATGCTGCCAGCGGCGCTGTGGACCGCTATGCCCAGACGTTCCAGGCTTACACTGATCCGGAGTACACTGCCCTGCTGGTGGAAGCGGGATTCGGCAATATCCGCCTCATCCGTGACGTCCCCGGCTGGTGGCCTCCGGGGCCACGGCAGTTGTTTCTCCTTGTCGGCGAGAAGATGAGCTGATCCCGGTGTCGGCATCTGTTGGGCAATCCTGCATTGCCGCGGGGGCCTGGGGGTGGCGTTGCGTCCACCCGGAGCGAGTGGTAGGAGGGAGTCGTGTCGACGTGGTTCGTCGGGGCGTTGGAGGGGGTTGTTGGTCGGTCAGCGTCGGGCGTTGAGTCTATCTACGATCGCCTGGCCTTCTTCTGCGGAATCAGCCGGCGCGATCGCGAATTTGACCTCCACATAGTCGGCTGTTTTGCAGGTCTTGTCGGTTCCATACAGCAGCATTGTGTTAAACCGGCTTTCGCCGAAGCTCGATTCGGAGGCCCAAACCAATCCGGGCTGTTTCCCGGGGGCTTTGGGCGCCAGCCAGAGCCATCCTATCTTGCCGATGGTGATGTACTCGTTTCGTGCCAATCCCCGCCATTCCTGCTTCCCTTCCGGGGTCACGTAGTAGGCGGCGGGCAGCCACCCCCAGTTGGCCGAGGTGCGCTGAGGTCCTTCCGAGATGACCGTTGAACGTGTTGTGACCAGCAACGCCGGCGTGTCCGGGCGGATGCTCAAGTCGTACTCGATCAGAGCCAAGCCTGGGGCTTCTTTGCCTTTGATGTCCTGCACGTCCGTGGTGATCAGAGCTCCCTGTGTTCCGTTCGGTTCCTTCCTGATCTGGACGTCGGTGATACGGCGTGGATAGAGCCAGGTACTGCCCATTCGGGACGTCAGCTTCGCCCATGTGCCTCCCGGGAGGAGCAGCTGTTTTGCCAGATCGGGTTGGAACACGTATTCGCCGCCGGAGTTGGAGAGGGTCACGCGTTGCTTGTCGGCGCTGACGTCGATGCCGATAACGGAAAAGGTGACGGGCAGGCTGAGTTTGTTCGGCCAGGCAGCCTGGTCGGTGATGCTGATGGATCCGCGGTAGAGTCCGGGCCGGACGTCCCGGAACGTAGCGGTGAGGAGCCCTTCCTTCATAGGCTGCGGCGATTGCTCGCTGGGACTGAGGATGCACGATGAGCAGGTTAGTCCCTCGCCCGTCCAGTGGACGCTGCTGGGGGAGAGCGGGTTGTCTGCGTCTTGAACCCGGAGTCGGATCACGACGTCCTTTGCCGCGAGTGGTTGAGGGCGGAGGACACCGTCGATCGTGTTACAGGGCATGCCGTTGACGGTTGCCTCACGCAGGCGCGGGGGGGCCGTGTCCGTGAGGACCATCCATGGTGGTCGGTTGATCACAATGGCTGCCTCTGCGTCCGGGCCGAGCTGGCTTGTCGAGAGCTGAAGGGTGAGACGCCCGTCTCTGACATGAACATCGGGCACCGGAGTCCAGACGCCGGCATCGGAGCGATAGTGGCAGCTGGGCGTGGCCTTTGACGGGAGTGTGACCGTGACCGCGGATGTGGCCCGGATCAGGTAGCGACTGTACGCCATCGGCTCAGTCGGCTCCGCATGTGTGCGTCCGCAGAGAAACAGGACTGCGAGGCCAACTGGAAGGGCAGCTCTTCGTACGCGCATGTTCGTAGCTCCTGTACTGTCACGCTTGTGGCCAGTCTCTGGGATGCGGGGCAAACTCTACTTCCCCTTTACTGTAGTCTTCACGGCGCGGAAACGGGCGGGCACCAAGACTCGTTCGGGGGCGGTTGAAAGATAGGGGCAGGCATCGCCTGCGAGCCAGAAGGAGATGTCCTGGATCGGGTCCACATCCACTCGCCACAGCCCACCTGCTTCCTCCGGCAGAACCTGGATCTCAACTTCAGCGCCGGCGAAGTTCGTGCTGACATCGTAGGCGACGCGGTTTGCGGGTGAGGTAAATATGAAGTGGGCCGGCTCGGAAGGGCCGCCGTCCCGTGCTCCGAAACGGAAGCTCCGAGCTTCCGGGGGGACGAAGAACCAGCGCGTGACCGGATCATTGAAGAGGTTCACCGGCTTCCGCGACGTGGCCAGTTCGGCCATGGCCTGGTGGCGAACAGCGACGCGTACAGAGCCTGTCTTGGGGCGTACCTCGAGGAAGTGGGCTCCGGTCTTCTGGGCCGGCAGATTGATGCTGACACTCTTGTCAACGGGGACGCGTCCTGATTTGACAGGGCGCAGGTCAGGATCGAGAAGGCGATACTCGAGCGTGGTGACGTACACGCTCACTCTGAGATTGGTCAGTCCCAAATCAATTGGCTGTCCCTCTGTCACGTGGAACGCAAGCGTGCCTTCGTGCCGGATGCGGGAGCGGGCTTCATCGCGGGGAGGCGTCCAGCCTGGCATCGGCTGCTGGAGAGGCCCCATGGAATCGACGAGGGCGACCGTTATCCGGGCGAACGTTTCGGCGTTTGGAACGGGGGAATGTGTGCCGGTGAAGCGGGCCGTGTACTCCCCTGCTCGTGCGTCGACCGGGGGAGTTATCGTTAGGGCCGTGTCCGTGTTCTGCAGGGCTGGAGCAGACACTGATGTGGCCGCAAACGCCAGGGACCAATCTCGGGCAGGGGGTGTGCCGGAGAGAGTGATATCAACGGGATCGGGGGACCAGTTCCGGATGCGAAGCCCGGCGTCGACAGGTCGACCTGCGACGGCCGTTACAGTGTCGTTGACAGGCGTGAGTTCGTAGGGGCGGTTCGCCTCGAGATGGAACACACGACACATTTGGAATGTGCGGCCATTCTTCTGGACGGGGAGCTGCACGAGGAGGGGCACGGTCCGCTCCACGTACAAGCCGTCGCGCAGGAGGAGCGTGATGTCGCAGCTCAAGCGGCCGGAGGGAGGAGCTGGGGCAGGCGAGCCGCGCCGCAGGCTGACGTCCCCCTTCTCCCATTCGCCGATAGCAGTCACTTCCAGTCGGGAGATGTCAGTCACGGTGGCTGGGCCGGGGGTCAGGTGGTACGTCACGGGTTTCGGCGTACCGCATGCCAACCACCGGTGTCCCGCGGTCACCGAGTCCGTGCAGCCGAGGAAGGCGGTCAGGAGCGCGCGTATTCGGTCATGAACGCGGTCTGTAGTGGCGCCCGGGCTGAGCAGGCCGGGGACGGAAGTGGCGCTCCGGGCCAGTTGAGCAAACTGGGCGGACAGTTTAGCCAGACGGTCGGTTCGGAGGTCAGCCGGCTTCCCGGGAAGTGCCCAAGCCGCGTCCAGGAAGCGCTGCACTTCTACAGCCGCCGGACCGCCACTTGGTGAAGGCAGTGTCCGGCGTTCGGCTGGGTCGAACGTGGCGTATCCGAGGAGGCAGTCTGTGTCAGCCGGTGTTTCGATGTGGGCGACGAGAGGATGGTCGAGTCCCACGACGAGCTCTCCGGTCTGGGCGTTTGTCAGCACGACCAGGCCCGGCTTCGCGAAGTGGATCCTTGTACCGCGGGGGACCAGAGCAGACAGATGGCCGGCGCCGGCCGAGTAGCACCACAGATCGCTCGGCCCGGACGGGTCCACGCGGAACGGGAGCCTTCGGAGCAGAGCGAACGGCTTCTTGTCCAGGTCACGAGGAAGTCCACGCCCTTCTGCTTTTCCTCCACGGATCGGGGCCTCAAAGCCGGTTGCGGGAACGCGCTTTCCCTCCGGACTGAGCCTCCACAGAGACGCTGTGGTCTTTTCTGTGGTCAGGCGGTTAAGGACCGGACCATCGCTGCAGGCCCAGAGGGTCCCCGCGCCTCCGGTCACGGCCGGCAGCGGACCGTCGTCTGCCGTGACCAGTTCCCAGGGCGTTTCGTCGAGCGTCCCCTGCCGTGCTCTTGCACGTACCGGATCGGTGGTCAAAACGTGGATGGCGACTGTTCTTGGGGGCAGGAGCAGAACGTGCTCCCCGCTTGCAGGCGAGTTGATCAGCGGCTCTGCCGGCCACAGGCGGGAAAGGCGATGGCGTTCGTTCAGTCTCAGTTTCTCGCCTCTGATGGTCAGTGAGACTGACTGTGGTTTCCCGGAGATGTTCACCATCGTGATTGCTGTTTCCCCGTCCCGTTCCCAGGCGGAAGCGAGCACGGCAGGGCCGGTCCATACGCGTTTCCTGTCGCGCCGGACCTGATAGGTGACGACGTGTCGGTCGGCGCTGAGTTCCAGACCGCACTGTCCTGCGGCGGCGTTTCTTGGGCGCACAGCGATTCGCTGCCACTTTCCCCCGACGAGGAAATGGCGGCCTGCTACGTAATAGGCCTGGGTGATTTCTCTGAAGAATTCTGATGTAACGTGGCCTTCCCGGGGCGGCGGCGGGGCCATGTCGGAGTGGAGCGGCTGTGAGCCCCAGATGAACTGCTGCCCGAAAATCAGCCCGAAGGCGTCGGGATCCTGTGCGATGGTGGCATCGCTGCCGAAGTTGATCGTGTACGGGTGATAGACGGCGGTAAAGAGCGGGAACACCTGCTCACCCGGAGTCAACGCTGAACGGGTCAAATCCAAGGTCAGGAACCCATCCATGACATCGAGGAAAATTTCGTCGATTTCCTCGGTAAAGAAGGCCGCGTCCGGAGTGAGGGTCCGGATATCCTGCCGCAGGTCAACCATGAGGCGTCGGTTGCCTTGGCCCTGGTAGTTTCCCCCGTGCACAGTATGACCGTGAGCGGGGTCGTAGCAGCCCTTGGCGCTTCCCGCGGACAGGACATCCAGGTAGACACCGGCCATGTTGTGTTCCCAGATGAGCTTCCTGCACGTCTCACGCATCTTGGCCCGCCATTGCTCAGTGGCCGGACACATCCAGGCGAATACCTCATTGCCGATCTTCCACGGGTAGAACGTCCCGGATTCGGCCTTCATGGAGTTTGGGAGTCCATGTTCACGGATCCAGGATTGAGTGTCTGTGTCCCAGATGGTGGCGAGTACGTAGGGCAAGGGGGCAACCCCCAATTCTCGTGCGTCTCGCATTCCATCAAGGAGGTATGGGTCTGGGGGAAGATGCTCGGGATCGTTGTCGTTGAATCGCGTGACATGGTAGCGGTAGTAATGGGATGCCATGGGGACACGCAACCATTTGCGGTAGGCTGCCCATTCAGGGATGATCTTGGCCGGTTCATGGTAGAATTTGGCCCAGAACCCGATATTCCGGAACCACGGAGGGGTCCAAGTCACGAGTTGCTCGGGGGTCTTGGGCTGTTGTTCGGGCCACTGACTCACGGTTCCCCGTCGGCACCAGATCTGTTGTTGGGCCCAGTCATGATACATGGCGGCGGCTTCGTGGTAGTCTCCCGTGAATGCCCCGAGGGCGATGGGATACGGAAGGGTGTAATTGACGGTGCATGGTTGGTCTCTCCCGATCGGCCATTCCGGGACTGGGGCGATGTTCTCGATCCACCAGCGCATCGTGGTGCCGTCGGCGTCCCTGGCCAAGCGCTTGTAATGCGCCTCGCCGTCTTCAGCCGCGAGATAGAGCCCAGTGGCGTTGGAGCGATCTGGACTCCAGCCCGTCTCGGAGGTGGATCCCTCAAGGCTCTCGATGGGCGGCGACAGAGTGTGTGGCGTTCCCCAGTAGGCGAGGAATTGCATCGCTGCAGGCTGCGGGTAGGCGAGGACGCGCCGACGTGAAGCGCGCATAGGCGTACGCAGCAGTCGCCCCCAGAAGTAGGGAAGGCACATCTGGTCATCCCCCAGAGCTCGGATCCCCGCCACCCGCGGGAAGTCGACCTGCCATAGAGGAGCTTGCCCTGTCCCGGAGACGCGGATGCTCCAGAACGACTTTCTGGAAGCGGCCGGAAGGGTAATGTCTACTGACACACTGATTGGGCCGGGCTGGCTCTCTGAACGTATGCCATGCCAGTTGAGGACAAGCTGATTCCCGGTCTGTGTATGCGTGCTTCGGGATGCATTGTTGGGGGTAAGGCGGCAGATCGTTCCATCTGTCTGCCGGAAATGCAGGATCCAGAGGGAATCGTCTCTTCCTTCCACGTCTCCCACGCTCTCAAGGAAGCTTGATCTTCCCTGTCCTTGGGAGACGGAGACCAGTGCGTAGTTGTCACCAGAGTCCCACGCGAGAGCCAGCGCACTGTTGGACAAGGTGACGGGGGCGGCGACACCGGCCGTCTGCATGGCGACCATGCCGACGACACACCAGAACCGCGGTTCCATAGGTTTTCCCCTGTGACTTGAGGATGGGTAAGAGGCATGGGAAGATACTTCCGGGCCAGGGATTTTCATCCTCGTGGACACAGAGAGCCCCAGGGGGGGCATGGCTGGCCTGTTCTGGAGGGCACATCTGGTTGCATTCGGCAAGCTAACCGGGTAGTTTGATGGGACGTCACGCGTGTCTCGGCGCTGGACCGTTCAGGACGGTCTCCGGCATGATAGCCGCAGGCGGAGGACGTCTACGGCTTGTTTCACACGATTTGCCCGATTTGCCCGCTGAAGGCCATCCCAACAAAAACACGTTTTCGCAAAGGACAGCCACCATGGTGCTTTGTCTTTGCTCGCGCGCTTCTTCAGTCACGACAGGGCCGGCGGCCTCCGGGAGGCCTCGCCGGAGAGCGTTCCGCATGTTCACGATGCTTGAGCTCATCGTGACGCTGTCCGTGATCGCGATCCTGGTCACTGTCTTGCTCCCGCGGCTGCTCAAGGCCCGGCGGCGGGCGGGGTATGCGTCGTGGCTTGCGGTGAGAAAGTCGCACCAGATTGATGCTCGCTGCATCCTTTACTTCACGTTTGAGGAAGGCAAGGCGGCGCGGGTTGAGAACCTCGCCAAAGCTGCGGAGGTCAGTTCGCTTTTCACCCCGACCGACCTCGACGGTGTTGTTATGGAAGGTGGCGTGCCATGTTCAAGCCAGTGGACGCGCGGCCGTTTTCATGATAAAGGCGCGTTGCACTTCAACGGTACGGATACCTCGGTGCAGGTGCCTTACCATGGCGCCCTCAACGAACTGAAAACGCAGGCAGCTGTCGAGGCCTGGGTCTACGGATCGAGCCTCACTGGAACCAGGCCGATCCTTGTTCGTGGGAATGACCCCGGGAGTTTGGCCTTGTTCCACGACGACAGTGCCGGTTTGGGGTTTGAGCTTGGGGGGGCAACCTGCCATGGCCCCAAGCTCGAGGAGAACACATGGTACTACGTTGTTGGCGTCTATGATGAGACCCATCTACGGCTCTATGTCAATGGTGGTGAGGTCGCCTCTACGGCGTTTTCGGGTTCGGTCACTTACGTTCCTACCACGGCAGCATTGGAGATTGGTTCCGGATGGGGTAGGAACTGGCGTGGAATCATCGACGGTGTTGCTCTGCTCAGGGATGAGCTGTCTCCGGACGAGGTGAAGAAGAGCTACGAACTTGGGCGTACGCGGTAGTGTTTTTTTTACGTCGCCACTCAGCGGATGCCCGCACCTGAGGCAAGCCCGACTTCGGGCGAGTTGGAGGACAATTGACGTGCTGCTTGGACTGGTTGTCTACGTCGCCCTTTTCCTGGTGCTGTTCGGGACGAGCTATTCCGTCCAGGAAGGCATCAAGAAGGACGCCTTCTGGGGATTGATTCTGGCTTGGTGGTTTGGTGCTCTGACTGTGGCCCTCGGGGTTGTTGGCTTTCTGTACGTCGATCCGTTCTATACCACCATCCTGATCCTGTTCTCGATCATGCGGTTCGGAATGGAGCAGGCTGACCACCAGCGGCGGGTCGTTTCAGATGGGGCCCTGGAAGCTCGTAAGGAGCTGCTCAAAGCGGTCCGAGTGATGGATCTCTACGACAAGATCAGGGATCACGTCAGTGAGTTACCTGAAGAATCCCGCCTGGGGCACTTCATTCGCCTGCGCATCTCGGATACCTCTCTTGGCCGTGCTTCCCTCTCGTTTGGTTTGCGCCTCTCCGCCCCGTTGGCCCTGCTTCAAAAACTCGCCGGCTTTGCGCCGCGCGTGATCGTGGGCGTCAACCAGAATCCGGCTGCCAGCCTTCTGTACTGGCTCTGCGGCATTTCGCTCATCTGCACGACTGGAGCCAAGATCGTCTACATCGCCTCAGGCGGCGATGCGCGCGCAGAGCATCTTCAGATTATCCAGGATTCGGAGGCCTATGAGACAGCGTGCAAGACGGCGAGTGGACAGCACCTTGGTCATCTGCTGGGGACAGAATTCTCGGGGACCAAGACGCTGCTTGTCACGAAGAGTCCGAGCCTCACTGACGGAGAGGGAGACAGCGCGTTTCAGAAGGGGCTCGCCGAGGGCTTGGCAGCGAACGCTCCCGTCTCCGGTGAAGCGACCGTCCCTCGGCCCACTCCGCCCGAGGTCACTGACCGGGGGGTCAGGGTGGAGAAGGCGTTCGACTACCTTACGCCTGCCTTTTTCGATGAGACCGTTGCTACGCATCCGCAGTGTGGGTTGATCGTCTCGACCACCGGTCTCCCGAAAGAGCTGGGCAAACTTAGATTCTGGAAGAAGAAGAGCGCCGAACGCCCCAAGGTCGTCCTGATCAATACGCCCCTGGTTCCCTTGCTCAAGCCGCTGAAGCTCGGGCTCATTTCGGCGATTGTGGTGAACCACCCGAATATGCAGGGGCGTATCGATTTGGTCGGAAGGCAGCCCAAAGAGGTTTTCGAAGCATCCTATCTGGTTGTTCGGGCCGAGAACGTGGAGGAGGTGCAGCGGCAGCATCCACTCCTGTTTCCGCTTGCCCGTTGACGCCGTTCTTCCGGCGCGCTCAACCGTTGCTTCTGGGGCCGTAGAGTATGTCCTTGAGGCGTATTTTCGGGCTGGGGAGCGGCTCGCCGCTCAGGAATGCCTCAACCAGCACACGGGCGTCGTCCTCATTGCCCTCCGGGATCCAGTGAATCTCCTTCCCATTGCGTTCCATCTTGCGGTACCAGACGTCCTGTGACTTGCAGAAGCGTCGGATCTTCGCGAGGAGGGTGTTTCTCATGTCGTCATGGGACAGGGCGCCGGTCAGATGGCGGGAAACGTAACGGTACTCGAGGCCAAGCCACTCCATCCGCTCCCAGGAGACGCCTTGGGCATGGAGGGCGGTAACCTCGGCGACCAACCCTTCAGCCAGTCGTGCATCGAGACGTTCCGCAATTCGCGCGTGGATTCGTTCCCTTGGGTAATAGGGTGCCAGGAGCAATGGGGTGAGAGAAGCGGGCAGGGACGCGTCTCCGCGGTCACCGCGTGTTCGAGCGATCTCAAGGGCACGGATGATTCGGCGACGCTGTGTCTTGTCCGTGCGTTGATGGATATCCGGTGCTTCGTCTGCAAGGTGCGCAAGCAACTGCTCATCCGACAACTTCTCAAGCTCGGCTCGGAGAGCGCTGTCCGGCTCGCCTCCTTCCAGTTCGTAGTCATCCATAAGGGCACTCACGTAGAGCGGTGTCCCTCCGACGACGATGGGGACATGCCCCGCTGCGGCGATCTGAGTGATCGCCGTTCGCGCCATGCTCAGGTAGCGGAAAAGGTGAAACTCGTCTGTCGGCGAGGCCACGTCGATGAGATGGTAGGGCACCCGGTTGTTTCCCAAACCGTACTCGGCCAAGTCCTTCCCTGTGCCAATGTCGAGGCGGCGGTAGACCTGACGGGAGTCGGCGCTGACAATTTCGCCCTTGACGTGCCGCGCTAAGCTGACACCGAGACGTGTCTTGCCGGAGGCTGTGGGACCGACCACAAACACGCAACGTATGGAACGGGATGGCTCTGGAGTGGGCATGGGACAGATCGCGAAGACGCCTCTCAGACTGGATCGGTTGCGCGGGAGCCGCTTCCTATGGAGTGGCAGCCTTTTTCTGGGGAGACGTCCCGGGAGACGAGGGGCTCGGGGCGGGAACAGGCTTCTTTCGTGGGGCAGAGACAGCCTCTTTTCGGGTGACAAGGACGACCTCTGCCACCGAGGGCTGCATGTCTTCCGCCACCACTCCGGCTGCCCCGCTGACCCAGACCTGGACCGGACGTCGGTAGGTGCCTGGACTGGTGATTGCGGTCACGTCGATAAACGGGTGAACTGACTGCTGGTCTATGGCTTCCAGGGCAAGCTTGGGGCCGTGCAGTGTCACTGAAACGTGTGGAGGAAGGTCCTTTACACAGAGATCGCAGTTGGGGGCGGTCAATACACTCATTGGCAGATCGCGAAAAGCCTGCTCGCTGCTGTGTTTCTCTATTTCCACTGCCACGTGGACTTCGGTGTTGGTCAGTACTTTGGGCAATGGCAGGAGCTTCACATCCATCTCGAAATCTTGAGTGATGGTGTTGTCCAGTTTGACCGGCTCGGTAACGAGTTCATGGACATCCTTGAGGATTCTGCTGGGCCCGAGAACATCGACTCTGGAGGGTAGCACCGAGTGCGTGTTCCGGTACCCTTCCCGCAGGCGTCCGTCAAACCGAACCCGGATGGGCACATTGCGTTTGGCGATGATGCGGTCGTACTGGATCTGCTGCCGGGCAGGGGCGACATCCACGACATGAGTGCCGAACGGGGCGTAGACATCGTCCGGGGTAATCCGCAACTGACAGAAAAACATGCCCGCGGCCAGGTTGGAGGGGACGGTGACATTCACTTCGACATCCGTCGTCTTCACTCGCTGGAGCCGCTTCTCAACGCCTCGCAGGGTGACATCGACGGTCAGTACGGTATCCTCGAGCACAAGGGCACTGGGGTCATAGTGGAGTTTGACCGGGATGTTGTACAGGGTGGTGAAGTTCCTGAGCTGTGTGCGTACCGCAAACCATATAAGCACGGCAAAGAAGGCGGCCACGAGCTTTCGCGCCAGGTCAACTCGGAATAGTCGATGGAACCAACGTTTCATATCTTAAAGTGCAATCGGGCCTTCGCCGACCGTGCTCTGTTCCTGCAGGTCGGAGTTTAGTTCGGTGATTGGTCGCCTGATGAGACCGCGGCTCTTGTTAAGTCGCCGTTTCACCAGGTAGTTGGTCAGGTGTCGCGCCAGGCGGGCGCGGTTGATCCCTCGTATCAGGCGTCCGCGGTGGGCCAGGCTGACGGCGCCTGATTCCTCGGAAACAATGATCGCGAGAGCGTCTGTTTCTTCGGTGAGCCCCACAGCGGCACGATGGCGTGTGCCGAGACTACTATTCAGATCCGGGTTCTGAGCCAGAGGGAAGATGCACCCCGCTGCGATGATTCGACCGTTACGGATGATGACTCCACCGTCGTGGAGCGGCGTGCTGGGGAAAAAGAGCGTGCTCAACAGTTTTGCTGACACAGGGGCATTGATTGGTGTTCCCGTTTCCGCGTAGGCCCGGGTCCCAATGTTCTGCTCAATGGCCACCAGGGCCCCAATCCGGTGATCGGCCAGAAAGAAGGTTGCCTCCAGAAGGATGTTGATCACTTCCTTTTCGCGTTTTGGTGCTCCGTAAAGCCGAAGTCGTGTCTGTTGGCTTCCGAGCTCGGCCAGGGCGCGTCGGATCTCGGGCTGGAACACGATCAAAGCTCCAAGAGCCATGAGTGCCCACATCTTGACCAGGATCCAGTCAAGCACCTCCAGCCCCAACCCTCGGGAGAGGAGCCCAACGGCCATCATGACAATCGTGATGCCGACCAGAATCGTGACCGCGCGAGTGCCTCGAACAAACAGGAGGAGTGAATAAATCAGGAACGTCAGGATGCCGATCTCGCAGCCTATCCGCAAGTACTCGGTGAGTTCCTGGAAGACAGATGGAAAGTTCATGACAGCACCAATGCAAAGGGCAGTGAGTCGGTACGCGAGCCGACCACCGGCAATACTGCGCGGGACAGATGCACTATACTCGTTGGCACGTTGCTCTGCCAGATTCCGGACGGGGGCAGAGAGGGGTGACGGGGCGGGGCGGGAACGCTCCGTCGACGGTCACACTCGGCCCCCTTGACCGACCCGCTACTCACCAATCTGATTGCCGGCCGATTTCAACGTCGGCAAGATGCCGCCTGGTCGAACATGGCCACGATGTTCTCGGGAGGCGTTCCCGCCTGGATGGCGTGTGACGGCCCCAGGATGTAGCCTCCGCCGGCGCCCAGGACCTGGATCCGTTCGACTACTTCCTGCCGGACGTCTTCTACGGAGCCGAAGGGCAACGTGTGCTGAACACTGATCCCTCCCTCAAAGCCGATCATGTCGCCGAAGCCGGCTTTGAGGCTGACGGGGTCCATCCCCGCAGCGTCGAACTGAAGGGCCTGGAGAAGATCGATCCCCATGTCAACCAAGCCGGGAACGGCGTCCATCACTGCCCCGTCAGAGTGGTAAATCACCCGAGCCCCGTGGCTGTGGATGCAGCGGTTGAGTCGGACGTGATAGGGCTTGATGTGCTCTTCCCACATGTCCAGTGACATGAGGAGTCCTCCCTGGCCGCCAATGTCGTCGGCGGTAAAGACAAGGTCGATTTCCCCCTGAGCTGCGCCCAGAACCCGGTCGAAAAATGCCTCATAAAAGGCACAGACGCGTTCCATGATCGCGTGGGTAAATTCGGGGTCCAGGACGAGATCCATGAAGGTCTGTTCGAAGCCTCGCATGTACCATGTCGTCTCGAAGATGTTGCCGTTAGCCGCCATGAGACAGTGATCGCCGGCCGCCCGGAGTTGTGCGATCTGGGCCGGGAGTCCATCGTAGTCGTACCAGTCGGGTGAAGGCCAGCTGTGTTGGTCCAGATCCCCGATGTCTTCGGCCTCGGCCAGGGGGTAACGGGCGATCTCATTGTAATGGCCTGTTCCATACGAGACCGGCTCTCGGACGACTCCCCAGATGCACGTCCTGGGTGCAAGAGGCGGACCGGTGAATTGGGGTTGAACAGCACGGACATCAACGAGAGGCTCAAGGAAGGCATCCACGCTCGTGTTGTGGTGGGCCGCCAGATACGTGGTCAGATCCTGCCGAGCGGGGGCATTGATTCCCGAACACACCATCGCGATCGGGACACGGTCGGTGTCTTGTCCCGAGAGGGCCAACGCAACGCGCTCCCGGTGCGAAAGGACGGCTGACGACATGTGAACTGTTCCTTGTGAAACACGCCCTGTGGGAACAGCAAGGCGGTCTCGGGTTACATGGTCGTAATGGCTGCTTTCATCGCCGCAATGTGTTCAGGGCCCGTTCCACAGCAGCCCCCGATGACAGTGGCGCCTGCCCGCACCAGCTCGATCGCCTTCCCGGCCATCTGCTCCGGGGTCTCTTTGAACACTGTCTCGCCGTTCTCCAGCTCCGGCATCCCGGCATTCGGCATGGCGATAATCGGGTGTTCCGGCGCGGCGGTTCGCATCTCCCGGACGACATTGATCATCTGGTCGGCCCCGGTGCCGCAGTTCGTCCCGATGATGTGGGCGCCGGCGTCGACCAGTTCTGTGGCCGCCTGAGCGGGCGTCACGCCCATGATTGTGGCGTACCCACCGTGCATCTGCGGGTCGAATGTCATCGTCGCGAAGACGGTCAGTTCTGTGTTCTCCCGGGCGGCTCGAACGGCGACTGTGGCTTCCTCAAGAGCAGACATGGATTCCACGATAACCGCGTCAGCCCCGCCTTCTTCAAAGGCCGAGACCTGTTCCGCAAAAGCCCGGTAGAACGCTTCTTCAGGCTCCAACCCCAGCGGGGCCATGAACTCACCGGTCGGGCCCGCGCTCCCAAGGACGTACTGGTCGGTCCCCGCGACTTCCCGGGCGATGGCGGCGGCCGCTCGATTCAGCTCGGCTGCCCGGACAGACAAGTCATAGTGCCCCAGTTTGTATCGCGTTCCGCCGAAGGAGTTGCATTCCACAATGTCGCTGCCGGCCTCGCGGTATGCCCGGTGTATGTCCTGCACGTCCGCCGCGCGGTCCACGGACCACAGCTCCGGGCAGGTCCCAGGTTCGAGGCCTTTGGCTTGCAGGAAGGTCCCCATGGCGCCATCGCACAGGAGAATCTCGCCGGCATCCAGTCGTTCGAGAATGGTCTTCGTCACTGTTCGCTTCCTCTCGTTGGTCCTCAGAAGCTTACTCGTCAATGCTGAAGGACGCAAGGACTCAAGGTATTAGGATATGCGCATAGAGGAATATATGTGATTGGGCACCCCGTTCCAAGCGTCTTGTCGGCTTCTTTTCGGGAGAGCCCTGCGATGCACGGCAAAACGATGTGGATGACTACCCCCGCCGCGTTGTCGTCCTACATTGTAGAGGAGTTGCGACTGGCCTCAAGCAGATGGAGGGCAGCGGAAGGGGGGGTAAGGCCGCAATACGGTGCGGACGAAGTGGATATGGAGAGAAACGAAGCGTCTTACGAATGATCCAGGCGAGTGTCAGTCTGGTGAGGAGAGGCACGATGTCAAACGTGATGTTCGTCAGATTGGTCCTTGTTGCCGTGGTCATCTGCGCCACATATCGTGGGCAGGCTCAGGAACAAACCCCTCCGGCGAGCGGACCTTTCCTTTTCTCCGAGGGGTTTGAGAGCGGCGCTGATCCCGTGCGTTTCTGGTTGAGTTACGGCAAGGCGTACACCGTGAATTTCAGAGGGGTCACTGAGGAGAAAGCCCACTCGGGCAAGCGGTCCTTCAAGCTGGATGTGACATTCAATGAGCCCTCTCGCTTTCTCTGGGAGATCCCTATGCCAAAGCAGGTTCCTGTCGGGGGCAAGCTGGCCTTCTCCGGAAGGATGCTCCTGGGGAAGGAAACGACGGCGAAGGCAACCCTTGGGGTGAGCTTCTGTTTCCCCCCAACGCAGCACAAGTCGTGCACGGCTCCCTATGATTTTTACACCACTACGGACGGCAAATGGGTCCGGCTTGGTGAAGATTTTGTTGACCGCGGCAGGCAGATTGCCGGGTCAGTCATGGGGAATTACACGTCGGGAGTCGGGCGCGAGAATGTGGGCGTTTGGCTTGAACGTATCATGCTCGACTTTCGCGGGGAGGCCGGGCAACGTGTTGTCATCTACGTCGATGATCTTGAGATACGAGGGACCACTCCCTTGGAAGCAACGCACAGGGCTGACATGGCCCGACGCTGGGCCCCCGTCGAACGTGCCGTAACCCGGGACTTGCAGGCCTGGACCGGGCGACTTGATGAGATTGATGGGGAAATCACTGCCCTTGGGGGCCTCTCCGGGCGTGCTCAGGACCTGAAGGGGGATGTGGCGTCGATTTCAGGGCAGGTGCGAGAGATTCTTGGGGAGATCAAGGGACGAGGGTATCTGGCCAGTTCCGAACGTTCGCAGGTGGTCGGTGCTCTGGCGAAGCTTGGGCGCGCCGTACCGAATTTGGAGGCCATATCACAGGGGATGGCGGATGGCGTGCGCGCCCTGGTATATACCGTGCCTGCCATCTCTCCGGTCAGGGTCCTGCCGTCGGACCGCTTGCTGTGTGGGGAGATTTCCGGAAAGCTCGTGCTTACGGCGGCACGAGGAGAGTATGAACCGGCCAGTTTTGTTGTTGCCGCGAGCGTGGATCTGCGGTCACTGCGCGTCGAAGCCGGTGTGTTGAGTGGACCACGCGGGAGCACGATTCCTGCGTCTGCGGTGGATATCAAAGCGGTGAAGTGCTGGTTTCAGGGCGGCACGGCCTGGGCAAGCATCCGACAGGACAAGAGAAAACGCATCCTCACACCGGAGCTGCTGCTCAACGATGATTCGCTGATCAGAGTTGAGCACAAGACCAAGGACAATCACATCAAGCTTAGTTTCCCAAACGGCTCCAAGTATGCCTGGATCAGTGATCCGGCTGATGTCCGCAAGGGGAAGTCGCTTTCGGCCGAAGCATTCCCGATCAGGGACGCCTCCGTCCTGCAACCTGTGCATGTTGAGGCGGGGACGAACAAGCAGTTTTGGCTTACGGTAAAGGTCCCGCCTGCGACTCGACCGGGGTTATACAACGGCGCGATTCGTCTGACCACTGCAGGTACGTCTGTGGCGGTGCTCTCACTGGCGGTAACCGTGCTCCCTTTCGAGCTGCTTCCGCCGTATTACACGTCCAGTATGGACTACCATGGGCGCCTCGTTACGGGCTCCAAAGGGACGATCGGGTCATGGGGGAAGAACCGTGAACAGTTCACAAATGAACTGAAGAACATGGTGGCTCATGGCCTGCACAACTGCCAGCACTACGGCATCAGGAAGGAGATTCTGGGGGAGGTGCTGCGCATTCGTGAAGCGGTCGGCATGGACAACCGGACGCTGTACCTGAAGGGCACTATCCCAATCGGCAACCCGACTTCGCCCGAGGCCCTCGAGAAGATCAGGCATGATGTTCGCGACATTATTGCCTTTACCAGACCGTATGGTACCGAAGTGGTCTACTTTTACGGTCTGGACGAGCGTCGTGGTGAGGAACTCGCATCACAGCGACCAGCCTGGACCGCGGTACGTGAAGCCGGAGGAAAAATCTTCGTGGCGGGCTACGCCGAGAATGTGGACGTGATGGGTGACATTCAGGACATGCATGTCCGGGCGGGACCACCTTCGCGTGAGGAAGTCGCAAAGTGGCATGCCCTGGGACACAGGATCTTCAGCTACGCCAACCCGCAGACGGGGGTCGAGAACCCTGTCATTTACCGCCGGAACTTCGGCTTACTGCTCTGGAAGTATGACTACGATGGCGCGGCTACCAATGCCTACCAACACACGTTCGGGGCTACCTGGAACGATTTCGACCACGTCACGTACCGGGCTCACACGATCGCTTACCCAACGGCGAATGGTGTGGTGGATACCATCGCCTGGGAAGGCTACCGGGAGGGGGTCGATGACGTCCGGTATGTCACAACCTTGGAGAAGGCTGTCGAACGGATGGGAACATCCGGTGGCAACCAGCCTATTCAAGCGGTCAAGGCGGCCCGGGAGTACCTGGCCCAGCTCAAGACCAGCGTAGACATTGAGACCGGTGACCTGGACACCATCCGGCGGGAGATTGTGGGGCACATCCTGAAGTTGATTCCGCCGTCCCAGGAGTGAGCATTTGAGCGTCTCCGTAAGCCTGTGAGAGTGAGGTCTAAGACCGCCTCGGGAGGATTTGGCTATGCTGAAACACGTGATTTCCTGGACCTCCACGCTTCTTGTCGCCTGCCAGTGTGCAGCAGCTGTCGATCTGGTTCGCAACGGGAAAGGCGGTGCTCAGATCGTCGTCCCCGCCGGGGCTGCCGCAGAGGTCGCGTTGGCGGCTGAGGAACTGGTTCTGTACGTGCGGAAGATGTCAGGGGCCACGCTGCCGGTCGTTTCGGGACCCACTTCAGGGCTTGCGGTTGTCCATCTCGGTGCGCCTGACGACGGCTGGGCTGACGGAGCAGAGCTGGATGCCCTGATATTCGACGGCTTTGTGGTCGAGGCGACGGATGCTCGTTTGGTTTTGGCCGGGAACGTACCTGCGGGGACGCTGAACGCTGTCTATTGGTTGCTGGAAGAGTTGGGGGTGCGCTGGTTCATCCCGACAGAGCTGGGCGAAGGCGTTCCCAAGATGTCGACGGTGTCGGTTCCTTCCACGACGAGGCGGGTTGAGCCGTGCTTTCCGTGCCGCCGCAATCACGGCATCAACCGGTCGATTCGTGGAGCTGGGGCGATCTGGCGCCGACGCATTCGCATCACGGACCACGCCGTGACTGTCCCCTTCAACCGTTACTCACACAACCTGGCGAATATTGTGCGCGTGGCTGAGCACGCGGAAACGCATCCTGAGTACTTTCCGCTGATCCGGGGCAAACGACACATTCCGGAACGCAGCTACAGCTGGCAGCCTTGTACGACGAACCCGGATGTGGTGGAACTCGCCATTGCGGCGGCTCACCGGTGGTGGAAGAAGCATCCGGACGCGAACTACTTCTCCGTGGGGATGAACGACGGGCGCGGATGGTGCGAGTGTGCCGAATGCACAGCGCTGGACATCCCTGGCTACACCTTTCGCAGGCGTCCCGTGAAGTCGGAGCGTTATTTCGCGTTCGTGAAGCAGGTCGCCGAAGCTGTCCGGGAGTCACACCCTGAGAAGTACATTTCGTGCATCGCCTATTCCTCCGTGGAGCCCGTCCCGCGGAACATGACACTGCCGGACAACGTGTTCGCCGTGATCACTCAGGACGTCGGGGCGTGGCATGATCCCGAGTACAGAACTGAGGACCAGAGGCTTGCACAAGCCTGGACCGAGGCTGCGGGGGCATTCGGAGTCTACAACTATACCAGCGAGATGTGGTTGCTCCCGCGTGTTTATCCGCACATGATGGCGGAATCCCTGCGCTTCTACGATAGGCTGGGAGCTGTGGCGATCACCAACGAGGCCTGGCCGACTTGGTGGTACGCGGGACCGATGATGTACCTGCGCGCGAAGCTGATGTGGGACCCGAGACAGGATCCTGATGCCGTCCTGGATGATTTCTACGGTGGATTCTTCGGGCCGGCACGCGGCCCCATGAAGCGTCTGTATGACCGCTTCGAGGCGTGCACGATGAAGGAGCGCAAGGGCAAATGGTTCTATGGCATCAGCTCAGTGCCGGACCAGATCGCGCTATGGACTCCGGCGGACCTCGATGCCTGCGTGGCTGATCTCGCGGCCGCCGGGAGACTGGCGACTCAGGCCCCATACCAAGCCCGGGTCGACTTCGTGGCCCGCGGTTTCGCTCTGACCGATGCTATCCTGCGGGAGTATTGGCAGGGAGAGCGAGTGCGGGAAGCGGTGGTCAAGCAACGAGGAAAAGCGGACGTGCTGGTTGACGAGATTGAGACGTTTTTCCAGCTCACGGTTCGCCGTGAGGAGATCATGGCCAAGGTGATGCAGGATGAGCTGCTTTCGGGTATCTATGAGCGACTGGTCAATGAACGTGCCGGACGCCTTGGATCGTGGCAGGGGGATCTCGAATCGGCCCTCGGAGCGGGAGTGGGAGCACTGCTGGCGTTGGGTCACCAGATGTCGGCTGAGCGTCTGGATGAGCTTGCCGCGGCGGGTGGGGACAGAATCGCCAAGCAGCTCCGAGCCGTGGTCTGGGTCCGCGAGAACCCGACGGCTCCCAACCTGTGCCCGAACCCGGGCTTCGAGGAGACTGCGGGCGAGGCACCCGAGGGCGTCGACTGGATCACTGCCGGCACCCCGCCCAAATGGTCCACATGGTCCATCGCTGCCGATCCCGGACGTCTTTCCTGGGAGCGTTCCGGTGGCCGTGGTGATAGTCACTGTGCTATGATCAGGGGGGCACAGCTGAGCACCTTCATCGCGACGTTCCCGGTCACCCCCGGGGAGTGCTACCACGTTTCCGTCTGGGTGAGGAGTACCGGTTCGGAAGCCCAGATCCCGAAGTTGGCGGTCAAGTGGCAGAAAGCCGAGGGCGGTTGGGTTTGCCCGGAGGAAAACGTCGACGTCTCCGGCTCTGGTGGGGCAGGGGATTGGCAGCCCTTGTCCAGTGTTGTCGAGGTGCCGGAAGGTGCAGGTCAGCTTCTCATCATGCCGCGTGTCCGAGACCAGCAGCCAGATGACGTGGTGCGCTTCGATGACGCCAGCATCGTTCGCCTGCCGGACCTTGGTGAGTAGCCGTCTGGCGCGATTGGGCGGGGAACGCCCCAATGACACCGCACAACGTGCTCTCTGTCTGTCCCCACATCGGCTGACATCGTGGAGAAGATCACTGAGAACGCCGCCGAGTTTCCATGGGCCGAACGCAATTTCCTCAAGAAGCCCTTCCTGCAGGCCTGTGAGGCCATTGGGCTGATCAAGCAGGAGTCCGCACCAGGGAGTATCCCTCACCTCTTGGCTCACCGTCTGCCGCGGGTCGCACGAAGGGCGATTGCATGAACGCTTGTGAATAATAGCCTTGTGCTGTATCCTCTGGTGTGCGCACCAGGACAGGCAACCGAGCAACGGCATTGGGCCAGGCGACGTTCAGACGGAATCGCCATCCCAACCAGCATGAACTCCCGCGTCCCCTTGGAGGAATAGGGCTGGACATCGCCGGACTGGAGAAGGACATCATGGCCATGCTGAAGGAGGCCACGGGATGAACGACAGCGAGTTGATCCTCTACCAAACAGACGATGGCCAGGCGCAGGTCCAGCTTCGAGCCACGGAGGGAAGCGTCTGGCTTTCGCAACTGGCGATGGCCGAGCTCTTTGCCACCAGCGTGCCCAATGTCAACATCCACATCCGCAACATACTGAACGAGCACGAACTGCAGGGCGAGTCAGTTATTAAGGAATCCTTAACAACTGCGGCTGATGGCAAGAATTGCGACGTGTTCCTGGAGCAGGCTGAACTCCGCGCCAAAGAGCGCCAGATACTCACGCTCGACTTCTGGCGACAGAACGTGGATCGCCTGCTGGAGTTCAATGATCGCTCTGTGCTGACGAATGCCGGCAGCATCAGTGCCGAAGAAATGAAAGCAATCGCCGCCGAACGTTACGACACCTTTGACACGCACCGACGTGCGGCCGAAGCCGTTGCCGCTGACGCACAGGATATCGGAGCCCTCGAAGCTATTGAGAACGAAGCGAAACAGCGAGAGGACGGGGAATGAAGTGTCCGACTTATCTGATGTTCCTTGTTGCCATGGGGCTGTGGTTGGTGGGTACCTCGATCGTCTTGGCTGCGGACGGCCCCGCTATTGCGCCTGAGAGTTACCAGCTCAGCCACCGCCAGTGGCTTGCACCGAAGTGGGGGGACAAGACCGGGCGCATGCTGACGGACGGCGCCACGGGGTCCGCGAAGAACGCGGTGATCTTCAAAGGGCCGGTGATGGACGTGGATTTCACCTTGTCCGGGCGGCACGCTGTGACGCACGTCCGCGTCCACGCGATGCGGGGGAACAAGTGGTACAAGCTCAACGGGATTCAGGTCTTCGCCCGGCAAGGAGGACAGTTTGTGCTGGCCGCGAAGAACATGGGGGGCTGGACAGCCAACACGCGTACCAGCGCTCACGTGTACGACTTCACGGATCTCGGTGTGCAGACGGATGCGATCCGGCTGCAGGTGTTGACCCCGAACCACTGCGGGCTTACGGAGGTCGAGATCTTCGGGACGCCTGTGGCCACTGCCGCGCTCACATCAGGGCAGGCTCCTCCGCTTCCCCTTTCCATGGGGACGGCGTTGGTCGCCCGTGACGATGTGATCCATGCTGACCAGCGCAAGGTCCTCCTCGAGAACAGGTTTGTGCAGCTGCTGATTGACCCTCAGGCCGGAGGAGTTGTTGAATCGGTCTTTCACAAGCCGTCTCGGAAGCAGCTTAGCTATCGGCTCCCGGGCAGCAGCACGTATCCCGGGGGACTGTGCGAAGACCACAACTGGGATCCCTACTACTCGTTTGCGCAGTTCGCATACACGGTTGACTTGCGTGCGGCAGCCGACCGGGCCGTGGTGATCCTCACCGGTAAGGGGCGGGAGGGCATTTACCGGTTCATGCGCATCCGCAAGACCCTCACCTTCTATCGGGAGCGATCCAGTCTTGACGTGGTCTACGAGTACACCAATGAGCCATCGTCCATGACCGAGCATGATTCTGCCTGGTGGATCCACAACTGCCTGGCCGTGGCCGGGGAGCCAAACACGATTTGCCTACCTTCGGAGCGCGGGGTGCAAACCTTCGCGTGGCAACCGAAGGCAAAGCAGTTCGACACGTGGGTCTACAATGTCAGCCGTGGCTGGATGGGGATCCTCGGGGAGTCGGGCGTCGGCGCGATCATTGACATGGACTTCGAGACGTTGAATTGCCTGTACGCGTGCTTCATGCCGGACTCGTGCACGATGGAATGGCGTCTCAACAAGATCTCGATGGCACCAGGGGATTCGGTGTCCACCAGCGCACGTGTCCTCTTCGTGGAGGGCTTAGACGCAGTGGCAGGGGCAGGCGGGGGCTTCGTCGGCGCCATTGGTGCTTCGAGGGGTGTGCAGCCCGGCAAGCCGGTTTCGATCAAGGCGAAACTGTTTTCTGACCGCAAGCGAACCGTGGTTGCGGCGGCATCCGTGCAGCGTGTATCCGGCGGCGAACTGCTGCTGTTGGGGCGGGAGGAGATGGCCTTCGAGGCCGGGCAGACGAGAGCATTCACCTGGACGAGGACGCTCGAACCGGGGACGTACAGGCTTCTACTCGACGCGGAAGGCGGCGGCACAAGTGTGGCGTGTGAAGAGCAACTTGTGGTGGGCAAGGCGGACGTCGTCTACCGTCAACGGCCGGAAGGTAAGCGTGTCGGCGTACCTGGGCCCCCAGGGAAACGCGCCGGGACGCTGCGTCGCCATGATCTCTCATTCGAGATTGAGACTTCGCACGAGAAATGGGCGAAGCCATTGCCTGGTGGACCTATCCGGGCCTTCTGCCTGGTCGATGTCCAGGAACAGCGCGAGCTTGTGGAGTTGGCGCAGCGTTTGGACATCGAGATAGACACGGCGAAAATTCGCACGCAGTTGGTTGGTGCTGACTACAAGTACCGAGGTGACCGCTCGATCAGCAGTTTGGCCGATGCGCAGGAACGATTGCTCGACCTGCTCATGACGAACACATACGACGTGTTCGTGATCGCCGCCATGGACTGGACCAAGCACTTCACCCCCATGATGCGTGGGAAGATCGTCGAGCAGGTTAGTGCCGGGGCCGGGTTGGTGTGGATTGGCCCGAACGCGGACTTGGTCAAGGATGCAGAGGGGCAGGCCCTCCTCCCGGTCGGCGCTTACCATGGCCGGCATTGGGCCTCACTCTCACACCCCGGGAAGGACACACTGAATGCGGTGGCAGCGAGGGACAGCCTGGCTCGGCTCATCCCAATCAAGCTGCAGCGGAATCTACTCGTTCATTCGCATGAGGAATACGCCGGTACGACGCACCTCACTTCGCGTGCACTCACGCCTGAACGCGGCCTGCGCGTGCCTCTCCTGGTGAGCGGGAGCTATGCCAAAGCTCGCACTGTCGCCATCCTCTGGGATAACTGGTACAACAGCGGCAGGAAGAACACCCCCAGCCGTCTGTTGCCGGTGTTCCCTGCGCACAAGAGTTTGCGGCCCGAAATGCCGACCTTCAGATATTGGGAAGACCTGTATGCGTTGCTCGCGCGCACCATCGTGTGGGCGGCGCGCCGGGAGTCTCCCGTGCGGCTGTTAGCTGCAGAGGCCGTCGAGACCGAGCCTGCTCAGCTTCGGGCGATTTCTTCGGCTGCCGCTGTTGGCGGGGAACTTCACGTTTCATGGCAGGATGAGATGGGCGTTGAAGCAGCCACCTCGGTGGTCGAGGCCACGGTTCCGGAAGAAAAGGGTGGCGGCTTGAAGTGGGCCATTCCCGTGCCTGAGACCGTGCCGGCCGGGCCAGCTTATGCCCATCTCATCCTGCGTGACGCAGATGGGAATGCCTTGGACTGGGGCATCGTTCCGTTTGTCAGACGGGGAGGCGTGCGCCTCGTGGCCGTGGAGCAGCCGCGTCGCGTTATCCGCCATGGTGAGACGGCAGATGCTGTGGCTATCCTGGATCTTGATGCACCGGTGCCCGGTTTGCGGGTCGATGCGCTGATCTCGGATGGTTACGGGCGGGAACTCGCGCGTCAGAGCATCGCCGTGCCGACCGCTGATGATTTGGTCCGCATCCCGTTCAGGTTCGGCAGTGAGCCAGCTCTTGGAGGGCAGCTACGGATCGATTTGAGCGTCTGCACCGACTCCCGTGTGTTTGCCAGGCGTACGGTCACGTTTGGGCTGACCCGTCCCCAGTCACCACGCGGGCCGCGTTTGGTTTGTTGGGGTATGACGCTGGGTTCAAAGCAACCCTATATCAACACGCTCGAAGCCAGACGGGCGACTGATGTGGGCATGCAGGCCGTACTCGACGGTTACCACTATGTGGACAACGCACCCTACCAGACGATCGTGGAAGGTGGGGTCGCCTATCACCCGCTGAACTGTCTATCGATTCGGGCCGGCGGCTATCACGAGCAGAAATCGGCGTTTGCGAAAGACGGCAGCAAAGAGCACTTGGTCCGTCGGCCATGTCTGCATGACGAAACGGATCGGGCCAAGATGCTTGAGCGGTTCAGAGAGCACTGTGCTGCACAGGTAGCGAATGGCGGAGCGTTGGACTACTGCCTCGGGGATGAAATGTCGCTCTCGCACTACGCGGACTACGCAGATTACTGCTTCCACACGTCCACGCTGACGGCGTTCCGGGGGTGGCTGCAAGAGCAGTATGGAACACTCGCGGTGCTCAATGCGGAGCGGGGAACACGGCACAGCGAATGGGGACAGGCGATGCCAATGACCTACGACGAGGCAAAGAAGGGCGGCAATCCTGCTCCGTGGGGCGATTTTCGCACATTCATGGAGAAGGGGACAGCCGACTTCCTGGCGTTGGTCCAGGCAACAGCGGAGCAGCTCGACCCCGGCAGTCGGATCAGTCTGTCGGGTACCCAGTCACCGGTCGCAGGGAATGGGATGGACTGGTGGCGCATGTCGCGTGCTGTACCGTTGTTCCACTCCTACAACACGTCGAATATGTGCCAGGCGCGCCGTTCGTTCTCGCCGTGGCAGTGCGACGAACCGTGGTTTGCCGGTTACTGGCAGGAGGACCCCAAGCAGGAGTGGAATATGTGGTGGTGCCTCTTCCACAACAGTTCCGGGGTCTCTGCGTGGTACACGCCCATTCTGTTCTTTCCTGACTTCACATACACCACGAGTGGGCGTCAGATCCGGGACCATTGGGGCGAACTCACGAGCGGCATCTGGCAGCAGGTGCGCGCCCTCAATATTGAGCAACCCCGAGTGGCTGTGCATTACAGCCAGGCGTCGATTCACGCGACATTTCTGCGCGGTACGCCCACGTTGGTTCATGACGCCTGGGACGGCTGGCTGCGAGCCTTGGAGGATGTCGCCGTTCCGTATGATTTTGTATCTTACGAGCAGGTGGAGAAGGGCACACTTCTCGAATCCGGGTACCGCGTACTGATCCTGCCTGCGTCAATCGCGTTGTCTGATGCGGAGATCGCAGCGATCACGGCATTCGTTGAGGCCGGGAATCACGTGATCGCGGACATCTACCCGGGGGTGACCAACGACCATTGTCGGGTGTTGGAGCGCCCAGCCATCGAGGGGCTTTTTGGGGTGAAGCGTACCGGTGACGCCGAGAATGGTGCGTTGGGGCTCCGAGTCGCCGGTGAGCGGGAACTCCCGACCCTTTCGCCCGCTGATCGTCTCGTCCTGGCCGGCGGCGCGGCTGGCGGCGCGGCTGGTGACGATGGCATCCCAATCCTGGTGCGCCAGAGCCGGGGCAAAGGCACGGCTACACTACTGAACGTCCGAGCGTCGTTTTACAGCGCTGCTCGGCGACAGGGAAGAGCGCCCGAAGGCGTTTGGCGGCGTGTTCTGGGGCGTCTATTGCTGGAGGCCGGCGTTGCTCCGTCCGTTGACCTCACATGCGAGGAGCAGAAGCTCCCACACGTAGAGATCGTGCGTTACATGGATGACACAGGGAAGCCTGTCCTTTACGGCTTGCTGAACAGTCTGATTCCTGGCGCGACCGAACAGCACGTGACCGTTGGCTTCGACGGTCACGAATCCGGTGTCGTCTACGATCTCCGCCAAGGCCGTTTGGTCTCACGCACTCCGCAGGTTTCCATCGTGCTCAGACCAGGGGAGCCCAAACTCTATGCCGTCCTGAATGAACCGCTTGATCTGGATCCTCTACCAGCCAACCTACGGGCCTTGGTTGGGAAGGAAGTGGTGATCCCGATCTCCCTTACGCGCTCGGCATTTCAACAGACTGTGCGTTACGAGGTGACAGACTCCACCGGGAGGCTCCGTCGGGAGTACTGCGGCGTGCTCTCGGGGCAGGGCGGGAAAGCAGCGATCCATCTGCCTTTGGCTGTCAGTGATCCGGTTGGCACATGGGAGGTCGAGGTGAGGCACGTGTTGACGGGGGCCAGGGCAGCGGGGAAACTGACCTTGAGCCAATAGCCCGGAACGGCGTTTGGTTGAGCAGGAAGAACGGCACACCGCTGCGCTAAGTGCCTTACTACGAACGGCCAGGCTCTGGTGACGGTACTTGTTCGTAGTGAGCAACAAAGGGCTTCCGGAGTTGCGTTCCTCCGGCATTGGCACACGGCACACCGCTGCGCTAAGTGCCTTACTACGAACGGCCAGGCTCTGGTGACGGTACTTGTTCGTAGTGAGCAACAAAGGGCTTCCGGAGTTGTGTTCTTCCAGGACTGACTTCTCGCGCCTGCCCTGTGTTGCTGCGTCATCCGGGCCAATGTCATCCGTGTAGGGACGTCTCAGTCTTTGCATCACCGGCCGTTGCCGTCTTCCTGTCTACGCATTGCTTGGTCTGCTCGGTATGGAGCTGTCGGGGGAGGGGGCGGGCAAGGCGTGTCTAGTCAATGAGCCGGGGGAATCAGTACCAGACCATTCTCGCTGTTGATCAGGACGTTGTGTCGATCCCCGCAAGGCTCCCCGGTCGCTGACGACGAAGGTGGATGAATCCTGCCATTCCGTGTCCGCGCTGGCTCACGCGACTGCGGCGACGTTCACAATCGGGGATACCCCGGGCCTTCTTCAGTGAGCATTATCCATAAAGGAAACAGAACGACTCAAGTATACTATGGATGGGGAGGCAGATATGGAGATGGTGAGCGTAACGACTCGGGTATACTATTGATGGTGAAGCAGGCAGGTATATAGTAAACGCAACAACTCGGGTATACTATTGATGGTGAAGCAGGTATGTATAGGTCCTGTGCGATGAGCACTCGATCGTTGCGGGGTTCTACGCAGTCGGTGATGCAATGTGTTCCTTGCGTAGCGTGTCACCTCGTGCAGTGGCTAATTCTCTCCGGGCTGATCGCACGTCTTCAGGTTTTTGGTTTTGCGATCACGGCTCGACAGGGGTGGGGGGCCAAACAGCAGAGAAGGGAGAGACCATGAAGAAAATGGCTCAACGTCTCCAGATTGCCGGCATCGTCTGTTCTCTCGGGCTCCTGGTTGCCCCCGCGACGCGTGCTGTCATCCCTGCGCGTACCATTCCCGGTTTCAGGACGGTGTCTGCTTTGTCCGAGGGCGAAGCGCTGTACGAGGTGCGGACGCTACGAATCGAGAAGGTCAACATCGAGCTGACTTTCGCACATGCCTCGGGGGATCTGGATCTGGAGGTGCTGAATGAGGCCCGGGACACAGTCCTGACGACTGCGGACACAGCAACCGACAACGAGACGATCGAAGACCTGGAACTGGCCGCTGGGACCTACTTCATACGCGTCCATGGCGATGACAATAGCTATACGCTTGGAGTGACTCCGGGCACGACCAGCTCTACGACCGTGTACTACGTGAACGACGCGAGCCAGGCGGACGACCTTCTCACCACGGTTGCCGGCAGCGTGGACAATGACGCACTCTCGCCGGACACTCCCATGCTCACCGTCCAGGATGTGCTCAGCGCCTACGACCTTGGTCCGGACAGCCTGGTGGCCATTGACACGGGCATCTACGCGGCCCCCGTGACGATTGTGGTCGATGATGAGGGGGCGACGTACGCCGGGTCGGCCAACGGTTCCAGTTTCACGGCCAGCACGTGTTTCGATTTGGACAATGCGGACCACAACACGTTCTACGGGCTTAGGTTCACGGGCAGCGGCACCGGCTTCTATGCTCACGCCAACTCCACCAATAATGAGTTCCTGAACAACACGTTTGCCGGCAAACCTACAGGCATCTACATAGACGACGGGGCGGACGACCTGCTGTCGGGCAACGTCATCACGGGAACAGGAAGCTACGGGATCAGGTTGAGTCAGTGCGCCTCGGCAACCATCGCAGGCAACACAATCGCCGGCCCTTCCTATGCAGTCCACGCCACCGGCACGAGCGCCCAGAGGCTGGCGCTGTTCGTCCACGGTAACACCTTGAGCAACGGCAGCTATGGCGTCTACATGTACACATACTCAGGCGGCAGCGTGATCCGTGACAACACGATCACCAACATGGAGGATTACGGTATCTACATGGGGTCAGGCGGGACAGACAACGACGTACATGACAACGAGGTCAGCGCCTGTGAGATTGGGATCTATGCGTATTCCGCAACGAATGTCTACGGCAACACGGTGCTGGACTGCGGGATCGGCGTTCGCTCGCATGTCATTGGAAGCAGCGTCTACGGCAATACCGTCACCGGTTCAACCGGGCATGGCCTGTATGGTCGCGGCTGGTTCGGCGGGACCAACTGGGAGCCCGGGCAACCGAACACCATCTCCGACTGCGGCACCGGTGTCTTCGCGGACCAGGACAGCATGGTGCGCTACAACCTGATCCGCAACTGCGAGTACGGCGTCACGCTCGGGGACAACGTCACGATCCACCACAACATCATCGCCCGGAACAGCATTCGCGGCATCTCGGTGTATGACGACGAGAGTGTCACGATCACGAACAACACGATCTACGCACCGGAGGGCGACGGTGTGCGCGTGGAGGCGGCCTCCACCAACGTCGTTCTCAAGAACAACATCATCTGGGCCAAAGAGGGGTATTGCCTGAATGTGGCAACCGATTCCCAGGTGGGCTTTGACAGCGACTACAACTGCCTTTACGCGACCGATACCGGCAAGCTGGTCTGGTGGCAGAAGGACTTCGTCGACTTGTTCGACTGGCAGGTCGAGGCCGACTACGACAACAACTCGATCGGCTTCACAGCCATCGCACCCGATCTGGACAATCCGCGATTCGTGAGTGTGGCCGACGACGCACCCGCTGCGGATGACTTCCACTTGGTCGGTTACACCTCACGCGACGCCGGATCGACCAGCATCGATGCGGGTGATCCGGCCAGCGCTTTCGCCGACGAGCCCGAGCCGCGCGGGGACCGGATCAACCTGGGGGCCTATGGCGGCAGCGCTGAAGCCGCTGCTTCGCGCGCCGCATTCATTGAGGTAAGCTACCCGAACTACTACACGGACTGGCCGACCGCCACGGCGCACGCGATCCTCTGGCGGGCCCACAATGTTGCCGGGAACCTGGACATCGACTTGGTGGACGCGGCGGGAGCCAAGGTTGCGGACATCACCACGATCGACGCGGCCGAAGGCGCGTTCGGCTGGAGCCCGGAGGCGAGCGGGATCAGCGGCTCGACGGCGAACCGCTATCGGGTGCGTATCGCCTCAGTCAGCGGCGACACGATCACGGACCAGTCGCGCGAGACGTTCTCCATTCCGCCCACCGCGCAGGAGTTCTACGTCAACGATGCGGCGATAGTCGATGACGAGTATTGCTCGGTAACGGGGAACAACCGCAACACGGGCGCCACAGCCGCCGATCCGAAGGCGAATCTCCTGCCGGTACTACGTTCTTACGACTTGGGACAGGGAGACACCGTCTACATCGACACGGGTGATTACATCCACGTCCGGAACGTGCTCATCAACGACGAACCCGGTGCCGGGGACGAGGGCGCCACCTTCACGGGCCCGGTCAGCCACACCGCGACCATCGACCGCGCCAACCCGCACTCCTACGCAACCACCATTGACGTGCAGGGTGACTGGGTGACGGTCAGGGACCTCACGCTCACGGGTGGGAACATGGGCATCTGGGTGCACAACAGCAGTCAGAACTTCCAGGGCGACAGGCTCGTTCTCCGCAACAACACGCAGGACGGTATCCGCCTGGAGTCGGACGCCGATTACTCCACCCTCGGCGTGCTCACGATCCACCACAACGGGCGCTACGGAGCCTACATCGCCACTCCCATAGGCGAGCTCAGGAACGGCGAGATTCACGACAATGGAGACGACGGCGTTTACCTCACCAACGCTGGGAACATCGAGGTTTCTGGTAACACCATCTACCGGAACCGGACGGGTGTCTACATTGGTGGGAGATCCGGATCTCAGGCAATCGTGCAGGACAACACCGTGTACGAGAACGCTGTCCACGGCATACACGGATCGTACATGCTCGCGCAGCGCAATGCAGTTCATGGCAATGACGACGACGGGATTCAGGCCAGTTACAATTGCCTGGTATCCGGGAATGTCTGTCACAGCAACGGCTCCATCGGGATTCGCCTCTACTCCGGGAACGAAGCTGTTGGTAACGTGGTCCACAACAACGCTGGAAGTGGGATCCTGGCAGAAAATGGGGACGTGATCCGTGAGAATCGCTGCTATGCCAACGGTGGGACAGCCGGGATTGTGGCGTATCGTGACTCGGAGATCACGGGCAATGTAGTGTATTCGAACGTCACCGGGATCTACGGCTATGGCAGTTCCAGCCCTCGTTTCCGGGGACGCGTCGCCAACAACCTGATCTACGACAACGCTGAATTCGGCATTCAAATCAGGTATGCGCACAGTTCCAGCGGCCTTCACGCGAGGGTGGTGAACAACACGGTCCACCAGGGAGTCGGGGACGCGGTGTATGTACACACATCCAGCGAAGACGTGGATCTGCGCAATAACATTCTCTGGGTAGAGGACGGTGCGTGCATCCGGGTCTCGAGCACGAGCCAGGTTGGGTTCAGCAGCGACCACAACCTGTTCCACACCGTCGGTGCCGGCATCGTTGCCAACTGGCAAGGGTCGGACCGCGCCACGTTGACAGCTTGGCAGAATACGGCGTTCAGGGACGGGAACAGCGTCCAGGGGGACCCCCTGTTCGTGGACCTGCCAGGGCGGGATTTTCATCTCAAAAGTGAGCACGGCAGTCTTCACGATGGTTCTTTGGCGCCCGTGCTGAGTGGGGATACGGGAATGCCGGTGGACGCGTCCGGTACCTGGGTGGACAACGACGGTGTCACGTCACTGGCCATCGATCTCGGAGATCCCTCCGATCGATTTGACCGTGAGCCCGAGCACAGCGGGAACTTCATCAATCTGGGTGCGTACGGTAACACGGTCCAGGCGTCGAAGAGCCCGGAGCAGTACGTGCGGGTGCTGAGTCCCGATGGCGCCGAGGTCTGGCCGGCCGGCCAGCCGTTCAGCATCCGTTGGCGGAGTCATGACTTCGCCGGGCTCGGGCAAGCCTATGCCGCGGCTGTCGCTGCCGACTCCCCGACTGGCTACTGGCGGCTTGACGAGACGACAGGAAGTACGGCTGCCGATTCCTCGGGAAGCTCATTCCATGGGACGTATGCGGGCAGCGTCGCCCTGAATGTGCCGGGGATCTCACAGGACAACGGTGCAGCGCGCTTCAACGGGCAGGACGCATCCGTTACGGTGCCGCACGACGCGGCTCTGACGCCCGCGACGATCACGGTTGAGGCGTCGCTGAACCTCGAAGCCGGGATGCCCAACTACGCCCTGGCCGTGGGCAAGACCAGCTCCACGAACTACAACAACGGTTACGGCATCTACTACACCAATGACGGCTATATCAACTTCTTCGTCGACCGCGACGACGGCGACTCCCGGGTCAGGGCCCGGATCACGCTGAATCGCTGGATTCACGTCGTCGGCACGTTCGACGGGAGCAAGCTCAGACTCTATCTGAATGGGGAACTTGCTTCTGAGTCCGATTTCTCTGGCGCTTTCGACCACAGCAGCGGGCCCTTGCGTATCGGTTACGGGCACGGCACCCACTACTGGCAGGGCGGCATCGACGATGTCGCTGTCTACAGTGCCGTCCTAGCACAGGAGCGGATTCGCGCTCATTTGAGGGCCAAGCACGGGAGCGTGAGCATCGAGCTTGTCGATGACAGCCGGGCCACGGCCCTGACCATAGCAACCGCCACGGACAACGACGGCGAATACCTCTGGACACTGCCCGATTCGCTGACCCCGGCAACTAACTACAGGATCCGGATCGGCCGTGACGACCCAGCCCTGACCGACGCCAGTAACAACAACTTCGAGATCACCGCTCCCATCAGTGTCTACTACGTCAACGACGCCACGGTTGAGCAGGGGGACTGGTGTACTGCTCCGGGGGCTCCCGAAAATGACGGCCTCACCCCCGCCACTCCCAAGGACTCGGTGAGCGCCGTGCTGGAGGCCTTTGAGCTCGGACCGGAGGACACTGTCAGAGTGGATAACGGAGACTATGACCTGGTCGTCAACATCGTCGTGACCGCAGCTGACGCCGGAGTGAGAATCCAAGGCTATCACGATGGTGCCTACCCGGCCAGGGCCGCGGTGCTGGACCGCGGGAACACGGCGAGTGGTTCGTACGTCTTCGACCTGCAGAATGGTGACGGGATTCGCCTGGAGCGATTGAGCATCACCGGTGGGGAAACCGGCATCCACGCGTCCAGCTCGTCGGACAGCGATGATGTGACCATCACGAATTGCCGGATCTACGGCAATGCTGAATATGGGCTCTGGGCGGGTAGCGGGAATGATCGGTTGGAGGTGTCGGCGTGCACCCTCTACGGTGACCGAACCAGCTCGGGCCAGGAGTACGGCATACAGGTGAGCGGGGACGGAGTGCTGATATCGGGCAATGTGGTGAGGGATCACTACCGTGACGGGATCAACTGTCAGTCGGACCAGGTCATCGTGGGCAATACCGTGTCCGACAATCAGGGAACCGGCATCGAATGCACCACGTCTTTCACCGGCACGATTCGTGAGAACACGGTCACGGGCTCTGGCCTTCGCGGAATCTACGGGACCGGTAGCTCGAGTGATTGGTGCCGCGTTGAAGACAACACGGTTTCAGGCAGCGGCGATGACGGGATCTACGCCCACCATGACTGCTTGGTATCCGGGAATATCAGCCACAGCAACGGCGCTGTTGGCGTTGAACTCTATTCCGGTAACGAGGCGGTTGGCAACGTGGTCTACGCCAACGTTGGGAGTGGGATCTGGGCATCTTTGACCAACGTGATCCGCGAAAACCGCTGCTACGACAACGCCGGGACCGCCGGGATTGTGATGCAGCGTTCCGGGGTGATTACGGGCAATGTAGTGTATTCGAACGTCACTGGAATCTACGGCCGCGGTGACAGTACCAACAGTACCTTCCGGGGACACGTAGCCAATAACCTGGTCTACGACAATAGCGATTTCGGCATTCAAATCAGGTACGCGGGCGCGTCTTCCAGCGGACATGCAAGGCTGGTGAACAACACGGTCTACCAAGAAGTTGGGGACGCGATATATGTGCATACATCCAGCAAGGGCGTGGAGCTGCGCAGCAGCATTCTCTGGGTCGAGGACGGTGCGTGCGTCCGGGTCTCGGGTACCAGCCAGGTGGGCTTCAGCAGCGACTATAACACGCTGTACACGACCGGGGCGGGCATCCTGGGCCGTTGGGACACGTTCGAGTTCACGACTCGGGCGGACTGGTTCTACCAACTGGGGCTTGATGGGCACAGCCGGACAGGCGATCCGCTGTTTGTGGATCCGGACAACAACGATTTCCATCTACAATCGACCTCTCCGGCCATCGACTCCGGCGACCTGCAATCCTACTACCTTGCCGAGCCGTGGCCACACGGGGGCCGGGCGAACCAGGGCGCCCACGGCAACACGGACGAGGCAGCGCTCAGCCCGGAACGCATGCTGCAGGTGCTGTCCCCCAACGGGCTGGAGAAGGTTGAGAAGGACCAGGAGGTAGCCGTGACGTTCCGCGGCGCCGGATTGCTGGACAGCCAAGCCACGGCCAGGATCAATGTCGGTGGGACGACCTACGAGCAGTGGTTGTACGATTGGTACCGGGAAGGCGGGAGTGCGTCCACTCTCGCCGATGTCGACACTGCCGGGGTTACGGATGCTGCACCGGATGAGATCTACCGCACCTATGCCTATCCGTCCGGCACCGGCACGGTAATGCGTTACGCGTTGTCGGTAGCGGACGGAGACTACACGATGCGTCTGCACTTGTTGAGTGGCCGCTCTGCCACTTCGGGGTACCGGATCGACATCCGCGTGCAGGATGAGTTGGTGGCCGAAGATTTCATTACCTACGTGGCAGCGGGAAGCGTGAGTTACAAGGCGCTGGTGTTGAGCTACGACGTGTCGGCGTCCGCGGGGCAGGGCGTGACTGTGGAGATCCAGAACACGGGCGGCTCTCAGGACGGCAAACTGTGCGGCGTGGAGCTTTCCAGAGACATCTCCGGGTCGCGTGCCGGCCCGACCGTTGACCTGGCCGTGTCGGTCAACAGCGGCGCTGACTGGGTGAGTGTTGCCACCGGCCTCGAACTCGATGAGCTGGGCAATGGGCTCCACACCTGGTACGCGTCGCCGTCATCGGGCGGGGAGAACACGGCGTTGATCCGGGCATCCATGACCGGGGAGGGAACCTTGAATGACACCTCGGACGAAGCGTTCAGTATTGCCAACGACGACGGGCATTATTACGTGAACGACGCCGAGACCGCCGGCGATCTCATCTGCACAGCGGCAGGCGACAACGCGAACAGTGGCAAGAGCCCATCTGTACCGATGGCCAGCCTGCGTTCGCTCCTGGCCGCCTACGATCTGGACTCCGGCGACGTTGTCCATGTGGACACCGGCACGTACTTGCTGACTGACAATGTGGTGATCGAAGCTGAGGATGCCGGGGTGACAATTGAGGGCCCGGACACCGGCCCCGGGGCCGTGCTGGACCGTGGGAACACGTCGAGCGGTTCGTACGTGTTCGACGTTCAGAATGGGGACGGGGTTCGCCTGGAGCGACTGAGCATCACCGGTGGGCTTCACGGTATCTACGCGTCCAGCTCGTCGGACAGCGATGATGTGACCATCACGAACTGCCGGATCTACGGCAATGCCGAGTATGGGCTCAAAGTGGACACCGGGAACGATCGGCTGGAGGTGTCGGCGTGTACGCTCTACGGTGACCGAACCAGCTCGGCCCAGAAGTACGGCATTGCGGTCAAGGGTGACGGGGCGCTGGTATCGGGCAATGTGGCGAGGGATCACTACTATGAGGGGATCAGTTGTCAGTCGGACCAGACCATCGTGGGCAATACCGTGTCCGACAATCAGAGAACCGGTATCCACTGCACCGGTTACTTCAGCGGCACGATCCGTGAGAACACGGTCACGGGGGCTGGCCTCTACGGAATCTACGGGGACGGCAGCTCGGGTGAGCGGTGCCGTGTGGAAGGCAACACGGTTTCAGGCAGCAGCAACCACGGGATATACGGCTCCCGTTACTGCCTGGTGTCCGGGAATACCTGTCACAGCAACGGCTCTGCTGGGATTCATCTCTTTTCGGGGAACGAAGCTGTTGGCAACGTTGTCTACAACAACGCTGGAAGCGGGATTGGGGCGGACCGCACGAACGCCATCCGCGGAAATCGCTGCTACGACAACGACGGGACGGCCGGGATTGTGGCGTATCGCGCTACGGAGGTCACGGGCAATGTGGTGTATTCAAACGTCACCGGGATCTACTGCCACGGTGCCGGTGCCACTAGCAGTTCTTTCCGGGGACACGTAGCCAATAACCTAATCTACGGTAACACCGATTTTGGCATTCAGGTCAGGTCCGCGAGCACGTACAGCGGTCTGCATGCAAGGCTGGCGAACAACACGGTCTACCAGGAAGTCGGGGACGCGGTGTATGTGCACACGTCGAGCAAGGACGTGGAGCTGCGCAACAACATTCTCTGGGCAGAGGACGGTGCGTGCATCCGGGTCTCGGGTACCAGCCAGGTGGGCTTCAGCAGCGACTACAACACGCTATACACGACTGGGGCGGGTATCCTCGGCCGTTGGGACACGTTCGAGTTCACGACCCGGGCGGACTGGTTCTACGAGTTGGGGCTTGACGAGCACAGCCGTACTGACGATCCGCAGCTTGTGGACCCGAAGGGCGTGGATGGGAAACTCGGGTACGTGCGGGGCGGGTTACTCGGACAGTATTACGACAATGAAGACCTGTCGGGCACCCCCGTTCTGGAGCGTCTTGACGGCACCATCGATTTCGACTGGAGCTATTCCCCGGGCGGTCCAGTACCCGCCGACCATTTCAGTGTGCGGTGGGCCGGGTGGCTCTACGTGCCGAGCACCGATGACTACACGTTCTACTCCCGGGCAGACACCGGGGAGCGTCTGTACCTTGGCGGAAGCCCGATCATCGAGCAGTGGGCATGGGACGAGGGGGCGGAGAACAGTTCGGGTCCGCAGAGCCTGACCATGGGCTGGCACGCGATTCGATACGAGTGCCATGAGGAGACCGGCAGTGCTTACGCGCAGCTGTTTTGGGGGAATTCGACCTTGCCGAAGCAGATTATCCCACGCCAGTATCTGAGTCCCGATCAAATCAGGGAGGCTGACTACAGTCTGGACAGCGATTTTCACCTACAATCGGCCTCTCCGGCCATCGACTCCGGCGATCTGCAATCCTACTACCTTGCTGAGCCGTGGCCGCACGGGGGGCGGGCGAACCAGGGCGCCTACGGCAACACGGACGAGGCAGCGCTCAGCCCGGAACGCGTGCTGCAGGTGCTGTCCCCGAATGGCCTGGAGAAGTTCGAGGAGGACCAGGAGGCCGCCGTGACGTTCCGCAGCGCCGGCTTGCTGGGTAACCAAGTCACGGCCATGATCAACGTCGGGGGACCGACCTACGAGCACTGGTTGCATGATTGGTACCGGGAAGGCGGGATTGCGGACACTCGTGCCGATGTCGACACTGCCGGGGTTATGGATGCTGCACCGGATCAGATTTACCGCACTCACGCCTATCCATCCGGCAGCGGCACGGTAATGCGCTGCGCGCTGCCTGTGTCGGACGGAGACTACACAGTGCGTCTGCATTTGCTGAGCGGCTACTCTGCCACTTCGGGGTACCGGATCGACATCCGCGTGCAGGATGAGTTGGTGGCCGAAGACTTCAATACCTACGTGGCAGCGGGAAGCGTGAGAGACAGGGCCCTGGTGTTGAGCTACGACGTATCGGCGTCGGCGGGGCAGGGCGTGACTGTGGAGATCCAGAACACGGGCGGCTCTCTGGACGGCAAACTGTGCGGCGTGGAGCTTTCCAGAAATGTCTCCGGGTCGCGCGCTGTGCCGGCCGTTGACTTGGCCGTGTCGGTCAACAACGGCGCCGACTGGGTGAGTGCTGCCACCGGACTTGGACTCGATGAGCTGGGCAAGGGGCTCCACACCTGGTACGCGTCGCCGTCGTCGGGCGGGGAGAACACGGCGTTAATCCGGGCATCCCTGACCGGGGATGAAGCCTTGAATGACACCTCGGACGAAGCATTCAGTATCGCCGCGGCTGACGAGCACTTCTACGTGAACGACGCGGAGACCGCCGGCGATCTCATTTGTACAGCGGCAGGCGACAACGCGAACAGCGGCAAGAGCCCGTCCGTACCGATGGCCAGCCTGCGCTCGCTCCTGGCCGCTTACGATCTGGACCCGGGCGATGTTGTCCATGTGGACACCGGCACGTACGTGCTGACCGACAACGTAGTGATCGACACTGACGATGCCGGGGTGGCTATTCTCGGCCCCGAGACCGGCCTGGGGGCGGTGCTGGACCGTGGGAACACGGCGAGTGGTTCGTACGTGTTCGACTTGCAGAATGGTGACGGCGTTCGCCTGGAGCGACTGAGCATCACCGGTGGGTTCCACGGTATCTATGCGTCCAGCTCGTCCGGCAGCGATGATGTGACCGTCACGGACTGCCGGATCTACGGCAATGCCGAGTATGGACTCAATGTGGACACCGGAAACGATCGGCTGGAGGTGTCGGCGTGTACGCTCTACGGTGACCGAACCAGCTCTGACCAGGACTACGGCATAGGAGTGCAGGGCGACGGAGCGCTGATATCGGGCAATGTGGTGAGGGATCACTACTATGACGGGATCAACTGTCAGTCGGACCAGACTATCGTGGGCAATACCGTGTCCGACAATCAGGGAACCGGCATCGAATGCACCGCCTCTTTCACCGGCACGATCCGTGAGAACGTTGTCACGGGCTCCGGCGGCTACGGGATCTATGGGAACGGTAACTCGAGTGAGTGGTGTCGCGTGGAAGGCAACACGGTTTCGGGCAACAGCAACTACGGGATCTATGCCTATACCAACTGCTCGGTATCCGGGAATATCTGTCACAGCAACGGCTCTACTGGGATTCGTCTCCGTTCCGGGGGCGAGGCTGTTGGCAACGTGAGCTACAACAACGTTGAGAGCGGGATCTGGGCAGAGCGGACGAGTGTGGTCCGCGAAAACCGTTGCTATGTCAACGCCGGGACAGCGGGGATTGTGGCGCATCGCGCTTCGGAGGTCACGGGCAATGTGGTGTATTCGAACGTCACCGGGATTTACTGCCATGGGGACAGTTCCGGCAGCACTTCTTTCCGGGGACGCGTAGCCAATAACCTGATCTACGGCAACACGGATTTCGGCGTCCAGATCATGTACGCGACCACCTACGTCGGTCTGCACGCGAGGTTGGTGAACAACACGATCTACCAGGAAGTCGGAGACGCAGTGCATGTGCACACGTCGAGCCAGGACGTGGAGTTGCGCAACAATATCCTCTGGATCGGGAAGGGCTATGCAGTACATGTCAACTCCGACAGCCAGTCCGGGTTTGTGAGCGATTACAACCTGTTGCATCAGAGCGATGATGCGGACGCGTACCTGGGGAATTGGGGGACCACCGTCGCGGACCTGCTCGCGGACTGGCAGTCGGTGAGCGGCCAGGGCACGAACAGCCTCGGAACCGAGCCCCTGTTCATCGATATTGACGGCGCAGACAACGTCATGGGCTACGACACCACCGGTGACGGATACAACGGCGGCGGCGACGATAACTTCTACCTTCGCGGCGGCTCACCGGCCATCGACCGCGCGGATACATGGGCTGCGCCGGCAACGGACATTCTCGGCATGTTGCGGCACGACGACCCGGCGACCGGCAATGGGGGCATGTCGGATTACGCGGTCACGGACGTAGGCGCGAACCAGTTTGTCGAGGTCGGCACAGCACAGAATTGGCGCTCGTCCGGCAATCATTGGACCCTGACGCTACCGTTCGACTTTACGTTTTACGGAACGATCTACGACCAGGTTTACGTATCAACCGAGGGATACCTGCAGTTCGGCTCTACAAGTGATGCCAATGACAGCTCGAATTCCACCGTGGAACTCAAAGACTACGCCCGCATCGTGCCACTCTGGGATGACTTGGAAACCAATGGGGTCGGGGACGACATCTTTGTCGACGAGAGCGTGACGGGGCAGGTCGTGATTCGGTGGGACGCAACAAACACGGCCGACGACTCGGACGTGAACGTCTCGGTGACCCTGTTCGCCGACGGCCAGGTCCAGTTCGACTACGGTCCCGGAAACGCGGGGCTGACCCCGACCGTGGGTATCGGCTCCGGTGGGCTCTGGTACAACAGTCTGATCGCGACCAGTCACAATGGTGCCGACGTCCTGGGGAACGTCAACTCCCTGCGCTTCGCCCTGAGCCAAGATGGCGCGATCGCGGACATCGGCGCCTACGAATTCCAGGGCACGAGCGACGACACGACCCCGCCGACGGTCGTCGGCACCACCCCGACCGAGGTGCACGACGAGGGCAACTATACCGACGACCTGGTGTTCGCGATCGATATCGAGTTCAGCGAAGGCGTGATTCCCATTGATGCCGAGGCTACGAGCAACTTCGAGTTGCGTGACGACGGCGGGGACGGCACGTTCGGTGAGGCGAATGACCGGATCTTTGCTGCTACCCCGGACTACGATGCGGAAACCCGGACGGTCACGCTCCGCGTCGATGCGGGCTTCCTGCCCAGAGGCCGTTACCAGTTGACCGTGTCCGGGGACGCCAGTGTCCATGATCTCTCCGGAATCCGGCTGGACGGCGATCAGAATGGGAGCGAAGGCGGGGATTATGTGCGTGTCTTCGTGATCGGCACCCTGGCCGATTTTGTCCTGGCCGACGACAGCGGTGTCAGCGGCACGGACAAGCTCACCAGGGACAATCCCCCGCGCATCGATGTGCGCGTGACCGGTCCCGGCACAATCAAGGTCGACTGGGACAATGACGGCACCGATGACTTCACCACCACGGTCGGTGCCGGAGGGACCTACACGTACGCTCCAGGCGCTGCACTCCCGGACGGCGCACACACCATCAAGCTGACCTTCACGGACGAGAATCAGAACATGGCCACCTTTACCGACACCATCACGGTGGACGCGACGCCACCGGCGCTGACCGTCATCCCGACAGTCACGCAGGTCCGGCGTCCGAGCCTGGCGGGCACGGTTAACGATGCGGAGGCAACCCTACAGGTCACGGTCGACGGCAGGGCTTACTCCGTCGTGAACCAGGGCACGACTTGGGAACTGGCCGCGGACACGATCTCGGCGGATCTGGTCGACGGTGTCTACGATGTGCAGGTTGCGGCCACGGATGTCGCGGGCAACGTAGGCACCGATCCCACGCTCGACGAACTGGTGGTCGACAATGCGCCGCCCCTGGTCACGGTCGGCTTCCTGCGCACCAACGACACCACCCCGCCGTTGTCCGGTACGGTGAACGATCCGAGCGCCACCGTTCAGGTCACCGTCGCCGGCGTTCTGTACCCCGGCACGGTTGCCGGCCAGATGTGGTCGATCGCCAATGATACCATCGCTTCGGCTCTGGGCGAAGGACAGCATGAGATCGTGGCCGCCGCGACCGACCGGGCAGGTAACACTGGCACGGACAGCACCACGAACGAGCTCACCATTGACCTGGACGGACCGCACGTACTGGACCTGAGCCGCGAGTCCAGTGACGGAACCGGGATCGACCGACTGGTGGTGGCGTTCGACGAGGCCCTGGACGCCGGCTCTGCAACCGATCCCGGCAACTACGCCCTTGACCTTTCCGGGGCCGACACGACTTTCGGGAATGGCAACGAGACTGCCTACGCCGGGACGATTGCGGCAACTTACGATGCCGGTCCAGCGGGACAGGGACCGTTCCGGGTGGCCCTGCTGCTCTCGGACAAGCTCACCGGAGAGGTGTATCAGCTCACCGTCAAGGGCACGACGTCGGTGTTGGATATCGCGGGCAACCCGCTCAATGACGGCGTGGACGAGCAGTTGCAGTTCACCGTCACGACCCCTGCGGAATTGCAGTTCTCCGAGGACTGGGAGTCGCAGAGCCTGGTCGGGCCTTGGGAGCTGCATACCATGGATGCCGGCGCGGTGCAGCTCACCGACGCGAACGTGCCGCTCGGGAATTGGCACCTGGTGCTGGGCGACGCAGTCGGCGATGGGACAAAGTCCCTGGCCGAAGCCACCTTGCACGTGAACCTGGCGGGGCGCGAGAACGTGTTTGTGTCGTTCCAGGCCAAGGGCCTCGACGGCTCGGCCAACGCCTATGACCCGATGTCGGACCTGTTCAACGGACACGAGCAGTCGGACGGTATCGCGATCAGTGTTGACGGTGGGGTGACCTGGTACAAGGTGTGGTCCGGGCAGGTCGGTACCGACTACGCTCAGCAGGAGATTGCGCTGGATGACCTTCTTGCTGCCAGTTCCCCTGACGCCGAGTACAGCACCGACACGCTGATCAGGTTCCAGAACTACGGGGACGGCATGGCGGGCGTCGATGCCCTGTTCATTGACAATATCCGGGTGAACGACGCCTTCCAGGATCCGGCGGTCACCTCCTTCACGCTTGCCGATCCGACCGAAACCGCCTCGGGCTATACCAACCAGCGCCAGGTCGACGTCGCCCTGACACAGGAGGCCGACCCGGCCCTGAGCATCACCGGCTGGTACCTCAGTGAGAGCGATTCAGCTCCCGCGGCTGACCATGGTGGCTGGCTTGCTGTCATGCCCACAACCCACGACCTGACCGGTCCGGAAGGCGCGATTGTCGTCTACGCCTGGGTCAAGGACAGTCACGACGTGGTCAGCGCCGCGGAAGCTGCGACCATCGCTCTGGACAAGACAGCCCCGAGTGCACCTGCTGTGAACGGTACGACGCCGACTGGTGACTCGACTCCCGAATGGACCTGGACGAGCGGCGGCGGAGGAGGAAGCGGCGCGTTCCGGCAGCAGCTCGACGCGGAGGAAGCGGCCGGCTGGGCCGAGACGACCGACACAGCCTTCACGCCGACTGAGGATTTGAGCGAAGGGACTCACACGCTCCACGTGCAGGAGGCGGACGCGGTCGGCAACTGGTCTCTCTCCGGAAGCCTGACAATCACGGTCGACGCAACGGCCCCGAACGCGCCGGTTGTGGACGGGACGAATCCCACGACCGACGTGACGCCGGAATGGACTTGGTCCAGCGGAGGCGGAGGCGGCTCCGGCACGTTCCGCTATCAGCTGGACAGCGAAGAGGGTGCGTGGGTGGAAACCGACCAGTTGTCGTTTGTGCCGGACACACCCTTTGGGCTTGGGGAGACACACGTGCTCCACGTTCAAGAGACGGACGACGTCGGGCTTTGGTCGATCTCGGGGAACTTCAGCATTATCGTGGTTGCGCCGCTGGTCGTTGGTTCGGTAACGCCAGGCCCGGCGCAAGGACTGGGCACGGCAACGGTCGTCGTGCCTGGAGAGGCACAGGTCGACGAGAGCGCTGACCTGGCGTTCACGGTGAACGCAACCGGGGGCGTGGCGCCATACCATTTCGCCTGGACCGCGGGTGGTGTGCCCGTGGGGGGAGATGCATCCGTACTGTTGTATGCACCGGGGACAGATGCGGTGACGCACCCCGCCATCTCGGACAACAAGGAAATCTTGTGTGAGGTGACAGATTCGTGGGGCGTAGTGACGGCGACGGCGACGTGGCAGATTGTGCGGGTGGACGATGTGAATCACGTCCCGAGCATGACCGGCGTTGTGGGGGTGATCACGCCGAGCTCCGCAGAGCAGCCGACACTTCACGACGACCTGCTCTGTTCTCTGAGCAGCCCTGCGCAGGACGGTGATCTGGAGGATTTGCCGTCGATGCGGTACCGGTTCGTCTGGACCCGCGGCGATCGCGAGGTGCTGCGCGAGATCGTGAGCTGGGAGACGTTCGACGAGCTGTCCTACGTCGAGACGGCGGAGGCAGACGAGATCACCTGCACGGTGACGGCCGTGGATCAGCTCGATGTCGAGAGTGCGGGGGCCGCAAGTGCGACGGTGACGATCAGACCACCGTTGCCCGGAAGTTGGGAATTGTCCATTGGGCTGACCAACGTCCAGGTTGATCGCGTGGTCATCGGCATGCACGAACGGGCGACCGACGGCTGGGACTCAGTGTGGGACCGTCGGACGCCGCCGACAGCGCAGGGAGAGGGGTACGCCGCCCTGGAGATCAGCGGGGAGAAGCTCTCACAGGATTTTCGGGCGATCAAGCAGTACGACACGTTCCTGTTGCGGGTCACGTCGTTTTGGGAGAGCGAGTGTGTGCTGAGCTGGGATTCTGCTGCCGTTCCGGGAGTGGGTCTATCGCTGGAGGAGATCGGCGCGGACGGGGAACCGCTTGGGAGAGCAGCGTCTCTGGATATGAGCCAGGAAGACACCCTCACCGTTCCCGCCGGTCACGTGGTCTTCTACCGGATCAGATATGGTGTTCTGCGGTTTGAGCTGGAGCTTGCGTCAGGCTGGAACATGTTCTCCATACCGTTGCACCCGGTGGACACCTCCGTCGAGGCCGTCCTCCAGGGGCAGAATGACGGGCAGGTGTGGGTGTGGGACCCGGTGCAGCGCCAATACAGTTTCGCATCCGAGATCGTTCCCCTGAGGGGCTACTGGGTCTTCTGTGGGACCCAGCGGGATGGCGGTGCGGCAACGGTCACGGTCGTGGGACGACGGGTGGACGAACGTGACGTCGAGGTGACCGAGGGGTGGCACATCGTGGGGCCGGTTGGGGAGGTGCCCTACGCCCCTCTGAGCCTGCCGCTGTTGACCGTTCCGGCCGGTTCGGTCCAGGATCGGCCGTGGACGTGGAACGCTGAGCTGGAGCGCTACGACCAGGTGGACCAGTTACGGTGCGGACGCGGTGCCTGGATCTTCTCCGCCGGTCCCTCTGTGATCCGCCTCGGAGAGTAGAAAGAGCGGACCCTCTACGTTGACTTCATCCACCACTGCGTTATGGGCGGATCTTTGCATCCTCAGTCGTGGTCGTTACCTTTGTGTCCCATGGTGTCGTGTCCGCTCATTGAGGAAGCCTTGTTATGAAACGCTTGGTCTGTAGGAGTCTCCTTCTTGGCCTTCTCTCTGTCTGTGTTCGCCCTGCCTCGGCCGTGGTGTTTGTGCACCTCAGTGACACACACATCAATGTCACGGGCAAGGGGCGTTTCAGCGAGGAGGGCATTCCCAATCTCCGCCGTGCCGTAGAGGCGATCCGGACCATCAAGCCTGCCTTTGTTATCGTCACCGGTGACATCACGGAGTTCGGGGACGAGGCATCGATGGCGGCCTACCAAGCCGAAGTAGGGAAGGCCGGGGTGCCGGTCTACACGGTGCAGGGGAACCATGACAGCCCGCGCAAACCTGAGTGCTTCAACCGCGTGGTGGGCCCGACACACCCTGTGTTTGATGTCGAAGGATGTCGGTTTGTCGGGCTGAATCTGGACCTTCTCGACGAGGCCCTGGCTCTGCTTGAGGAGCAGCTTGCCGACGCGAGAGCCAAAGGAATCCGCAGCGTGTTCACGTTTGCGCACTACCCGCTCCTGGCCCCCGATAATGTCGCGTTCAACATCTCCGCCGGCTTTGCCAGCCTGCGCGGAGATCGGGCTATGCGCTACCTCTCCTTGGTGAAGAAAGACGGCATTGTGGCTCATTTCTCGGGCCACCTGCACTCGAAATACGAGATGGCGGATCCCTACACGGGTGTACTTTCCCTCTCGGTTCCGGGGTGCGTGGATCACAAGGGTGCGTTTCGTGTCTGCTCGGTGACCGATGGCGTGTTGAGTTGGTCTGTTTCCAACGCCTCGACCTGGCCGCTTGCGGTCCTTGACTCAGCCACGCCGCATTTGCAGTGGGGAACCGATCGACTGGAAGGGAAGGCACCCCTGCGCCTACTCTCCTTTGGTCCCGAACCGGTACGCGAAGCCACGCTCACCCTCGGCAAGGACACGCTGCTTCCTCTCACGAGGACGCCTCAAGGAAGCGTGTTCGAGACGGTCTTGGACTGCGCCTCGCTGAAGAGCAACTACTACAACCTCCGGGTGCATCTGGTCGATGCCGCCGGGAATGTGTCTGATCGCACGTGGCGTGTGCTCGTAAAGGGCGGGTAGGATTATCTCCCGGCAACCGACTTCCGCGGGAACGGGCTGCTGCAGTTCTGCCAGTCAAGCAGGCCGTTCGGCGTCTTGGGTCATTGTTTCCGGCAGCATCCGGACCTGTCCCTGTTGGTCACAGATGTAGAGCCTGGAGGGGGACGGCTGCCGGGCGTGGCCGTCGGCCCACAGCCCATAGAGATCAGGATGCGCGTTCACCGGCCGTCTTACATACGTGTGATTGTAGGGACTTCCGGCTGTGAGTTGGGCCACGCGGTTCCAGGTCGTTCCGTGGTCTTGAGTGAGCCACATCGCCACTTCCCCGCCTGGATTGAAGGGCTGGGGACCGGTCTCTGTGGGCGCGATGATGCGCCAGATGCCATCGCCCTCAATGTAGAGTGATCCCATGTCATAGTTGCTGTCGGACTCCATCGCGGGTTCGATCACCCAGGCCGCGCCATCCCAACGTGCGGTTGTCCACACACGCGGCGAGTTCTCGGGCCCCGCCTCATAGCCCCCACTTGTCAGATACAGGAGGATCGGTCTGCCCATGGCATCGAAGCGGATGTCTTTGAGGTAGACATTTAGGCCTTGTGCCCGGTAGTCATGCACGAGGGCTGCGTTTTCGACGGCGGTCAGGGGGCACGTCAGCGTCTCGCCGCTTGCCGATTGCCACGTTTGGCCGAGGTCGGCCGATTGCATGTAGTAGAGATTGGTCCGCCAGTTCAGGCCGGGCGTCTTGTCCGCTGGGTGGAAATTGAAAGCACTGGCCACAACTCCGCCGTGTGCTGCACTGATCTGGTAGTGCCCCTGCTCGATGGCGGCAAGGCGTTGCCACTCAGACCAGTTGACACCATCCGAGCTACGGATGAAGAAGCTTGTCCGGATGGCCGGATCGTTGTAGTGCGTCAGGAACGCGCCAAAGCCGTTGCCGGGCAGCGTCCAGACCTGCATGTATGAGAAGTTCTCGAACGGGACGCGGACACCGCTTTCCATACGGGTGGCAGGAACGCGTTCAAAGCGCTCGATGTCGTAGGGTTGTGAGCTGCGATGGATGTAGGACGGCCGGCTTGTGCCGTGGGCGGTTGAGAAGATCCACACGTATCCGTCTTCATCGAGGGCGATGACCGGATTGTCGTGGGCGTCTTCGGTCTGCTTATCGAGCAACAGCGTTGGCCTCGGTACGAGTCCGGTTGCATGGTCATAGTATGAGACCATGTGCTGCAGGCTCAGATAGTCATCCCGGGATGTGCCTCCGTAGCAGAAGAACGTCTTATTGGCGTCTTCTGAGTACACGGCAAACGGCTGGTGTTTGGCACAGTACGTGCCCAGTCCCCCGCTGTACTTGTAGACATACTCGTCGCCCGATGGCTGGTTCATACACCAGATTCCCCGGTAGCCATCGTCCTTCCGGTTCAGCGTTGCCGTCATATGTCTTCCAGCCATCCCGTTGCGAGTTTCGCGCCGTAGACCTGCGCGCGTTCGCCCTCGCGTCTCGCGGCGAAAATCAGCCATTTGTTGTCGGCGGTCAGGTAGGGATGTGCGTGTGCCCATTGCTTGCCGTCATACACTGTTCGACTGAAGACTGCTCGTCGGGATTTCCCGGAGGCGAAGCTGCCGATGTAGATGGGGATGCCGTCTTCGCCCGTGTCCACGATCCAGTAGCGGCCGCAACGGGAGACGCTGATATGCCCGGCCCGTTGCTTGGGCGCCGGGATGCTCACGGGGCCCGGGTCGCCGACCTTGCCGGTCCAGATGTTGCTGGGCTGTCCCTTGACCGTACCGGTCGAGAAGAAGACACTCGCGCTCGTGCCGACCCAGCACTCGTGTCCGGTGGGACGCGGCGTGTGTGGTTGATCAGCCGGAAACATCGTTGTGGTACCATCGACCGCGATCTCGCCGAGGAGAACCTGTTTCACATCCGGCATCTGATTGAGCTGGATCAGGACACGGTTGCGTCCGTCACGTGAAAACTGTTCATGTTTCGCATGGTAGCCCGGCTTGTCGAGGAGCAGCCGCCATTTGTTCGTCTGCAGGTCGAGCAGGTGTACCTTGGAGGGCTCGCCTTTCTTCCCTGCGACACTCACGGCGTAGTAACGGTGGTCTGGCGACACCGTTCCGTAGCTGAATCGGCCCATCTCGGTCGGGAGCTGAGCGATGTCCTCGGTCTCAAAGGTGGCGTATTTGCAGCGGCGCAGCATCAGCTTACCATCGACTTTTTGATGGTAATAGAGGTACTCGCCCCAGGCATGGAAGGCCGGGAAGGGCGGTTTTCCTACGAGCACATCGCGTCGACTTCCGTCTTGGAGATCAATGATGCTGATGCCCCCAGGTTTTGGCTTCCTGGGGTAGTAGCGCACCGCAATCCAGCGTCCGGTGGGGTCACCATAGGGCTGTTCCCCGTAGATATTGTCGGCCGGTCTTTCGTCTCCACCGAGGAGGTAGATTTCCGCGCCGCTGTTGGGATCGGTCTCGATCGGGTTACCTAACATGGGAACGCCTCCTTCTCCCGCCAGGGCGGCCAATGACAGCAACGAATGAACTACACCGGCCAACGCGCTTACACACTTCATCGCCCGGCACTCCTTTCTCGTGAACACCAGTCTGTGCCACCACAGTACCCCGGCCAGACTACATGCGCAATGGCGGCGCCCGGTGGGAGTCGGATGGTGCTCTCTGCCTCTCAGTAGGCACGGCTCTGAATGGTGAGTGCACCCGAGCAAAGGTTGCTTTTCAGGCTGCCTGCCATATCCTTGGTCCAAACGGGCCAATCCCGCGTGAGCCTCATGCGTTCAAGGGCATTCCTGAGAGAGCAACAGATGCAAGATTATACTGTACGTCGAACACCGGTCGTTCCTGCACTTGCGGGCGCGTGGGATAGTGCGGCTTGGGAGACGGCTGAGACGCTCCCAATTGCTGTCTTCCGCCCGGAAAGCACAGAACACCGGCCTGAAACGAGTGCACGACTGCTGTACGATGCGGACCGGATTTACGGCATCTTCCGCGTTCGCGATCGCTACGTCCGATGTATTCACACGGAGTTCCAGGGGAACGTCTGCCGGGATAGCTGTGTCGAGTTCTTTTTTGAGCCCGCTGGAGCGGGAGGTTACTTCAATTTCGAGTTCAACTGTGGTGGGACGATGCTGTGTTCGTACGTCGTCGATCCGACCCGCGATGAGACTGGCATAAAAGACCTCCGGAAACTGGGGGCTGAGGCACAGCGTGATGTGGAGATCTACCACAGTCTACCGGTCAGGGTGGAACCCGAAGTCGCCGAGGAGACAGTCTGGTTCCTTGAGTTTGCCATACCGTTTGCGCTTCTTGCCGACTATACCGGCCTGTCGGCACCCGTTGCGGGAGACCAATGGCGGGCAAATCTGTACAAATGTGGTGATGCCACATCGCATCCGCACTGGGCCTCGTGGGTTCCGGTGAGCGAGAAGAACTTCCACCTGCCGCAGTGCTTTGGCACGATTGTCTTCGGAGGCTGACCTCCGCTTGCGGCGTGCACAAGACAACCTTTCAGGACGACACACACATGACAATGGATCGAATCGCGCGACACGGGCGGCGAGTGATCGTGGCGCTGGCACTTCTTGGTGCAACCGTGGCACACTGCGAGCCGACGATTTCGGTGTCCTTGGCGTTTAGCACAGATGGGGGGAAGAGTTATTCCGGGGATTTCCCCATCGTCGGCTCCAACGCGGTCGTGTTCGTGAAGGCGTCGTGGCAGATCGAGGGTGAGGGCCGGCCGGTCAAGGCCGGGATCACGACATCGTACCTCCTCAATTCCGAGCGTGACTTCGGCAGCGCCGTGACCGGCCTGCAGCGCTGGGGGGGCAAGAAGGCCTGGTACCAGCGGCTGAAGAAATACTGGTTCAGCTTCGAGCGAGAGCGGTCATGCGTCTATAGGCTTGACTTGGGAGCGCGCCCCGAGGGTCGGATCGGCGTCATCAACGCATGGGACAAGGAGAAGGGCAGGCATGTGAACGGCCCGTTGCCGGCCTCTCCGGCTGTGCCTACCGGAACCCACCGCTTCACTGTTCGCGTGGGGTACAATCTTAAGGCCACCAACGAGGGGATCGAGAAACGGACCGATTTCCTCGTGACTGTACGCGAGGGTGTCGTGGCTGAGAACGTCCCCGCATCGAAGGTTGCCGTTGCACCCGTACCCCCGGCTGCCAAACGCCCAGCAACCAAACCCGTGCCGCTTCCGTTGCCGGTTCTCGCCGGGGATGTGATTTTGTCAGTTGACACGTGTCGCGTCCTCGCCGGGGATGAGACCATCCGGCGCAGTGGATCATTCATCGTTCCGTCGTCAAAGCAGGAAGTGGCCTGGACGGTTCCGGAGATTGAGGCAGGGAGCTATTACCTACGCGCATTTGTGGAGACGGGCACACTCAAGAGCAGCGAGTCCGGACTGGGGCGTGCCCCCTTTCTGTATGTGAACGGTCGGGCCATTGAGTTCCTGCGTTGCACTACGCCCGTGCCGAGAGAGAAGCACTGCTTCGGCATCATCGAGACCGCCAGGCCGCTCGCCCTCCGGCAGGGCGATGAGATTCGTTGGAACACCCTTCGAGGGTATGGGGGGAAGCAGGTCGGAGGGATCGCACTGGCCCGAGAACGCCTGGCTTGTGCCCCCCTTCGTATCAGTTACGGCCACGACCCGTACTATGACGACATGATCCGTTTGACCGGGGCCTTCAAGCCGTTGGCCGCCGCCGCAGACGAGCTTGAGTTCGCCTTTCAGTTTGAGAGCGCGAAGCCACAGGCAGACACCTTTGCCGTGTCGGTTCGCGTCTTTGACTATTTCCAGCGCTGTGTCGGGGAGCGCGAGGAAAGTGTGTCCGTCGCTCCACGGGAGACGTTCGCCAGAACAGTCCCCGTGGCGAGAGGCGATTCTGATCGATATCGGGCCGTTGTCGCCGTGTCGGCTGCCGACGGGACATCCCGGGAGGTCGTCGGGGAGATCCTCGTTGACAATCTGACCGCATTCCGCCGGAAGCTTTGGCTCAACCGTGGTTGGGGGTGGGTAACGTTGGCTGACGCGACAGAGGTGGGAGTGCCGACCGATGTGCCTGAAGATGCCAAATGGCGGCGGGTAAATTTGCCCGCGAGTTGGCAGGACATCCCCAATGGGCCGGTCCACAAACACCATGTCGCATGGTACAGAAAGCGACTCACCCTTCCAGAGGCGTTCCCTGCGGAAGGGGAACGCGGCATCCTGCACGTTTCCCGGGCCAGCTTTACCTGCAAAGTCTTCATCAACGGCAGGGAGGCCGGCACCCACTGGGGACCCACCGGACCGTTTGATTTTGACGTCACGGATCTGTTGCGTTCCGGTAAGGAGAATGAGCTGCTGATCGGCCTGTGTGATGGGAGTGCTACGCGGGACTACGGCGAGGATGGCCGCGTCCGTGACGGACGTTTGCTGGCCCCCCGCTGCACGAAGGCGGGACTCGGGGAGATCTACGTCCACACAGTCGGCACTTCGGCGATTCAGGATGTTTTCGTCAAGACGTCACTGAAGAGGAAGATGGTCACGGTTGACGTCGAGGTCCCTGATCTGCCCCCGGGGAAGCGACATGAGATGCGCAACACCGTTTACTACCAGGGAAAACCGGTGCTGGAACTGCCCGTCGCCTATCTGGAGGGTGGTCCCGGCAGACGCGTCTCTGTCGAGCGGCGTTGGCGGAAGCCGATCCTGTGGGGGCCGGTCGAGTTTCCTCTGCTGCAGCTTGTGACTGAGCTTTGGAGCGCAGGCGGCGATCTGCGGGACCGGGTCGAGACACGTTTCGGCTTCCGTGAATTCAGTACTGAAGGGCGATCCCTCGCCTGGAATGGAGAACAGGTGAAGTTCTCCGCCCGCCCATTCCTTTCAAGCTGGGGTTGGCAGCTGACACGCAGGAACAAGCGGGCCGAGATCCGGGCGACCATCCGGGCTGCCACCCGCATGGGCTGCCGCATGCATCGGCACATTTACGACCCGGAGCACCGAGCTGACATCATGGACGAGGAGGGCGTCGTGTTTGCTCAGGGACGAGGTGGGTTGTCCGGGCCCAACAGTGAAAAGGTAAACAGCGATACATTTTGGGAGAACACGGCTCTTTTCACGCGCGAGATGATCCGCGGACTCCGCAATCACCCTTCGATCGTCACCTGGTATCTGTCAAACGAGTTCTATGGCGAGACCTACGACAGGAATTCCGAACGGTTGCGCCAGCTTGGAGAGGAGGCGCTACAAGACGACGACACGCGTTTGATCGAGTTTGGGTGCGACTTGGATCTGCGCGGTTACACGAAGCACATCTCGACCCACTACCCGGTGGACGGCAATGCCCTGCGCCAAGCGGAGGCGTACTTTCCGGAAGCCGCTTACTGGCATCGCTTCGATCAGCCTCTGAAGTCAGGGATGAAGGCTCCTGCCGGCATGGCCAAACGCGTCGCCAATGTGCTTGCCGAGTCCCCCATCACGTGGGGAAGGAAGCCGATTGTTGTCAACGAGACATGCTGGAACTTGTTCTTCTCCCCGCCGGACGCGATGACGAAGCTGGTTGGGGACGCGGTCTACGCCGATTCGCGGTGGGCGGATTTGACGCATGACGCGGCCAATACCTGGTTCTGCCGTGGCCACCGCGATGCCGAGGTCAGCGCGATAACTCTATGGAAGTGGGTGACCGGCAACCCGAACTGGATCTCCGTGCCCCGGGCAGACATCAACATCCTCCAACAGTACAACGCGTTCTATTCCGGAACTGATGTCACTTACGACGTGAACCTGCACTTCGATGAGTTCCGCGCTGCCACACTCACGTTCGAGTGGGCCTTGAGGCGACGTGACGGTGAGATCGTTGCTCGCGACCGGGACCGGATGCGCTTCGGATCGTGCGATCTCAAGCGAACGCGGATAGCTTTTGAGGCCCCCAAGGTCTCCGGGAACGTCGCGTTTGTGCTGGTCGTGACGTTGTGCGAAGGGGGAACCGAGCTTCGGCGCGTGGAGTTGCCGATCAGTGTTCACCCAACGCCCGACCTTCCATTGAGTCCGAGGCTGCGAATCGGGATCTGCGACCCCTCGGGAAATTCGGTGGAAGGCTTGCGGCGTCTGATTCCGTCGGCCTGCATCACCGCTGAGCCATCCGTTGAGACGCTCCGGGAACTGGACGTTCTGATCATTGGCGAGGCCGTGCCGGAAGGTGCGCTGACCGGACGTGCAGATGCCATTGCGGAGTTCGCAGAGCAGGGGGGGCGTGTGCTGGTGCTCCCCCAGGAGTTCGCCCCGGACTTCCTGCCGGTGAGCGTCCAGCTCTCGCCGCGGGTCGCGGCCATCAATTTCACGCATAGGTCTTCGCATCCTGTCGTGGCCGGGCTTGCCTCGAGGGATCTGCGGTACTGGTATCCCCACCATCGGGTTGCTGAACGGTGTATCTCGAAGCCGCAGTCGGGCAACTTCCGTGTCATTATCGAGGCTGGTGGGCCGAAAGGCATGCTCTATGGCGGACTTGTCGAGTGGGACGTGGGCAAAGGGCTTGTCATCTGCTCGCAATTGAGCTGGCTTGAGATGCTGGATTCCGCCCCTGCTGCGCTGACGTTGTGGAAGGCTCTGTTCGGGTACCTGGTCGCCTCCGTCGATGTGCCGGACAGAGCTGCCTATTTCGGGGCCGAGGCCGGCTCTCTACGTACAGCGCTTGCCCATCTGGGCACGGCTCTTGATGCTCAGTCTGGCATCGCTGACCTCAACGCGTACAAGACCGCTATCGTTGATACAGCGGTGGCGATGCCCGTGAGCACAGCGGATGGACTGAGGGACTTTGCTGAGAGAGGCGGCACGGTGCTTCTTCGGAACGTCAATCCTGACACCGTCGCGCTGGCAACTCGTGTTTGCGGCACGCCTGTGCATTGTTCCTCTGCGGGGGCGGATTCCTGGCGTGGACGGGCCATATGTGTTGGTACATCCTCGCTCACCGAAGGACTGACGAACTACGATCTGTTCTGGAAGAAACGACCCGAGTCTGAGAACTACCGTCCGTGCTACTCCTCCGCCAAAGAGGCGCTCGCCGTACTGGGCGACTGGGCGGTGTGGAGCGAGAGCGGGGAGCCCCTTACCTACCCGTCGTACTTGGTCCGTGTACCGGTTGGCAAGGGCAGTGTGTTGATCGACAACCTGAACTGGGACAAGCCCAAGGCGGGAATCACGACACACTGCGATCGCATCGCATCGACGTTGCTTACAAATTTGGGGGTCCGCCTCAAGGGCCGCACGAGCATCCGGCTGCCGACCAATCTCAACTACGAAACGGTTGACATTGCGGGTGTGCTTAACCGGGCTCTCCGGGATGAAGTGGATGACGACGGCCAAGGCGGCTGGAGCGATCAGGGCGAAAAACTGGATCTGCGGGATTTCCCCACGGACAAGCCTGAACAGGTGTTTGATGGGGTCCCGTTTCGTGTTGCGCAGCCCAATGCGTGCCTGGTGCTGGCCTCCAAGTACCGCGACTCGACGAGTCTACCGGAGCAGGTCGACATCCCGGTGGAACGGAAGGCAGACGTGCTGTTCTTCCTGCAGTCTTCCGCATGGACCAGCGCCAAACACCATGCCAACTACGTGGTTCACTACCAGGATGGCACCGACTACACGATCAAGCTGATCGGCGGAGTCAATTACCGAGATTGGGTCGCCAGCGCGCCCGATGAGCCGTTCCTGTATGAAACAGACACGGTGACCCGGCGTGCGTGGTCCGGGAAGTCCATTCTGTTCCCGAAGGTGAGTCTTTACAGCATGGGCTGGGTCAACCCCAAGCCCGAGAAGAGCATTGCCTCGGTCACGTTTGAGAGCAAGGGGCTCGGTGTGCCGATTCTGGTAGCGTTGACCGCAGGCAGGAAAGCCGAAGCATTGTCAGACGAACGAGCCATCTCGTCCCCGGAAGCCGTCAAGGAAGCTGAGCACTTGGTCAAGGACGGACTTGAGCTCGTCGCCAGGGGGGCTTCCGAACAAGCCGAGAGCCGGTTTCGCAAAGCCATTCTGACGGCGCCCGACCGCTGGGATGGTTATCTTCAGCTTGGCTACCTGCGGGAAAAGGAGGGCAAATGGGGTGAGGCCATCGGTATATACGAGGATCTCCTCAAGCAGATCCCCAACCAGCTTGAGGCCTACATCCGCATCGGCGTGTGCTACGAGAAGCTGAAGCGGTGGGGCAGAGCGATCGAGACCTATCGTCGCTCTCTCACCGTGAACCCGAATCAGCCACCTGTTATCCAAGCTCTGGAGGCGGCCAAGAAGCGGGCAGGGGAGTAGTTGGGAGTGGCGTTCCTCCTGCCCCGAGGAGGCTGAACGGTGATGTTGGAGACTGGAACGCGCGATTGTTCGGTGTCTGAACAGAGCCGCAACTTCCGGGAGTGGTGCCTTGGGCGGTAGCAAGCAAGACCGCTCCCGTTAGTCGCGGCTGTGACGGTCAGCCCAAACCGCGATCTGTGTTGAAGCTGCGCTTCTGGAGGTGGGATTTCTCCCATTTGGCGTAAGGTAATGCGGTGGCGAGCCCGGCGCTTAGTCGCGCTGAGTAGCGGCGTTGTTTGGGGACGTGGCTCTCGCCAACAGGGACGCAACTCCACAGCATGGTGACAGGACGCTTTACAATGGCAGACAAGCCCTCCCAGTTCGACGCGATCGATCGTGATCAGGAACTGCACTCACTGGCTCCGGAGCAGGTCCTCGGCAAGCTGGATCTGGATCTGTCCAAGCTTGTTGGGGTCAAGGGCGCGGCCGACAGCGGCGACCAAAGCGCCGCGTTTGCTGCGTTGTTGGAGTATTACCGGCGGAAGTTCCCTCTTTTGCCGACGTCTGAGCCAAGGGGACAGTCGCTTGAGAGGGCAGACCAGATCTGTCGGCACGTCTTTCAGTTCGGTCCGTATGACGAGGCCGGGTATGGTGACGACGTGAATTGGGAATGGGACCCGCGCGGGGATATCGAGTGGGTCGCGGTCATGTACCGTTTCTACTGGGCTGAGATCCTGGCCAATGCCTACGACCAGACCCGGGACGAAGCCTACGTAGACGCGTTTGTGGAGTTGGCAACCGACTGGATCGCCAAGCATCCGCTTGAGAAGCGCAAACGGACACACCCGGTCTATGCGCACTGGAAGGGGTTCGCCTGGCTGGATATTCAGACTGGAATCAGGGCGACCAACACCTGCCTTGCCTTCACCAAGCTCGTGCACGCCGACGGGTTCACCCCCGAGTTCCTTCGTCTACTGCTCGCCAGTTTGTACGACCATCAGGTCAAGACGGCGGCAATTCCCATGGGCCAGGTACACAACAAGGCGGTGTTCGAACAGCGTGGCTTTATCAACACGGCCTTCCACTTCAATGAGTTCCGCGAGGCAGGTGACTGGTTGGCTCTGGGCATGGAGCGGGCCAGGGAGAACTTCCTCCTGCAGACGACCGGCGACGGCGTGCAGCGCGAGTGGTCGTACGGATACCACCAAGGCGTATTGCGCGATGCGGTTGAGATCAAGAGCCGCATGGACGAGATGGGAATGGCCGTCCCTGAGGACTACGTCGAGCGCATTCGGCGAATGCACGACTACATTTTTTGGGTCGCTACCCCTGACCTTGGCGCCCCCATGTTCGGCGACGGTTCACGACCGCTCAAGGAGGGGGAGGACCGCACTGTCTGGCCGCTCTATCCCGTGCTGTCAAAGGCAACAGACCTGCTGGGCGATCCCAAGTACCGCGCTCGAGCGGAACTGAACCGGGAGTGGCTGCCGGACGAGACAAGCCAGGCCTTTGAGGAAGCGGGCATGTATGTACTGCGCAGCGAGTGGGGGCCTGATCAGATCCACCTGGGGCTGCATTGCTCGCCCCTTGGGATCTCGAGCCATGACCAGCCGGACAACGGGACGTTCGAACTGTATGCCTACGGGCGCTGGCTCATGCCGGATACGGGGTTCTACACGTACGGGCATGATCGAGACGCGCGCCTGTGGCATCGTCAGACAAGCGTGCACCAGACGATGACATTGGATGGGCGTGATTCGGCGGTCGCGGGAAGGCACTTGCTTTGGCACTCCGACTCAGACCATGTCGCGTTGGTTGTGGAGAACGGCTCTTACGAGGGGCTGGTGCATCGCCGCACCGTCTGGTTCGTGGATCGCCGCTTTTTTGTCTTCTTCGATGAGGCCATCGGTCATGACGTGCCAGGCCAGCTGGGGCTGCACTTCCAGTTCGCTCCGGGCGACGTTGTTCTCGATACCAAGAACCTGCGCGCGGATACGCAGTTTGAAGACGCGAACGTGCTTGTGGCTGCAGAGGATGGAGCCCACTGGCGCATGGTGGAAGAGGACGGTTGGTCTGGCTGGGCCTATGGTCATCGTGCGCGTCGCAAGGCGTTCCGGTTCGAGCACGACCGTGGGGCGCCGGCATCATTTGTGACCGCCGTGGTGCCATATCGCAGGACGGTGCCACCGAACGTCGTTGTGGGGCTGAGTGGCGGCGGGGCGGAGGAAGCTCGCATCGAGGGAACAGCTGACGTGTCCGGAGAGCAGTGGCGCTTCGGCAGGGACCTTGATACCGGGACAGCGTGGTGTGAGCGGGTATCCTGAATTGTCTTCGTATGGTGTTCACGCTTCAGCGTGTGTGTATGCCGCAGCCTTTTCCTGGGGCAGGATGGGAATGGCAAGACGCCCTGAGAGGCGTGCCCCGCAAATGTGGAACGGTCTGATGAACCAACGACACATCCTGTTGTTCTCGGTGAATGTCTTTCTGTTGGCGTGTTGGCCTGGGCAGGCAGAGCTGCAGTCCGAACTGAAGCCACTGCAGAACCTGCTTGGGGCTCGGTTCGAGAGAGTGTCGAGTGGTCCGGGCGTCCAGATTCAGCATGATGCGGACCGTGCCGGGCTGTCGGCGCGGTTTGCCCCGGGCAGTACCGCTGGATGTGTCCGACTTGGACCCGTTTCTCTGCCGTCTGGCACGGGTGTCCTCCGTTTCACCGGTGCTCTCTCGCTCATCGGAGATTCCACCTGCTCGATGAAGGTGATCTTCTCATCGCGGGGCGTAGCTTCTGAACCGGTCAACGTTCTGTTTTCCGGCCATGCCGCTCGTGTCGGGGACGTGTTCCAGGATGTGTTTGTTCCCGTTCCCTCCGCGGTTGATGGTGCCACTATCGAGATGCACCTGAAGAAAGTCGGTGGCGATGTCCCCGCTTTGCGCCTGCGTTATCCATGCCTCATTGCTCTGCGAGTTCCGGCGGCTCGACCGCCTGCGGAAGATGCCGTTCTGTTCAGACAGGCATTCTCAGAACCTGATGGTCGTGCCGATGTGGTCGGGAAGGACACTGCGACGTTTCCTGCCTGGTCCTGTGTGTTGCCGACCGCAGCTGGGAAGAGTGGACCCGGTCTGCGGGCGACGCGTGCCCAGCATGCGGCGCTGTTCGCTCTTCCCGACCAGCAAGAGCTCGTCGTGCGGGGAAGCGTGAGTTTCTGGCTGAAGCCGCTTTGGGATCAGGGGGACGCCCGGCCGGCAGACATGGTCAAGCTGACACGAGGGGGGAGGGGGATGGCGCTGATCCGGAAGAACCACGGTTGGTCGTTCCTGTTCGTCGTCTGGGACCGGGAGAACAAGACGCATGGGGTGTCCTGCGATCTGCGGAATCTCGTCAGGGACCAGTGGACGAAGATTGAGGGCGTGTGGGATGCGGGGAAGGGACTTCGCTTGATCGTGAACGGCGTGGTACTCGGTAAGAAGGAGGGCACGTGGCCGGTGGAGTCCGTCGGTGCCGTCGCACTTAGGGTCGGGCAGGGCGAGCACGACAAGAAGGAGCCGGCTCCCTACGTGCTGGATGAGATTGAGGTCCTGAGGACCATCGAGGCGGAGGCCTTCCAGGAATGAGCCATCGAAAGTACTCCATTGCTATGGCCTTCGTTCTTGCTGGGGCGGCACTCTCTGCGGCGAGAGCCGACGGAAAGCCCTTCCCTCCTGCCCCTCAATGGGACAAACTCGGCACTGTGGACATCGTGCCGTGTCCCAAGTGGATCGAGTTTTCAGATACATCTCTTCGGCTGTCAGAAGGGGCGTTGTTCCATCTTTCGGATGCCGATGGGTGCTTGGCGAGGGGAGCCGAAGAGATCGCTGCCGGGATCGCTGAGTTGGGTGGGGGATCTCTACGTGTGAATGCGGTTGCGGACGCTGCAGCCGCAGTTGCGGCAGTCGCTGGACCGGCAATCATCATCGGGTACGGTCACGACCGGCTTCCGTTACCGGATGTCGAGCACACGTACGGTGGAATCAGCGTCTGGGGAGAGGGCCAAGGCTACGTCGTCACTACCCGTGAGCTTAACGGGCATGGGGTGGTCGTCATCTGGGGCAGTGACCCGCGCGGGGCCCTGTACGGCTGCATTACCCTTCGGCATCTCCTGAAGCACACCACAGGCGGTGTCGGGGTGACCGGTGTGACGATCGTGGACTGGCCGGACTTCAAGCAGCGCGTCACGAGTGGGTTCTTCGGGGCTCGGGACGACACGGAGGGGGAGATAGCCAAGTCGATAGAGGTCGCCCAACGATTCATACGTCGAGCGGCTTTGCTCAAATGCAACGCCATTTCCGCCGCCAACCACTGGACCGTGCGAGCCAAGCTTGACTACCTGCGGGAGTGTGACCTGCGGCTGCTTGAACGACTCATCCCCTACGCAAAGAGCTACGGGGTCCGCTTCCACATTCAGCACTTTACTTCTGTCGGCACGTCAGCACGTGACAAAGGCGATTCACGCTATGCCGATGTTCCGAATCTACGGGGTTGGTACATGTCCTGGTCGCATCAGGAACTCATCGGCCTGAGTATGGAGCGCTTCCGAAACGAGGCGCGAAGGATCGGCGCGAACACGGACTGGTTTTTCCACTACCCGGACGTGCATGAGGGCGGCTGGGCTCAGCGTTCGAAAGCGTGCCGCGAGCGTTGGGGGGATGATCATGCCGCCGCGGATGCCCACTTTGGGAACGAGCTGTACCAGACCATGAGGGAAGCCTCGCCCACGAGCCGGATCAGTCTGTGCTGCTACCCTTATGGACTGGATCTTGAGCTCCCGGGCAACGTCCGCACACGGCAGTATTTCCGGAAGATCTCCGGGTTGCTCCCTGAAGACGTTCTGCTGGTTCGACGCGAAGGGACTCGGGCGGCTTTCCGGTCCTGGTGGCGGAACATCCGGCAACCAATCCGCCTGGCCTGGTCGCCTCGGACGTTCTGGGGGGCACGGGCATTGGCTCCCGATATGGCATTCGTGAAGAGCGGCTGGCGTGGTGATCCCCGGGATGGTGTCGAGGACTGCCTGACCGTGTACTCGCGCCCTGTTCTCGATGTCTCCGGTTACACTTTTGCCGAATACGCATGGAACGTCAACGCTCCCGGATCGGGGGTTTGGCAGGCTGACCCGCTGGCGACGAAAAAGGTCGTCCCACCCAGCACCTCGGGGGATAGTTACGTGTTCGAGAAGATCCTGGCTCCGGATGGTGAATCGAGTTGGGCCAAGTGGGTGTACCTGGGAGGGCGGAGGGAGCCGAAGGCGTTCAACCATGACCTGATCGACCGATGCTGCCGACTGATCTACGGCAGGGATGTCGCGCCGGCTATGGCTGAGGCGTTGCGCTATGCTCCGTTGGTACAGGAGAGCAAGTGGTCGTCAGATCCTGATATCGCCGTCGCCCTTGCGGAGTCCGCAGAGCGTTCTTTCCAGGCATTGGTGCCGCTGTGGGGACAGGAAGAGCTGTTCGGCAAGGCCCCGGGCAGTGAGGTCGATACGCACGGTGTTTACACTCAGATGGTGAAGGTCAACACGGATCTCAGAGCCATTCTCGGCGTCCGGGCAGCGAAGATATCGGCTGACGCCTTGCTTGACCAGGCAAGAGACGCGGTTGCTCCCGCTCAACGGCAGGCAGCAGCGCAGGCCGCTGAAAGCTCCGCAGTCCGCGGGCTTGAACGGCTGAGGACGGCCCGCCGCGAACTCCGCGATGACTACAAACGCTATGGACTGGAAGGCAAGCCCTGGTACATGCTCCTCGCGGCGGGGTATCGCACGTGTGATGAGGTCGAGAAGAAACTCGACACGTATGCGGGTGGTTTCCGGCTTGTTCAAGAGGAAGCTGACGCGCTCAGGAACGCTCCTGCTTCCGGGGCACGGCCCCGGGACGTTCTCGTGCCCAAAGCGGCGGGCCGAATCACGATTGATGGAGACGTTTCAGACTGGGAACTGCTCAATCCTGTTGCTGTCGGGGACGAGTCGTGTTCGGCGCACACCGGCCTCCGCCCTGCCGGCAACTCGGATGGATCTGCGGTCTGCTATTTTGCCTGGGACCGGAAGTACCTCTACCTTCTTGCTAAGGTCGTCGACGACGACCGGGTCCGGGCAGGGGAGGAGAAGGGCAGCGTGGGTGACGCGCTCTGTTTCTGGCTCAATGGAACTCACGTTGCCATCGGCACATCTGCGAGTGGAACTGCGCAGTTGACTGCCTACGCGGGAATCCCACTGGTCAATGCTGTCGCCGCAATCCGGGGTGTGCCTGCCCACGATCTCACCTGCGATGTTGCGCTGATGCATCTGCGGCCCGGCGAGATGCATGGCGAACCGGGCTATGTGGTCGAGGCCCGGCTTCCCTGGGAGCCCTTGCGTATCCGGCCGGAGGCTGGGGAGCCGGTCCGGCTTGCAGTGGGAATTCGGGACGTTGACCGGGGAGAGGAACGGTCGTCTACCATCGTTTTCCCGCCGACCTTCAAACCCACCCATTCCGGAGGGCTCCTGACGGACTTCTCCAGGGCAACGTTGACCGATGAGACCCCGATTGACGTGGACCTGGTCGATCTGCGGAAAGAGGATCGGACCATGCAGCTCGGGACGGACTCGTTTGTCCACGGCGCTCTGGCGCTCGAATCGCCGATCGACCTCAGTGGTCTCCGTGTCCATTACGTTTTTCGCGGTGTGGACGGCAGGTCAATCGCTTCCGGACTCGTTCCCGGCGTGCCGGGGATTCTCCGGGCAAGCATTCCGTGGCGCTCGGAGCCATTCGAGATCAATGCGGGGCCGGCCAGGAAGCGAGTCCCGCTGGTTCTTACAGTCATAGCCGATGGCGTGGGGGCCCGATTCGAGGCGACCGTGGAGTAGGATTGGGTCCAGCTTCGCCTCGGCCAGGCCTCTGGCTTCGGCCTGGCGATCGGTAGCCCGTGAGGAGTAGTGAATGAATCCGTTTTCTTTGACGCCTGATGCATCCACATACAAGGGTGACGTTCACTTCCACACCACAGACAGCGATGGACGGGACACCCCCGATGCCATGCTCGACCGGCTGTCTGCTTGTGGATTCGATTTCTGCTGCATAGCCGACCACGACCAGGTGTGCGTACCGGGGGAACGGCGGGGCGTACTCGTGCTTCAAGGTCAGGAAGCCAGCGCGGGGACCGGACACATCGTGGTCCTCGCGAGCTCACTGGTGCGCGAACCAGGTTGGACCACTGTCGAGCAGCTGGATGCATTCGGGGCATCCGGGGGGATGACCATTCTAAGCCACCCCAAGATCCGTGAGTTCACATCGAGTCGGGAGGTGAGTTACGGACCGACGCGATTGCTTGAGGAATTGGCTGGTCACTATGACGGCATCGAGGTCTACACCCACAATGTCGGCAGCGGCCTTAGGCTGGCCATCGATCGCCTCGATATGCTCTGGAGTGCAGCGGCGCTCCCATGGGGCGCCCACGCTGAACGCACCTCTGGGCCGGTATGGGCGTTTGCTTCCAGCGACGCTCACGATACCGACCACATTGATGAAGGAGTCGGGATCATGGTCTGGTCGGAAGGGCTGTCGGAATCTGAGCTTCTGAAGGCCATCCGAGCTGGCGCTTTCTACGTGTTGGCGAGCACGAAGGCGAGGTTCTCAGAGCTTCTCATTGCCGGGCGGACCTTGTCCGCTACAGCGTCTGAGGCTGTCGTGATTCGGGTGATCGGGGTGGGGGGGAATGCGGTGTCTGCGGTGGCCGGGGATGGCAAGGCCCCATTGCGATTGGCCTACACGATTCGTGGAGACGAAGGATACCTTCGGGTGGAGGCTGTTGATGTCAATGGACAGTGCGCGTACAGCAACCCGATCATGGTGGGGTAACGGGCACAGCTGGCGGGGGAGCGGAATATGTCTCGAATGGTACTATGTTCAGCAATTGCGCCTACCAACCTGGGCAGGATTCAGAGGCAATATCCATGGATAGACGGACCTTCTTGCGGACGACACTTCCCGCTGCGAGTGTATTCAGCATCGTGCCCCGGCACGTGTTGGGAGGGCCGAGGCACGTTCCGCCAAGCGAGAAGATCACGCATGCCGTAGTGGGTGTCGGCGGAATGGGGAATGGGCATGTCAGTTACGTGCTGAGGGACCGCCAAGCCAAACTTCTGGCCGTGTGTGATGTCGATGAAGCTCGCCTGGCCAGAGCTGTGGCACGGGGCGGCAAAGGGTGCCGGGGATATGGGGATTTTCGGGACGTCCTCGATCGTGGTGACATCGATGTCGTGCACGTTCCCACGCCACCTCACTGGCACGCCCTGATCTCGATCGCGGCAGCGGAGGCGGGCTGCGATGTGTGGTCAGAGAAGCCGATGACTCAAACGATCGGTGAGAGTCTACGTGTGGTTGACGCGGTGCGGCGAAACGGGCGGATGTACCGCATCAACACCTGGTTTCGCTTGCACAGTCGCCTTTACAGTTCAGGCTGGTACACGAAGACGATCAAGAAACTCGTCAGCAATGGGTTGCTGGGCTGGCCGATCACGGTGCGAATAAGTCCATCGACCGGTTTCAACTGGAAGGTCAGAGGCAACTGCGGGAGCACGGACCTCAAGCCGGAACGCGTTCCGGCTAATCTGGATTACGACATGTGGCTCGGACCGGCCCCGGTGAAGCCATACAACCATCAGCGTGTCCATGGGCGGTTTCGCCGCTACTGGGATTACGAAGCCGGGGGGCTTGGAGATATGGGGCAGCACTATATTGATCCCGTGCAGTACATCCTCGGTAAGGACGACACCAACCCCGTGGAGATCGTTCCCTACGCGCCATGGCCGCAGCATCCGGATGCGGTGGGTATGTGGGGGCGGATCGAGATGACCTACGCCGACGGGTGTCGACTGATTCTCGAGTCGGGCGAATGGGGAGATCGCGTGACGGAAGGGAAGCCGTACTTCGAAGGGCCGAAAGGAAAGCTGTTCATTGGCGGCCGTACCGATCCCCCCGACCTACTGGATGCACTGCCGGCCCTGCCTGAGCCTGCGCCCATGGTCTCGAACTTCAATGTGTCGGTTAAAGAGCGGCGGAGGTTTGGGCTGAATGAAGACACGAGCCACCGGAGCAATGTGACCGTCCGTTCGGCCGTGCTGGCCATTCGCTTGGGGCGGAAACTCCGCTTCGATCCAGTTGAGCATCGATTCATTGGTGATGATGCGGCGAATCGCATGCTCGACCCCCCGATGCGTTCCCCCTGGCACCTGTAGTATGAGACGCTGAGGGCACGGGAACGGACGGCTTCCCTCTTGGAGAGAGTGAGAGCCCGGGACCCGCTCGGCCGGCGAGCGGACTGGTTGGGGGGGAGCCCGTGTTGTCAGTCCGACTTCGCCTGATTGCCATGCCACGCTTTGGGGTTCTTCAGCGCCCGAAACCACTCCTTCGTTGCGACGTTACGGTCCACGCCTGTGGCGACGACAGAGCGGCTGTTGGGATCGTCCTTGAACATGGGCATTTCGTGACCGTGCCTTTTCTTCCAGCGGCCGAAAGAGATCTTCTTCGTCTGCTTGACGTAATCGGGGCGCATCAGGGAGATGGCCGGAGGGCCGTCGGCATCGCCTTCCGGCGCGGCGACATCCGGTGTGGATTTGATCATGAAATCACGCGCAGGACTGCTGGGGAGTTCGAGCAATCTGCGCTTGGGGATGCGGGCGGCTGACTTGCTCTGAACCGTGAACTGCACCATCTGGAGCTTCCTGAGCACGATGTACGCCGCCCAGCCATCAGACCAGCCGTTGAAGCCGTACATGCCCGCGTTGTGGTTGTCGAGGTAAGACACGATGACCTTCCCGGCAATGGCGTTGTCCAGAAGAAAGGCATCGGCGACTACCGTCAACGGACCGCCGACACAGATGACCAACGGTTTGCCCGGCGCTGTCTTGTGGGCTTGCTCAATGATCTGTCGGGTGCCGGGAGAATCCAGGGGGACCGTGTCAGCGATCTTCCCTGAAACCGGCTTCCGCAAGTGCCCCTTCGTTCCTGCGACTGGATCGGGGATGTTGCGGAACCCGCTTTCTCGCCCGATACGCACGATTTCGCGGCGGCGTTTGACCTGTTTGGCCAGATGCTCGGCGGTCATGTGCCGGTTGTACGGTGGGATGGAGGACGACGTGCTGATGCCGACATAGTTGATGTCCCCCGCGCTGGCCAATGCCATCAGGTACCAATCGACGTAGTCATTGGTCCAGTCATTGTCGTAGAGAACCGGGTTGGTGTTGTCGTAGGGAAGAAGAGTCTTATCCGGCCTTTGGGATGTTCGCGGCTCTTCTCCCCGGCTTGACGGGATGATCGCTCCTCCCACCGTGCAGGCCAACGATGACTGTAGAAAATGGCGTCGATTAAGCATGTGCGACTCCTGGTGTTGCTTTGCCATCACTGAATTGTTGGTTAGGGTTGCGGTAGCGGGGGCGCTGTTGTGTCGCCTGCACTTCGACGCAGCCACGGGGAGACCTGTCACTTCTCCTGGTGGACAACGGTTGGTTGTCAACGAACCTGTGGAGTCACTCTGTGGATAGAGAACGAGATGTTTACCATAGCACCCGTCCTGACGGGCGCTTCCTCAGCACCCTTGGTTTCAGCCATCTGAGGTTGAGAACCGGGACTCCGAAGCTTCGGTTCGACCCCGCCATGCCGGTGGATGAACTGCCGGAGTGGCGTCGGGAGGTGCAGACTCGGTTGCGTGCACTGATGACGTTCCCGGATGTCCCGCCGCAACCGGCTCCGGTGAAGCTGTGGGGTGAGCCACGTGACGGCTACGAGTTGCAGAAGTGGGAGACTTACCCGGAACCTGGTTCGGTTGTTCCGCTGCTGATGCTCGTACCGAACGGTGTGTCGGTGAAGCGCCCTGCCCCCGCAGTGCTCTGTTTCCCTGGATCTGCATCGAGCAAGGAGGTGCTTGCCGGCGAACCGGAACTGCATCCGGCCACGCACCGGAAGTACCCCGAACACAACAAGATGGCGTGGCATTACGCGCAGGCGGGTCTTGTGGCCATTGCGGTGGAGAATCCGGGGACAGCCGAGCTGGCAGATGACATCACTGGATCCGTTGGCGCCCAGCGGAATTGCTTGTCAGTAGATCTGATTTCTGACGGGCGAAGCTACCTCGGGCTGTCCGTCTTTCAGAAGATGCATGTCCTCGAGTGGGCCCGAACACTGCCTTGTGTGGATGCTGATCGTGTCGCCCTCAGCGGGCATTCCCTAGGTACGGAACCGGCGATGGTCATGGCCGCAATTGATGACCGTGTCAGTGCGTTGGTGTTCAACGATTTCCTCTGCAACTGCCGGCAGCGTATTGTGGTTGAGAGTGTGCCGGGCGATACCAAGCGTCACTGGGTCGGCGGGCTCTGGCACCTTGTTCCCGGGCTGCTCGAGTGGGTCGACTTCCCTGATATTCTTGCCGCTGTGGCCCCAAGGCCGCTGATCATCACTGAAGGCGGCGTCACCGCGGGGTTGCAGCGGTTGCAGGAAGCCTACACACGGCTTGATGCGCAAGAGAGTTTCGAGTTCCACTACTACCCGAAGTACGCCGACCCGGCGAGTCGTCGGGATGGTGAGGAGATGCCCGAGGGGATCCCCCTTGAGGAGTATTTCGAGTACGCGAACGTCGACGCACCGAACCACTACTTCAAAGAACACCTTGCCGTCCCGTGGCTGACGCGCATGCTCAAGCCCTGACACGATGGCAATGGCAGACGCGGTGGGACGCTGCCATCGAGCGGAGGCTATTCGTGCCACGGTGGCGTGCATCTCAGACCAGCGGACCTATAATCTAGGCTTCAGGGAAAACGACCCGCCACGTCAACGGACTGGAACCGAGAACTTCGACGCGAAAGGCATGAGCTGATGACGTCACAGGAACAGATTGGTTCGACGGAGCATTTTTGGTATCGGCTGCAGACGGAAGGCCCGTATGTTGATTCACAGCGCGGCAACAAGGCGTTCGGCTTTGGTGAAGGGAAGGTCTGGCTGTCAGAGGACAATGCTGCCACCTGGCCCCACAGCTGTGTGTTTCCCAACGCCCACAACGTGACCTTCAGTTACATCCTGAAGAATGGAAACGTCCTCTTTGCCACACGCTCCAAGCTGTTCCTCAGCACGGACAATCTGAAGACGTACGAAGAGATCATCGTTGAGGATGTGGATGGAAGTGATTACCTAGCGCACACGCCCGGGGACCCGGAGAGTCCGGGGTGGTACTTCCACAGTCTTTCCGGGGTGAGTGCGTGGGATGTTAACGGAGTTGAGATGCTCGTGTGGGGCAATTACTGCAATGTCCTGGGCGGGGCGGCTCCGGTCAATATCTACTACTCGACGGACAGCGGTCAGACGGTGAAGATTGCGTACTCCTTCGGGCAGAATCCCTACATTCGGGATGGTGGAGCTGCCGGAAGAGGCACCACCGGCACGTTGCTTGGGGATCCCAACAATCCCGTGTTCTGCCGGCACATCCATACCGTGGCTTACAACCCGGTCGAAGACGCGTTCTATGCCTGCACCGGCGACAGCGACCGTGAGGAGGGCTTTGAGTGTCTCTGGTTGCGGGGAACCTATGATGCTGAGAAGGACGAATGGTGCTGGAAGGTCGCTGTCAGGGACCACTTGAACTCACGGTACAAAGCCGGTGGAATCAGTTTTGTGGATGGCCAGCTGTACTGGATCAGCGATTCCAACGGTCCCGAGCCCTACGACCGCGGAGTCTTCCGGTGCGCTCCAGAGGATCTGGCCAATCCCGACGCACACACGTGCCTGTTCAACCCGGGCGTCGAATCGGGCAACATGATTGTCCAGGACAACGTGATTCTGGCCTCGCACTGTGCACCTGCATCTCCCATGGACACAGGCATCATTGTGTCTACGGACGCCGGTGAAACGTGGGCTCAGTATGACCTCAAGGAGTTCGGTAAGCGGTCCCCCTGTCGGTTCCAGGAGAAGAACAGCGACGGCTGGTTCCGCGTTGGCCTGCGGAAAGGGTGGATCGAGTACGGTGAAGTGCTGTTCATAAAGCCGAAAGACGTGTAGCAGGGCCTGCCGATCAGATGGGACAGTGCCAGGCAGACCACAACAGGGCACAGTTGTTGCCTGGCGCAGTCTGCTGATAATAGACAGTGAAGATGCGGCCGTCGGGCAGCTCGACCGAACACGGATACCCCAGATCCAGTGACGGGCCGTCATCGCGCAGGACGTAGTCGTGTTCCCAGCTCCGCCCCTCATCGCGACTGAACATGGCGCGGATCCCGAAGGGCTCCCGGCGGAATCCGTGGGTGCAGACGAGCGTACCGTTGCTGTGCTGGAGCAGGTGTGGCGGCGACCCGTAGATGTCCAGAGGGCGTGCTTGTGTCCACGTCTCTCCTCCATCGACTGATTCTGTCTGCAGGAGATGGAAACTCCCTTCCTGCAGACGTTCAGAACGGATCAAGCCCAGCAGTTTACCCGATGGCAGCTCGGCAACATGGGGCTCGCAGACGTTGACGTTGGCCATGCCTGGTGCACAGGGCACCGTACCAATGAGGCTCCAGCTCCGACCATCGTCCGTGCTGCGTGCTGCAGCGATGGCGCCACTGCGCTGATCGGGAATCGTCCATGCCTTGCCCAGATAGAGCAGATCCCCGTTCGCTAGCCGGATAGGGCCATGCGGGGCGTTGACCGGAGCACAGATGAAGTCGCCCCAGGATTCCCCGTCCTCCGACAGCCGCACCCATGAACGATTCCACTTGCGTGACGTCTCCGGGGTCCAGTGTGTGAAAGCCGGATCCCAGCCTTTGTCCCAGGGGCGATAGCCGTCGTTTTCCTCGTACAGTTGCCGTATATCGAGGGAGAACCACGTCACGAGCAACCGCTTGCCCCCCAGACTGAGCAGGCCGACGTCACGATCATCGAGAGGGGTGTCGTTGAGCACACGCGGCGAGGACCACGTTTTGCCTGTATCACGGCTGGTGAACAGGACGGTCTTTCCCCATGGGTCGACATGCTTCTCCCGTAGTCCTGATGCGCCGACGACGAGAGTTCCGTCGTCGGTCTGGGCGACACTTGGCCAGCCAAAGTAACCAAAGGGCTCCGTGCCCATGTCACAGATAATCCCGTGTTCAGCTTGGATTCGGGGTGTACTCACTGTCTCTGCTCCTCTGCTGATCCGGCCATGGATAGTGTTGCACATCGGGGTGTCAGGTTTCAGTGTTCAGGTGTGAGGATTCGGGGCTGAAACCAGACACCAGACACCAGAAGCTTGATCCGACCCAACGCACCACTGAATGTCGCCGGATCAGTAGTGACTTCGCCCGTGTGGAAGTCAGTTGAGTTCCTCCAGCAGGAGGCCGATCTCGATTCGGACCGTGTCCGCGATGGACCGGTCCTTTGCGTCCTTCCAGGAGAGCTCATTGACGTTCTCGGCGTGAAGCACACGGTCCAAGGCTGTGGCAGCCATCCGTCGCGCTTTCGGCAGCAACCGATGCCCGGGGTTGTTCCTGCTGAGCTCTTCGACACGGTCCCGCAGCATTACCAAATACTCGAAATCTTCGACGCTTTCCCGGATCGCTTCCATATGTTTGCCGGCCGTGACCACATCGGGCCCAAGGAAGAAGGGCGTGTAGGAGGTGCGTGGCGTGACGTATTCATTCCAGGAATTCCCGTTCCCGTTGTCTCCGAAGGCCCAGAAGAATGTCCCTTCGGCGCCCATCTCGAAACACGCCCAGGCTTGCAGGCGGTGATAGGCATAGGGGTCAAGGAGGCGGCCCGGTCCGCTGCACGAATAGAGGTCCAGTCTGCGTCCCTGCTTACGCTGGTTGAGGTAGAAGTCAACGAATGGCTTCCCCTCGGCCAGCATCATGGGGCGGTTGGGGCAGAGGACATCTGAGGCGGCCATCAGTTCGGGGGTTGCTTCCGTGACATCCCGGTAGGTTGGGTCTTCCCAGATGACGACATGCGGTTCGGCGGCCTTGATGGCTTTGGCCCAGGCAACGATGACAGCGTCCTGTTCGTTGCGGTGAGGCTCATCGACGAGCAGCAAGTAGAGCTGGTCTGCGTCGATTCCTCTGGATTCGGCGTATTCGACCCAGAAACGGATCCAGTTCCCCACTTTGGTTGAGAACTCTGCCTCATCGATCGTTGTCCCGGCAATGTCATTCGTGACGGCGGCGAAGACACAGTAGCGGCGTGCGTCCGGCCAACGTTCCAGCCAGGTGTCGAAGCGCGACGTGTTCGGAGTTTCAGTGAACTCCCCTGAGTCTGTGAAACGCCCGTAGGGCATTACGCCGCGGGTGGCCCAGGGGGAATCGACGTAGCGGTCCTGAAGCTGCTTGAGAAAGGCACCGCGATTTTGTTGGGTCACCCCGTACATGGCCGTGCAGTCGGTGTAGTCCCATCCGCCGACGTGAAGGGTGGGTTCCTCGGGGAAGTCGAGGTCCAGCACGCGCAGTTCAACGGGGATTCTCATCGGCTTCGGCGGGGCTCCCAGAACGACCAGACTTCCCTTGTGCACGCCTGCCTTCAGGTCTTCCGGTTTGAAGCTGAACCAGATCTGCCGAGTCAGTCCGGCCGGCAGGTTGACGGTGAAACCGACGTTTCCGGGTTGGGCTTCCGGTAGAGCCGCTGCCACGGGGGTTCCCTCCCGCGTATCAGTCCACGCGACTTCATGGACCGTCAGGCAGGCGGGGGCTGGGCTGCCCGGCAAGCCTTCGAGGGAGAGGTGTGCCGTAAGGGGCTCTTTGCCGCCGTTGGTCAGATTGATCGTTCCACAGCGTGTTTCGCCTCGCATTGCGGTGATCTGGAGGGTCGCTTGAGGCAGTTCCTCCGGCACGTCTGTCGGGTTCAGGAGATCCCAGGGGTTGCTGTTCCAGGCGATGACAGCATCCCGCCCTTCCGCCGCGTGGATGGCCCCGTGAACCGCGAAGATGCGCTCATGGACGTTGTTCAGCGGGAACACCGCTCGGAACCCCTCTTCGCTGATCTCAGGAAGCTCTCCAATCGCGTCTGCCAGCCCGGCTGCTTCGGTCATCAGTCGTTTGTGGACGGCTGCCGATAGATCGGCTCCCTGGATGGCTTTCTGGGCAGTGATGAGATCGGTTCCCAGGCGTCGTTTCACGGAGGCACTGAAGATGCTATCTTGGAAGTACTCAGCTGGATGGTGGATGCCCTCGCCCGGGAGGGGCAGGGCCGTCCAGGCATTGGCTCCCCGGTAGACTTCCAACTCATCTGCAAAGCAGTACGGCCCATCGGGGTCAATGAGGAGTTTGACGTAACGTCCGTGCGTCTTGAAGGCGTCGGTCCAGAACCGATGGGTGGAATATTTCCCGGTCGGGGCGGTGCTCTTCCTGCTGCTCAGCTCAACGAGGTCGCCCAGAGAGTGGTACACGCGCCCATCGACGCTGACGAGGATGGATACGGACGTTGGCCATTCAACGCCAGCCACTCCAGCAGCGCTGTTGAAGGAGATTCCCCGGATTGGGAGGTCATCTTCAAGGTCCAGTGTGATGATGATTGGTCGTGAACGGCTCCACCCGACCGTGCTCTTCTGGGTCCAAAAGTAGCCGGCCGTGTACTGCCCGTCCGTGAGCTGCACCTTGTCGGCTGGATCGGTGCAGAGGGGGTAGCTTGGGCGAGGGTTCAGAGTGTAGGGCCGGCCTCGCGCAATGTTCTCGTAAGCGACGGCTGTTCCCCCCTTTCCGGCGAGCGCATCCGTTTCATCTTCTCGGAGCACTTGCACGTCATCCACGACGGCTGTGCCTGCGGGAGCCGCGTAGCCTTGGGACTGCTTTGTGTCGATCCACACTTCCACGAGGGCTTCGCCGGCCTTTTTCGAGGTGAACCGGGCCAGTTGTTGTTGCCAAACCCCCGAGGGGGCGTCAGCGACCAGACGAACCAGTTCTGCACCGTTTCCGCCGGCGCGGACACGGACCAACGGGTGAAGCCTGCCATCGGTTTTGAAGGCTGCAGTCAGCACGTACGTTGTGTCGGCTGACAGGACGATGGTCTGCGTCACCGGCTTCCCGATGGCCGTGGTTCGGGATCGGTAGCGCAGTGAATCCGCTCCACTGTACCCATCGTCGTTGGCGCTGTGCCACGGGCTGGGGCGCGGGACCGACCACACAGAGGGGACACTCGCATCGTCTGCCGGTCGGGCCGAGAAGTCGCTGTTGGCCACCAGTCCTGCTGCTTGAAGCACGGGGGGCGTGGCGAAGAGCAGGAGAGTCACGAGAAGCTCACGCATTTGGCTGGGTCCTTGTCTTTCGTGGTTCGGTGGGGCATCGAGCCTGAGGTCCGAAGGGGAGGCGTGTAGATCAGATCCACGCCGGCATCGTTGCTTACATCGTCTGCATTGCCTGTTTGATGGCCATGACGGCCGCGCGGTCCTGCTGTCGGGCTGCTTCAAGGCGGCCTATTTGATCGAGCCTCATGGCGCTGGTCCAGTCGTCATAGCGGTTGGGGGGAAGGGCGAGGTCCCACGGGCATTTCAGTCCGGCGCCTAACCGCTCGACCATGTGACTGTAGTGGGCGGCTGCCGTGAGCAGGTGTTGCTTCGTGTCTCCCGCAAACTCTTCGGCTTCTGCTTTGAGCCAGCGGGCAGCGATTCTTCGGCAGTGGATCAGAACGTCGAAGCACCAGCCGTTCCCCTGCATTCCGGCCTTGGGGTCTTCGAGCCGCCCCGCCTCCACATCGCTCAGCCACGTGAGCCAGTGTGTGTACGCGGCGTCCCCAACCCAGTAGTCCTCCCGTTTCCCGGTGTCCCACATCTTGATAGCCTGCCTGAGAGCAGCGATTGTGAGCTGACGTCGCGGTGTGCGTTCGGGAGCTGCCTTCGGCTCGGTCCATACGGCGATACCCCACGGCCACTCGCCACCGGCGAACCCTTCTACCTCGTCGTGCCAGAACTGCTCCGTCCCGTTCTTGTGGTAGGGATGCAGGCAGAGCCAGCGGCGACCGTCGTCCGCATAGCCGATGATCAGGCCGTCTTCTTCACTCCCGTAATGCACGGGCACGCCGCGGTCGATGCTCGCTTTGATCCCGGCGCACGTTTCTGCTTCGAACGCCGCTCGATCCGGCTCGGTCTTCTTGTCCCAGGGAAATGCGTCGAACGTCTTCATCCGCCAGGGGATTGCCCGATTGGCGTTCTCGATGCACATGAACCCACAGCAGGGGTGTCCGGCGCTGGGGCACATCTCATTGTGTACGCTGACGCGGAATGCGAAGGCACCGTAACAGATCAGTTGATCATAGGTCAGGTCTGCGTTGACGCTTTGCAGGATACGGGCTTGGGAGCCATGCACGCTACTGGCCATCTCCCCGGAGTTGAAGCCTGGTACGTCAACCCACACCTTCTCCTGGTCGCGCTGTGCGTCCATATCAGTCACCACCTTCCGTGTGTCGCGTTGTCATCGCGTATCCCTGGTGGTGGGCACTATAGCCCGGTCTTGAACAGAGGCCTCCCCGGAGAGTGAGAACGGCGTTGTTCGCTCAAGCTCGCCAGACCTCACTCATCGGCCTTGACTTCCTGCCATGACCGGGCACACTGGGGAGGGAATGGTAGAGCCACGGGGCGCCCTTACCTGTCGACAGGCGTTCAGAGCCTGATCCGATGTGTGGAGTGCGTGATGTGAGATTCTTGCGGTTTCGAATACCTGATTGAACCGGACTATGCCAAGCGAACCGACCATCGTTTCCATGCCCTTGGGATGCGGATGGATCCGGGATGGTAGAGCAGATCTCTGGATGGTTTTGCAGAGCACTTTGCGTCTAAAAAGTGCGTGCGTGTTCCGGCCATAGTTTCAACGCTCCTGCGTGCCGCCATGCGGAGCCGGTTTCGGTTTGTTTGGGAGAAAACAGCGACATGACCTACACTGAAATCCTCACTGACATTGGTCTCAATACCCGGACTGATGACATCACACCCTCCGCCTTTTCCGCAACGAAGAAGATGGTCCTTGATTCCCTCGGCTGTGCCATTGCGGCGAAGGGATGCCCCGGTGTTGCCGACGTCCTGGAGCAGTTGCGGGACTGGGGCGGCAAAGCCGAGGCCACAGTTCTCCTCTTCGGTGACAGAATCCCTGCCCCCGCAGCGATCTTTGCCAACGCAACCTTGATCCACGCCCTTGACTACGATGACATTCACATCCCCGGGACGCTTCACATCATGTCCATCATCCTACCCACCGCGTTGGCGGCAGCCGAGATGGGCGGCGCTTCAGGAAGGGAGATGCTGGCGGCGGTGGCGATGGGAGTTGAAGTGGCAGGGCGCCTTGGGACCGTTGCTCGAAACCACCGCCGCGGAGGAGGTTTCCTGCCGAGCTCGTTGGATGGTGGTTTTGGAGCGGTCGCGACGGCGTCTCGCCTGCTCGGACTCACGCCGGCGCAGTGTGTGAACGCGATGGGCATCAACTATGCACAGACGTCCGGCAATCGCCAGGCGTTGCACGATATGACTCTGACCAAGCGCATTCAGCCGGCTTTGGCTGCCCGGGCCGCCATGTTCAGCGTGGCCTTGGCTCGGCGTGGCTTCACCGGGGCCCATCGTGCCCTCGAAGGGAAGTCAGGCTACTTCAAGGTCTATCTGGATGGGACGCTCTGCGAGCCGGACGAGCTGAGCGCCGCCTATGACTGGTACCAGATTGAACGACTTGTGGTCAAACGTTGGACCAGTTGCGGCGCCTGCCATTCTACTCAAGCTGCGGCTGAGCGACTGGTGCGTGAGGAGAACGTGAAGCCCGATGAGATTGACAGGGTCGAGCTGTTCGGGTGCGGCCCCGGGGGACTGGTTGGCAATCCGTTTGAGATTGGTGACAGTCCGCAGGTCGATGCGCAGTTCAATGTCGCCTATGGGGTTGCCCTTGCGTTGTTGCGTGGAGCGGCCCTGCCGAGAGACTACGCCGATGAGGCCGTCCTCGCCGACACAGAGGTCGTGGAACTGACCAAACGCATTACCTACATCAAGCGCCCCGAAGATGTGCCACCGGAGCCAGAGCGTCCGGTGGACTACCCGCGCTACTCCACGGGATACCACGGCCTGGTCGTACACACGAAGAGCGGCCGCAGGCTCATGCGCGCCCAGTGTCCGGCCCAGACGTTTGCGCCGGGGGCGGATACGTTCGAGAGCGTTTTGGGGAAATTTCGGGAATGCGCGGTGGTTGGTGGAGGGTGCTCCCCGGAGCGGACGGAAGCGATCATCGAAGAGGTCCGGACGCTCGACACCAAAGCGGGTATCGACCCGTTGCTTGAGTTGCTTGTGTTGTAAGGACCGGCCGAATCAGGGCGGTCCCCCGAGGGTAGTTGATGACAGTTGATGTGACCATGCTTGAAGGAGTTGGGTATGAATAGCTGTGTCCTTTCGTTTCTGGCCATGTCGGTGGTGTGTTTGCCGTTGTGCGTCAGTGCTCTTGAGGCCCGCGTCGAGACCCGGAATGGTGTCCCGACCCTGCTTGTCAACGGCAGACCGATGCCGCCCTTCATCCTGTTCCACACGTCCGGTGGCGGAGCGGGGCCTTTGGTCTGCGACGTGGCTCCGACGTGGCAACAGTTCAGCTATACGTTCACCGCACCTTGTGACGACGACAACGTTGGTCTTCACATCAACAACGTTGCCCCCAAAGGTGACTGGTACATAGACGATGCTCGCTTCTTCGAGGGGACGCCAGACAAACCCGGGACTGCGGACCTCCTGACGGGGGGAGACTTCGAGGGCAGGGCGCTGCCGGAGTCGTGGAATTACTTCCTCAGCACGGCCACAGGGGCGGACGCTGCGTTCTCTCTCGATGATGCGCTGCCCCATTCAGGGGAGCAGTGTCTGCGAGTGCACATCACCACTCCCGGCACAGCCGAGTATCATGTCCACGTCTACCACCGCGCCAGAATCCACAAGGGCAGGACGTACACATTCTCGGTGTGGCTCCGGGCCTCTGATGAGCGACAGATCACCATGAAGGCTGTGCATCAGGCTCCGCCGTGGACGTCCTATGGCGGCTCTACCCACCCATCTGACGATTTGCTCCGACTCGGGGCGGCCTGCGGTCTTCACATTGGGACGCCACCCGTACGCGTCCCCTGGCCCAAAGATGGCCAGCCGCCGGATTTTTCGGGCGCTGATACCCAGATTGACCATATCCTCTCGATCGACCCGAAGGCCCTGATCATTCCCCGCCTGAATATCGATGCCCCTGAATGGTGGAAGCAGCAGCACCCGGGGAATCGGCAGGTCTACGACAAAGGCGAGTATCCCATGGCTTCGCCGGCATCGACGCTCTGGCGACGTGATGCGTCCATGGCGCTGCGTCTGTTCCTGCGGCACTTGGAGGAGGTCTACGGTGAGCACATGCTCGGCTACCATGTGGCGGCCCAGAGCGCTGGGGAGTGGTTCTACGATCGGACTTGGGAGAAGATCATGCCGTGCTTTGAGGAGCCCTTCCGCCAAGCGTTTGCAGAGTGGACCAAAGGCCGGTACGGCACGGTAGAGAGACTTCAGAAGGCGTGGCGGAAGCCGAAGGCGACCTTCGACACGATCCAGGTCCCGACGTTGTCGGAACGCACGACAGGGGAGTTGGGGGTGTTCCGCGATCCGGCGTCTCAACGCTTCGAAATCGACTTTGCCGAGTACATGCAGGTTTGCCTGTGCGAGTACTTGGAGGAGTGTGCCCGCCTCGTCAAGGAGGAAACGGGGGGGAAGAAGCTGGGGGTGTTCTTCTACGGCTACCTCTACGACGTGTCGGGGTTCACCTATGGTCCCGCGGTCAGTGGACACCTGCGCTTGCGGCGGGCCCTGAATTCGCCACACGTCGACATCTTCACCTCGCCCATCTCCTACTTCGACCGACAGGCAGGTGGAGTCGGGCCGTTCATGGCTCCGGTTGACTCGATCCAGACTCACGGGAAGCTGTGGCTCAACGAAGACGACACCCGCACGCATCTTGCTCGCAGGAACGCGGGGTTCGGACGTACGTCGGACATGTTCGAGACAATCGGCGTCTACCGCAGGAACTTCGGGCACCAACTTGAGCACCTGTGCGCGACGTGGTGGATGGACTTCGGGAGAGGGTGGATGGTGGACAACGAGATATTCGACAACTTTGCGGAGACGCGCGATGCTTGGAGTGCTGTTGCCGCTGCTCCGGAGCCGTTCGCCCCGCAAGTAGCCATTGTGACTGACGAGGACAGCTACTTCTACCTGCGCAACTCGAACGAGATCAGCCGCCAGTCGGTCACGCTGATGCGGCGTATGTTCAACACCATGGGCTGCCCGGTCGGGCTCTATCTCATGCAGGATTTCTGCGATGGACTCGTCCCGGACAGCGCGAGGTTCTGTGTGTTCCTCAATGCTTACCGGATGACGTCTGAACAGCGTGTTCAGTTTCGGGCACAGGCCGCCAAGGCGAAACGCACCGTTCTGTGGCTCTACGCGCCAGGTTACATTCGGGAGGATGCAGATGTTGCGAACATCGCGGATATCATTGGGTTTGAGGTCCGAAAGGCCGGAGGAACGGAGACGTCGAGGGTCCGGATTGTGGACGACGCGCCAGCTCCGTTTCAGACGCTGCCGAAAGGGCACGCTTTTGGGGTGGAGTTCAGGCCGGACCCGCTCTTTGGTGTGTCAGCCGACCAGGCGGGTGTGAGTGTCTGCGGTACCTATGAGGGCACCCGGGAAGCCGCGTTGGCGCTGAAGCGTTTCCCCGACTGGACCTCCGTATTCTGTGGTGGTCTACAGGTGAGCGCCGGTGTCCTGCGCGAACTGGCTCGGTCTGCCGGCGTGCACATCTACTGCGAGACGAACGACGTTATCAGTGCACGACAGGGGTTCGTCTCAATCCACGCAACCCACGAGGGAACAAAGACGCTGATACTGGGTCGGGCGGCAGCGCTACGGGATCTCTTCTCGGGGGATGTCCTGCCATCGGCCGGGCGACACACGTTCCGGATGAGGAAGGGCGAAACGCGTGCGTTTACTCTGAACTGATGAGCCTTGTGCCGAGAACGTTCGGCGGAACGTGCAGGCATCAGCCGACACACAGCCACAGCGATGAGGGGCCATACGGCCATGTCAACTGCTCCATCATACGTGTTCTCAAGCCTTGTGGATCGACCACAGTCCGGGATGTTCCGCTCAGGTGGCTTTCCACAACCTGTCCGCACAGTCCTTCCTCTGAATGCGGCCGACCATCCAACTGCGGCCCGGTCCGTCGAAGACGCCCACGGCAACCGGTATGCCATCGGCGAGAATGGACTGACCCTATGTCACCCTGGTGGGAAGATGCAGTTGTTGGTCCCGAGCGACAGGCTGCCTGTGAGGGAGGTGTTGTGTCTGACACGGTCGCCGGAAGGAGATCTATGGCTGGGTACCAGTCGCGGCGCTGTTCGCTGGCTGGCCGGCCGGACTGAGTACTATGCCAGCAAGCGTTGGTTGCCCCATGATCGGGTCGAAGCGATCGCGTGCTTCCCGGACAACTCTGTCTGGCTTTGGACACCGGAAGGGATAAGTCGCCTCGAGTACCGGGAAATGGCCCTCGAAGAAAAGGCGGCGCACTACGAGCAACTCACTGACACCCGTCACAAGCGCTTCGGGTTCGTTACCGGTTGCCAACTGCATGAAGCCGGCGATCTGACTCGTACGCAGCACCATATCGACGACAACGATGGGCTTTGGACCGGGATGTACGTGGCTGCTGAGGCATTCCGCTTTGCCGTGACGGGAGAGGATGAGGCCCGGAGGAAGGCTCAGGAATCTCTCCTGGCCATCGTGGAACTCGAGCGGAAGTCAGGGGTGGATGGCTTCTGTGCGCGTGCGCTTACGCACAGCTCTGAGCCACAATATGGGAATCACCCGGACGGCGAGTGGCACGCAGCGGCCGATGAGGAGTGGGAGTGGAAAGGAGATACGTCCAGCGATGAGATGGACGGTCACTATTTTGCCTGGGCCATCTACTATGACTTGGTGGCTGATGAGGATGAACGGGCCATGCTTCGGGCGCTTGTTGGCCGGGTGACCGACTTCCTCATTGACAACGATTACTACCTCATTGATGTGGATGGTAAACCCACGACGTGGGGAGTATGGGCACCGGATGCACTGAACCACGATCCAAGGTGGCGGGCCGAGCGGGGGCTGAACTCGCTCGAAATGCTCTCGTACCTGAGAGTGGCGCACCACATCACGGGTGAGCCGAAATACGAGATCGCCTACAGCGACTTGGTTGAGGACCACCATTATGCGCTGAACACGATCGAGCAGAAGGCGCTTCCCGGTGACTTCCCCGGGGCTGAGGACAACCACTCTGACGATGAACTGGCATTTCTGGCCTACTACGGGTTGCTGAAATACGAGGCTGATCCTGGGCTCCGGGCGGTCTACACCGCAAGCATCGAGCGGAGTTGGCAGGTCGAACGTCCGGAGAAGTGCCCTCTCTGGAATGTCATCTACGGGGCAGTGACCGGTCGATCGTGTGACGTCGAGGGGGCCGTGCGATCACTCGAAGAGATTCCCCTGGACCTGATCCGGTGGCGGGTCACGAACAGCCATCGACAGGATATCACGACGGACCCAGCCGGGGGCCGCCATGGAGAGCGGCAGGCGCGAACGCCTGTTCCCTGGTCCGAGCGCCCGGTCCACAAGTGGAACGGTAATCCCTACAGCCTGGACGGAGGGGATGATTTCACGGAAGAGTGTGGAACGTTCTGGCTGTTGCCGTACTGGATGGGGCGCTATCACGGAATTATCCTGCAGGGAGCTGAGGAAAGAGACCAATGAAATCCATTTTCTACACATCCGTCCTTCTCATGAGCGTTTGGCCCCGCTATGCCTGTGGTTGGGGAGCTGGCCATGACCCCATGACTGATTTGGCTATGGAGCGTCTTCCGGGCTCTCTGGCGTCCTTCCTGCCTGCAGAGGCCAAGGCCTCTGCCGTGCGATGGTCTCACGCGCCAGATGATTTCACGCCGTGGAAAGACTACGAGCAGAAGAAGGGCGTTCGCATTGGTGACGACGATCTTCGCCTGCTGGCCCAGTCAGGCCTGAAAACCCCTTACAGTCTGCACTCGCCCAAGGGACAGGCCGTGAACGTTCTGCTGCTGATTAACAGCATGCGGCGCAAGGAACCTCAGGCTTGCGCGTTCTGGATGGCGTGTCTACTCCACACGTTCTGTGACGAAGCTGCGTGCAATCACGACCCGCTAATCCACTACATGACGTACGCGTTCAGAGGGGGATACGGCATGACGTTTCCCGGACCCGGGCATCTGGATGTTGGCGATCTCTGTCGGTCGAAGGAAGGACGCGCCCTTGTCTGGAAAATCGCCGACCAGCTGGACGTCTCTGCCCCCGCGACGGACAGAGTCCTGCTCGACACGATGCTGCACGGATACCACGCCAATGAGTTTATGACGCAACGCGGGACTCGGGTTGCCCAAGGGTTTTCCGCCGATGCCTCTGCCGAAGCGATACAGGACTCGTACCACGCATTGGCCGAACTGGGGGCCTATGGCGTACTCTCGACTCTCGGAGTCATTGAGGCTGCTTGGCAGTGTGCCCAGGAGGGCCGAAGTCCTGAATTGACCAAGGGTGTTCTCGAGGCGTTCCGCGTGGAGAAGGACGCCTATCTGGCCGCACGCCCCCTCGCTGCGGATTCACTCTATACTGGCCTGTTGACCGAGGCAGCGTCCATGGAAAAGCCCGCGATTGGTGTGGCACTCGAGACCTCGCGGCGCATGAATGAGGCTTTTCTTGGTTTCGGAGGGAAGCTGATCTCGGCGGCGACGATGAGACATTTGCGTCACCGAGGCATCCCATTCCGGGGCGTGGATGTGCGCGATTTGGCCAAAGAGGCACCGGACCCCCATTTGTTGCCCGTCCTGTTCATCTGTTCGGGACGCCTTGGCCACTCCGGGCTGGTTCGTTCCCTGGCCGCCTACCGCGAGCGTGGAGGGCGCATTCTCATGGTCGGCGGGGCCCACAAGGGGTGTTTGGGGGAGCTCTCGGAAGCCTTGGTTGAGGCTGATCCCGCCGTTCTGCCGGTGAGTGCGAAGTACGGTAGAAACAATGAGAAGATCATCGAGCACCTGAGCGTGGCGTTCGAGGGACCCTTTGCGGAAGCACTTGGTACTGTGGAGAGGCGCTTTCTCCATAATCCTGATACCAAAGCCGGATGGCAGAAGCCTCTGTGCCGGTCCAGACTGGCTGAATCTCATGGAGCTGACGTTCGTCCACTGGCTGCCATCCGACTGCACGGGAAGTCGTACAGTGTCGCTGCGATGAGGCTCGATGGCGACAACAACCCGAATGCCGTCTTCCTGCCGGAGTACTTGGTGGCTCCGTATTTACTCACCGACTCACCCTCCTTCGAGAATCCGGCAAAGCCTGCTCTGGACGAGGTAGGGAAGGGGATTGTGGACACGAGTCTTGCGCTCCTGGCCCCCGCTCTCACCGGCCAGGCCGGTTCAGTTGGTGGGCAGTGATCACGTTCGAGGTTGAGCTCGTGACCACTGGCGGCCCCCTTTGGCCGGCATTCCTTCGCTCCGGCTTGGGGCTTGAGACTACCAGCGCAGAATGAGGAGAACAGTGTGGCTTTCCACAGATGGCAATTGGTTCTGGTACTCGCGATGGCGATGGCGGCGGCTCATGCGCAGACGGGGGCACTGAGTGCGAGTGGGCATCTGACTGTCACCTACGGGGGAGCAGACGTGGTTGCCGGCGACAGCTACCTGCTCATGGACGAGGCGTGGAAGAAGATCGAGGGCAATCCCGACACCCGATGTGTGTTGACCCGCGCTGCCGATCAGACGATCGCTACGTTCACCGGGCCGCTCATCACGATGACAAAGACGGTCACGCCTCAGACCGATGGTGTGGATGTCGTTTGGGACCTGGCGATCAAGCCGGATCCACGTGGAAGGAACGTCGAGTTGTGTCTCGCGATTCCTGCACTCGTCCTCGAGCACCTGCCCGTTACCGGGAAGACGCACGATGTGCAGCGCAGCGTCGATGTGATTGAGTTGCCGTGCCTGGGTGGCGATTTTCGGTTGGACGTGAGTGGCTCAACCCATCCGTGGTCGTTTGACGACATGCGTTCCGTTGCGTGGTCGAAGAGGTTCCGACTCCGCTTCGCTCCGCCGTACAGCAACGAGGAGGGGGTGAAGGCGAGGGCGGTCATGCGGTTCCGCGCCGTGCCTTCAGCATTGCCGGCCTTCCTGCCGCTTGCGGTCGCTAAGGTTGGGAATCGGGCGCTCACCGATAGGACGGCCGGAGACGGGCAGGGCGGCTGGACGGACCAGGGAAGTAACGATCTCGCGGCCTTCAGACCGGGGACCTTTCCAGCTCAGGGCATTCCCTTCACGGTGGCCGAGCCGGTGGTCGTGCTGCGCGGAACAGAGCGTCCTGGCTTCCCATTTGAGTGTGCCCCTCTTCCCGTTAACGCTGCTGTTGAGCGTCTCTGCTTCCTGCAGACTGCGGCTTGGTCGGCTGACCGCGGGGCACCCGTGGCCGAGTACATCGTCCGTTACGCTGATGACAGCGAAGCCATCGTCCCTGTTCGCTACGGAACCGAGATCAATGACTGGTGGAGCGTCCGGGCCCCCAGTCGAGCGCGGGTCGCATGGACCGGGGCCAACGGCGAGACCGAGGTGGCGCTTTACGCGATGCAGTGGAAGAACCCGAGGCCAGACATTCCTGTGGCCACGGTGCGGATGCGGTCACTGCAGACGGCCTGCGTTCCCATCTGGCTTGCAGGAACAGGTGTCAGGACGGGGGCGTTGAGTGTTGCCCAGCTGGCCGAACTCGACCGGATTTTCGCTACGCGTCCTAACCGGTCGAAGGTCAGCATGGAGGACTGGATTCCCTGCCCGATCGCCTGGAACGACGGAATCAAGGCTGGAACGGCGCTGGATGTCTCATTCCTGAACCACTGCCCTGCAGGCAAGTTCGGCTTTCTTGACACCAAGGAAGGACATTTTGTCTTCCGCAAAGGCGGCGGCCAGCCAGTCCGAATCTGGGCTACCAATGCCGCGTTGCACGGGCCCTATCCCCTGAAGGAAGATGCGCCTGGCATCGCCCGGTGCCTGGCCCGGCAGGGCGTCAACCTGGTGCGTATTCACCTTTACGCTGTCTATGAGAATACCCTCATTGCTCCTGATGGGACACTTGACCCGACGGCTTTGGATAAGATGGAGTTTTTCCTCTACCAGCTGAAACAGAACGGGATTTACACCTACATGGATCTCAATGACGGGATGCTGTTTGAACGCCTGGTAGGGCACAAGTTGCCCGACAACAAGAAAGCGAAAGTCGCGGCGATCTTCAACCGTGAACTGATCGAGGCGACCAAGAAGCTGGGGCGCATGCTCTTCACGCACGAGAACCCCTACACTGGCTCGAGGATGTGCGATGATCCCGCGATCTGTCTCTACGAGATCACCAATGAGAACTCCATCACCATGGACTGGGGAGGGCTCACTTCGCGTCTGTGTGAACCATGGCTGACGGAGCTCAAGATCCTTTGGCATGCGTGGCTGCGGGAGCGCGACTTACCTGAACGCGAGCTCCCGCGAGCTTTCGGGACATCCGACCCGGACGGCCGTAGGTTTGCTGCAGAGCTGCAGAAAGCGCATCTGGACGAGATGAAAGAGTTCCTGGTCGAGCTTGGCGTCAAGGCTCCCATCTGCGGGACCAACATCACGTTTACTCTCGGCGATCTCTGGGCCAGCACGAACATGGATTACACCAACGACCACGCCTACTGGGACCACACGAGCACATTGGGAAAATTCAGGACCTACAACAACAAGAGTGTTGTCCTGTCTCCTCCTTGGCATTCCGGTACGCTGTCCAGCTTTGCCCGGGCCAAACTGGTCGGGAAGCCGACCGTTGCGAGTGAGTGGAACTACGTCTACCCCAACCATCACCGCTGTGAGGGGTTGCCCTATACAGCCGCCTACTCCGCCTACCAGGATTGGGATGCGCCAATGTTCTACTGTGCCACCGGGTCGTTCAACAGCGGCCGGTGGGAGGGGTTCCATGAGAATCCGGGGATTCTGGTGCACACTCAGCAGACGGATCCCGCAACGTGGGGACTTTCTCAGATCTGCGCGTTGCTGTATCGCCGCCGTGACGTGGCGATTGGCCGACGTCGACTCGTTATCCGCTACGGTCCGGAGCAGATCTGGCAGAACCGCTCTGTGTTGGGGCGTCTGAAATTCCTCCCAGCGGTCGCTCGGATAGAAACCGAGCTCGTGAAGGGTGACATCGATGCGTGGCCGATGGCCCTGCCGCCGGAGGGACAGACGGAGGAAGAGGCCTACCTCGAAGCCTTGCGGCAACTGGGGGACACGAGCAGTTCCCTCAGTCGCGTGGTCAGCGATACGGGCGAACTTCGGCGTGATGTGGCTGAAGGGGTGTTCCTTGTCGATACGCCACGGACACAGATTGCCTGCGGCAAGATCAATCGGCTGGTCGATGCCGCGGATACACTTTCCTCACTCGCTGTCAACAGCCCCATCCCCTTTGGCACGGTCGCACTGTCCAGTCTTGACGGAAGAGCCCTCGTGGAATCGTCACGTATGCTCCTGGTTGCGGTGGGCAACGCACGCAACGCTGATGCAGTGATCGAGGATTACGTCATCAAGAACATGGGCAGAAAGGGACCCGTGATGGCGGAACCAGTGGAAGGAAGCCTGACTGTCAGACGGACGAACGGAGATGCCTTGCGGGGCTTCGCTCTGGACACGTTGACCGGGGAACGGAAGGAAGAACTGCAGGTTTCCACGTTGGCCGATGGCGTGACGTTCACGTTGCAGCGGGCTCACGGGACGATCTACTACGAACTCACCGCGGAGTGATAGGGGGCGTGTTGCGCCGCCCGCTCCGCGGCGGAGCATGTCTTGCTGCCTTTCGGTTCCGGAGAAACACGACCACGAAGGGGTGTGTTACGTCGAAGAGGCGTCTTGAGTAGCTCCGTGCTCCGCGGCGGAACATGTCTCGCTGCTTGTCGGTCACTTCTTTCCGTGGGGATACCCCAAAAAGAAGCGCCCGGCGCGTTCGAAAACACGCCGGGCGCTGATCGGTTCACGTCAGAAGACGCTTACTGATAGAGATGCGTTGCTTCAGTTTCCTCAACCGGACGGGTGAGTTGGTCAGTGTCCATCTTGACCTTGAAGCGCACATCGCCGGCCTTCGCAGCCTTGACAACGACGCGCCATTCAGCCTTGGCCTTGGCAGCCAGGCTCGGCAGCGGAGCAAACGTGATGACGTTGCCTGCGGCCTTGCCGATCGTCGCGCCTGAGGAGGAGACGTAGGTCTCGTTCGCCTCGAGCGTACACACGATCTGGATGTTCGTGTCCACGGCGCTGCCCTGGTTGGTGGCTGTGATGATGTATTCCTCGTTGCTGCCAACGGGGATCGGGTCAGAAACGTCAATGACCTCAAGCAGGATGGCGGGGATGCCCTTGACGTTTGTCGACGCAGTTGCGGAAACTGCCTTCGTGCAAACGGCTTCGGCCTTCGCCACGTTGCGGAGATCACCAACGCCACTGGCGCTGACTGTTACCGTCAGGGCCTTGGACTTGTTCGGGTACAGTGCGCCGAGGGCCCACTTGACAGTACCCACGGAGTGCACGCCACCATCGCTGGCTGAGATGAAGTTCACGCCAGCCGGCAGTGTGTCGGTCACGACCGTGTTGTCAGCCGGAGCATCGCCGACGTTCTTCACGGTGATTTCGTAGGTCATTTGACGACCGAGGTACAGTCTCTTCGGAGCCTGCTTCGTGATCGTCAGTTTCGGCTCTTTCACCGTGACCGTGGCGGGAGCGGCGTCGGCGGTCAGACCACCAGCGGCATCACCCTTGACGGGAATGGCGAATTTACCGGTCTTCGTGGCCTTGGCCGTGGCGCTCAGTTCCTGCGTCTGGCCAGGCATCAGGTTGCCGACGGGGAAGACCAGGTTGGTCTTGCCATCGCTGGCGACAACGCCCTTGGGCAGAGCGCTTGTGACCTTGGCATCCTTGGCCACGCCACTGCCTGAGTTCGTTACCGTGTACTTGATCGGGATAGGATCGCAGATCAGCACGGATTCCGGAGCCGAGACCGTCACCTTCAGGGCGGGCTCGACAACCTTGGTCGTGACGCAGTTCGGGATCTCGAACGTGGCATCGCCACAGTACTCGAGCGAACCGGTCTGTGTGGCGGAGCCACTGACCCGGATGTACTTGCTCTCTCCACCGTTCATTGCACCAAGCGCCCACTTCGACACGCCACCTGCAGTGGAGGTCGCTTTGGGGGTTGAGCTCAGGACTTTGAACCCGGCTGGCATCGCGTCTGATACGACGACGTTCTGAACAGGGCCGTTGGTGAGGTTCGTTACCTTGATCTGGTAGTCAAAGGCCTCGCCGAGCTGGACCTCTGCGGGAACGGACTTCTCTACCCGGAGGACGCCGCAGGCGCCACAGTTGTACGGATAGATCGCGGTTGAAGTGGAACTGCCAGCTACGTACGTCTGTGCGGGTGCGGGAGCTGGCGTCGGCGCAGCTCCTGTACCTGCGGGTGTGCACTGACACCCTACGACTAGCAGAGCAAGCGCTCCAGAGACAAATGCACTCAAAATTCCTCGTTTCACAGCTACTTTCCTTTCGATTTACTTCTTTGATGGCGGGGGGATCCCCGTCTGGGACATGGTCTCATGTTTAGGTTCCCAACGTCCCGATTCCCTTTACTCAAGATCACCACTCTAAGGAACGTGTACGCACCTCCTCCTTTCTTCCGTGAACTAACCTTGGCTACTTCCTTCTCACTTCACAATAGCTTCCTGAAGTAACATGAACTTTACCTACGGGCAATGCAAGTTTACTTGTGGCCCCACGAATAGCCCCAGCAGGTGTCTCGTTTCCGGCCGTCCCGGTGAGATAGTCTCTGTCTCTATGGGAAAGGCTTCTGGTGTGCGTGTTTCTCGCTTCGTATCGCCCCGGCTTCAGCGTTATGCACTCGCCCCGGGGAAGGAGGAGAACCCTCTACTTCGGCGTGTCGCCCTCGCTTCCGAGTAGAGAACGCATTTTCCGTCCTCCGCCAAGTGTCACATTCTATCTGAAGTGTCTCGTATATCTCTTGTGTGGTACATCCTGAGACACCTCCGTCAACTCTGGATCAAGGGGGGACAGTCGGCTCGGCCTACTCAGACTGTCTCTCCTAAGGTGCTCCGTAACCCCATTGCTGTCTCGCTTACACCGTGTCGACTCCTCAGTTTAGCAGGTATCATGCCGAACTTTGCCTCGCCGCGTCTGTACTGGGCACTTGAAAGCGGCCTTCGGGTGGGTATTTTAGGGGCTTCACTTGAGAGAGTGCAAATGCGCCCGTAGCTCAGCTGGATAGAGCGTCTGCCTCCGGAGCAGAAGGCCACAGGTTCGAATCCTGTCGGGCGTACCATTCTTCTTTCTCTCCCAGAACGACTTACAGCTCAGGTTGCGTGTTGTTCGCTCTACTTCTATGTCCCCGAAAAGGCCGTTCTAGATGCACGAACTGAAACATTATTGAAACATTTTGCTGCGTCATCGAATGTTTGGCAAATGGCTGGTGCAGAGATGGTTAAGGTCGTCAATAAAGGTCGTTAATGGACAGAGCATCGCAGGCACTTATCCCCTGGACGCTCAACGGATGTCATTCATCGGTTCCCGCTTCCACCGCTCTTGGCAAGCCAACGACCTTTTTGATGCTCTCTTTCCACTTGACCTTGGGGTGGTCCTTGAGCCGGTGGTACAGCTCCCAGATGAACTGGCTGTTTTGCTGCGCCATCAACCCCCTGGCTCTGTTCAGTGCCTCCTCATCGCCAGGGCAGTTAGCTCCCACTCGCTGGCACAGAAGGTTCGCCTTACCGAGCCAGACGAAATCGGACACGAATCGTTCCACCTCCCCAAGCACCGCCTGAATTTCGCCGTCCAACATCGGTTCACAGGAGACACTGGTCGCGAACCCTTGCTCGTGAGCGTGTTTAAGGCACTCAAGACGTTCCTCGAACTGGGGTGCGTTGGGTTCCCAGAAGCTGAGGACAGCATCGTTTGCTGACCCGATGGTGAACCTGAACTCGATTTGCTCCTTGTGCTCCCTGAACTGTGAGCAGATGGCCTGTATGCACTCACGATGGGGCTTTGAGACGATCAGTAGTCTGTCAACGCCCTCCCTTCCTAGCATTGTGTCGATGACGCCCAGACACGCTCCCATGTTGGTTGGGGTGATGTCGTGCTGTGTTGGGAACATGAAGCTGTGAGCTGGCTTCCGTCCCTCTTTCACCCGCCACTTCTCAAGTTCCGATTCCTCTGCCCAGTTCGCAGCCGTCTTGCCGGAATACCTAGCTGTGCGGATTGCTTTCGCCTTGGCATAGCAGTACCGACAATCGTTGCTACAGCCAGAGATACAGTCCAGTTCTGCATCGACCCACTCCCAAGTGCCAAAGACGGCTTTCCCGTCCTTGGGTGCTCTTGCTGCAAGCTTGATGCGCTTGTCGAGCAAATCCATCGGGAGCTGGGATATCTGGTCTGCGAAGTACTCAAAATGCTGGCCCAGTTCCTTCTTGGCCTCTCTTAACAGCTTCCTGCCACGCTCAAGGTCAGCTAGAATCGTGTACCGTTTCGGCGGCTTCGTTCCTTTCTGTTCCGTAGTGGCAACGGCATCCTTAACGATGGCTCCAGTGACCCTGCCTTCGGGGGCTTGAGCCAGGACGGTGCTCCACGCTGCGCCAAGCTCTTCTACGTTGCCTCTGAGCCTCATCAATGGCCTGACCTGACGCTCATTCTCAGGGAGCCTGCCGCCAAAAAGGGAACCATGGTTCCGGTCATCATATTCTCTCAGTGTATTGAGGACTTCTGTTCCATCCGTGATCTGCCTCATGCGTCTGGGGGTGATGTCCCATCGCTTCTGGCAGTACTCGGCAAATGTCGTGTAGCCCGAAAGACGGTAGAGTTCCTCCCTGCGGATTATGAGCAAAGCACCGCCGACCTCGAAGAACGTGTGCAGCCCCCTGCTGATAATCTCCTCAAGTGCCTGGAGCTGATCCGGCTGGCCATCAGCCATCTGAAGTTGATTCTGCTTCCCATCCTCCAGAGATTCGTTGGCTTGTGAGGGGCGGTCAACGCTGACCATATCCATCGCCTTTGGCAGGAAGTCTGAATTGGGTTTGGTATGTGCCATCCCACTCTCCCAATGTTGGTGATGTATGTTGGGTGTCCAGATAATTCAGAGCAATATCAGCTTGGGTAAGGTATCCATCCTATGCGGAGTTTGGTAGTGAAGGTCGTTTCCGGTGGTCAGACCGGTGCAGATCGTGGTGGCCTGGACGCAGCCATCAGCTTGGGGATACCCCATGGTGGTTGGTGTCCGAAGGGAAGATTGGCAGAAGATGGCGGGATTCCGTCCAAGTATGGATTGGTGGAGACCCGAAGCCGAAGTTACCTGGCCAGAACTGAACAGAATGTTGTCGATTCCCACCTCACCCTCATCTTCACCCACGGCCAACCCTCTGGTGGCTCAAAAAGAACTGTTGACTTCGCAGTGAAGCACTGCCGTCCATGGCTGCATGCTGATCTGGACCAACAGGACGACAAGGCCATAGCACGAGGAATACTGGAATGGTTGTCGGGGGGTGGTCTCGAATGCCCGTCAGTGCCGACTCCTCCAGCCAATCCTGTTGTGAACGTGGCAGGCTCCAGGGAAAGCAAGGCACCAGGGATTCAGGAACGGGTGGCAAAGATCATGACACTGGTTCTGAACTGGCCTGAGTATCCTCCCCACGGGGAATGAAGTACAAACTGACCCAAAGGAAATACAGCTGGATCATGGCTACAAAGCAAAAGAAAGGGAGCCGTCAGAAACGTAGCAGGCACTGGGGAATCAAGCTGGCAGTGGCAGCACTAGTGCTACTGGTCGGCGTCACCTTCATACCAGCCATGTTCATTCCGGCTGGACCGATTGGGGATACCTACTTGGCTCTTGTCGGTGCCCGTAAGCGTAGCGTCGAGCTGGCAAAAGAAACAGGAGAAACGGCAGTAACGAAGGTCGCAGCCGAAGTCTCTGAACGCCGTGAGACAGGCTCCAGCACTGCCAACACAGATCAGCTCACGATCTGCTCATTCAACATCCAGTTCCTGGGGTCCAGCAAGAGCCGTGATGACGTAGCACTTGCATCAATACTCAAAGGCTATGATGTCGTAGTGGTGCAGGAACTCGTCTCCCCACCTCACCCAGCACTGTTCCCAGATGGTTCTCCGGTGAAGCCTGATCCAGAAGCCGCTGAGTTCTTCGACGCCATGAAGGACTTGGGCTTTGACTATTGGCTATCCGAGGAGGACACAGGGACAGGTGACCGGCACCACAACAATGGATCTGCAACGGAGTGGTGGGTGGTGTTCTACCGTGACGACAACGTGGATCGAGCCATGGATCTGCCCCACGGATTCCTGGCTGATGACCGCTCCAACCACGATGACTACGAAAGGGTGCCCTATGCATTCTCTTTCAGGGCCAGTGAGGGAATGACCGATTTCGTCCTCATCAGCGTCCATCTGCAACCAGGCTCAGGTCGGAAGGACAAGGCGAGACGCAAGCATGAGCTTGGTGCTATCTCAGGCTGGATCGGGGCAAATGATGCCTTTGAAAAAGACTTCATCATACTTGGCGACTGTAACATCGAGAATGCCGGAGAATTGACGGACACTACACCGGATGGGTTCATGTCACTGAATGATGAATGCCGCTCAACCAACACCAACGTCAACGGACCGAAGCCCTACGACCACATCTTCTACCGACCTGAGAGCACACCGGAAATGGACACTGGGTTCGACATGGCAGTAGTGGATCTTGTCAAGGCAATGCAGCCTATGTGGCATGAGACGGCGACTTTCCCAGGGGAGCCATACAGGCACAACGAGTTTCGGAAGTGGTATAGCGATCACAATCCCGTTGTGTTCCGGCTGCATGTAGAGAAGGATGATGATTGACCAGCAAACGATGCTGACGCCAACCAAGGAGTAGAGATTGTGGCTGAGAAAATCGTGTTGAAAGCAAAAGGGGACGGTGCGATAGACTATGATGTGACCTTCACTCGCTCTGATACTGGTCAGTTGGTGATTGGTTGCTCATGCCCAGCAGGCCATCATGGAAAGTCCTGCAAACATGTGAGGGAACTTGCTCAAGGGGATACTAGCAGGCTGGTTGACCCATCATCACAGAAAGGCGAACTCGACAGAGCTGTAGAGTGGTTCAATGAAAGTCCCCTCCCTGGTATCTGGGCACGCTACGGGCATGCTGAGTACTGAGAAGACAGGAAGGACAAAGACGAAAGAGGCGAAACCAGGAAAGCAACCACAACGAGTTCAGGAAGTGGCACAGTGATCACAATCCTGTCGTGTTCAGGCTGGGAATTGGCGCAGATGATGATTGACCGACACTGTAAGAGGGTGCCAGGTGCGAAAATCCTCAGGCATCGACCACCACTTGTGGTGTCAGATACGGATGTTGAGGAACAGTGTTTTCACTTTCTGGGGAGAGCTAGATGAACGAGCCGATCAGCTTCGGGAGCAAAGTCTTCATCCGAAATGCGGGTAAAGATGAGTACTGGTTGCAGGACTTGATCTATAAGAATCCTGCCCATCTGGGATTGGGGGATCTCGTCCCTGTCAACAAAGAAAAGAAGCAAGTCAGCGGGGGACGACTCGATATCCTTCTCAGAGACCCAGCAGACAACAATGCGATGTATGAAGTTGAGGTGATGTTGGGAGAAACCGATCCCTCGCATATCATCCGAGCAATCGAGTATTGGGATAACGAGAAACGTAAGTACCCACAGAGGCAGCACTACTGCGTCCTGGTGGCAGAGTCTTTTGATCGCAGGTATTTCAATGTGATCCAGATACTGAGCCTGAATGTTCCGATGATCGCAATCCAAACTGACCTACTGAAAGTCAAGGATGATCTTGTCCTTAATTTCTCGAAGGTCTTGGATATCTATGTGGAGCCGGAAGATGAGGAGGAATCGGCACCCGTTGATGAGAAGAGCTGGAACACGAAATCAAGCTGGTCGCTGAAAACAGCTCAGAAGCTGTTCAGCATCCTGAAGGCTGATGACCCTCAAACCTCCATAAATTTCACCCAGAGCTACATCAGCATTGTTGTTGAGAATCGGAACTCCTACATGTTCGACAAGAGAACAAAGCCAAATTCAATGTTCTGGTTCAATGTAAAGGACGAAGAAAAGCAGGAAGCTATCAAGAAGATCCTTGATGAGAAGGACGTTTCCTACTCATTCAACAAGTACAAGGATTTCAGCCTCACGATAGACACTGATTTCATGGATACCTACAAAGACATGATGGTCGAGATCCACGCTGCCCGATACAAGGAACTCTCCTGCGAGGATGAATGACCTGTGCGAGCCGGTTGAGAGGAGTGCTAGTCGGAGTGGGCCTCTGACGAAACTCTAACCGGCCTCGAATCATCCCGCTTTCAATGCTGCCTCAATGTGTGTTGGGACGAAAGAAGACTATGAACGGTCAAGTATTCACGGTTGCCAAACTGCACTATGTAAATGGTGTTGTGTATTTTGTGGCACAGGAAGAACACGCAGAGCTGGCAACCTTGGGCAAGCACTCCGCTGAGACAACGAAGAGCGGCAGAGCTAAGCACCCGAAAGTACGGGTCAGAACTTTGGTGCGTTTGGCCGAGGGCTTGGGCCTTGTCACTAGGCCAACCAAGGACGAAGTCAAGATTACCACGCTTGGCATGAGCTACTACAGCCAGCGGGTGAAGAGCAAGTGGTGCCTTTCAGAAGATCAAGCGAGGCTATTGCGAGACCACATTCTCGCTAACCGATCTGCTTCGCCAACAATCCACGCAATCATGTCTCTGCTGTCATTGGTGAAGGAAGGATACAAAGGCAAAGAGCTTGCTCGTGAGTATGCGGTTCGGATTGGGAAACAAGATGCTTGGAAATCTGATGCTACATACGACGGCTTCACGAGCTTTGGGCTTAGCTACCTTATCGAGCTGGGGTTCATAGATGAGGCACTTGCCGTTATCTCGTTCCCAACCAATCAACAAGGGGGTGAAACAGCTCACGGGCTACCAGGCATTGATGCTCCGAAACTTCTGGATGAAGAGCAGAATGTCATTGATATCCAGGAGCTTGTAGATGAAGAGACCGAGGGAATAGGAAGGGCCAGAAAGGACACATCAGAAGAACGAAAACAACGCATTGCGAAGTCCAATAGACGACCTGAGAGGCTTAGGGTATACTCCTATACCTACCGACGAAATCCCGATATTGTCGTAGAGGCTCTCCTGCGAGCCAATGGACACTGTGAAGTCTGTGGCAGTCCTGCTCCTTTTAGTCGGGCATCCGATGGTTCTCCGTTTTTGGAAGTGCATCATGTCAAAAGCCTCGCAGATGGCGGCGAAGACACTCTGGAAAACGCTTTGGCACTTTGCCCAAATTGCCATCGTGAGCAACACTATGGATAGTTCTAAGACGAGCATTCACGACACACGAATCGTGCCCGTATGATCACAACGAGTTCAGGAAGTGGTATAGCGACCACAATCCCGTTGTGTTCCGGCTGAGCGTCGTCGGGGATGACGACTGATGGCTGTCAGGATGACACAAGGCATACTGTTATTGTGTACTGGACTGCCGATTGACTTCCTGACGAGAAGCCCGAGTTCAGGAAAGGGGGTGGGCGAACTGTGCCTCCTTCTTTGCCTTGACATGACCGACTCCTTCGCTATTGTCCTCCGTATATGTCTATCTGCGGATACCAAGCGGGAGGCTCACAGAGGGACCATGGCGTCTGGCTACCGATACCATTACCGATGCCCGCAATGCGGCACTGTACTTCACTTGCGGATGCGGGTAACGGTCAGGCAGCGGCGTTGCCCTCATTGCGGTGTTGCCGTCACATGTGACGAGATTGACCGACAGACTATCGATGAATCACTTCCCCCATTGCTCGGCACGCTCATCGGGGTGGTACCAGGAATGTTCTTGGGTATGTATGTCTGGAACTCAAGCCGGAACTTCCTGTTTGCAGTTCTTGCGTTATTTCTCCCCGCACTTCTCCTTACCGTAGCAATTTCGTGGCTCCTTTCCTCAATGAGGGATTGAGGGAAATGAGCTGAATGCCATTTCTACCTGGATAGGTGAGTGAAACAGGGCCATGTCTGATACTGGCAATGTCCTTCCCCTGATTCCGTCCTGAGCCAACCTGCTGAACGCCTCTCTCCAACCATGGGCTGACAGCGGGTAAACCCAACGTCTCCCCGAACTCTCTACATTTCCTCCCCCACGGCCACCTATGCCGAGCTTGCATGTCAGTCCCCAGCCGCCAAATTGTCTACACTTTGTACGAAGTGTGGAGAGTGTGTCTGTCAAGAAGTCAGGTGGTCCGGTGGCGAAGCTGTTTGCTGACAATTTCGAGATCGACATAATGGCTGCTCTGACTACGCAGCTTGTGGAGAAGTTCGGCCAGCTTGATGCGGCAGAGATGTCGGAGGCCCGCATCCAGGAAGTGGCTTCCACACAGGGGGTCTACCAACTCTATCATCGAGGCACATTGGTTTATGTGGGCAAGGCCGATGACTTGCAGAAAAGAGTAGGTGAGCACCGGAGCAAGATAGGAGCGCGGCTGAACATCTCGTTGGCCGACATGTCCTTCAAATGCCTCTATGTCCACCGGAACTGGACCACCCTCGCCCCAGAAGCAACCTTGATCAAACACTACAAGGGGCAACGGAAGAAGAACCTGTGTGAATGGAACGGGAAGGGGTTCGGCCTACACGACCCTGGCAAGGAACGGGACACGTGCGCATTCCGGTGAATTCGAACACCTGTTCCGGTCCATTTCGAACAGCGATTCCGGATGAATTCGAACACTGTTCGGAGCGTAGCGACGCAGGTTTTGTTTTGGGCCTTCAGGGTGTTCGATTTGGGGCTTGATCCAGG
>JABHEG010000309.1 GCA_018676675.1 Lentisphaerota bacterium
ACGGAATAAATAGCGAGGAACGAGCGGCTTTATGCCGGATCTGAACTTGCCCGGTAGCAAGCGTCATGGTAAACCACACCATTCTCCATACCGGCTCAGTCTCTCTTCATTGTTTTCATAGAACTTTTGACGCTACCCTCCGCCAGGGCCTGCTTCCGCTCCAACATGTCTGAGACGGTCTGGCTGATCTTCTGATACCGTTTCTGGTTGTCCAGAAACAGGTTCAAACTGCTGGTAAAATTGGCCTGCTCTGTTTCAGAGAAGGAGATGCTCTTCTGCATGCCGAGCTTCTGCAGCTCAATGAGCTGGCCGATGGTCTGCTGCAGGTTACGGGAGCTGTCCCCCACAACCCGTTGCTTCTCCGTCTGATTCTTGATCTGCCGGGTGAGACCGGCGATCTGCTTGTCCAGAGCCGCGGCCTTCGCCACGAGCTCTGCGTCAACGTGCTTCTTCTCGATCACCGAGTAGTCCGGCCCACGAATGGAACGGATGTCATCGACAAGGAACCCGAGGACCCAGAAAATGAGTACCCCAAGAACGAGCGTGAAGAATCGAATCACGAAGCGATGCAGCCATGTGCCCTTTGACTTCATTTCCGTTCTCATTGTCAGCTCCTCCGTTGATCAATTCCACGGTCGCTCTGCACACGTCACGGCGCACCGTAAGCATGGCCGCTGCGACCACTCAGGTTGCCTGATCAGAGTCCACTGGCCGGGTCGGAGCTCCGGGACCAAGCAGCTCTGACAGCTGCTCCATCGGCAGCAACTGCTTGTCGATGAGCGCGTCTTCCTTCTTCTCAGTCTTGTCCTTCTTCTTCACCATTTCCACCGACGTGAACGAGAAGCACCCGAACTCCGAACATTCGGGGCAGAAGAAGAGGTCAAGCTGCAGATAGCGGTCAGCGCCTGCCGCTTCCACCGGCTGTAAGTCAGCCAGACAAGCGAACTGCAGTCGACTAAACTCATCCACCACATCGGGCAAGGCCGCCGGAACGTCATAGGTCAGGGTCTTGGTCGCGGTATTGAACCACGTCGTGCACTTGGGGCAGCACAGGTACGACTTCAGCCCCTCCAAAGCGGCGGCGGCACACGCTATGATGATGATTGCTCCTTCCACAACCCAGACGCAGAGCAACGGGATTCCCGTGATGTTCGTTCCGCTGCTCATCCCCCAGGTCCCCTCCGGAAGGATGTTGCGCGCCACAGCCACGATCACCGACGGCTGAAACGTGAGTAGCTCCTGGCGTGAAATCGCGAAAATCCAGAAGACCCAGTTCCAGAATTCTGCGGCCACCCCGACCACCAGACCAATGGTCACATAGGCTGCCGGCGACTGCAGGTCGCCTTTACGGGCCGCCTTCGCCGCGCACAGGCCGGTAAGGCCGCCGAGGGCGGCGGTCGCGATGATGTTGAGGAAAACGAACGGAACGTACACCGTGATGTAGGCGTATGGGATGCTCAACAGCAAGGCCGCCAAGCTCCCCAGCGCCAACCCCATCAGGATCCCCGCGACCGTAATCTGGCCCGAATGTCGGAAGTGTGTCATCACTCCTCTCCCCGTCTCCAAACGACTCGCTCAACTGGTTCCGGCTCCGCCGTACCACTCTACCGTGCCGCTCTGAGACCGTCAACCAGCAACCATGGGCACCAGCTCCTCCGGCCGGCGCCTTCGTCCTCTTGTACGCCGAACGGCCCTCCGGGCGGCATCTTCGCCGTCTGTACGCCGCATCCCGTGACCACATTGTCACGTGGAACAGGACTCACGTGGCGGCCCTCCGGGCGGTATCTTCGCCGTCTGTACGCCGCATCCCGTGACCACATTGTCACGTGGAACGGGACTCACGTGGCGGCCCACCGGGCGGCACCCTCGTCCTCTCGTACGCCGAACGGCCCACCGGGCGGCACCGCCTCCCGTCGATCGGAGGGCCGCTCGACCTACAAAAGGAACGGGCGACCGTCCGTTCATCCCCCGCCTCAAGCACGAAACAGCGGAGTACGCACTTGCGCCTTCACACTCCCAACGCCATTTTCCCAACAGTCGCGGAAAGCCGCCGCAGGAACGGCGAACGAAGCGTCGGCACACCACGGGTCCACTGGGCAGGGAAACACCTTATGTCAGATGTCAGAGCGTTCGGAGCCAGGGGAGACGGGAAGACAGACGACACGGAAGCCGTCCAGCGCGCAGTCAACGAAAGCGACGGGCTGGTGTCATTCCCAAGCGGCACGTTCGTCATAAGCAGCCCCGTCGAGGTCGACCTGCGCTCTTGTGGGCGAACCAGCATAACGGGGGCCGAAGGTTGCGCCAAACTGGTGATGACCGGAGCAGGCCCAGCCCTGCACATTGCCGGTGGGCATGAAGGCACGGCCAGCCCCGCATCGCTGACCACCCACGTTCTGGAAGAGGAACGTTTCGCAACGGTTGCGGGAATCGAGATTGCCGGCGCACATCCGGAGGCAGACGGGATTCGACTCGACGGACTCTGGCAGCCACAGATCTCACGAGTGTACGTACACGACTGCCGCCACGGCATCCACGTCGTACGCCGAAACAGGAACGTCATTATCGCCGAGTGCCATGTCCACAACAACCGGGGCGTTGGGATCTTCTACGATCATCTGAACCTGCACCAGAGCAACATTACCGGCAGCCACATCAGCTACAACAAGCAAGGCGGCATCAAAGTCCTGAAGAGCGAGATCCGCAACCTGCAGATCTGCAGCAACGACATCGAGTACAACTACGATCTGGACGCCGAGGAATCTGCCGATGTCTGGATTGAGACCCTGAGCTCCAGCATCCGCGAAGGCACAATCGCCGGGAACACGATCCAGGCCATGCCCAGCCCCGGTGGGGCGAACGTCCGATTCAGAGGGCGCGATGGCGATGATCGCAGGAAAGCCGGGAACTGGGCCATCAGCGGCAACCTGATCAGCAGCCAAATGGTGAACATCCACCTCCAGTTCGCGCGCGGCATCGTGATCACCGGTAACTCGTTCTTCTCAGGGCACGAACGTTCATTGCGCCTGGAGCAATCTGAGTGCATCGTCATCGGTGCAAACACCTTGGATCGGCATCCGGACTACCGGGCAGCATCCGGGGGCGGCGTGACCTTTGATGACTGTTCAGCCTGCAACATGTCCGGATGCACGGTTCTGAATGCCCGCGCGAATGAGCCCAACGCGGAAGCGGCAGTGGACGTCCGGAACTCCCGCGAGATCAGTGTCACGGGGTGCCAAATCCTGGATTGTGCCCCCCGGGGACTTGCGCTGATCAACAGCGAGAATTGCATGGTCTCCGGGTGCACCATTATCGATCGACAAGGCGACACACAGACGCGCGACGCTCTTCTGGTACGCGGGGGGACCAACAACCTCGTTGCGGGCAACCTCCAACCGACCTCAAATTGACAGCCTTTGCACGACGCACAAACCGGGACGGGACATGAGTAGACTCGAAATTGGTACATGGACGATGCCCGGGGCCGATGTCGGCCCGGAGGACCCGCTGCCTCCCCTGGCTCTGCGGCCGGACCTGCACGCCATGGAGCATATGCCGGGTGTTCCGGCGGATGTGGCCCGGAACGTCAGCTACGGGAGGGTCAGAAGCACACTCCCGTACACACTCCAGAACCGCTACACGCGCTCCCGCGAGATGCGGGAGTTCCGCGTAGCCGTTCTGGAGAACGAGATCCTCCGAGCCACATTCCTGCTTGAGCTCGGAGGACGTCTGTGGTCGCTGCTGCACAAGCCAACAGGCCGAGAACTGCTCCACACCAATCCCGTGTTCCAGCCGGCAAACCTGGCCATCCGAAACGCGTGGTTCAGTGGTGGCGTCGAATGGAACATCGGCACGATCGGGCATTCGCCGTTCACCTGTTCCCCCATGTTTGCCGGGCGCGTCACACGTCCGGACGGCACTCCCGTGCTCCGGCTCTACGAATGGGAGCGAATCCGCCAGGTCCCCTTCCAGATCGATGCCTGCCTCCCGGGTGGCTCGCCCGTGCTGTTCATCCACGTCCGCATCGTGAACCCGCACGATCATGACGTCCCCATGTATTGGTGGTCCAACATCTCCGTACCGGAGACGGCCGACACGCGAGTCGTCGTGCCGGCAGAAGACGCTTACCGGTTTGGTTACAGCAAGGGCGGCCTACGGCGGGTCCCCATCCCCGAACTAGACGGCGTCGACGTCAGCTACGCCACGAACATCGGCCAGTCCATGGATTTCTTCTTCCACGTCCCCGACGACCAGCGTCACTGGATCACAGCGCTCAACCGTGAAGGCAAGGGATTGGTGCAGACATCCACCCCGCGCCTGAAAGGCCGAAAGCTCTTCGTCTGGGGGAACGGTCCCGGAGGGAAGCGGTGGCAGGAGTTCTTGTCGGCTCCTGGTGAGGCCTACATCGAGATCCAAGCCGGCCTGGCCCGAACCCAGGCCGAACACGTTCCCATGCCCGCCAACACCGAATGGACATGGTCGGAAGCCTACGGCCTGATGGAGGCGGATCCGGGCCGCGTGCATGGCGCAAGCTGGGGAGCGGCTCGCAACGCCGTCCTGGCTCCCCTGGAGACGCTCGTTCCACAGACCGTTCTGGAGACAGAACATGCCCGTTCCTGCGAAACATCAAACGCCGGAATTGAAGAGGAATTCCAGCATGGATCGGGCTGGGGAGCGCTTGAACGCATCCGCCGCGAAGCAGGCGGGGAGACCCCCTTCTGCGGCCCTGAGCTCCGCTTTCATGACGACTCATTGCAGCCAGCCCAGGAGCCGTGGATCGCCCTGCTCAAGCACGGCACGCTGCCCGACCTCGATCCTGGCGCAGAACCACGCGGCTGTATGGTCCAGACCGAATGGCAACGCCTCCTGGAAAAGGCCGTGGGAAACGCCCCCTCCAACTGGCTGACGTGGCTCCATCTGGGGGTCATGCGATACTACAAAGCCGACCTGGATGGCGCGCGGCAAGCCTGGGAAGCGTCGCTGGCTGCAGCTCCCACAGCCTGGGCCGCACGCAATCTGGCCGCTCTGGCCAAGCAGGAAGGAAGACCGGACGAGGCCGCCTCCCGCTACGTGGAGGCGTGCCGACGCTGTCCGTCATTGAGCACGCTTGCCGTTGAGTGCGGTACCGCGTTGCTCGAGGCCAACCGCTCCCAGGACTGGCTGCATGTGGTCGCGGAACTCCCCGAGCCATTGCGCCACGCCGGGAGGATCCGTCTGCTCGAAGGACGAGCCGCGCTGGCAGCGGGAGACCTGCCCCGGGTCGAACAGATCCTCGCTGAGGCCCCCGTGGTGGATGACCTGCGCGAAGGTGAGCGTTCGCTTTCCGACTTGTGGTTCGCATACCATGAACAACGGCTGAAACCGGAACTGTCCCTCTCGGACGAAGACCTCCAGGCTCACGTTCGTCGCGAGTTCGCCGTCCCGCCCGAACTCGACTTCCGCATGTCGTGAGCTCCAGAAAAGGGAAAGAGCTGCCAATGCAACCATTTATCTGCGAGGAAGACGATCCTACTGCCCGCGAATTCACCCGAAGAGCGGTGGCTGCCGATGTGGTCGTTGTGGGTGCCGGTCCGGCGGGGATCTGTGCTGCCTTGGCTGCGGCCCGGGGCGGCGCGAAGACCATTCTGATCTCAGACCGGCCGGTGTTGGGAGGCAGCGCCAGCAGCGAGGTGCGAGTGACCCCGTCGGGCGCGGATGCGGCCCCCTGGAATCGATTTGCCCGTGAGACGGGGATCATGGAGGAACTATCGCTCCGTCTGGCTCACAAGACAGAGCTGAGCGGCATCTGGCGCTGGCTTTACTACGATGAAATGTATTTCGACCTCGTCTATGCCGAGCCCAACCTCGAGTTCTTCCTGAACACCACGATCTACGCAACGGCGTGTGACCACGCCGGGCACATCGCTTCGGTCGAAGGGATTCAGCTCCGGGCAGAAGTCATCTATACCTTCATGGGCAAGCAGTTCATCGATTGCTCCGGCGATGGCACAGTCGGCTTCCTGGCGGGAGCCGACTACCGGGTCGGCCGTGAGAACAAGGCGGAATTCGGTGAGACGCACGCCCCGGACGAAGCCGACGGCGGAACCATGGGCGCCACCCTCCTCTTCTCAACCGTCGACCGGGGACATGCCGTCCCCTTCACCGCGCCGGACTGGGCCATCGACGTCCGGGAGCTGCCCACCATCCTCGACCCCGACAAGAGCGTCGCCCGCACCTTTTACCACCGGCAGGATGGTTGTGCATATTACGGGCTCTGGTGGGCCGAATACGGAGGCGACATTGACTCAATCCACGACGATGGCGAGGTCGTCTGGCACTGCCGACGGCTGGTCTACGGGCTCTGGGACTACATCAAGAACAGCGGCAAGTTCAAAGATGCTGAACGGCAGGAGATTGACTGGATCGGCTACCTGCCGGGCAAACGGGAATCCCGCCGACTCCTCGGCCCATACATCGCCACAGCTCATGATTTTCTCGAACAACGCGAGGCCGCAGACACGATCGGGCACTGCGGATGGCCCATCGACATTCACCCACCCCACGGCTACCGTGATCCCGAGCCGGCCTGCACGCACGACCAGACACCGGGCGTGATCGACATTCCGTTCGGCATCCTCTATTCACGCAACATTGACAACCTCATGTTCGCCGGGCGCAACGTCAGTGTCTCGCATGAAGGCCTGGGAACACTGCGCGTCATCGCAACGACAGCCGTCATGGGGCAAGCTGTGGGCGAAGCGGCGGCCATCTGCGTCGAGCAGGAAACGTCCCCGGCAGGGGTTCATACGGAGCACATCGCCGAGCTCCAGCGCAGGCTGATGCGCGAAGACCAGTCCATCATCGGTCGCACGCTCAACGAGTCGAGCGACCTCTCCCGCAAGGCAACCGTCCGGGCCTCTTCCACAGCATCCATGGAGCTCCCAGGCACCAACCAATGGCAGACCCTGACCACTCGTTTCGGCCTGATTATCCCAGTGGAGAGCGACCTCATCGAGAGCATCTTCTTCCACATTGACCCGACCGAAGAAACGGACGTCTCATTTGAGGTCTTCGCCTCCGACAAGCCTCAGAACTACCGCTTCGCTCAGCGCCTCGGCGAATTCTCCCGGACCGTCTCGAAGCGCGAATGGTGCGAGTTTGCCATCGACGCCTCTCCCGGCCCGGGCCGCAAGCTGCTGATCGTCTTCATGGCCAACCCGAAAATCCATCTTGGGATCGCCACCGACCGCCTGACAGGGGTGCTGGGGATCGCCGCCCCGGATGTGGCCGAACTCAGCTACCGCAACAGCTTCTCCTGGCAGCAGACGACCCCGAGCTTCCGAGTCACCCCCGAGCAGCACGTGTTCCGCCCCGCAGCAGCAGTGGATGGGCACATCCGGCCGCATGGTCTCCCCCATTGCTGGGCCTCCGCCGCGATGGATCCAGGGCAGGAAACCTGGCTTGAACTGGAGCTTGCGGAGCCCGCAGAGGTGGGAGCGGTAGAACTCGTCTTCAACAGCGACCTCAACCCGCGGCGACACGCCGTCACGGGAATGGTCCCCACGGTCATTCGCGATTACGACGTCGTGGCCGTCACACCGAATGGTGAGGTGACCGTGGCACAGGGCAGAGAGAACATCATGCGCTTCCGGAGGCACGCGTTTGCCCCCGTGCAGGCCAGCGCCCTTCGCATACGCGTGTTCAGCACATGGGGCTCTCCCCGAGCCGAGATACTCGATTTCCGCGTGTATCCAACAAGCTGAGCGACGTGCCCAGCCACACCGGAGAGTGTAACTTGCGGTTGTTCGCTGCCTGAACAGACGCGACTTGCGGGGAGCGGTCTCCGGTGACGACATCACGGGACGACCCGCCCCGCTCTCAGCGTATGGGGCAAAGACGGAAAAACAACAGGTGTACACATGGCCAATCCACACAACTGTCCTCTTTCCTGGGCTCTCGCCGCCGCCTTTGCCTTGGCCGTGACTGGCCAGGCCGCGGACCTCATCACCCCCCTGGACGCTCCCCCTGATGTCTACGGCCGATACGTTCCGGTGGACCTGTCCGGAGTGGCCAACGACACCCGCAAAGCCGTTGCCGACAAGGAGTGGATCGAGATCAACCGCGTCCCATTCCGCCTGGTCAATGGACAATCCGCCAATGCGCTCTTCCTCAAACCAATCGGCTGGTCGGCTGAGCATGACGAGTCCGGAGAGTACCGGGGCTACATCGCCAAGTATGACCGCAAACCTGAGCAGGAAGATCCCACGCGGGCGGTGGTGCAGATCCCGGTTGCCGACTACGTGAACGTCTGGTTGCTGGCTGCGGCCGACGACGATGCATCGCTGACCCAGGACCTGACCCTGCGATTCGGACAGTTTGGTGGGCCGGGGCGCACGGCATACCACGATGTAGTCGCTATCATCCCGCGAACCGGCGCGAAGAAGGTCCGCCGGGGACAGAACGGAGTGGAGCGGGTGATCCCCAGGGAAGAGACGGGGAATCTCTACCTGGTTCGCATCGCTGTGAACATGGCGTTGGCTCAGGACTTCAGGGATCATTGGCTGATGGACTTGGACATCACAAAGAAGCTGGCAATAGCTGTTCGCCAACCGGACCCTCACCGCTTCCAGCTTCGTCCAATTGGGGATCCGAGCGGCGTCCGAATCCATGCCATGACACTGGACCGATCATCGCTGGAGATGGACGTCACGGGCGGGGAACCCGGGAATGTGTTCAACCAGCCGCAAAAGCCGTGGTTCGATGTGACCTTCACCAACCACTATGAACACTACCGGGAGCACCGTCTCGAGGCTGACGTGCGCAGGGATGACGGGCAGGAAACGCATCTCGTTTTCCCGAATTTCCGCCCCTGGCACCCTCGCCACCGGACAGCCCGTACGCGCCAAAAAGTGGAGCTGGACATTACCGGACGCGGTCAGTACGAACTGACCCTGTCACTGCTGAAACGGGGGAAGCTCCTGCTACGCCACAAGACAACGTTTGCCATACTGGCGCCTGACACGCGCAAGCACCGCACCGAAGGCCCGTTCGGAGCCTGGGACTTCGGCGGGGGACACACGACACCATCTGACCTGGACGTCACCGGTCCGCTGGCCGTCAAAGCCGGATGGCGCTACATGCGCAAATCAGAGAAGTACGGCCTCGAAGCATTCAACGAGCCCAATCTCCACCGCGAGAAGAGCCTTGAAGCCCTGCTGAAGAAGAAGCGGGAAGACCCCGATTTCGATACACCCGAACGCTTGCTCCTTTTCCACGAGACAGCGATATCGGGACCTCATGTGACTCGGACACCGGATGTGTTCACAGGCAAGACCTATACGCTGACCGAGTCCGATCAGAAGCGGTTCGACGAGCTGTGGGAACAAGCCCACACCGGCTATGAAGTGGCCCAACGGGAATTCCCCGATGCACAGGTCTACTTCGGCAATGGCGCCCCCCAGCTGATCGAAGAGTTCTGCCGGCGCGGCATCTCGAAAGACCTCCTGAAGATCGCCGGAAACGAGTGCGGCAGCTTCATGCGTCCCCCGGAGACTCAGCCCACCGACTTCGTGGCCAACAACGCCGGGCTCTGGATGTTCCGACGCATTCTGGACCACTATGGCTACACGGACACGAAGGTCTGGCAGTGCTACGAAATCACCTATCCCAACACCAACCCGGGGAACCTCACCTACGAGACCCAGGCGGCCTACTACGTGCGGCACATCATGCACTCGCTCGCCTGGCGAGTCCCGAAGATCACGGTTGGGGCGGTAACCGACATGGGCAACTCCTATTACCACAGCAACTGGGGGGGATCCGGGTTCTGTTTCGCCTACCCCGATGTGAGCCCGAAGCGATCCTACGTGGCTTACGCCGTGCTGACCCAGGTCCTGGATGGAGCACGCTTCCAGCGCGTCATCCCGCAGGAGTCGCCGGTGGTTTACGGGCTCGAGTTCAGAGCGTCGAGACGACGCTGGGTGACCTGTCTGTGGACGCTGCGAGGGACCCGGCGCATTCAGGCGGAATCCTCCGTCCGTGAAGGAACACTGACCGGGATGTACGGGAGAGAGACGGCCGTGGCATTCCGCCGTGGGAAGGCAGACATCGAGATCAGCACGGCACCAGTCTACCTGCAAACAACACGCCAGGTGAAACGACTCGTCCCGGGCCAGGCGACCTACGCTCCCCCACCCGCCGGAGAGACCTTCACCATCTCAGAACTGGGACGCGCGGCCGACTGGACCATGGAATCGGGACCAGATACCGAACTCGACGTCTACAACTTCGCCACGCCACGGAGGAAGGGCGATTTCGAGCTGCTCGAGGTGAGTGCCTTGGAAGGGCGGGAGCAGGCTCTGCGGGTCCGCCCGCGCGCCCCTGCTCCGGGGCCGGAATTTCTGCAGATGTACACCGCTCTCAAGCTGAATGAACCGGTCGAGATTCCCGGCAAACCGACTGAACTGGGACTATGGGTACACGGCAATGGTGGATGGGGACGCATCATCTTCGAGCTGGAAGACGCCTCTGGCCAACGCTGGATCTCAATTGGCGCCGAAATGGGGGGCAAGCCCAATCCGTGGATGGCGGACTGGATGCCCAAAGAGGAGTTCGAGAAGCTCGAACGGGCCGGCAAGGCAGGCATAAGCGATTGGAACTCCAACGACGCCTGGGGCAGGAGTTTCATCAACCACGAGGGCTGGCGCTATGTGCGCTTCCCTCTGCCCGGGCGCTATGGCGCAAACAACGACGGCTACCATTGGCCCTACGCC
>JABHEG010000311.1 GCA_018676675.1 Lentisphaerota bacterium
CGGGGCTGGCCACCTCTGCCCCGGCCCAGGCCAGCGTGGTTTGGGTTCTGGCGCTGATCTGCATCACGATGCCGCCAACCGTACTTGGCGAAGGATGAAGCCGTTGCCCTTGCCCATGTGCACGTGACGCACTCTGAGCCGTAGCGTGTGCGTGCCGGCCTCCTCAATCTGGACGGATCCGATGGTACAACGAATCGCCGGCCAGTGGGCATTTCCGCGCACGGCCAGGCGCTCCTGCTCTTCCACGGTTCCTTCAATGCTCTGCCCGTCGATCTCTACCGTGACCTCATGACTGGTATCGGCCACGCGCTTGCCGCCGCCGTCGGAGTAACGGCCGGTTGCGCACTCGAGACAGACGGTGAACGTCCCGGGCTCGAGGATCTCGAACGCCCATTCCATCACATGGCCTTCCTGCAGGGACTTCGCGACCGCCCCACGGACCATGATCTCATTCGACATGGGCTCGCCGGTTTCCACATTGCGCGCGACGAGGCTCTCCAGCGTCACCAGACCACCCGGTTGTTGAATGGTCTCCGGGCAGACGTCTGCCCTGCCGTCGATGTCGAGGGCCAACACGCGGTGCATCTGCTGCGGGGCGTTGGCGCCAAGTTCGATCGTTGTGTCCAGCAGTCCCCGGGTTCCCTGCACCGGTTTCTGGCTCACCGGCAGCGCGGCATCCGGGTCATCCAGGAAACAGGCTGTGGACGCAGCATTGTTCAGCCCGCGTATGGTGAGACTTTCACCGGGAGAATCGAACATGTGGAAATACACGCGTCCGGCGCGCGCGGTCACGGCCCCCCAGTCCAGATCACTGGCAAAGGGCGTGGGGTTGGTCTCGTAGATTGCCTCGCCGTTCGTCTCCAGCCAACGCCCGATGTCGCGCAGGACTCTGGCGCTGCCTTCAGGGACCCGTCCGAGACTGTCCGGGCCGATGTTGAGCAGGTAGTTGGCGTTCTTGGCAACGACGTCTGCCAGCAGTCGGGCGATCTCGTGCGCCGGGCGGTAGTGCAGGTCATACTGGTTGTAGCCCCAATTCCCGTTGATGGTGGCGCAGGTCTCCCCGTTCCGGGTCAACGGCATGGTGGGCACTTCGTTGTCGCGGAGCGAGATATAGTCTCCCCACTCCTTGTCGCCGCCCGGACCGAGCCGGCTGTTGACGATGCAGGCAGGCTGTCTTTCGCGCACAAAACCAAGCAGTTTCTTTGACTGTTCCACGGTGATTCTTGTCGGGGTGTCGAACCACAACTGTGCAAAGGGGCCGTACTTGCTCAGCAGTTCGTCCGCCTGTGGATAGACCTTGTCGTCCAGGCTCGATTGCCCCAAAACGCGGCAGGAGCATGCGTCGCCGGCGCTCGGCCAAAGGCGGCTTCTGGGGGTGTTCTGCGTACCCCGAGTGCCGCGGAACGCGGCCGGTGCAAAAGGCGCGGCAGAAGTGACGTGGTTGACGTGGTTGACGGCCCACCGTCAATCCGGTCAATGACGTCACTCCGGTCAGCAACGTCCCTCATTGCCTTCGCCTCTGTTTGCCACGCCGCATTGACCGCAACTCGACCTCGGCGTAGTAGGCGCCGCCGGCTTTGCCGTTCTTGTCGTACAGCCAGGTCTGTAGCTGGGTCTTGCCTTCCGGAAGGTCCATTTCGAAGACCACGCTTTCACTTCCCGGTTTGACATCCTGCGCCAGTTCCTGGCCGGCGATCTGTAGCTTCGCCCGGACGGCCGCGATCGTTCCGTTTGCCTCAGGCGGGAGCTCACGCAGCGTCAGTCGGTAGCGCCCAGCCCGCTTGACGTCCACATGCCAGGGCCCGCTTACGCGGACGCGCTTACGTACCTGCGCCATGCTCCAGGGCGGGTTCCCGGTTGGCATGTACCAGTCTTGCGACGTGAGCATCGTCGGGTTCTGCGCGGGGTTGCCCAGGTCGATCGAGACCGGCGTCATGCGGGGAGAAACGGACTTCCAGAACTGCGTGTAGAGATCGCGCAGCTCTTTCACCACATCGGGGTGCTGCGCGGAAACGTCACGGCGCTGCATGGGGTCGTCGTCGAGGTTGTTGAGTCTCGTGCCTTCAAGCAAGCGCCAGCGGTCTTTGATCACACAGGACACCGACCAGGGCTTGACTCCGCCCTCGAAACGGGTGCCGCCCTGCATCTGCACCACCACATGGTCCCGGTGTGGCGGTGCCCGCGGGGCTGTTAGCTGTGCGGCGAAGGACCTGCCGTCGAGATCGAGGTCGCCAGGAAGCACAAGTCCGCACAGCTCGGCCAGTGTCGGCAGCACGTCAAGGTGTGCGGACAGATTGGTGGCATCGCGCCCGCCTGTGATACCACCAGCCGGCCAGTGGATAAAGAAGGGCACCCGATGTCCGCCTTCGAAGATCGTAGACTTCTGGCCCATCATGCCCGCGTTGAAGCCCCGGAAATCGCCCGGTCCGGCGCCTGGCCCGCCTCGTCCCTTTGCGGTACCGTTGTCGGTCAAGAAGACGAAGATGGTGTTGTCCGAGAGCTCCAGCTCCGCCAGCTTCGTCCTCAACCGGCCCACATTCCAGTCGAGATTGGTGATCATGCCGTAAAACTCCGGCCCGTGCTTCCATTTCACCGTGTCGCGGTACGGATTGCTCCATTTGGCTGGCACGCGAAAGGGAGAATGCGGTGCGTTTGGCGCCAGGTAGAGGAGGAACGGCTTGTCCTTGTTCTGCTCAACGAAGCGCATGGCCTCGTCGAACCACACATCGGTGCAGTAGCCTTCGAACGTCTCCATCTTCCCGTTGCGTTCGTAGGTGTCGTCGAAGTAGTCGTTGCCCCAGTGGTCCGCCGCTTGCCCGATGCCGCCGCCCCGGTGCCAAACCACATCCTGGAAACCCCGGTCCTGCGGGCGATGCGGCGCGCTGTCGCCAAGGTGCCACTTGGCGATCATGCCGGTGGCGTAACCCGCTTCGGCAAAGACATTCGCCATGGTGCGCTCGTCGGTGTGCAGCATGGAACGCCCGCTGCTGGTGCGATAAGCCCCGGTGCGTGCCGGGTACCGCCCGGTCATCAATGCCGCCCGCGTCGGCGTACAAAACGGGCTGACATGAAAATTCGTGAGCCTTACCGACTCGGCGTGGAGGCGGTCCAGCTCGGGTGTCTTGATCACCGGGTTGCCGTGGCAGGCAAGATCGCCGTACCCTTGGTCGTCCGTCATGATAAGGACGACATTGGGCTGGTTGGCGAAGGTGTGGGTAGTCGCCAGGCACAGCAGGCCTGCCAACAGTCGTGTGATTCGGGTGGTCATGCGTGGCGTTCTCTTGTGCTCTGGGGGCCTTGTTGACGGTGTTGCCCGAATTGACCTTGTTGACGACGGCCCAGCGTCAATCCGGTCAACAACGTCCCCACTCCTGCTTCGTCTCATCAGTGCCGCCCTCACTCCAGCCCGGAGTAGCGCGGGGGGATCGGGGCGGGGTTCTCGGGCTTGGGGACCACAAGGGCTGTACCATCGGTCATGATTTGAACGTCGAGCCAAGGGGCTGGCGATCCCTCCGAGCCGGAGACCGTGACGGTTTCCTCGCCGCTGGGCATGGCGAAGTCCGTGGTCTCGACGGGCAGTTGCCGCAGTAGGTTCCAGTTTCGGTCGTATACCTGCGCGTTGTTCCCGCCGATGTATTCGAGGATCTCGGTGCTCTCGACGGCACCCTTGCAGCGCAAGGTCCCCTCACCAATCCGGATCAGGGGATCCTGCAGCTGAGCAGGGATCTCACGCAAGGCCCGAAGACTTTGGACGACGACGCTGGCGCGGGTGTTGCCAGGCACGACGCCGAAGCCGACATGTACCCGGCCGATCCGCCTGTAGTCTGCGTGGTGGGTTGCGGTGCGCCATCCCCAACGCCCGTCGGCCCAGCTCACTTCGCCCTTCGGGATCTCGATGGTGCGGGTACCCTCGAAATCGATCGGCACGACGTAGTCGCGACCGGGAATCCGGATCACCAGCAAGGAACCGCTCGCATCGCCCGTGACCTCCAGGCCGATGCCGCGGTGACCGGACATGTCGACCCGACGTGGGAAGAAGGGAAGCGCATCCTCGAAGGTGCGGCGTTCTGCGCTGGCATTGTCGTAGGTGACTTGCAGGCCATCCGCGGTGTCCGCAAACTGCATGTCACCGGTCTCCTGCATGTCGTTGGCAACCGGTTGGAGCGGGATGCTGCCGATGACGCCTGCACCCAGGGCGCCCCAGGGCTCGCCGCCGACATCGACCAGCCCCACGGCAGTGCTCCAGCCCGAGTCGTCGAAACCCGCTTGCTCCCAGTCCGGAAGCGTGACAGCGACGCAGCGCCAACTCGCATCGATCGGGACGTCGAACGTGTCCGTACCCGCTTTTCCTTCGAAGGCCGCCACGTGTTCGGCCTCGCGCTGTTCGGCCGAGCTTCGGACAGGGACAATCTCGATCTTGCCCGTCAGACCGGCAGGGCCCGCGAAGTTGGTGGCGGCGACCGCGATCACGTTCTTGCCGGCCTTCAGGAGCCGTGTGATATCCCACGCTGTGATGTGCGAAAAGGTCCCGCCCTTGCCTGCGTGCGTGCCATTGACCCACAGCTCAAGTTGATCATCCACGGCGAAGATGAAGCGCGCCTTGCCGCCGCGGAAAGCCGGCGGCAGGTCGAACGCCTTTCGGAAACAGACGGTCGCTGCCGGAGTGGCGTTGGGCGCGGTGTTCGCACCCGCTTTGTCCCAGACCCATTGCAGCCCCTGCAGCGCCACCGGGTCCACCTCTGTGGTCGGCTCCTGGGCATCGAAGGCTGACAGGCACTGGACGATAAGGCGCGGCGTCTGCGCCGGATGCGGGTTGACCAAGCGCAACGGTTGACCGGCCTGGATGTACTGCCGCGGCATGATCGGGCCATGTTCCTGCCAACTGTGCCATTTGATGTCACCCTTCTCGCGCGTCAGGACCCGGACCGGAACGATGTGCCACGCTTCCGGTGCGTCGCGCAGCATCCAGACGATTTCGGAGCAGGGCTCCTGGCTTGCGTCCCGCAGACGCCGCTCTGCCGGCCCGAATACAGCCCGCATGGTCCGGCGCTGTTCTGCGGTCAGGTGTCGACTGACTTCCTTCCAACTGCGCACGACGTCGATGATCTCGTCGGTGCGCCCGTGTTGCTTGAGCGTGCTTGGCGAGACCCCGAACATCGGCTGCGGTTTGGTGACGCTGAAGCGATTGGCGTCATTGGCCACCGCCTTGCTCATGGAAAAATGGGCTTCGGACACGCGGCTGGCCGGACGGGTGGGGGAGTCAAGCATGACGGCGGCGCTGTAGCCGCCGTGGGTGCTGGCCTTGTTTCCGCGCATCAGGTCTTTGCTCGAGTTGAGCCGGTACTCCATCCAGCAACGGGGCGGGCGGCCGCCACTGGTGTTCGATACCACTGTGTGATCGAGGGCAGCGTAGATTTTCGCGGCGAACTTCTCGCAACCCCAACCCCCGGCGTAGCCGTGTACTTCGTAGCCGTCGAATTCCACATTCATGATGCGGCATCGATTCAGCAATCCGGCAAATCCCTCGGCCATTTCGTCGAGCAAGGTCGAATTGACATCAGGTGTAAAGACAATGTTGTAGGGCGTGACCAAGCCCAGGACTTTGGCGCCTGTGCTGTGTGGCTGCGCGCGTGTGCCTGAGGCGGCGCGTTTGCACTCCCTGAGCTCCCAGACGTCCGAGTCTGTGCCACCGAACGACCCGACCCGGATCAGTTCATCACCGATGCGTACGAACGGCGGAATGCCTCGAGCGATCGCACTCTTGTCGAAATCGGAGCCAGGCTTGAACCGAAGAGTCTTTCCCTTGGCATCAACCGGGTCAAGCAGTTGCCCTGAGACCCAGGTGGCCAGGCGGGAGTCCGGCTTGGGCACGATGTAGCGAGGATCGTGTTGGGCAATGCCACCACTTACCCAGTGGATCTTCAGGTTCATGCCTTTGCTTGCGAGGTGATCTGAGAATGCGCGGAGATCCGCTTCTCCGCGAGGAAAGACCTCCTTCCGTACAGCCCAGTTCAGGCTGGCACGCGGCCAGAAGCCGCCGTCAGCATGCCAGGTGTTGGTAAAGAGATAGATGTCTTTGACCCCGGCGCGCTCGGCGTACGTGACGCCTTCGTAGAGCTCCTCCGGGTTCTTGGCCTCCAGGTAGAACTGGCTTTGATCCGCGAATTTGCGCTGCCATTCGTCAATGAGGCCGCGTGCTGCCGCCAGATTCCACGGGCCGGCAACTTGTGGATGCGGCAGGCCTTCGTTGACCCAGATCCGCAGGATGGTGTCGTCCTCGTCGCGTGGATCCTCGGCCAGGTAGAGCGCGAAGCCGCCGTACGGGTTTTCCGCGCCCCCGTGTCTGAGGTAGGGCCAACTCACACCGATGCCCTTCTCATCGTTCCGAACCGTCGTCATGTAATCGAGCTCCATCACGCGAACGCTGGGCTTGGCGTTCAGCGTGAAGTCCAGCCGCCCGAATGCCTTGGTGTCGATGCCGCGCAGCTCAACGATCCGGAAGGCGATGTACTTGGCTGTCTCCTTCAGCTCTAGGAGGACTCCCTGCGCGCCATCCTGGGTTGTCGCGAGTAACCGACCGTCGGCTTGTGGCACCAAACGATCCAGGCGCACGCGCTTAGGCTTGCGGTCGCCGCTCTGCAACACGAAACCGTTGCCGGGGGCGCGTGGCCTTAACAACGGCGTACCGTCCAGCAGATTCAGTGCTCGCGGGCGGCCGGCGTTGTCGAGTTCAAGAGCGAAACGTCCGGTCTGCATCCTTGTCTCCTGTGCGCATAGATGCCCGGTGAGCGGCTGTGCCAGAAGAAGCGCCAAGAGTGCCCGCCTCCAACGGCCTGAGCTGGTGAAGAGAGTCATTCTAGTCCTTTCTGACGTACACGTAGTAGGCGCCGCGCTCCAGGCCGTTGTCGCCGTGGAACGTGGTCACCAGATGGGCGGGACCCTTTTTCAGTGCCACGTCGAAAACGACGGCCTTGTCGTCGGGGGCGACCGGCTTCTCCCATTGCCGCCCGTTGATGCTGAGCGTCGCCTGCTCAAACGACATGGCGGCGCCGCCGGTGTAGTAGAACCAGCGGTTCTCCGGCACCGCATCCCGGCGCCAGCCGTCGTCTGACGGGGGGATGCCCTCGACGATGGCGCGGTCTTCCTCGCGCGGCCACCGCCGGAGCTCGAAGCGGTACGTCCCGTCCTGCTCAACCATAATCTCCAGATACCCGTTCTTGCCGCCGCCAAGACGGATCTGCCCTTGTTGAAAAGCCAGGTAGGAATTGTCCTCCACGACGTGGTCGGGATTGTCGAAGTGCGGGTTGTCCGGATGCCGCCAGTCGTGGGAGTGCAAGCACGTCTCTGGCTCATCGGGGGCGCCGATCGAGATCGGGATCTCGTCGTCGAACCGGGTCGAAACCAACTTCCACCAGGTCTCGTATTCGGAGCGCAGGCGCGACATGACATCGGGGTGGTCGGCCGATATATCGTGCCGCTGCTCGCGGTCGTTGGCGGCATCATAGAGTTCCCGCCCATTGACCAGCCGCCATTCCTGAGTCATGACCGCGGACTGGCGCCATTTCACGGGATTGGGGACCCGTTGCGAATCTGTCGTGATGGCTCGCCTCGGCCAGTCGGGATCTGGCTGGGTGAGAAGCGGCTTCATGCTCTGCCCATGGAAATTGAGGGGTGCGTAGCGTGCAGGATCGATGCCGCAGAGATCCATCATGGTGGGCATGAAGTCAACGAATGCGGTTAGCGTGTCGATGTCCTGCGGCGCGACAAAGCTGCCATTGGGCCAGCGAATGAAGAAGGGGACGCGATGGCCCCCGTCGTAGGGCGACCCCTTGCCGCCTCGGAGGCCGGCGTTGTAACCCGCGGCAGTGAAGTCGTCAGCGTCACGGGCGATGCCAGCGGAGGTGCCGTTGTCGGTCATGAAGATGACGATGGTGTTGTCGGCAAGCCCAAGGTCCGCCAGGCGGGCCTCGAGGCGCCCGAAGTTCTCGTCGATGTTGGTGATCATCCCATAGAAGCGCTCGCAATCTTCGGAATGGGCCTTGCCTCGATAAGGGGCGTGGTAGGCTGGGTCGATGTTGTAGGGCGCATGGGGGGCGTTCGGGGTGATGAAGCACATGAAGGGCTCATCCTTGTGTGTCTCGATGAACTTCATGCTTTCGCGAAACCAGACGTCGGTGCAGTAGCCGTCGAACCTGCGGGGTTCGCCATTGACCATGTAGGTGTCGTCAAAGTAGTCGTTCTGCCACCAGTCCGGCATCTGCGAGATTCCGCCTCCGCCGTGGGTGACGACTTCCTGGAAGCCGCGGTCCTGGGGACGGTAGGGATAGTTGTCGCCCAAGTGCCATTTGCCGAAGAGGCCGGTGGCATAGCCATTTTCGGCGAAGACATCGGCGATACTGACTTCGTTGCCACGCAACAGCGACCGTCCGCCAACTGTGTGCCAGACGCCGGTGGAGTTGGCGTAGTGCCCGGTCATCAAGCCGGAGCGGGTGGGGGCGCAGGTGGGGCCCACATGGAAATTGGTGAACCGGACCGACTTCTCGTGAAAAGCGTCGATGTTGGGTGTCCGGACCACCGGATTGCCATTGCAGCCGAGGTCTCCCGGGCCCTGATCGTCGGTCAGGACGAAGACGATGTTGGGGCGATCTGTCTTCTTGTTCATGCTGTCAACTCCCTGGAATCTGTGGGGGAGAATGGTCGCTGGATCGAACTCCGTCAGTACGTTCAACAAGCGGTACGGGCCAATGTCGTCTGTTCTCTCGTCAGCCCTACTCGTTGGCCTTGCCTTACTTCTTGCCGGTCGGTCTTCTACTCCCGGGAATCGGGGCATCGCCGCCTCGTTCCATCATCTTGGGGTAAACGTCATCCCACCATGCGTCATAGGCGCCCGTGAGTTCCCTGTGAAGTTGCGGCATGGCGCCGCTGAGGTCGTTTCGGCAACTCGCGTCTTCCTTGACGTTGTAGAGTTCCCATCCGTCCGTTACAGCCCAGTGGAAGTAGGTGTTCTCCTTCTTCTTGGTATACACCATTGACGTGGCGGTCTTGTGCTTCACGGCCCGCCCTCTGATGCAGACACCTTCCTTGCAGGGGCAGGTATCGATGCGGATGGCCATGTGGTCGCCCTGGTGCACGGCGGCCTGGGTGTACTTGTGTTTTGCCGCAAACCCACTTTCCCATCGGGCACCGTGTTCGAAGAGCAAGCGATCGCGAGGAAAGGCGCCCTCGGGAGACTTGAGCAGGTCGAAGAGACTGTAGCCATCCAGTTCTGAAGCAACTTCTGCTGGGATTGTGACGCCTGCGATCTCCGCCAGGGTCGGGAATACATCGATGTAGCCGGTGAGGGCATGTTCAGTCCGTGGTTCGAGGGTCGCCGGCCAGCGCCAATAGGAGAAGGCCCGCGTCCCGCCCGGCCACACCGAGGTCTTGGCGCCGCGCATCCCGGCATTGTAGAGTTCCACGCCCATGGTGCCGCCATTGTCGTTCATCAGGATCACCAGGGTTTGCTCGTCGATACCGAGTGCGTGGAGTTTCGCCATCATCCGCCCCACATTGTCGTCGAGGTTCTCGATCATGGCGCAGTATGCCGCTTCTGACTCCGTCATCTTTCCCCGAAAGCGCTTCTTGTATTTGTCCGGGGCCATGACCGGTGCATGCGGGGTGACGGTCCAGAAGAAGCAGCAGAATGGCTTGCCGCTGTCTTTCTTGACATGGTCTTCGATGTAGTCAATGGCCTGGTCCGTGAGGATGTCAGGGGTAAAGCCCTTGATGGGGCCGCCCTGCGCTTTGCTGTTGATGACGATTTTGGGATCCCAGTACATGTTCTTATTCCGCGGAGGCGGAGAATGCGTCTGCAGGTAGAGGTCATACCCTCTCTTGTCAGGGGGCGGCCCGCCCAAGTGCCATTTCCTGAACAAGGCAGTGGCGTAGCCATGCGTCTGCAGAAGTTCTCCAATGGTCGTCCGATCCTGGCTCAGCTGCTGGCGCGGGCCGGCTTTGGTGTGGGTGACGCCGCTCTTGAACTCATGCATGCCGGTCTGCAGCCCAGCGCGGGTCGGCGAGCAGCTCGGCGCGACATGGAAGTTCTCCAGACGGACACCTTCCTCGCGTATCCTGTCCATGTGGGGTGTTTTCACATAGGGATGCCCATTGCAGCTCAGGTCGCCGTAGCCTTGGTCGTCGGTGAGGATGAAGAGGATATTGGGCTTTGACGTCGCGGCCCCGGTTGCCGAGGAGATCAGGGCAAGAGTGGCGATCAATGCGAGGATTGAGTATCTCATACCGGATGGTCCTTTCCGCTGCTTGTGGTGTAGCTATGCCTGCACCCGGACGCGACAATCACGCAGACTCCCGCCAGCACGATTTTCTCTGTGAGTCTTGACATGCTGTCGCCCCGTTGCCCTGAACCTATTTCCAGTTCAGTCGACCTATTTCGCTCTCGATATTCAGCCAGACCGAGCAGTGCTCGAATTCGCGGGTGTAGGTGTAGCCATTCCTCACAGCGGGGCCTTTGGGTGGGCCCAGCCGCTTGGTGAATACCGGCAGCGTCTGCATCCAGGCTCGATTGAATTGCTTGCCAGCTGCATCCTCGCGCACCACGTACTTGTCGTGCGGATAGAAGTAGCTGTACTTCTCCGCGATCACCAGGAAGATCGCGGTCACATAATCCAGGCGATCTTGTACAGCGGCGAGACTCTCCACGCCTGCACGCGCCTCATCGAGGCCGATCCCGGAACTGTCCGTGTCCAGAGCCGTCCCCAGGCCAATGGAAAGGGCCACGACCTTGCCCTGACGCGCCGCTTTCTGCGCGCAAGCAATGCCTTTGGCCATGTAGTCGGCCCGGGAAACGCCATCGACATTGTGCTCAAAACCTTCCAGGTAGGAGCCGTCAAAGTGTTCGAGGTAATCCAGACCTCCATGTTCGAGGCGTGCCCGAAGGATATTGGCCAGGACGATGTTGTCCTGTCGGAATGCCTTGTTGATTCTGATCAGTAACTGCTCATAGCCTTCCTTCAGCTCTTGGGCCTTCTCTTCCCCCACTCTTTTCCCTTTCGCGAAGTAGGCGTGATGGAGGACCTTGATATTGGCGTCGATGAAAATCCCGTCGATCGATGGATCGCCCAGCATCTGTGCCGCATCTCTCATCCACCAGTTCTGTACCTCGGGCAGGCTGATGTCGAAGAACCTGCATTTGCTCCTCTGGTTGACGACCGGGTAGCTGCCGTCGCTGCTTTGCAGGTATCCGCCCTCAATCGTGTTCAGCTCTTCGGAAGCAGCACTGCCCGTCCAATCGATGACGATGTTCTTGTAGTACAGGATCTTCGCGTTGGGATTGCGTTGTTTTACGGCTCGAGCCGCTTTCAGCGTCCCTTCCTGCACACTGCCCTCTGCCGTTCCCTGAGCCTTTTCAAAGGTGATCAACGGGTAATCCGCCAGATATGCGAGCTCTTCATCCGTGAAGTCGGTCCGCTTGTAGATGTGCATGTATCGGGGAACGTGGTCCCAGGAGAATTCAAGAGATTTGGTGTCCATCACAGATTCCTCCTTGCGTGTCGAGGCGTCAGGGCTGACGCATGACGCCATGGAGCCGAGCACCGCACTCATTGCGAGGGTGTAGAGACACTGGTATTTCATCTTGCGGTCATCCTCGGGCGACACCGCACCTGAGCACCCATTCCGACGTCGCTCTGCCGTCCAGGGGGAGGTTGAATGTCATTCTGTTGGTGCCAGTAGCCGTGGGCGAAGTCCGCGCGATTCATGTCCGTCCTTCCGCGACGGCCAGTGCGTCGACGGCAGAGGGCCGCGGGCCGGGTTGGGGCCAGGGATAGGTCCGGTAGTCTTCCTGATCGCCTTTGCCCCAGCTGGGAAGACCGCGAGCCCAAGCCATGAGCGCCGCCGACATCTCGGCGACCCGCACCGGCTCGTACTTAGCGCAGTTGGCGGTCTCGCTCAGATCCTGCGACAAATCGAAAAGCTCGGACTTGCTCCCGTCCGCGTTCATCATCAGCTTCCAGTTGCCTTTGCGCATGGCGTAGCGCAGGCTGAACTGTATGTGTCGCCCCCAAGAACCGAAGCGGTATTCCCAGAACAACGGCTGGTCGCGCTCGACCGGAACGCCGGTGAAGACGGCGGACATGTCCTGGCCGTCAAGGTCAGGCGGCGGCTCCACGCCTGCCAAGCTGCAGAAGGTGGGTAGCAGGTCCACGCCGCTGACGACGCTTTCGTCGTCGACTCGGTCCGGCGGCGTGTGTCCGGGCCAGCGGACAATGAACGGCATCCGCACCCCGCCCTCATACAAGCTGGCTTTGATGCCGCGGAACGGTCCGGTCCGTCCGGCAGCGCTGTTGGAGGTCCCCGGGTCCCAAGTCGGAGCCGGTCCGTTGTCGCTGGTAAAAACGACCACGGTGTCATCCGCCAGCCCCAACTCATCGAGCTTGGCGAGCAAACGTCCGATCTGCCGATCCAGGTCGGCGATGACGGAGTAGTAGACCCGCATGGCGCCCGGGTCTCGGTCCTGATCGTTTCGGTGCGTCGCCAGGTAGTCGAACTCATCCATTTGCTCCGGAGTCGGGTCCAGAATACCGTGTGGATCCATGAGCCAGACGTTCAGGTAGAACCGCTCGTTCGGGTCGTGGGCGTCGAGGAACTCGATCGATCGATTCACGATCGCCGTAGAGCTGTTGTGCCGGGCTGCCACTTCACCTGTGTCCGGGCGGAAGATCTCATCCCCGCTGGCCCAGTGATCGATGCCGAAATTGCTGATGTGCGGGGTGTCGCCTGTGCTTTCCGGGGGCTTCTGATCGCAGTTTCCGCCGAGGTGCCACTTCCCGAAGTGCGCGGTGGTGTAGCCGGCCTCCCGTAGCACGCTGGTGATGGTCGGTACCTGCGGATCGAGAAAGTGCGCTTGGTCGATTGCGTCGTCCGCCTGCTTGCTGCCGTGGAGCGCGTAGTCTATGCCGTTGCGGGCGGGGTACTGGCCGGTCATCAGCCCCGCTCTGGATGGCGAACAGACCGGGGAGTTGGCGTAGAAACTCGTCAGTCGGATGCCTTCGGAGGCGAGCTTGTCGAGCACGGGCGTCTTGATTGGGAAGCGTCCGAAACAGGCGTTGTGCCCAAAGCAGCCTAGGTCTTCCCAGCCTTGGTCGTCTGTGAGAATGAAGAGGATGTTCGGCGGCTTCATTGGTTCATCCTTGTGCTGTGCGCGAGGCGTGCCCCAGTGCCTTGAGTTGCTCGAAGTGCTCGGGATAGATGTTGCCCGTGTCATCCAGGCCTGCATCCCAAGTGATAACCCCACCGCGTTGCGTCACGAGCTTTGTGTAGCCGATGACCAGTTCCGTCGGGAAGCGTGACGGGCGATTGCCCCAGTGCTCACCAAGGTGGGTGAGGATGTGGTACTGAATGCCGCCTCCCACGAAGCGCGCGATGGGATCGAGCATGCCCCCCGTGCGCCGGGTGCCGACCGGAAGCAGATGGCCGACCTCGCCGGCCGTGTAGTCCTCGTATTCGCTGTGAGCGATGATCGGTGTTTCCAAGCCACCGTTGAAGGCGAGGAGCGATTCCGAATTGCCGGCCCGGAACGCGGCCGCAACGCTCTTGTAGTTGGGCTCGTCTGCAAACCGGTAGATGTGTTCGGGCCAGTAGCACCCATCGACCCACCAGCCATGGACCTTTTTGCCGAAGCGCTCCGACCAATCACGGATGCAGGTCTGCCAAAGCTGGAGGAACTCGACGCACCGGCGACCTTCCCGGACCCGATTGTCCTCGATGTCCCAGCCCAGGGTCTGGCCGCCGAGATGCTTGAACTGGCGCGCTGCATGCGGATCCCCGGCCGGCCCTTCGCCCGCAACATAGACCAGTAGCCGAACGCCATGGGGCTCCAGCGCGGTCGCGATGTCCGATATAAGGTCCCGCCTCGAGCAATGACTCTCTTCATGCCCCACGATGCGATCGTAGGTCGGGTTTGGCGCGCAGTAGTAGCCGCTGCATTGGCCAAGGGTGATGAAGTAATAGGGTGTGCCGATTTCCACCAGTTGGCTGACCAGTCGATCCACGTCGAAGCCATCGACGCGTGCGTTGAATTCGGTCGGTGATGCTGCGCCGCCGCACCAGTGGGTGAACACTCCCCAGCCTGCTTCATGAAACCAATCCGTGTTCATTTCTTCCAGTCCTTTTGCTTGGACTCCAAATTTCCGTCACCAAAACACACAACGGTCCCGTCTTGCGTTGCGACAAAGCACTGGCCACCGGCCGAGGCCAGTCCGTCCCAGACGGGAGGAGAGGGGAGCTTCAGGGATGCTATCCTGGCGCCGTCTCCTTTGGCGACCGTCCAAATAACGCCGCCCTTGTTTCCGGCGAAACTGCTGGAGAAGTCGGTATTGCTGTATGAACTCTCCAATGGCACGCCAGCCACAACAACGGTGTCTCCGGCCAGAATAAGAGCATGGCCTGCCATGGGAATCTGTTTGGCCCATCGCTCCTTCCATTGCCCCTTTTTCGGGAAGAGCTCAGAGTTTCTTGGCTTCTCCCCCTTTGCGCGCTCCCCTGAGAACAACGTGCAGCCCTTCTGCGGCTTGAACGTCGTGCTGTGTCGCCCCGGAAGATACCCCCTGACATCGTAAAAGACGTCACCCTCAAAGCAGAGAATATCGCCTTGCGGACCGGCCCCCGGCTTGCCGTTCCCCGGGCCGTAATGGAGATCAGTATCGATGGACCAGTAGGTACGGTGCTGCGGCGTGTCGTCAAGGAATCCGGGGGAAGCCAGAAGGTGGGTGCTTGTGATGTCATCCAGGGGAACGGGCGTCAAGTCCGGTTTGAAGGCCTGATGACGAATAAAGAGCAGATCATGTTCGCTCGAGAAGATGCCCGACTTAAATCCCTCGCTGCGAAAGCCGGCCTTCCTGGGGATGTGAAATCCCTTATCGTCCACGGGCCCATACATCCGACGACGATGCAGCACCTTCCCGGTGAGTGGATTGAGGGCGTAGACGACAACACCGCCGTCGATGAAGGACTGCCGTCCTGCGGCGAAGTAGGCGAGGTTCGCGTGCACCATGACGCTGCCGTTCACCGGCCACGCTGACTCCAACTGACCACGCGCGCTGATCAGTCGCTTCTCCGGCAGGTCCATGAACTTCCAGGCGAGCGTACCGTCATTGGCGTTAACGGCGTAGACCCAGCCCGCCCTTGAGCCGAAGAGGAGCAAGCCACGATAGTAAGTCGGAGGGGAGTCAATGCGGCCGTCTGCCGTAAAGGTCCAGGAGATCTTCCCGGTCTTACGTGACAGGCCGTAGAGGATGTGACTGTCACGGGCCGCAACGAACACCCTGTCGCCCACGACAACGGGTGCGGTCGGCGTGGTCGACAGCTTTGTCTGCCAGGTCACATTGAGCTCCCCGTCATATTCTGAAGCGGTTGCCCCACTGCGGGAGTTTGTCTTCCGATAGGTTGGCCAATCGTCTTCTGTTGCATTGGCAGCATCCGCTGGTCGGACGTAAGCCGGCCCCTTGATCAGTCTGGGGGTTGCGTCGAGGTCAGGGGTCTTCCCCCGCGAACGGCTTTCATCATAGAGTGCGTTGAAACTGGTAAGCATGATGCCGATCTCGCAGGTGCAGGAGTACGGCGAGGAATAGAGCAAACCGTTAGCCGGAACAACGCCCAGGCCGCAGGTGGCCCGAACCCAAGGCGCAGGGAATTCCCCTTTCCCGTCCAGGCGCAGGAAATCGGCGCCCCCGCTCTTGGAGTTGATGAGATACGTGTCCGTAATGCGGTTGCGGTAACACCGGTCGTGGCTCATTGGGCCCTTCATCTGTTGCTCAAGCGTGCGCACGACCTTGCCGGTCTCCAGATCGTGACCGGTCATGAGGCCGGTCCAGACAAGTCCGGCGGCAAGGAAGATGTCGGAGGGCTTCCCGTAGTTGGGCACATTGTCTGCAGCCCAGACCCGTGCCCCGTCGCTGAGGCGGTAGGCCGTCACCGCATAGAGAGTGGAGCAATAGAGCATGTCGTCGGAAAGCACCAAGGTCGGCTGCAGGTTGTTGACGGCATTTCCCAACCAGACCCCCACGCTCTTCTTCCTCTTCGGGATCAAGGCCTCGTGTCTGATCTGCCAGCGATCCTCCCCCGTGCCGATTTCGGCACAGCGGATCGAGGTCCTGGTGCAGTAGACCAGCACATTGTCTTTCGCCGCCAGCGTTCCCCCCATGTACCCTCCGTCGTCGCTGATCTGTCGTTCCCAGAGGGGCTGACCAGCCGAAACACCGACGGCCAGCAGCTTGACCTGGGCGTCCTTAGAGGCCTTCATGCCGAACGGCTCGCCCACCGCAGCGTAGATCATATCGCGATCATGGACAAACTCCTGTACCCTCGCAGTGGCTGGGTAATCCCTCAAGACCTGCCCCGTTGCGCCATCGAGAACGCTGATCGGTTCGCCCATGCCCAACGGGCAGTAGACCCTGTCGCCGATCGCCGCGATCCGGCGCTGGTACTGCGTGGAAATGAACTTGAGGTAGCCCTGTGAGGTCCAATTGCCTGCGAGGGGTTGTTTCCAGAGCTCCATTCCGTTGAACGCGTCTCGCGCAAGGAGAGAGTACTTTCCCGGTAGACGCGAGTGCTCCACGGTCTCCAGGTCCTCGATCGTGTACAGTCTCCCAGCGGCCGAAACCATCGACACAACTGTGACGGCTGACATGTGAGACCGTCCCCAACGGGTCCCACCGGTCCATTTCAGTCTCTGGGGCGGCCCGACTTTGTCTCTTGAGACCGCGTTGTTGTCGGCACTGCGCAGGTACTGATTCCATTCATCCATGTCCACCGGCCAAGGCTTCCCACGCTTCTGCCACTCGCCATTTTTCAGTACCAATGACATGCCTCCCGGGACGAGCACACGCGTGATTTCGGTATCGCCCAGGCCGTCCTGTTCCACCACCACGACGTTCACCAGCCCGTTCACGCAGGGAATGGTGCTGCCATCGAATAGGGACGCGGACACCCGCCCATAGCTGTCCCGGTTCTGAACTCTCCTGCGGATTCGCTCGACCCTTTCCCGGTCCGTTTCGAGGCCAACGACCGTGAAGCCAGACTTGTCGGCCTCATCATACGTGGTGTCCGCTGCGCCCACGAGAATGACAATCCCGTTCGACACACGGGTACTGCGGATTTCAGCCAGCACCTTACCCGTCGCGATGCCGTCATAGTTGTAGGGCGCGACGTAGGCGTCGGACGTGACCTGCGGGAGACCGGATGGCCGTTGAATGCTCTGTTTCCCGGTTAGTATTCCGTGTTTGACCAGGAACCGGTCTGTGAGCTCGAGTGACCAATAGAAGAACGGGTTGCGCGGGTTCCTGCCGTTGCAGAACCCATGTCCGGCACCGTGTCCGATATACAGCTCCGAGGCGTTTCCGGCCGCCACCAGCGCATCGTGGAAACTCACCAGGTCCTTGACCGGCGTCGGGTCTTTGTCGCCCAGGAAGCTGATAAGCGGCGGCAGTCCCGCTCGGACGTGTTTCGGCGGCGACAGCGCGGGCGCGCATCTGTACCAGGGGTTGTAGCAGATGACGGCATTAGGCACGCATGAGATTGACAGGTCGCACTGGTCGTCGTTGGTGTCGGGGGTGGCGATCATGGCGGTTGCTGCGGCCAGCTGCCCGCCGGCCGAGCCGCCGGCTGCGACGATTCGATCCGGATCCACCTTCAACTTGGCGGCGTTCTTCCTGAGGAAACGGATTGAGGACTTCGCGTCTTTGACGCACTCCAACGGCACTTGGACGTTGTCACGCTTGCGTAGTCGGTAGTCGACGGACACCGCAATCATCCCCCGATCGCTCCAGTAGGCGCAGTCCGGATAGTGCCAACTGGCTTCTCCGGCTGTCCAGCTTCCGCCATGAAAAACGACGAAGGCCGGGAACTGCCTGCCTTCTGCGTACTTCGCAGGGAGGAACACCGAGAGCTGCAGGGCTTTGCCCGCGACTTCCCTATACGTCCACATCGCGTCCGGCTTGCGTTCGGCATAGGCGCCGCGGCCTGGGCCGGCTGCAACCACCGGGACACAGGAAATCACGAAGCCGGACAGAACAGAAAGACAGAGCTTAGACATCGTAGAGCTCCGAACTGCACAATTCAGGATACCGATCATGCTGGATGTTCTTCAAACCATGCGCATGGTCTTACGACTCTGTGTGTATGGTAATCTCTGTGGGACGTCTACTCAATGTCAGAAATCCCCCTCGTTTGTGTACGTTTTGGCCTAGTGGTGCCCGGCGGGAATTTGGGCCCATGCGTTGCCAGATCTTGGATGGTCAGTTGTTCCTGTGGTTCGCGTGCGTACTGAAGTACGTGCGGGGAGCGCCGGGACGGCTGGGCGCCAAGAGCTGGTAACCCGAAGGGCGGGTTGCTTCGAGGACTGGGTCCACACAACCGACAGCGCACCGTTTCCGGGCAAGGAGGAAGCTCCGGTACCGTGGACCGGGTGGGTGTCTTCGATGCAACGGATGCCGCTCGGGCCTTGAGGAGCTTCCCAGTGTATGTCCAGGTGAATGCCCGAGCCATCGTCTCGTTGAAGTAGTCCACGAAACGCAGGATGCGCTCCCGCAGTTCGTCGATGGACGCGAAGCTGGCATGACGCAACGCCTTGCGGGCAAGGATCCCGAACTAGATCTCGATCTGGTTGAGCCATGAACAGTGCTTGGGGGTGTAGGCAAAGCGCATCCGATGGCTCTTCTCGGTGCGTCTCGGTAGAGCGCGCAAATGTCGGCCACTTCCGCCCTGAAGGCCTCCTCGTCTTCGATCGTCGGGTTTTCCCAATACTTGATTCGGTGCGGCTTTAGATCGGCCTCGTCCAGAATGCGGCCGACCGTGCGTGGCGACATCCCCGACACACTCCCCTCACGTTCGGCAACCAAGCCCAGTTCACGGTTGCTCCACTCTTGGATGGGGAGGTCGAACTCATCCGGTTTGCGCACCGCAAGAGCAATGATCGCACACTGTTGCTCAGCGCTGTAAGCGGGTGGGCCTCCAGGGCGAGAAGCGTCGGCAACGGTGCTCAGCAGCAACCGTCGGAAGTCCCCGCCAGACAGGGGAGAACTTGCTTGCGCCAGGTGCTCAACCAAGACCAAAGCCCGTCGATGCCAGCGGCGTACGGTGCGCCTGGTGTGCCCCAGCAGGGAGGCGGTACTGGCCAGGCTCCGGGAGCAAAACTGGTACCCCAATCCCGAGACGACGGCGTTCGCGCACAGTGATTGTTTGGCGGCGAAGCAAGCCACACAAGGCCACGATCACCTCAGGTGGCAAGTCCAAGGGAGGGAGGGACACTCAGGCCGCGCTGATCGGACATCGCGCTTCCCTTTCCTCGTTGTCTGTCGGTATCCACGTCTCTCACAGACAACAGGCAGGAAAACCGTGGTTCAGAGCATACGTCAGGAATCCGGGCAACCCTTCGGGCGGGCGCCTGGCTGCGATCATCCGGCGGGGCGATCGACACCGATATCCATATCGCCTCACGATCGCCCCGCCAGATGCTCATCAACCATCCACCCGCGCATGGGCCCAAATTCCCGCCGGGCACCACTAGGCCGGGAAAGGGGGCTCCGAGTGGGCGATCTACTCTGTGTCGGCGAGAATGGCCAGCATCTTCCTCATCCGAGACGCCTTGACCGGTCTCATCAGCTTGGCCCTCCCGTCCGCCTCCACAGCCTGGGTGACACGTGTCAGGTTCTGTGTCCTGAAGACTTGACTGTCGCATGTTTGCAGGCGAACTTCAAGAAAGTGACACGAAGCGTTTAGGATTTGAATATGACGCAAGCAGGTCCCATTACCCGTCGGCGGGTCGCCGAGCTGGCCGCGGTCAGCGAGGGCACGGTTTCGAAGGTGTTCAACCGTCCCGAGTCGGTGCGCGCACACACCCGAGAGCGCGTGCTGCGGATGGCTGACAAGTACGGCTATCGACCAAACAAGGCGGCGTCGGCCCTGCGCCGGAACGGCAGCGGCACGATTCTCCTGCTTGCCTACGCGCCGATGTATCAGGGCATGGCACGGGTTTACGGGGTGTTTTACGCGGACGCCGTAGCCGCGGTTGTGGACGCGATCAATCCCTCGCCGTACACGCTGGTGATGAAGCGTTTTTCGGACCGGCGCGAGCTGGCGCGCGAGCTGGACGCCGCTGACAGTGACGGGATCGTGCTCTTTGACCTGGCTATGCGCCCCCCGGTCATGGAACTGGTAACCGCCAGTAGCAAGCCGGTTGTCTGCTGTGCGCAGCACTGCCCGGATCCGACGCTCAACCGGGTTGTGGTCGACGAGCACGGCGTCGGGTGGCTGGCGGGCAAGCGCTTACTTGAAGCCGGTCTGGCGCGGCCGCTGGTTCTGACCCGAACGATGAGCAGCGCGGTGCACCAGGCGCGCTACATCGGCTTCGGTGATGCCCTCGGCGAAGCATCGGTGCCTCAGGTGATCTGCGCTGACGCCGCGCACGCCTATACGGCCATCCAGGAACACATCCCCGCTCTGCAGGCCGGCGAAGTAGACAGCGTTTTTGCGCCTGACCTAATGCTCTACGCGGCCTTTCCTGCCCTGCTCGCCGCCGGCTTGCAGGTCCCCCGGGACGTTGCCGCTATCGGCTGCGACAACCTTGAGCTGCCGTTGCCGAACCAACTGCGTCTGGAGTCGGTTGACCTGCGCATGGGCGAGGTCTTCCGGCGCGGAGCGGAGGGCTTGCTCGAGCTGCTCGCGGGCAGTCGCGAGCGCCTGGATGAGCGCATTGCACCATGCCTGGTTCCCGGGAACACAGTCAGCCCCGAACAGGGGGACACATGAGCCCTACCGCATCCGTTCCAGCGTGTTGGCACAGGCACCGGCGCCGGTTGGCCACGGCCGTGGCCGCGACGGCGTGCCTGACGGTGTCCTGCCAGGTAACCGACGAACCGACTGCCAAAGGAGAAGACATGACGCCAGCCAGTCCCCCTGTCCCGGCACTAGCCGGGCTTTGCGGCGTTGACCCGGCCGAGCGGCTCTTGGTCGATTTCGGGGCCACGCCGGTACCGGTCACGCCTCTCGGCGCGGAGGCAGCGGTCGTTGACGGTGCGCTGGCGGTGACCTTCCCGGCCGCCGGCGCGGGGGCCTCCCTGACTCCCGGCGACGGCGTTTGGGACGTGAGCGCGCACGTGGCGGTTGCCGTGGCGCTTGAGAATTCGGGTCCGGGTCCGGTGACTCTGACCGGGACCCTGAACAACCGGTGGATGACCAACGGCTTTCTGCACTTGCCCGCGGGTCAGTCCGGGACCATGCTGATTCTGCTGCCGCGCAAGAAAGACGACCTGACCGACCGCCGGAAGGACCAGTTCACCGGGATGAACGGGGTTCCCGGCGGTCACATCGCTCACTGGGCCGGCCCGGACGCGCGCCGGATCCGCTCCCTGGTCTTGCGCGACCTCGATGGCGTGTCCGTCGGCGCGACGGTTCGGGTCACAACCATCCACGCGCGCGGTCGCTACGGCTCGCTCGCCGCGGAAACGGAAGCGACGTTCTTCCCGTTCGTCGACCAATTCGGGCAATTCAAACACCGCGATTGGCCGGGTAAGACCCGCACGCCGGAAGACCTGACGGCGGCGCGCGCCCGGGAAGCGGCGGACCTCGCTGCGCACCCGGGGCCGGCGAAACGGAGCCGATACGGCGGCTGGCTCGAGGGCCCAAAACTGGACGCCACCGGGCATTTCCGGACGCAGAAACTCAACGGCAAGTGGTGGCTGGTCGATCCCGAGGGCTACCTGTTCTGGTCACACGGGATCACAGGGGTCCACACTCGCGGAGGAACCACGAAAGCCACTGGTCGGGAGCACTGTTTCGAGGCCATTCCGGAAGCGTTTCTCGACAAGAAGGGCCTGAGCTTGGGGACGGCAAACCTGCACGCCAAGTACGGCGCCGATTGGTCCGCACAGACCGCGGACGTCGCGCACCGGCGCCTGCGCAGCTGGGGTATGAACACGATCGCCAACTGGTCGGACATGGCGGTCTGCCGCCAAGGGCGCACGCCCTACGTAGTCGCCGTCCATTACGGCTGGGGGGAAGACGCAGAGAGCGCCTGGAAAGACCCGGCGATCTTGCGCCGGGTGCTCAAGCGGCGCCTGCAGTCCGAGCGCGGCACCACCGGCGAGGATCCGTGGTGCATCGGGTATTTCGTCGACAACGAGCTTCGCTGGAACGAGGTCATGCCCCCGAACGAGTACTTCAGAATCGTCCGGGAGGCGGTCAAAGACGCGGCTCCGAACAAGCTGTATCTGGGTAGTCGTCTGCACGGGCAGATGCAGCCGTTTGGCGGCCCGCGCCACGCGGCCGCGGCCGCGGCTAAGCACTGCGACGTGCTCGGGATCAACCGCTACCGCTTCTCGCCCGCCGATTTGAGGGCAATCAAGGGGGCGGACGTCCCGATTATTATCGGCGAGTTCCATTTTGGCGCCCTGGACCGGGGCATGCTGCACACCGGCCTGCGCGCCGTGCCGAACCAGGAGCAACGCGCGCATGCCTACACACACTTCCTGACCCAGGCCCTCAAACACCCGAACATCGTCGGCACGCACTGGTTCCAGTACCGCGAGCAGGCAGTAACCGGTCGTGCCGATGGCGAGAACTACCAGATCGGCTTCGTCGATATCTGCGACACGCCGTACCCCGAGACGATCCAAGCCGCCCGGGCGATCGGGCGGAGGATGTATGAGCTTCGCTACGAGTAGCGAGGATCGAGGAGTAGCCCCAACGGGGCGGAGTATACCAGCCTAGGGCATGCGCCCTGGGGGATGCCCCGGCGCATGTGCCAACCCCTGAAAGGGCGTGACATACCAGATACGTGCCTCGGGGCGCGTGGACCGAGAAACGTGAGGTACTATGCACAGCAGCGTTCCCCCATTGGCCGTGAGTTGCCAGACCCCAGACCGTGCGACCGTGCGACGGCGCCCTTTCCACCGCTCCCCCCGAAAACGCCGCCGACACGGCCTGTTCGTGGGGGTACTCGTGTTTCTCAGCGCCGGCTTTCTGCTGGCCGCCGAGCGCCCGAACCTGGTGGTGATCATGACCGACGACATGGGCTATGCCGACGTCGGGTTCAACGGATGCAAGGACATCCCGACACCTAATATCGACCGTATAGCGAAAAGCGGCGTGCGCTGTACCAGCGGGTACGTGGGCTATTCCGTCTGCGGCCCCAGCCGGGCCGCGTTCATGACGGGTCGTTACGGGCAGCGTTTCGGGTTCGAGCGCAATCCGCAGTACCGAACGCAGGACCCCAACATGGGATTGCCCAAAGAGGAACGCACGATTGGCGAGGCGCTCAAGCCTGTGGGTTACGTATCGGGCGTGGTCGGCAAATGGCATCTCGGCGCACATAAGAGCAACCATCCCCTCAATCGCGGCTTCGACACTTTCTACGGCCATCTTGGCGGCGGCCATCAGTACTTCCCCGATCTACTGACTCTCAAAGACAGCTATGCCGCCAAGAATGAGAGCGAAAGCTATTGCACCTGGATACTGAAGAATCACACGGCGGTGCCGCCACGAAAGTATCTGACCGAGGAGTTCTCCGAGGCTGCTGTGGAGTTCGTTACAGCCAACCAGAAGAAGCCGTTCTTCCTGTTTCTGTCCTACAATGCCCCGCACGGGCCGTTGCACGCTACTGAGAAGTACCTCAAGCGTTTCCCGCAATTGAGCGGCAAACGCAAAACGTATGCAGCCATGGTCAGTTGTGTTGACGACGGTGTCGGAGAACTTCTCAACAAGCTGGATGAGCTAAAGCTGACAGAGAACACCATAGTCTTTTTCCTTTCGGACAACGGCGGGCCCGAGAAGAAGAACGGCTCGGATAACGGTGCGTTGCGCGGCGGCAAGGGTTCGGCGTATGACGGCGGCTTCCGCGTCCCGTTCGCCGTACAGTGGAAGGGAGTAATTCCCGCTGGAAGGGACTTCGACAAGCCCGTCAGTTCGTTGGACATCATGGGCACCATCGCCGACCTGGCCGGCGTCAAAGCCGACCCCGTGCGTCCGCTCGACGGCGTCAATCTGATCCCATACTTGACCGGGGAGAATGACGGCACGCCGCACAAAGCGATTTACCTACGTAAGTTCGACGGTGGCGTGCACACCGTCCGTAGTGGCAACTACAAAATGCATCGGTACAGAAAGAGAAACAGCGTCGTGCTTTACGACCTCGACAAGGACATTGGCGAGGCTAGGAACATTGCCTCGCAGCATCCCGAGACCGTCCAGACGCTGGAGGCGTTGCGGGTCAAATGGGATTCTGAGCTGGTCGAGCCCCGCTTCCTCGGACTTATCCATACGCCGGAGTGGCAGGCTAAGATCAAGCGGAAGAAAGAAGCGGAGAAGCGGCAGAAGAAAAGGGACAAAGAGACAAGATGAATATTGCTAAAAGCAATATCCCGGTGGACCCCGTTCTGTATCATTCTGGTTATGCAGACGCTCTGCATGACCAGCTGGGCTCAAGACAAGCCCAACGTCCTGTTCATCATGTGTGACGATCTCAACGACTATGTCACGGGTTTCGGTGGCCACCCACAGGCCAAGACCCCTGCGGTGGAGAAACTGGCCAAGTCTGGCACGCTGTTCTCCCGGGCGTACTGCAACTTCCCCGCATGCGCTCCAAGCCGTAACGGCATGCTCCACGGGCTCTATCCGCACAGTGCCAGTTCCGCGTGGAAGTCGTGGAAGCAGCTCCCTGCGTTCAAAGGCAACATCTGTTACAACAACGGTCAAGGAAGAGCTGCACGATCACGATGAGGATCCGTACGAGTGGACCAATCTCGCGACCGACCCGAAGCATCAGGATGTGCGCAGGCAACACCTCAAATCGTTGAACAAGCTGACCGGATTCAATTTCTCTGTGAAATAGTGGAGTCCACCATGTACAAGACTTCCTCTGCGATCGTCATTCTGTTGGCCCTGGTTTTGCAGGCAACCGCTGCCGAGCCCTGGAGGTTCATCCTGCTGGCGGATTGGCACTCGGCTGAGAAGTACATCCAGACGAATAACAACCCGGATTGGTTTGCCGAGGCCGTAGCCCAGGACGTCGCGAACATCACCACGCTAAAGAAGACGTTCGGCGGCGAACTGATCCTCATGCCCGGTGACACTCAGGGCGGACATTGGGATACCAGGAAATTCATCAGGAAATTCAAGCCCGGCCTGACTCCCGAGCAGTCGATTCTGCAGGCCGGGCACCTGTGCTACGCCGGGACGATAAACTCATTCAGGAAAGGCGGTTACGACACGCTGCTGTTGGCGCCGGGCGACCACGAACTCGGCGACAACCCATGGCCGGCGAAGTCGGCCGTGTCACGTTGCCAACCCCAGTTTCGGCAGGCCATGGCGAAGGAATACAATTTCGAGGCGGACGGCAAGACGTTCAGGTACGGCAAGCCAATTGGCAGCGCACCGTCGCGCCCCATGGGTACGCCTTACCAGGACACGTCCTACGCATACCGCCACAAGAACGTCCTCTTCATAACCCTGGACGTATTCCATCAGGAACATCCGGACAAGACGATCGGCCCGCAGGGGAGTGTCCGCGGCGCTGTGGTCGGCAAGCACTTGGCCTGGCTTGAGAAGCTGCTGACGGCGGCCCGCAAGGACGCGCGTATCAAGCACATCTTCGTGCAGTCGCACCTGCCGGCCATCCATCCCGTACGCAAGGTCAACAGCAGCGGGATGCTCATGGACAGGGGAATGAAGAGTGAACTGTGGAAGACCATGCGCAAACACAAGGTCGACATTTACTTCGCCGGCGAAGTGCATGCCAACACGCTGACCAAAGACCCTGAGTCCAATCTGGTCCAACTTGTCAGTCGCGGCAATTTCTTCAGGAACCTCCAAACCGTTGATGTCACTGACGACCGGGTTGAGATTACCTGCTACAACCAGACGGGTAGCAGGCCAGCGGATGGCAGATACGAGAAGACGGGACGCTTCGTTGTCGACAAATCAGGAGGCAAACCGACTTTCACGACCGACGGTGAGCTCGCCTTTCTCGACCCCAAGGGCAGGCTGTTCCATTTCACCTTCGAAGAGGACCACCCACTGACGGACTGGCCGGTCATGGGCCTTCGCGGCAAGACCGAGGATGGCTCGGGCGTTGCGGTCCGAGGACAGAAATGTACGCGTGTGCTGCCGAACAAGGGCGCGTTCGGGCGCCACTACAGCGCGCTCAGCGCCGGTATCGGACGAGTCGATGGCGTTCACGGCAAGGCGGGCGCGTTCAGCAAAGACAGCCGCATGGCCATCTGGGGAATGGGGCCGCTTTATGGTGAGCACGCCGTCTCCTATGCCCTCTGGCTGAAGACAACCTCGGACGCCAACCAGGTGCTGATCAATTCCTGCTCCATCTGGGGCAATTCGCTGAAGGGCTTTTTGAACCTGCACTTGAACGGGGGCCTGCCCGAGGTGGTGATCTCCAAAGCCCAGCGCCTGCTGGTGGACGCCGCGTCATTGAGCGACGGCAAGTGGCACCACCTCGCCGCAGTTATGCCACAAGACGGATGCGAGCTTTCTGAAGTCAAGCTCTTTATTGACGGGAAGGCCATGCCAACGAAGCTTGCCGGAAAGGACCAGGCCCTCCGCTTTAACCAGGCCGTTCGCATGAGTTTCGGGGGCTTCGGCTTCAGCCGTGATGCCGTGACTGCTCTTGGCGCCAAACCCTACGAGGGCGCCCTTGATGATCCTTCTATCTGGGCCCGCAGCCTGAGTGCCAAAGAAGTAACAGGGCTGGCGGCAAGAGGACCTACAGAACCCAAGCTGATGAAATAGCCATTCGGAGAAACGAATATGTCCGGAATCAAATCACTGAGGCTTCTTGTATTGGCGGGGACGGTTTCAGCAGGCGTCTATGCTGCCGACAAGCCCAATGTGGTTGTCATCTTTGCCGACGATCTGGGGCCTGGCGATATCAATGTCTACCACGGGGAGCGGACGGGGCAAGCCTCGCCCATTCCGACCCCGAACATGGACAAGCTTACAGAAACCGGCATGCGGTTCGATGACGCGCGTGCACCGAACTCGCTTTGCGCACCCAGCCGCTTCTCCATGCTGACGGGCAACTACTCGTGGCGGGACTACCAGCCTTTCGGTTGCTGGACACCCTTTGCCCGGACAGGGATAGACGGCAAGTTCACGACCAGTGCTCGGATCGCCAAGGCCGGCGGATATGCCACGGCGTTCTTCGGCAAGTGGGGATGTGGCGGCCGGCTCAAGACGACCGATGGTCAGACTGCCAACCGAAATAACAGGGCACAGGCCGACTGGCGCCAGATCTATGAAGCCGCCAACCACCATGGATTCGACTATGCCTATGAGCTGCCGTCGGGCATCCAGGGGACGCCGTTGGTCTATTACGAGAACGGCCGGTGGGACAAGCTTAACCCAGACAGCAAGCTGGTTAGCGTCGGGCCCAAGCAGAACGGCTACGCCGTCTCACGAAAGCTTCGGGACAAGTCCTTCATGGGCGACAGCAATTGGGATCCGACGATAGCCGGGCCAAGGCTGGCGGCGAAGGCCGTGGCTTACGTCAGGAAACAGGCCAAAGAGAAACCGAACCAGCCGTTTTTCATCTACTACTGTTCGCAGGCCGTGCATATTCCGCACACGCCGACCGAAGAACTGGACGGCGTCAAGATCGCAGGAACCACACCAGGGGTCCACGGCGACATGGTCAAGGAACTGGACACCCAGGTCGGCCTGATCATCAAAGCTCTGAAAGAAACGGAGCGGTGGCAGAACACGTTGTTCATCCTGACCTCGGACAATGGCGGGCTGCGCCCCGACAAGAAGGCGGGCGAGGCAGGCCACGACCCAAGCCACGGTTTACGAGGCTCCAAGGGCGCCATCTACGAAGGTGGCGACCGCGTCCCGTTCATCGCCGTATGGCCCGGGAAGATCAAGCCAGGCACGATCAGCCGGGAACCGGTGGTGGCACATGACATCGTGGCGACGCTGGCGCATCTTGCCGGCCAACCCGTTGACCGGACGAAGGTCAAGGACAGCTTGAATCTGATCCCGCTGCTGACGGGCAAGGAACCCGTTGAGCGACACAAGGTATTGATGCATCAGAGCCAGAACGGGCCCCGGTACGCCATTCGGAAAGGTGACCTCAAACTGATCATGAAAGCCCAGTCGAAGAAGAATCTGAAGGGTCTCAAGCCTCTTGAACTCTTCAACCTGAAGGAGAATCCGACTGAAGATCCCGAGCAAAACCTGCTTAACAGCCCGAAGTACAAGGATACGGTTGCCGAGCTGCTCGAGACCTATCTGACTTACCGCAAGACCGGCGAGTCGACAGTAGAAGCGCGCGCGAAATGAAAGAAGTCATCTGCAGATTCACCCGGCGGTTGCTCGAGTGTTTGCTGAGATGAGTGAGGATCCGCAACACCGCGCCATATCCCCCGCCGTGGGCGAAAAGCGAATTCCTATCCATTCTACCCCTCTTTGGCGGGGCCGCCTTTCTCAGCGTGCTCCTTGGCATAGAATGCACGGACGTCGGTAAAGCTCTTGAGCTTACTGAAGATATCCCGTTTTTGCTCGAGCCGGAGCATGGGAATGTCGTACAGTTCGCCGACCGCTATGGGATCAAAGCCGGCCGCCATCGCCTTTTCGGGGAGCTTCACGTTGTCTTTGGCGACGGAGGTCCCGAAGGCCCTCTGGAAGTCGCCAAACAGGTCCTCCCCGGTCGCCACACTCCACAGCCAAGCGGTGGAATGAGCATCCCATACGGCCCCCTCTTTGTTCAGCAAGGCGTACTTGAGCAGGTTGTAGTTCTTCCACACGTTCTCGCCGTACTCACGGATCATCAGGTCGATGAACATGTAGTACTTGAAGTTGTTGGCGCTCTTAGCCAGATCGATGTCATCCAGGTCATCGTTCTTCAGGTAGTTCATGAGGCGTCGTGTGACGGAGTCCCCATGTTTCTGCCCGTAGTGACGATGCAGGACGAGGTTGTTGAAGATGAAGGCGCTCGCTTCCTCACCGATCTTCTCACAGAACGGGAAACTCCAGGCGTGCCCCATCTCATGAGACAACATCCCCAGGTGCACCTGCCAGTCGTCTTTGAGTGCCGGGGGGAGGTCCACGGCGGAGCCCTGCGGGAGAAGGAACCCGGCCCCGACGCAGGCGAGGTATTTGAGCTGGAAGAGAATGCCTTCGGGGATGTAGTTGACGTCCTTGGGGTTGCCACCCGGAGTGCCGGCGTAGTAGACCTTCCCGTCATTCCAGAGGACTTTGCCGTCGCCGATGACTTTGAAGCCCACGCTCCCGTATCCCTTGTCGTTACAGCCGACCCAGGACGTGAATCGAACGTACTCACCATCGGTCGGGATCACCATCTTGGCATTGGCGTGCAGGAAGACGCCGGTCTTGAAGACGCGCCCGCCGATGGAGAAGGGCTCGCCGCCGGGCAGCGCGTCTTCTGTCGGGGCCCCATAGCCGACTTCTGCCGATGAAGCGTCGGCCAGCCGCAGCTTCGTTCTGTTGCCAGCCGCATCGACGAACGAAGCATCGGCCCAGATGGCGTGATCCGAATGGATGTCGTTGCCACCGTTGGTCGTGATCAGCGTGAGCTCCTGTATACCGCTGATGTCGACATCGACCTGCGTTCCCATCTGGTACTTGGCTTTGCGGTCGTTCAGTTCCTTGATCTGGGCGGCTTTGTGCTTCTCGGTCAGGCCTGTGAGCTCAGTGAGGTATTTGACCGCCTCCTGGTAGGCATGGACGTCATTGGGGACATACATCTTGCTGTATTCGTTGTGATGGACACGGAGGCCGTCGTCGGTGGTGGCGATCAGATCCCAGCGATAGCCCTCGCTGAACTGCCATCCGCCTCCACCCTTAAGCGCGTCGACCTTCTTGTCGGCACTCATAGCCTCGATCATCTTGCGCATGACAGCCACACTCGGTTCCTTCTGGCCGTTGGAGGCGTAATACTGCCCGGTCAGATCCACGATGACCGTGCCCTGGCCGTACTGCCGGGCCAGCACCACCGGCTCACCATCGAGCTGGTACACCGTTTCCCACTTGTCGGTATCAACCGGCACGATGTTCGGGAGTTTGCCGGCCGGGCTGAACGTCGCTCCCGGAACGGCGGCGGCGTGCGATGCAGCCACAACCGACTGGGCACCCTTGTCCATGTCTGCGGCACGCTCGATACCCAGCGGATTGCCATTGAAGTGCTGATCCTGGGTCGCCTCTGCCCAGCCCACTTTCACCGAAGTCGCGTCTTTGAGGAGCACACGCTCGGAGTCGTCGTCGGCTGTCACCAGGCGGGGATCGAACCAGATGCTGCCATCGGCCGCTTTGCCGTCGCCGCCATCGGTGGCCACGAGACGCAGTTTTTTGACCCCTTTGACGCTGACATCGATGCTCTCCCGGACGCCCTTGCTGAGGACCTGGCCTTTGTGCAGGCACTCGCCATCGCCGTACACCTCGAAGCTCACCGAGCCACGGCTGTAGTCGGCCCAAGGGCCGACCCGGGATGTGAAGCGTTCGTACTTTCCGTCGATGGGGAACACAAGCTCGCTCGGAGCGTGCGCCGAGATGCCCCAGTTCTTGAGGTTCTTGCTCAGTCGCGGCCCGGCATCTCTCAGGCCGAGCACTTCGAGAAACGCTCGGCACGAGTCGGCGTATAGCCCGCTGGTGGAGGCCGCGACGTACAACCCGCCGCCGTTCTCGATGTACTCGAGCAGATAGGGCGCGTCCGCCGGCTCGTACGGGAGCTTCCCGTCCATGAGAACCACCAACGCATTGATCGGGGCCAGATTCAGTTTGTGGATGGTCCGTCCGCTGGTGAGGACGTTAATCCCGGGGAAGATCTCGTCCTGCGTCCGGCTCGCGTTGGACAGGTTAAACGAATAGTTGTGGCTGCAGTCAACGAGAAGGTTGGTGACATCTCCATCCGAGTTCTGCTTGCCGGCCATCACGGGTTCTCCTGACGATGGGGCGACGGTGTAGGATCGGGAATGGGAACAGCCTGCAAGCGCAAGAGACAGAGCGGCCGCCGCAAGAAGGAAATGGGGTCTGTGTTTCATGCTGAACTCCTCATTCTCGGATAACGGACAGGATTGCAGTATACCACACAAAACAAGTCAGGTGTCGGGACGACGTCTCCCTGGGCGGCATGGGATCATCGTCGCGTCTCGCAGGGGCGAACAGTTCGTTGTCGATCTGCCAGCCGGTCGTCGTCTCCCCGCGACCGTAGTACAGCGTTTGCAGGCAGGAGGTCGTACCTTCATCCTCACTCCAGACCGGTGGCGGCGGCATCGGATGGGGGGCCACGAGCATCTCATCCCACACCCCGCCCCGCGGCCCATCTCCGGCTTCCATCTTCACTCTGACCGGGCGATCGGCTCGTCAGGATGCTACGTGATGTCGAGCGATTCGCCGTCCGCTGCATCCGTCTGGAAGTAGATGACATCCATGCTCTCTGCCGATTCTCACTTCTCTGAAGTCCTGAATCACGGGTGCCAGTATGCGTCGACGGCTTCCTTGGCTAGACGTACGTAGCGACGCCCTCGCTCGAAATCGCCGAAGATCGTCCCCACCTCACGTTGCGCAATCTCAAAGAGACAGCCACTTGCGGCCTCGCAGACGCCTTTGAAGTAGGCAGTGATCGCTTCGTCGTTGAGCGGTCCATCACAGGTAACAAACTCGGCTCGCGGCTTGCAGTAGTAAACCACTCGGGTACCGCGCAAATACTCGCCAATGCGTGGTTCGTCATTGAATGGGGAGACGGACAGCTTGCGCAGTTTAGACCACGTTGACAGGTAGTCCGGCCAGATGTCGTCGACGCGTTCGCAGCACCCGTAGGAGAGCAGGCCGAAACGATCAACCAGGCGCTGCTGATACGGAAAGACAAACTCGCCGAAGGTGTCCGCTGAGACCGCCGTGGTTTCCTGCGACTCGAGGAAGCCCCAGCACTGCGTTGTCTGTGTCACGCTGTCCGTCGGCAGTTCGTCGGTGAACGCAAAGGACTCCTGGCCCAGGGGGGCGAACCCATTTGTCGGTGCCAGGAGTTTCTCGTCCTCGAGGAAGTCGTAGTAGCTTTCGTACACCTGAGTCGCCATCTCCATGACCTCGTGCACAGCGTCCGGGCAGTCGAACATGGCGATGTAGTAGGCCTCCATGCCCATCAGGTGGACGAGCGGATTGGTGATTCCCCCCGACAAGCTGCCCATGACCATGCGCACAGGCAGGATGTCCCCGAAAAGACCTTCGACAAGTTCGCACCGCCGCGCCGTGCCCTCGCGGTCGCCGCCGAAGGAGCCGCCGCCCAGCTTGTCTATCTCTGCAGCCAAGTCGTTGATGACCGGATCAATATGAAACCCCTTTGCGTTGACCCCGTCGGCCCGGGTGATCTTGCTCGCCAGCCCGAAGGGCCGCACATGGGTGTGCCAAGACAGGTTGAACGTCGGTGATATGGGCGTATCATCGTCGAACAGCTCGCGTCCGACCAGCGTGCTGAGCAAGCCGGCCTCGATCCCACGCGCCTGCTCTCCCTCGCATTGCAGGCGTGGGGTGACGACCTCGTTGCGGAAGTTGGAGCCCAGAAACCGGACGGGTGGCGAGTCACGGCGCCCTTCCGCTTGCGCCTGCCACTTTTTCAGGATGATGTCATTCTTCTGAGACGATGCGTACTCCCGCTGGAGTTGCGCCCGCTGCCTCAGAATCTCGCGATCTCGTGCTGATATGAGTGCCATTGATCTTCTCCTTCTCTCGTTCTATTCAGCAATTTCATCGTTCTACTCTTCTCCCGAGCTCCTTCCGCAGGCTTGAGAAGACGTCGCCGACCGGCTTCTCCGGGAGGGTGGTTTGCCACCGCTTGAGCTCGCCCAGCAGGCTCTCGGCGATCTGGATCTGCTCTTCCTTCAGGTTGTTGTTCTCGCCAACGTCTCCGGCAATATCGAAGAGCTCAAGATAGGACAGGTCATGATTGGCGACCAGCTTCCAGCGGCCTTTGAGCACGGCCCAGGACACCCAGTGGTCCGGGCGTTTCGGGTCCGGGGGCCAGGCAGCGCCAATCTTCCAGAACAGCGGCTGCTCGCGGCTTTCCCGCGGGGTGCCCCGAAGTACGTCCAAGACGCTGCCGCCGTCCGGCACATAATTGTCGGGCATCTTGGCCCCGGTCACCTCGCAGAAGGTCGGCAGCAGGTCCACGGAGGAGATCAGCGAAGTATCTTCCACCTTCCCCGCGGGGGCTCTGCCGGGCCAACGGACGATGAACGGCACGCCGACCCCGCCCTCGAAGAGCGCGCCTTTGTAGCCGCGCCGCCCCCCCGTGATCCCTTTGGAGGCGTTGTTGTCCCAGCCGGCGCCTGTGGCGCTGTCGTATTGCAGCTGGGGCTCGCCCGGCTCAACCGCGCGGGACGGGCCATTATCTGAGCTGAAGATGACGAGCGTGTCGTCCAGGATGCCGAGCCGTTCGAGTTGATCCAGCACCTGGCCGATGCGTTCGTCGGCGTGGGCCAGGACCGCGGCGTAGATCTGGTCCGCTCGATCCAGGTGTCGGAACTGCCATTCGTATTTTGGCAGGGCGTGGAAGGGGCAATGGGGCTCGTGCAGCCACATGTTGATGAAGAACGGCTTCTTTTCGGCCACGCTTCGGTCAATGAAGGTCGATGCTCGGTTTGCGTCGTCGTACCAGGGCATCTGCTCGCCGGAGCAGTTAAACGCGCCGTAGTCGTCGTAGCAGTACGCGGCGGGGGTCGGGGAGTCGGGGATCATGTCGTTGGCGAGGTGCCACTTGCCGTAATGAGCGGTTCGGTAGCCGGCCTCCTGGAGAGCGCGGGTCAGGAGCGGCGCCTTGGGATCGAGCCAATCCGGCATGTTGCGTCGGGCATTGGTCGGTACATGGGCAAAATGACCGTCGATGTTGTAACGGGCCGGAAAGTGGCCGGTCATGATCGTGGTCCGGCTGGGCGAGCACACGCCGCTGGTCACGGTAAAACGATGAAAGTCCGTGCCTTCCCGCGCCAGGCGGTCGATGTTCGGCGTCTCCACATAGGGGTGGCCGTGACAGCTCAGATCGCCCCACCCCCAGTCATCTGCGAAGAAGAAGACGACGTTGGGCTGACGATCTGCTGCTGCTTCAGTGCCTTGTGTAACCATGCGATATTCCTCTACGGCCGGCTGCGACCATTGCTCTCGAGCTTTTCCATCTGCGTCTTGAGTCTCGCGGCGATCTCTACTGCTGTCTTGTATAGATTGCTGCCTTCGCCAGGGTCTTTGTCCAGATCATAGAGTTCGTATCTTTTCCCTTGGCGAAGCAGCTTCCAGTTTCCCGTCCGCAGCGCCAGCTTACTGCTGTTGTTTCCCTGTTGCAGCAGATGGCCGCGCCCTTTTGCACTTGGCTTGCCCAGTAGCGCCGGAAGCACATCGAAACTGTCCGGACATGCGGAGTCGGCAAGATCTTGACCGACCAACGCCCCCAGGCTTGCCGCCAGATCAATGGTGCATACCATTTCGTCGGACACTCCAGGCTTGATTGTGCCTGGCCAACGCGTGATGAATGGGGTACGTGTTCCGCCTTCGTAGACGGTGTATTTCCCGCCCTTGTACGGACCGGCAGGTTTGTGCTCACCGTTTTTCTCCACCGCCCCGTCTTTGTAGCCGTCATTGAGTCTCGGACCGTTGTCGCTGCAGAAGACCACCAGGGTGTTCTCCGTCAGCTTCAGTCGCTCGAGGGTCTCAAGCAGTTCTCCGACACACCAGTCCAGTTCGACGATCGCATCGCCGCGGTACCCCAGGCTGGTCTTGCCCTGAAAACGTTCATGCGGCATGCGCGGCACATGGATATCATGGGACGAGAAGAACAGGAAGAAGGGACTCGATTGCTGCTTCTTGATCCACTTGACCGATTCGGTCACCCAGGCGTCGGCCAAGTCTTCGTCCCGGAATCGCGCTTTGTGTCCGCCCCCGAAGAAACCGATGCGGCTGATGCCGTTGTGAATGGTGCCATTGTGTCCGCGGTGCCAATCCATCTTGAGGGTCTTGCGGTGGGTTTTCCCGGTAGGCTGCTTGTCGATATTCCTGTGACTGACCCACAGCGGATCTTCAGGGTCAAGATTGCGTACGCGGTGGTCTTCAACGTAGACGCAGGGGACGCGATCGTTCGTTGTAGGGAGGAGGAAGCAGCGATCGAAACCAATCTCCAACGGCCCGGGTTTCAACTCACCATTCCAGTTCGGGGCAGGCTTCTTGCCAAGTCCGAGATGCCATTTGCCGATCACGGCCGTTGCATAACCGGCCTGCTTCAGGATCGACGGTAAGGTCACGGTGCCTGGCTGGATCAGTGCGGTGGCGTTAGGTGGCGCGATGCCTGCGCCCTTCTGTCGAAACGCATACTTGCCGGTTAGAAACGAGAATCGCGTAGGTGTGCAGGTTGACGCCGAGCAGTAGCCGCTGGTGAAACGCAGTCCTTCTTTCGCGAGACGGTCAATATGCGGAGTGCTGATTTCTGTCGCACCGTAACAACTGACGTCGCCGTAGCCCAGGTCGTCCGCCATGATGACGATGACATTGGGCTTTCGGGGTTTGGGCTTCGCCGGCTTGGCGTTCTTCAGTTCGCGGCTCAGGGAGCTGGCCATACGGCCGTCTGCATCGGTTACGTTGAAGAAGAAGACGGTGGTCCCCTCCGGCAGTTCGGCGCTCGCTCTGCCGGCGTCCAGTCTTGCGGGAATCGCGTGCCATTTGCGCTTGTGGCTCACGCCGGTGTCGGTGGTGTAGCAGAGCTCAGCCTTCTGCAACGCAAACGGGGAGGTGAATGTTGCCGACCAGGTCTTCCCATCCTGGACGAGCTCGCCTCGTTGCGGGAGCGGCTGGCTTCGCCTCACGACACTGTCGGCAAAGACATAGGGTTCCTTCTCGGGCCTTCGCGCATGCCCCCATCCCACCTTAACCCAGAGGTGCGAAGGTCCCTTGGTGGCGAGCGCCGATTTCTGCGTGCAGTCCAGGGGGAAATGCAGATCCGTGGGGGAACAGGTCCACAGCATGGGGAACTCGACATTGGGCAGGTAGGTCGACGCTTCGTAGAGCGCCAGCGATTCCTTCAGTTTCTCCGGGCTTCGTCTCTGGAAGCTCTTGCCAAGATAGCTGTCCCCTTCGTGGAGGAAGCCGCAGCCGGTGTGCGTAATCCCGAACTTGAAGCGGGAGTCAACACCCACCGCCACACTGGTCAGTACGCCTCCCCAAGAATACCCCTCGATCCCAATACGGTCTTTGTCGATTTCCGGGAATGAGCGCAGCAGGGAGTGCGCGCGCACCACTCCGCCGATTGCGTGGTAGAACCAGTGCTCTTCGACCGGGAGTCCTTTGTTGATCTTGCCTTCCTCGAAGTTCCCTGCCCGGGCCGGGCCGGACCATGGGTGACCGGGGCGCTTGTTGTGCGGAACGCCCGGTTTGGGCAGATGCCCTTCCAGATCCATGCTGATCGCTGCGTAGCCATGTTTGGCCCATTCCTCGACCCAACCCGCACCGGCTGTGCCGCCACCCCCATGGACAAGCACCACCGCCGGCCAGCCGGAGGCGGGCGCTGCGCCTTCGGGCGTCCTGTAATAGCCGTAGAAACGGGTGGTCTTGCCCTTATAGGTCAATCCCTCATACATGATCGACTTCACTCCCGGGACATTGAACTGATCCGAGGGGTAGTGCTTCGGAGTTGCGGCCAACAGGTCGGTTTTCCGCCATGGACCGATGGTGTCTTGAGCCTGAACAGCGATTGCGAGGATCGCAAACAGCACTGCCGTTGCCTCGAGCCTTTGGGTTCCATACGTCATGTCGTTCGTCTCCTGCGGGTTACTACTCTGGCGATCAATCAGCGTGCACGAAGACACGCTGAAGCGTGAACACCATACACTGTATCCCGCATGCAACCGTACGGAGTTTCCGCCTCGGCGGACCAGCCGAGGCTGGCAGCTTGTCCCCATGGCGAAGCGCGATCATGCACGCTGGCTAATCGCCGCGTTACTAGCATTTCATGAAGCGGAAGCTGCCGTTGGTTTGGGATAGTGAAGCGGACCTCGCCGTCTTTGCCGACTGCTGCTGTTCTCGGCGCGCCGGTGACCAGATCGGTCAGCGTGATTTCCTGGCCGGACAGGAACTTGAGTTTGAGCGACTTCTCGGCTTCCTGGTTCTCGATCTGACGCAGGATGGTGATGGAACCGCTGTCCGTCTTGGGGGTATGGTTCACGGCGCTGATTCCCAACGGGTTCACGCGGTATCCGCAACGCGGACTCGCTATCTCGAGAGGAAGAGAACTCATCCTGCCAAGAGCTTCGCATGGAACTGCTTCATCTTGTCGACCCGATCCGGGAACTCGGCAGCGAGGCTTTTCGTCTCATTCCGGTCCTGACTGATGTGGTATAGTTTCGGCCTTCCCTTGCTTTGCATGACCAGCTTCCAGTCTCCGTCCCGCACGGCCTTGGGCCAGGCGAGGGCACGAGGCGTGTACTGTTCACCTTCAGTGCCGCGAAGCACGGAGACAGAACTCTCTCCTGTCAGCGGGATGATGTCCTCATTCTCCCTACTCCCAGCGGTGGGGCCAGCCATCGCTGACTACGGCGTATTTCTCTCTTCTACTTCGCTCTTGTCGGGCTTTGTCGGAAACTCCAGGATCTCTGGCTCAGCACGCTTCACCTTGCCGGCGAGGGCGGCCTGCATATGCCTGCCGCGCGCAGCCCCGGTCATCTTGTCGGGCAGTTCGGCTTCCGCCGGGGGCAGCAGGCGGCATTCCTGCAGGAAGTCGTCGATGTCGCGAGTACTGGGATCCAGATGCGGACCGGAACAGAACCCGTGGCCCTGGCCTTCTCTGAGGTAGGTCCGCAGCGGGATGCCGGCCTTTTCTAGCTCAGCAATGAAGCTCGCACCATTGCGCTCTTCGCGCCGGTTTCCCGGTTTGTCGTTGTAGGCGGCCTTGTCGTTCAGGCCGTAGGAAATCCACACGGGTGGCAGCGTCTTGAAGTCCATCTGGAAGACCCAGCTCTCTTCACTGATGCGTACCACGTACGGATTCTGCATCAGCAGCGCCGCCAACTTACCAGAGATGGTAAGGTCGTCATCGGGATCGTTCAAGGTCGGAATCTGGGTTGCGACTGGGATGTGACCCCCGGCTGAATCGCCGCCCGCCATGATCCGGTCCGGGTCAATGCCCAGTTTCGCGGCGTTCTTGCGAACCCAGCGGATTGCCGTCTTGCCGTCCAGCGCCCCCCGGTAGTCGTTGCGGTCGTTGCCGTCCACTCTGCCGATGCGGTAGTCCACGCAGATGCCAACGACCCCGCGCTTGGCGAAGTACTCGGACACCGGCTTAAAGTGCGACGGGTTTCCCACGCTCCAGGCGCCGCCGAAGAACCAGAGCATCGCGGGGCGCTTGTCTGATGCCTTCCAGTCCTCCGGGAAATCGATGTAGAGCATAAGATCCCGGGTCGGCGTTCTTCTGTAGATGTAGGCATTGGGCAGGTACATGCCGGAACGCCGACGATTGACCGTGATGCCGAAGTCCTTCTTCTCCAACTCCACCCATTTGCCCTTTTCTTTGCGCTGGACCTCGCCGGGGTCCATCAAACGGTTGCCGTTGGTGTCCTTGCCCCATTTCAGTTCATGGATGCCATAGCGGTAGGTTCCCCCGGGCGCGACGCCGTCGATGTATTCACTGGCTGCATTGGCAACGGGCGCGGAAAGTACGGCGCTCAGACAGACGAGTGCCAGGCGTTGGCGAAGTGGTATGAGTGTCACGGTTTGTTGCCCTTACTTTTGAGAAGGTCCCACTTGCTCAAGGCTTACATTGTCGACATAGAGACTGCCCGTGGCGACCCCGTGTGCGATAAAGCCCACCCAGTTGACGCCGCCGACGTCCCCTTGAATCTCCATGGATTCCTCCGCGAGCACAGCCCCTTCTGCGTTCTTGATGGTCACCTGATAGTTCTCTGAGTGATTGAGATCATACGTGACCGAGAATGTCCACCATGTGCCTGCTGCAACCGTGCATAGCTGAGTCGTCGTCTTGCCGCGAGCTGAAATAGCGCCCGTATCATCGACGATAATCGGGGTGAACTTCTTCTTGTGGTCCCTGGCGCGAAACTCAACCGTTACTGGGACCGGTTCTTTGGCATCCAGCATGATATCGGCACTGCATGTCCATTTGTCGGTGCCGATGAAAGGCGCAATCGCGGTATTCAAGGTCAGCAACGGAAGCCAGGCGTATTCGAAGTCTGGCGAGTCCTTCATTTTGATTGACATCCCCTGCCGGGGACCTGGATCAGCAATACATGAGATTCCTTCACTGAAGCTGAACGCGGGGAATGCTGTCTTCAGGTCACTTCCCGGTTGGTATGTGTCAGAGTCTTCTCTCAGCACTGATTCATCAATGGTCGCCACAACGCCGGCGTTCTCGAGGTCCTGTGGGGTCAGCATCTCCACCACCGATGCCAGATGATAGGAATCGGTCTTGACCGCTTCGCCACTGTAGCCGACGCCTTCGACAGTCCGGCCCAGGGCATATTGGACATCGGCATACGCCCACAGGGGTTTGTCAACGCTTACGAGCGGAAGTTGAAACGTCAGCTTGCCTTCCTTGTCCACCGGCCTTGCTACACGCCAGTATTTCTCCGCGGGCTTCCTTTCTCCGCCCTGGGTGTAGTACACATTTACCGACTGTATCATCTGTGATTGGTCGGACGTAACGGAGACGCTGGGGACGTTATCTGCCGTCTTCAGTGTGAGTCTTGTTGTCGGGGTTTTGGCCATCGTGAATTCCCTTTTCAGGAACTGATTGAACCAGAGCAGGGCCCCCACGGAGTACTCGCTGCTGTCGCCGTGGTTCCTGTTTGGCGAACTCACCACCCGCCAATCTCTGCTCTTGATGTCCTTCACTGCCTGGGGGATATCCTGCACGTTGCTATGGAAGTCATTGCTCGGACTCATGATGATGGTGGGACAGGTAATCCGCTTGAGGTACTCGTCGTCAGCGATCGGGGGAAGCGTCCTGCCCTTCACGGACAGATCACTGAGGCCGCCACAGGCTGGGGATGCTGCCTTGACTCGAGAGTCTGAGCCCGCCGTCAGCACAGTCAGTTTCGCCCCCATTGACATCCCGTAGACACCGATCCGGTCCTTGTCCACCTGCGGCTGCTGTTCCAGGAAGGTGATAGCTCGTCTGGCGCCCATGGTACCCAGGAACCAACCGCTGTTGCGCGCGGAATTGACAGCGTCATTGGTGCAATCCGACGGATTGGTTTGAACGAAATGACGTCCTGCAAATCTGGATGGATGGTGATAGCCGTCGACCGCACCCCAGTCGGTGGTTACGCGGTAATCAGGGTCATCTGCTTTGCCGGCCCAGAACACCTCCTTTTCCTTGTTGGTGACGGTGTAGTTGGTGGCGATGATCCGCCCGGCCCAGGCGATGGATATGGTGGCATAGCCGTTCTTGGCATCCTTCACGACAAAAGAGCTCTGGGCCGACTGGCCCCCGCCATGGATCTGAACCAATCCGGGCAGGCTTTCTGCGCCTTTCGGATAACCGTAGACAGCTGCCAGCATCGCCTTTGTGCCCTTGAAGATCCCGACCCGGAGACGGATGATCTCCACCACCACGCCATCCTCTTCCCATTTCTTGAGCACTTCCACATCCAGGGGCTCTCTACGTGGGTCAAACCCGGCCCAGGCTTCCTCAACGGTCGTGGGCGCTTTGCCGTCCTTGAGAGGTGGTAAGGAGTCTTCGGCTCCTACTCGTGTGCAAGCGAAAGCCAGTCCCAGCCCAACCACCCAACCGATCTTCCTACAGAACATCTTGTCGCCAACTCCTACTGCGGTGAGGTGAGCTTGAGGTCCCCGGTCACCCGCGTCAGCGCGTCTGCATGAGCGACTGGTTTGCCGTCGGCGAGTACGGTCAGGCCCTTGCCTTGGCCGTATCTCTTGCCGGTTTTGTCCCAGATAATCGTGAGCATGCGCCCGTGGTACAACACCTTGTCCAGGCAGAAATACTCCCAGGTGTCGTATGGGAGCAAGGGGTTGACCTGCCTCCAGTCATCTATCTCGCCAGAACCCATTTGCTCTCGGCTTTGCCATCGACCGGCAGGTTGAACGTCATCTTGTAGGTGTTCGACCCGGCATCGTGATCGGTCTGCCAGTAGTCGTTGCCGTGGACGGACTGGTCGAGTCTTCTCTTTTCGCCGTCAATCACTTCGTAGATGGCGTATCCGTCCGCCGTCGAGAGACCTTCAAAGCGGATTGGGACGTGCCCGACTCCGCCTTGGATCGTGACGGAGATCTCAGGCTCTGTTGCTTCAATCACGATGGGGAGTTCCTGGAGCAGCTTCCCGCCGGTCAGCTCGATCTTCAGATCGTTTCCTTTGACTTCGCGGTAGGTCGTTTTCCAGGACCGGGGATTCGCCTCGAGGTGTTTGCGGTAGGCTTCGCTGGGGCCGCCGTAGTTGTCGGCCTCCGTGACCAGATGCACCCACTCCGTGTCGAGGGCCACGCGATCCCCCGGCTGGTAGTCCGTCACTTCCGGCGGAGGCACGAGCCACGTCTCGAGCTTGGCTTTGTCCCCCTGGCGCTTCTCCACGCGCACCATCAGGAAGGGATTGCGGGACGTGCTGCCGCCGAAGGAGGCCTCATAGCCGCGGATGATCAGTGAGACGTACCCGGTCGCTCCTTTGTCGCGTTCCGGGAATGCGACCCACCAGGGGCCGGGCCCCGTCAATTGGGTGACTGGAATGAGCAAATCTCCCTTCTTGAGGTCGGCCGTTATCCGCTTTTCTGCGAGTAATCCGTCCGCGTTCCCGTAGGCAACCACACTGTCGAATGCCCTGCCATGCCGTCTCAGCAGGTAGGTGTTGGCGGCGGGCAGTTCCCGCTGGAACCGGTAATCCAGCTTCTGGAAGGTTCGGCCGTAGTCGTCAGTGCGCGGATTCTGGATGCGCGCATCCAGAAGCACGCTTCGGTCCGAGCCATAGGCCCCCTTGTAGAGGACGTCCGAGAGGCAGGGGCCGTGGGAGAGATACGCCGTCTTCATCTCCGCAAATGTCAGCTTCCAATCGTCCCTGGAGACGCTCAGCCAGTCACCGCCCCAGCCGGCATCCGTCCAGCCCCAGGTGTTGCCTTTCTTGCCTTTGCGTCCCAAGGGGCAGCGCACATCGCACACAGCCACATTGGTCAGGCTCATATCCGCATCGAAGGTGATCGATTCGCCGCCGCAGGCCAGGGCTAACTGATCCCAACGCTGATTGCCGCCGTAGCCGACGAGGCAGAGCTGGGCGTGGCTGGCGGAGGGGAGGGCGCCGTAGAATCCGTAGGGGATGCGCAAACGGTAGCGATTCTCGCCGGGCTTGACGGGTATCAGCACGTAAGCACGCAGGTATGCTCCAATCGGGGCGTAATGCCAATTCTTGCTGAGCTGCACGTGAACACCCGTGGGGGTGCCGTCCGGGTGGCAGAGGATGGGAACGAGACCCGTGATATTGGCCGGGTTGCGAAGGTAGAGCAGGAAGGGAACGGTTCCGGCCACGTCATCGGCACAGTCCAGCTGAATATCGAACTCATCGTGATCGGTGATCTTGACATAGCCGCCACGATAGGATCGCTTCAGGCCTTTCACTTCGGCAACGTAGCAGCTGAACGTCGGGTCAAAAGGAGCCGGAAACGCCTGTCCATCCGGGGTTGACACCCGGGCAGACACCTTCCCGTCCGCCGGCGGGGCCCCGTCAAGCGCGCAGTTGACCGTGAGTTCCTGTTTTCCCCCCAGCTTCCAGGGACCGGGAACAACTGTCTCATTCTGCCATTTCCGGGAGCCGGTCTTGAAGCCGATCCGCAGTTTGGCGTTGTTCCAGACGGGGGGAGAGAAGGTGGTCCCCGCCTCGAAATTCTGTTCCAGCACCAGGCCATCACGGTTCGCCACGGTGTCCGGCTTAGCCGCATGCGCTTTGACTTCCGCGGCCGTCAATGCCCGGCTCCATACACGGACTTGGTCATACAGGCCCCCGACCACGCCGAAGTTGCCGTCAGCCCGCTTGCCGATACGCAGAATCCCTTTGGCTGGTGGGCGCTTCTCCCCGATGTCCTTTTTCCCGTGTTCTGCACCGTTGACATAGAAGCGCATCATCGTGCCGTCATAGGTCAGTGCCAGATGATGCCATTTGCCCTTTGCCAGACTGCCCCTCTGCTTGATCATGTGCTGCTTGTCCCTGCCGCCGAGGTTGTTCAGTACGGCGGTTGCCCCGCCCCGGAACATGAAGCCGTAATTGCCCGTTCCCCACTCGTTGGCATTCTTGCACAACAACCAGCCGTACACACGCGAATTCATCTTCTCCGGGATATTGACCCAGCACTCGGCGGTTAGCTTCTCGGGCTCAAGTTCAGGCTTGTGCGGGATGTCCAGCGGCTTGTTGACGATGCACAGGCCGTTACCGACCACGCCCGGACACGGCCCGTCTATGTATTCGAGGTCCGGCGTGAGCTCAGCCGTGAAGGTCAGATTCCCCGGCCACGCGACCATGTCGATGCTGCCGTAACAGGGGAGGGTGTTACCCGCCTCATCCTTGAATGTCACATCGAGCAGATCGTAGTGCTGGGCGATACGGCCGGATTCCCACATCCGGGCGGACGCCTTGCGAGCGCTCACGGCGCGGTAGGCTTTGCCATCGAGTTCCAGCTCGATAGCGAGATCCGCAGGTTGTAGCGCGTTCAGGCGCTGCGCACCTGCCGCGATGGCCCGCTCGTAGTCCGTGTCGTCGTCGAGCATCCCGAAGCGGGGATGCGCCAGATCAGCCAGATCCAGCTTGAGGCCGTAGCGTCCGGACTCAATGCACAGCACATCGGGGGAGGCATCCTCAGGCGCCTTTCGCCAGCCATTAAGCCAGTAGCCGTACGAGAAGCCCTTCTGAGCCATGGCGGATCTACTCATCTCCGGCGCTCCAGTGCCTTGGGCGGCGCACTCCGGCAGGAGCGCAAGCCCCCCCAGACACACAAGCATGATGGATATGGAATGATGCATCTTTCTGCCTCCTGTTTTGTTGGTCGCGGTGCAAGACTGATCATTGGAATCAGCTTCTCTTTTTCGGCGGAATGAAACGTCTTCATCCGTGTCTCTTCACGGTGTATAGGGCGCCATCTCAGGATGTGAGATGAAAGGGGATGCTGGTAATCTAGCCCGGTTGTATAGGTTCCACGGCTTGTCTTTTGGGACGACCTGTCCGTAGGCGTAGCGAACCGCTGCCGGCTGGGCAACGGCCCCACTGGAACACACGACCTGATTCTCCACGATCATGGCCCCGGCGACATGCCAGACTGCGTCGGCGCCCGCGACTTCGAAACCGTTGACGCCTAACCCGCTGAGGATCTGTGTCGGCTTGAGGTCGACCTTGCGCCCCGTTGTCAGCCCGCCATCGACATGTTCAAAGGTCAGCACCGCCTTGCCACCATCGACATGCATCGACTTGAACAACGGGCCGCTGACAATGACATCCTTGCCGTATTGCTGTGCCAGTGGCCAGCGCGCCAGGCGTTCAGCAACATCCAGTTTGTTGGCCGGATGGATGTCATCCAGGGCCAGGTCGATGGTCACTGCCATGCCGGTGTTCGGCTCGTACATCGCCCGGCGCTGCTCATCCCGCATCGGTGCCCAGCCAGGGGCGGTGTACTGCGGAAGCTGTACATAGTACACCGGCAGATCCGGTCGCCGCCAAGCCGCTCGCCAACCACGGATTAGGGCCTTCATCTTCTCACAGTAGAATCGTGGGTCCTCACCTTCGCCGCAGTTGGACTCAGCTTGGTACCACAGCACGCCGCGTATGGCATGCCCGACAATAGGGGCGATCCGGGAGTTGTACACCGTCCCGGGCAACCACGAGTCGTCGCGCGCCCATACGCCACCGACCATGCTCCTCAGGCCGTCCCAGTCCTTCTGCCCAGCAAGTTCACGCTCTCTCCGCAGGACGGGATGGCCGTCAAACGCCGACTCGGGAATGAAGGGCTCGATCGGGTGTCCTCCCCAGGCCGTCTCGATGATCCCGATCGGCACGTTCAGCTCGGCATGCAGCCGTCGTGCGACCAGAAACGCGACTGCCGAGAAATGGGCCGCGGTGGCGGGTGTGGACACGAGCCAAGCGCCGCCGTCGGCAATCGCTGACTGTGGCACATCGGCTTCCGGCTGGTTGATCGCGCGATAGCGAATGTCGCTGAGATCGGCCTCTGCAAGAATCTCCCCGATTTCCGGGAGCCTGCTGGTGCAGTCAGCCATCTTGCAGTCCATATTCGACTGGCCGGACGCATGCCACACCTCACCGACCAGTACGTTGCGGACGACGATCGTGTCTTCGCAGAGCACCAGCAAGTCGGCGGGAACACTCGAGGCTGCGAGCGGCATCAACTCAACAGCCCAAACGCCCGTATCGTCGACCGTGCCCCTAGCCACCTGGCCTGAGAACGATACCGTTATCTGCCTACGAGCCGGCCCACGACCCCATATGCGTACCGGCATGCCTTGCTGCAGTACCATGCTGTCGCCGAAGATATCGGCCAGCGAAAAGCCCTGCGACGCTGCATCAGTTGCTTTCCCAGCACGCGCCAAGCTCATTTCTGCCCCCCTCCGGTCAGGTAGGCATCTGCCCAACTTGCGTGGTCGCCGCCCTTGCCATCCCCCCCGTCGGTCACGATCAGGGTCAATGTGACAGCGCCCTTTACCGGAATGCTCAGGTCTCTGGCCTTGTAGCCGGCGCTGCGGACCTTGCCGCTGGCGAATACTTCCTTGCCGTCGACCTGGATTTCCATCTCCACGAGTCCCTTGTGCGCGTCGTCAGGGCCGGGAACGACGTGGAAGCCGGTGTACCTGCCGTCCAATGGGAAGACGATCTCCGAATTGGCATGAACTCCCAGGCCGCGTGTGTAGGCTTTGCCGCCCACGCTGATCGCCGTTCCTTCCCACGCTCTGTTGTTCATGAGCCGATGGAAGCTCTCTGCCTTGCTCGCCATCTCCTTTGTCAAGTAAAGCCTGCCATCTTGATGCGTCTCTTGGGGGGCTCTCCTCAAGGGCAGCCACTTGAACTGTGAGAAGATCACCTTGGTGATGTCTGAACCCGCCTTCGGTTTGATCTGGATTTGGGCGGCACGTGACCAGCCGTCCAGGGGGCTTCTGTTCCCGCGGTGCGTCAGTCTGTCGTCCTTGATGACCATCTCTTGCCACTCGTCGGAGGCCGTGATCTCGATGTCCGTCTCGTACCAGCCATTTACCACCAGCATCAGAGCCTGGGGCTGGGTGCAGTAGAACTTGAAGGACAGCTGAGCGTCGGCCGGCGCCCGCCACTTGGGATCGCTGAATTGCTCGCTCACTGTTCCGTGGTGACGATTGAGGACACGGAATCCCTGGACCCCGCCGACACCCTCGACCGGGGCGACATTGCTCCACACCCCGGTGCCTTCCGAGATGATGTCGGACGTGCTGTCGGTCGCAACGGCCTTCCCGAGCTTTGCCGGTACCGCAGCAGTGAAATCCGAGGAAACCACGATATCCGGGGCGTACCGGATATTGGCAAAGGCGAACACGTAGTCGTCTACGTTAAGGACGGGCATCTTGACGACCCAGGTGTCGCCGGTCCGAGTGGCCTCCGCATCACGCCAGGAACGCCCGAAACTGACCGGGTTCTTCAGGGCATAGTACGCCTGGAACTCCGTGATCTTTTCAGGAGAAGCAGGGGTGACGTGGAGTTCGGGAACCCCATCCATTCCGAGCGCAATCTCCGACTTCGGACGTTCCGGCCACGGAATGTCTTTGCCCAGAACATGTTTCTCGAGCCAGAGCTTGCAGTTCTGCCCCAGCTTCTCGGTGTTGTGATGTCCGCGCGCTTGATGGGCGAAGGCCCACGGCACCACGGGTTTGAACATCTTGAAGGTCTGCTCGCCGCGTTCGTGTCCCCCGTGATGATCGTTGGTGCCGTTAAGCCACAGGCTGGCCGCGGTGATATAGGGCGCATGAGCTTGTGGCGCAATGGCGGAAAGGTAGAGTTCCTCGCCCGGGCTCTTTTCCGGCTCGCGGTAGGGCGTGTTGTACAGCCAGACGCTGCGGGTGCGATAGTACTCCAGCCAGCCGACCCCGAAGTAGGCAACGATTGCCTTCACGCGCGGATCTATGCCGAGATTCCACATAATGGTCCCGCCGTAGGAGTAGCCCTTGGCACCGATGCGGTTCGGATCGACTTCCTTCTGAGCCAGCAGGTAGCTGAGAGCGCGTCGCTGCAGGGCATACCAAACGTAGTCGGACGTCTGGCTGGGATCGGTGATGGATGCGCCGTCCCGGAGCTTCGAGTTGACCAGAGGGCCTTTCATGTTGCCGCGGCTCAGCTTCTCCGGGTACTTGGTGTAGTGCTCCCGTCCTTCGAATTCGCGGCCCGCATAGTCGTGCGCGAGCACGGCCCAGCCAGCCTTGACATACTCGAGGCTGATGTTCGGCTGGCCATACCAGCCGTGGACGTCCAGCAGGCCCGGCGCGTTCTCGACGCCAGCCTTCACGCTGTACTTGCAGAAAACCCGGGTCTCTTCGCCATTGACGTACGCGCTGACGTAGGATTCCCGGTAATAGATGCCGTCTTGGGTCTTTTCCTTAACGATCTCTTCACTGAAAGCGCCCTTTTCCGGATCGTAGTCCTGCCAGACCTCGGGCGGAGTTGGCAATGCCGCCTTGCTCTGCGCCGGGGCGTTTTGCAGCAGGTGAGCATCGACCCAACTGCCGTGGTCGCCGCCTTTGCCGTTGCCGCCGTCGGTCACGACCAACTTGAGCTCTTGAGCATGTTCGACGGAGAGGTCGACCGGCGTGGTTTTCCATCGCGTCAGCAGACCGCTGTCAAGGACTTTTTTGTCGTCGACATGGACCTCGAAGGTGATCGTGGCGCTCTTCCATGCCTGAGCAATGGCGCGGAACCGCTTGAACTTGCCGCCGAGGAAGAAGAGTATCTCTCCGGCAGCGTGTGTCGTCAGACCGTGCGCGTGGGGCTTGCCGTCGATCACCAGCGGCTTGCCGTCAAGCCACGCGTTCATCGTGGACTTGTAGCCGTCGATGTGGTGATCGGCATACTTGATGTCGATGTAGGTCTTGCCGTCGACGACGGGGGCGTCCAGGAGCCTCACCTCACGACGCGCATTCAGCTCCTCTCGGGTGCCGTTGACCCAGCGAAGGCTGCGGAACTCCGGCGCTTCGCCTTGCCATTCTGCTCCCAGTCGAAGCGGCTTGCCGTCTTTAGGTCGCAGGTGTTCGATTTGGCTCAGTCTCAGCTCCTTTATCCCCTCCCAATCCAGTCTCACGCCTCCTTCTGCGTCCTTGAAATCGGTTGGGTACAGGAGCACCTGTTGCGATTGTCCCCCTCCCTCGAGCTTGACCTCGGCGGCTGACTTGTCCAATCCCAGCGCCAGTTTGTTCGGCTGTTTCGAACGCACCTCGAGAGCCAGCTTGGCAAACGCCGGGGCCTGGTATCTGTCGTCGTGGATTTTGCGCGTTTTTCGCTGCCAGTTCTCCGGGTCGTTGGAATAGATGAACCACTCCTTTTCCCAGTCTTCCGCGAAATCTTCGATCACAGGTGACGGCTTCAGTGTGGCCTTGACGCCTGCCGCAGCCAGTTGTTCCGGGGTGACCATGCTCATGACTGACGAGAGATTGAACCGACTGGTGGTGTAGGTGCCGTAGTAGTAGCCGGCGCCGGTCACCGGTTTGTCCAGCGCGTAGAGGACGTTGGCATACACCCAAAACGGCTTGTCCGTGCTGAGGAGTGGCACATCCGCCAGCCAGGCGTCGCTGTTCTGTGTCGGGGCGACGTGGTGCCAGAACCGGTCCCGGGCTGGCGCGTCTCCTTGCTGCGTGTAGAAGATGTCGACGGCGAGGATTTCTTTCGAGGTGTCCGGCCTCACGAGGAAGGACGGCACACCGTTCTCACCATCCAGCGTCAACTCAGCCTGCGGAGTCTGTGGGAAGGAGAACGTGCCCTTGAGGTACTTATCCATCCACAGCTGTGTAGCCACCTCGTATTCCGCGGTGTCCTGGTGCTGGTGGTGTGCTGCACAGGTAACGCGCCAGTCCGTACTCTTGATCTCCTTGATTGCGCTCTGCAAGTCCTCAATGCGGCCGTGGAAGTCGTTCGTCGGGCTGAGGAACATGATCGGGCAGGAGATGTTCTTCAGGCTGGCGTTGTCGCAGATCGTGGCTCGCAGCATCGCGTTCTTGTCCCCTCGGTGGCTAACCCCGCCGCAGGACGGTGCGGCGGCCTTGACGCGGTCATCGGCACCCGCGGTCATGACCGTCAGCTTGCCGCCCATGGAATGCCCATAGACACCGAGCCTGCCTCCGTCGACGTCCCGTTGCTGCTCCAGAAACGTCAGTGCCCGGCGCGCCCCCAGCGTGCAAAGGAACCAGGAGTCATTGCGCGGCGATTCCACGGCGTCCAACGTATGCTCATGGGGGGTGAGACGCGAGAATCCGTGAGCGTAGCGACTTGGCGCATGATAGCCGTCCAGCGCACCCCAGTCTGTGATCAGCCTGTAGTTGGGATCGTCCGTCTTGCCGTCCCAGAAGAGCTTCACCTCGTTCGGTGTCACCCGGTAGCCAGGCGCATCGATGCGCCCCGCCCAGGAGATGGAGATCGTGGCATAGCCGCGTTTGGCGTTTGTGAAGCACGCGTTCCAGTGTGCGTATTGTCCGCCCCCGTGTATCTGCACCAAACCAGGAAGCTTGCGTCCGCCCTTGGGGTACCCGTAGACCGCCGCCATCATGGCCTTCTTCCCCTTGAAGATGCCAATGCGGTAACGCAAGACCTTCAGTACGACGCCGTCCTGCTCCCATTCCTTGAGGACTTCGACATCGAGCGGTTCGGCGCGCGGGTCCAACCCCGCCCACATTTCCTCAAGTGTCCGCGGGGCTTTTTCGTCTGCGAGAGGCGGCAGCGTTTCCCCTCCAGCAGTGGCCATACATCCTGCGAGCGTGATTGCGATTGGCAGTGCTTTGGTCACAGCAGTTCTCCATCCAGGTACGGTTCATCAATAGAAGATAGCAGGGCGCTGTGGTTCCCAAATGGCTACAATCGCCCGGTCTTGTGTGCATTGTCACCATAGTTGGCGGCGGGCGCGAATTCGGGGCCCTGCGTTGCCAGATCTTGTATGAGGGGCTGTTCCGGCACTCCTCGTGCGTACTGAAGTACGTGCGGGGAGTGCCGGAACAGCTGGTCGCCAAGAGCTGGTGACCCGACAGGGCGGGCTGCTTCCGACCGACCAAGCTCAACAGAGACAATGCCGAGAATGCGAGCAGAAGGCAAGGCAACCCTTTGGGCGGGCGCCTGGTTGCGATCATCCGGCGAATCGATCAACGCCGATACTCATATCGACTTATGATTGCTCCGCCAGACGCTCATCAACCATCCACCCGCGCAGGGCCCGGAATTTGCGCCCGCCACCAACAGTCACATGCATCAGGGGTGTTGACCTGTATCTCCAACTCCTCTCCTTTGAGGCTCCAATCAACCGTGATGTCGCCATGGGGCGTCGGTACAAGACCTCGGGCAAAGGTCAGGCCGCATGGTTGTGGGCATACGGCGACACGCGAGAAGCCCGGGTCCAGTGGTGCGATCCCCAGAATCCTGGTCGACATTTGGTAGAGCACGGTGCCATTCCATGCGTGGCTCAGATCCCCCTTGCCCCACATCTCGTAAGAGGTCTGAGTTTCCTCGACGATCGTCCAGCGCTTCAGTAGGTCTACAGCGTAGGCTCCGAAGACACCGGCATGGTCCAATGCATCGAAGACAAAGTGCATGAAGTAGGGCTGCACCTCTACGGAGGACTGACGCATAGCCCGATGCATGATGTCGGCCTGCCGGTTCTCCGGCGCGAGATCGTAGAGAACGGCAAGGGAATTGACGTGCGGGGTGTGCGTCCGGACGTCCTGGTCGGGTGGGAGCCACGGCTCGAAAGGCGCCACCTCGGATACGAAGGGCACGCCGTCGCGATAGAGCCCTTCGTCCTCATCCCAGAGCACGGCATTGAAGTCCGTGCAGAGCTCGGCACGCAACTCCCGGTAACGGGCAAGTCGGGAGGAGTCGCCCTGCAATTCTGCCACCCGAATCCCATCCACCAGGCCGCGGTAGTAAAAGGCACTCATGTACCCCATACCGATGACCGCAGGGGGGTGATGCCCGCTGAAGCCGGCAATGTCGACCCAGTCCAGGAACATGTAGGTAGGCGCGTTGCAGATCAGTCCGTTCTTTCCTCGCCATGACTCGAACGTGTCCAGCAGCTTGTGCACCTGCTCCGCAGTCTCGAGCACGACGCCTTGGTCCCCAGTGTAGTCATAGTAAGCCATCAGCATCTGCAGCCACAGGAGCGAATAGCTCGTGTGAAAATTGCGGTACTCCACGGTGGTCAGCACTCGGGCGAACTTGCGAAGGTCCTGCCTGACCAGCCAGGGAGCACCGAATACCTGGAAGTTGATCAGGGCCTCAATCAAGTAGTCGCCGGGGTCGCTGATCGGCTCCTGATGGTGCGGCGAGTCGAGGTGATGCGTTTGCATGCAGATCTGCAGGGCATGTCGTGACGACTTCCACAGGGCATTCAGTTCGGGATCACTGCATTCGAAGCTGCCCCGGTACTCAACGGGCTGCGAGGTGAACACGAGCTGGATATCCCGGATCTCGATCGGTCGGGTGACATTGCGGGCCTCAACCCGCAGATAGGTGCAGCTCCCGTATCCCGGGAACTCGAAGGACTGCTTCCCATCGCGCAGAATACAGGCCACAACGCGATTTGGGTTGCCCCGCAGTTCCTCCCAGCTGAACAGGAGCTCGGCGCCGGCACAGCCATTGACTCTCACCCCAACGTAAGCGGGGATCACCCGGTCCACTTTGAGATAGAAAGAGCCATCGCCCTTGATGCGGATCGTTTGCCCTTCTTCCGGAGTTACCGGCACATCGATGGCCCCCTCAACGTCAACGATTTCCCGGACGGGGTAGCGGGCTTCCATGCACGGAGGAATCTCGCTCGGGGCCATCGGGCCCCAAATGGACTCGATCTCCGTCGCGTCTTTCCACGTCGCACCACCATCGCGCCCTTCCAGCCACCCCACAGGCTCCTGCGCGGCCACGCACGTCATGTCGGCCCTCGCCGCGCGCTCGTTGTACGCGCTGTCCGGGGCAGGGGCATGGTCGTCTCGGCATGCTCCAGGGGCGGCGCAGACCAGGTACTCTCCCGGCGATGACTGCCACGAGGCGTCGGTCGCTATCGATAGGCTGTCGCCATCGGCCCGCGTCACCTGTGCGTCAAGCCAGAAGCCGGGCTTTCCGGCCGTCAGGTAGGCCCCGGCGCGCTGATACACGAACACTTCAGCGGCAATGGTGTTGGCCCCCGGCTGGAAGTAGGGCGTCAGGTCCCGGACAACGTAGAGCCACTGCCGGGTCGAGATGGCGTACCGGTCTTTCACGATGACCGGGATGTCGCTGCCGATGTCGTCCGGGCCACGAGCCACCATGATCCCGTTCACGTAAAGCCGAAAACAGACATCGGCACTGATACGTGCGGTTACCTGTTGCGGCTGGTCGGGAAGCTCAACGGTTTTGCGGAACAGCGCCAGGTCGTGGCGTCCCGGCCACTCATCCTGGTTGACATAGATCCAGCGCGCCGCGAACGACTCGGGCTCATGATCAGGGATTGCGAACCGATAGCCCGGGGCCTGCACGCCCTCCTCATCAACAGTTGCCGACATGCCGGGGTACCGGATGGGGCCGAGGCCGGCTGTCGGCAGAGATCGATCACCTGCTTCTCGATGGTTCTTCATCTGTTCCTCTCATGCCTTTCTCGGTTCGGCCATCCCTGCGCCTGGTGTGCCGTCCCTGAAGTAATGAAGCACGAATTGCAGCTGTCTTGGACGCAGAGACGCTCCACCGGGCGACGACGATGGCTCAGCATCGACTTACGCCCGGAGATGCACCTGAAGCGACCAGAATGGCCGACGTTCGTGCACCATTACTTCAGGGACGGCACACTAGATCATCTCGGCAATCGCGATACGCCTGCAGCATCGCGCCCAGGTGTGCTTCAGGCATGTCTCCGGGCAGGTTGTGGACGCCGGCGAAGATGTAGCCGCCGTTCCTGCTCAGGGCGGTGATATTCGCTCTTACAGTCTCGTAGACCACGTCTGGGGACGTCGTTGCGGGTAGCTGCACGGCATCGAAACCGCCGCCGTAGAAGATCAGTCGGTCACCGAAGCGCTCCTTGAGCCCGGTCGGCTCCATGCCGTTGGCCGAGACCTGGACGGGGTTGTAGATGTCGACTCCACACTCAATCAGATCGTCCAAGATGTCGATCGTGGCCCCGCACGTGTGGAGGTTGATCTTCATGTCTGTGATTTTGTGCCACTCTGTGAAGAGCCTTCTGTAGTGTGGCTTGTAGATCTGTTGCCAGAGCTCCGGGCCGATGGTGATGCCGCGTGTGTCCCCCATGTCGTCGGCGATTCCGGCAATGTCACAGTAGGCCCCAACCGCGTCATCCAGCTGTCTGAGCCTGGCGAGCGTAGCATCAACGGCCTTGTCCAGGAATTCGTGACAGGCTTCCGGCTCGGAGACCATGCGCATCCACCACGCCTGGGTGCCGCCGGGTTGACACTGCAGCCCTCCCGCGATCTCGCCACAGGCAATGCAGTAGTCCGTGTTTTCGTGTAGCCATTCGGCGTCTTCCGCCAGGCGGTCGAGCAATGACTCCGGCAGGTCATGGCTGGGGTTGAAATCGTCGGGGGAGGGGGCTGGAGTGTCCTCGAAGCTCTTGGCAACGTGCTGTCCGTCCGGCGGATCGAAGTACAGCCCACCGGGGGGGCACATCCTGTTGCCCCACCACCAGGTTCCATCCGGATCCCGACGGAACTCCCAGGCGTTGGCGACCTGAAGCTCGACATCCCAGATGCGCAGAGGCCTCCACTCGTGCGCTGCATCCGGCCCCCAGAAACGGGACGGACACATGCCGGAGCCCAGAAGGATGATGTCACCCTCCATCGCATCGAGTACGGATGGCTCGAAGACCGCGTTGGTCATGAAGGTGCAAACACGGTTGGTCGGGTCGTCAACGTCCAGCACGTTTTTCAGTCTGTGATACGCTACGCTGTGGAGACTGGCCGTCTCACAGCCACCCAGGCCATTGGGAATTCTGTCGACTTGCTCGCCGTTGAGAAAACGGCGCATTCTCCCGCGTGGTGTCATCTTGGTGAGAACACTTCCAGTTCAACGAATTGCATGCTGAAAAGCCCATCCTGTGGGGCAGGGCGGAGTTCTGTGCCGACAACACGCACATAGCGCGCTCTTGCGGGATCGAAGGTCAAGACCAGTGTCTCACTGCTCTGCGGGAGCCCATTTCTGGAGGCCACGGTCTGCCATGTTCTGCCGTTCAGGGATACGTCCGCCCTGAGATCTATCGGCAAGCCGGATCCCTCATGGCCGGCATCGCTGCGGGGATACAGGCGCACCTCGCCCACAGTGTGCTCGTCGGCGAGATGGACGCTTACCCATTGGCTGCCGTTCGTCTCTCGGCGTGCACTGGACCACCCGAGATTACCGGTTGCCCACTTCTCCGGTCTCCCGGTCACATGCTTCTGGCCATCCGTTAGCCGAATTCGGCCGACGTCGCTGTTGGCCGGCAGCTTGGCGATGTACATCCCGTCGGACGCCGTGACCTTCTGGTGAAGGGCCAGATTCCGGCGAGGGATCGTGTCGCTGTCGACGCCGAGAGCAATGACCGTGTTGAGCTTGTCCCAGCTGTCCTTGTCATCGAGGATCAGTTCCAGACCGTCCGGCTTCTGAACCAGACCAACCGCCTTTCCGTTTGCCAGCAGTGTTGCCGAGGCGAACACTTTCCCGTCTTCGGGAAGCGGCAGGGAGAGACGGTTCCCAGCCGGGGGATTCAGCACGTGGATGTATTCGGCCGAGCCGTCTGTTGCCTTCGTGGCGACGATGCCGTGCGGCAACTTGGAGAGCATTGCCCCTTCCGGAGTGGGGTAGGAGGTGCTCGGATAGACTCGGGTGAGGGAAGTCCGGACATCCTTCATGTAGGCTGCGACATCCGCAAAGACTTCGCGTACGCCCTTTTCCCAGGAGCCGTCCGCGTAAGGACTGGCCGCCCACGCGCTGCCGGGGCCTTCGGTAGCCGTCGCTGCCTGGAGGACGGTATAGCGGTAGAGTTGCTCGGCGTTGAGGTGTGTCATGCCTTCTTTGGGGGGCGTGATCGTCGCCCAGTGGTTGGGCAGCACCACGCTCACCACCCGTCGGTAAGCGGGCCATGTTTCCACATCATAGTCGTTCTCGTCTTTGGTCATCCAGGGCGAGTGCCAGTTGGCGCGCCACACTTCCCTGTGTCCGAATTCGCAAGTCTCGTTGGGGCCCGCCAGAGCGTAGAGCTGCAGGTTCGGCGCTTTGCTCAGGATCGTCTCTCGCAGACGGCCGAGATCCAGCTTGCCCTGGAAATCCTCGTTCCCGGACAGGCCGAATTCCCTGTCAAATCCCATCCCCATCATCTCGTTTCCGTAGCGCTCGGCGAGCTCGGCGTAGATATCGTTGATAAAGTCGTTCCATCTCTTGTAGTTATCGGTGGGATCGTTCCAGCCGAGCTTCTCCTGGTCTTCCTTCGTGTACGTGTGACCCGCGACGGGGTGCGTGAAAAGGACGAAGCCGATGCCGCGCTTCCTCAACGCCGCGACCATCTCACCGATCAGATCCCGTTTCGAGGCGTAACCTCTGCCGCGCCACAGATCGGACGCCACAGAAGGATGGAGCATGGTGCCGAAGCCGTGGAAGTCCGTGATCAACACATACTCGAACCCAAGTGCAACCATCTCATCAGCCACCTTCTCCACATCGATGGAGTCGGCGTATTCATCGATCCTCCTGGTGCCGATTGACGCCCCATTCGAGTGCCTGAGCCCTGAATTCTGGGTCGGGGAACATCCCACCCAGTGAATGAACAGGCCGTAACGCATGTCGAAGGCATCGGTGTAGCGGGGCGTCAGCTCCACGGATCCGCCCCGCCAGAGCGGTTTGGGTAAGGTCCCACAGCCGGTCATGACCGACAAACCGCCCAGCATTGCACACATCGTGATCGACGTTCTCAAGACAAGTCCCATCCCCTATTGAGATTCAGCCACTCATCTCGCGCCATCTGCGGCCGCGGGTACTCCGGTAGAGGGATGGCGAGGGACAGTCCATCAGCAAACCTGGAGACCAGTTTGGGGGCACGTTCCCAAGTCAGGCTGTGTCGCTTTTCGTTCATGAGAGACGTTCCTGCAGCTCAATCGAGGGGGGCGTTGAGCATGGCTTCCCGGACCGATTTCACGACCTGCTCTGCAAGCTTGACAGACCCTTCTTTTGTGAAATGCACATTCCCCGGCGCAGTGGAATGCGTCCCGTTGAAGCTTGCGGAGAGCGCGTGAAGGTCGTTGATAGCGACGCCGTGCTTCTTCATGATGCCTGCTGCGACTTCGTTGTATTTGATGTCATCGCCAAGTACACGCCCTGCCTCGCCTTCCGGCACGGCAGTCGTGGAAGCCCAGATGAGTTTGGCGCCTGTTCGTTTGAGCTGCTGCACCAGCTCGTCCAGATTCTTCCCGTACTGATCGAGTGGGACCGCCTGCGTGCCGTTCGCCTTGTCGCGGCGCCCCTGGACTTTGGAGTCGGGATGGCGGTAGCAGAGGTCGTGCAGGCCCCAGTTGAAATGGATCACATCCCACCTGGTCTTGCCCAACCAGCGCTTGAGGCCTCTTAGGCCGGAGTTGGTGTCGCCGCAGTTGGTCGGTGCCCGTTGCACATTCGCCGTGTTTTTCAGCATCTGGATGGTGGGTTTGGTGTAACCGATGGAAATTGAGTCACCGATGAGCAGGACATTCGGCAGTTCGGGATTGTGTTCGGCATTCGCTCTCAACCCCTCCATGTCTTGCTTTGGCGTATGGAATTTCGTTGCCATGTTCACTCCATTCACAATCACTTCCGAGACCTTCCCAGGGTAAGCAAACGGCAACTCATACAGACCAACGGGCGTGTGCGTATCCTGACCGATGGAGAAGCCAACCCCAGGCTGGGTCGTGATCAGACCGCCGGCGTTTCCGGACGCCACTTCAGCCCCGTTCAACCGCAGGACCATCGCGCCGCCTTCACCGAGGGCAGCCTCCGTGCGGAATGATGAGCCGGGGGCCGCAGTGGCGGACACGACCGTGGTCAGCTTCCGCTCTACCCGGACACTGAAACAGGGCTTTCCGTTCTGCACGTACACAGAGTAGCCATAGGCTTTCCCTCCCTGGGCGACCAGAACTCCGTCAGGCTCCGCCCCGGGTACCGCCTCACAGCTGATGGTGATCGGCTTGTTCTCAACCATGGGATTCCGCCCAGTCGCCCGAGTTGCTTTGCCGCGTTCCGTGCTCTTCCGCTGTTGCCTGGCCGAAGAGCCGCGCCCTTCGTTGTCGTCGGGGGTGACAGTGGGCATGCGCGCTCCGGTCTTCACTCGCCAATCGTGGAGCATCTGGGTCAGTTTGGCGGCGAGCTTGGGATTGGTCTTTGACAGATCGTTCTGCTCACCGAGGTCGTCGCGCAGGTTGAACAGCTCCACGTCCATGTTCTTGAAGCGTTCGACCAGCTTGTAGTCGCCCATACGCACCGCGCCGGAAGCGCCCATACTGTTGACAGCGTGATCGTGCGGGAAGTGGAAGTAGAGGGCGTCACGGTCGAGGCTGTCGGTCTCACCTCGGAGTAGACCAGCCAGGCTGAGCCCGTCAAGGTGCTGGTTCGGCTTCAGCGGCAGCCCGGCCATGTCAAGAATCGTCGGATAGAAGTCAGTGCTGATGACCGGGACCTCGCAGACGCTCCCTTTCTGCGTCGTCCCCGGCCATCTGATGATCATTGGCTCGCGGATGCCACCTTCATAGACCCAGGCTTTGCCGGCCCGGAGCGGCGCGTTGGACGTCGGCCCTCCTTTGGACGATTTGCTGTTCGTTGACAGGCCGCCGTTGTCGGACATGAGGACGACGATCGTGTTGTTGTCCCTTCCCGACGTCTTCAGGTAGTCCAGAATACGCCCGACGTTCTCGTCCATACTCTCGACCATGGCAGCGTAAACGGGATTGTTCTGTCGCGCCCTATTCCAGCTCTGGTACTCCCTGTTGGCCTCGGCCCGGGCAGAGAGCCCCAGCTTCTCCAGCTTGCTCGTGTACTTGGCGATCTTGTCTCTCTTGCCGGTAACGGGCGTATGAACTGTGTAGGTCCACATGTTCAGGAAGAACGGCTGATCCTGCGTTCCCTTCATGAACTCGATGGCCTTGCTGGTCAGCACGTCCGTGAGGTAGTCTCCCGGCTTTCCGTCTTCGAGACCCGGGACGTCGTTCTGTGGGCGCTTCTCGCTCTTGTAGGGGAAGAAGAACGATCCCGGTTGCCCGGCTGAATGCCCGCCAATATTGACGTCGAACCCCTGCGCCTCCGGGTAGTGTGCCTTGTCATGCTCCTGATGGATCTGCAGGTGCCACTTTCCCAGATGTGCTGTCCGGTACCCGGCCTCCCTCAACGCCTCAGCAAGGGTCACTTCCCGCAGCGGAAGGCTCTCAGTCGGGGTGGCGCGGGTGAAGTTGATCCGGCTCGGGTACTTGCCTGTCATGATGCTGGCACGGGTTGGCGAACACACCGGACTTGCCGCGTAGGCACTCGTGAAGCTCATGCCCTCGGAGGCCAGTCGGTCGATGTTGGGTGTCTCGTGGAACGTCGATCCGAAACAGCCCACGTCAGCCCAGCCGAGGTCGTCGACCAGGAGGAGGACGATGTTCGGGCGGGCCTCTTCGGCCGCGGAAGAGAGGCTGCCGAGAACGGCAACAAGCGCAGCAACGCTGATGTAGGCTGTTAACTTCATTGCATGACTCCAAGCTTACTACCACCGTAACGCAGATAGTGGGCGGACGCGACAGTTCCCCGCACGATGAGCTCGTGGTCCGGACCAAGCTCAATCGCGGAATCCTGTTGCTTTCCAGCGGCGGGGGCCTGCATGACGGGGGCGGAAAAGGAGTTGGAGATCGACAGGGCAGGGGAGGTGTTGGCGTTCATGCACGCCGGAGAGAGCACCCCGCCGGTTGGCGCGGCAATGGAAAGAGCTCCCTTGGCGACCGGGTTCTGGATTGCCGAAGCGGATAGCACGTCAGGCATGCTTCCTTTTGCGCGAACCCAGCGGTTGGCACAATCGCCCGGGTGCCCTCGGTGTGCGCCGAAGTCACCCCACCGAAGAGCATTTTCAGAAGGCGTTCTTCGTGCCGAGAGTCGACGTTGACTTGTACCGCGGCACAACGGCCCAGCTGCCGGGGATGGCGAAGATCTTTGATCCACGAAGCATGTATTCGACATGCAGGTCCAGAAATGCGAGGTTGGCACCCATTTTGTGAGGGTAGCTGCGCGCGATGCCTCCCGGACTCATCCATCCTGGGTCAAGATTCCTGAAGCGCCAGGAGATCCAGCCGCTGGTGGCATTGGCCGCGCCATCGAGGAAGTAAGGGACGGCGTCCGGAGTAGCGGGCCAGCGTCCTGACTGCACGACTGGCCCCCGTTCCATGAACACGCGCTTTGCGGGGTACTGGGTACCGTGCGAGGTCAGCCCTTGCGCCTCAGTGCCGATCTGATGGTTCTCGCTATAAGTCCAGCGCTGATTCCGGGTATGGTACTGTGTCGGGCAGGTGATGGCGCTGGGCGCGGTCGGGAGTCCATCATCAATGCGGTTCAGCCCCATGTAGGGTGGCAAGGTGTTGAGCCAGAATGCGCTACGCGACCCCGCATTGCCGCGGTTGTATGCCGTGGGCATATAGCCATCCGAATCGTCCTCGTACAACGCAGCCGCGAGGCCGAGCTGCTTCAGGTTGCTGGCGCATTGGATCTGTCTGGCCTTGTTCTTTGTTTGGGAGAGGGCCGGCAGCAGCATCGAGGCCAGTATCGCGATGATCGCGATGACGACCAACAACTCGATGAGAGTGAAGCCACGCGTTGCGCAGTTGCGGACGCTCTCGGGACGTGGGGCCCCGTCCAGGGATTTCATCGTACGTGACTCACCGCTTTTCTGCATCGGACAGTCTCCTCGTTCATGGCGATACGGGTAGCTCCGCACTATTCGGATGAAAGGCGCAGGACATGCATCGCCTATATGTATAGCATGGAGTCACTCACGAAAGAATGGCGAGGATCACCACGTGTTGTGTGCCATTTCACCTCGATAGGTGGAACGTGAGGCCGGGAGACGTCATCGGTATTCCTGGTAACGAGCTGATACATAGAGGAGTGCGCCGATAGCCATGAGGCGTTTTCTGCGTGTTACACGTTATCTCTGAACTGTTCAGGGATGTCTATCATCACCTTGCGGTGCGACTAGAGACAAGCTGGCGGGGTGTCGCTGTGGGCGTCAATCCTGGTCACATTTTGGTTGAAGAAGTAGCAGGAGAAGATGGCTACCCGCGTAGCAACCCGCGGACGATACTGCGTCGTGTCGTGGTTCTCCCCATCGTCATCCCACCGGATGACAGTCTGCCATCATTGGCGGACCCCATGAAGCTCGGTCAGCTCGTTACCATCTGCCATTGACCGTTTGAGGAGTCAACCTGTCGGCGACGGGGAGCGGGTGCTGGTTGAGCAGCACAACTTGGCTCGGAGCGTGGTTGGCGAGGCTGACATAGGCGCTCTTTTGGGGGCCACTCACCCTTGCCTTCTCACTCGATCGCCTCGATGCCGTGGAGTGTGCCGGCACGCTTGGGATCGTGCCAGGTCCAGACGACGTTGCCGCGTTTGCCGAACTCGATAGCCTGCGGGGCTTTGCCGCTGTCCTTGCGGCCGTGTCCCGTCCAGTGGGCGACGACAATGTTGCCGTTCTCGAGTCTCTGCGCGTCACCGAAGAAGTGGGTCTTAACGCCGTTGACGTTGCCTTTCCCCCCGAACGACCTGATGAGTTTCCAGTCGCGGTCAAGGATCAGGACAGTGGCCCCGTAGCCGGTCGAGACCAGGACGCTGCCGTCCTGCAGTTCTTCGGCGAAGTACGGTTTTCTGCTTTCCGGGGTCAGTTTCGTCAGGTCGATTCCGCGGACCTCGGTGCCATCACGTTTGATCTCCCGGACGGTTGTGGGCCCGGACGTATAGAGGAAATGGCCGTCTTTCGTGACGCGAAGCAAGCGGAAGAACCCGCCGAGGCCGTAGACGGGATCGGCGGTCTTCCGGTTGTCTCTGTCCAGCTCGATGATGCCGTGGCGACTGCCGAGAAGCGTGTGCCCGTTCGCCAGGCGCACGACTGACTGGATGTCCCGGCCCATCTTCACTTGATGCCTCCGGTGGCGTCGCGGGTTGGTGCTGGGGCGGGCGTCTCGGGGAACGGGGTCTCATAGCTGGTGGCTTGGGCGAAGGTCGGGACCGGCCGAAAGTGCGGGTGACCTTTGTGCCGCAGGTTCTTTCTGCCCCAGTACATCCCGTAGAACTGGGCGTTCGTATCAACCCAGTTGGTGATCTTCAGAAGCTCCTCCCGGGCCAGCGTCACCTTCCCGTGGACGCGTGCCAGCTTCGCTGCGACTGCGGCCCTCTCCGGGGCCTTCAGCTCAACCGCATGCGGCGCCAACATGGCGACCAGTATGCTGTTGTGGGAACCGAACGACCGTGCGGGCATGTAGTGGACATTGCCGGTTTTAGGGTGGTTCTCACCAACCGTCGGCAGCAGTTCGACTTTCGTTCGGGGCCGCCCCTTGCCCCGTCGCCGTTCGCGGACCAGGCTTTCATAGGCTCTGCTGAACAGCTGGGTTTCGGTCCCGGAGAGATCCAGGCCCGCTTTTGGTTCATTTCCGGCGTGGCATCCAATGCAGTGTCTGTCGAGAACGGGCTGAACATCCGCCGCGAAATCGAGCGGTCGCTGTCCGCTCTTCTCGCCGGGCTGCGGACCGGGAACGGACGGCGTCCGGGTCAAGGCGTTGGGGGTTCCCTGAGCCGCGTTCACGGGCGCGTCGTTCGGGGTTTCGTGGCAGCCGATGCAACTGCGGGATTCTCCGGGTATGTAGTTCACGTAGGTCCGTTCGGTCTGCACTGCCAAGTAGTTCTCGTCCAGAACTTGGAGTGAGATGTTGGCCATGGCCGGAACGATGAAGTGCGCGGATCCGTCTTCTTCGACCGGGACGATCCCGTGCTGGACTTTCAAGCCTAGGTGTGTGTCTTTGGTGATAGTCGCGTGCTGCTGGTCGTACACATCGCCGGACCACCGCCGGCGCGCGGCCCACGGTCTTGGAATCTGTTCGAGAACACGAATGAACTTGATGGATCCGCGTGCCACGCCCTCCATACCGTGATAGACGTCGGTGACCACGCAGGTGGCCAGGTCTCTGCGCGCCATGGCCGGCGAGACGGCGCTCGCCATGACCGGCGGTTTCGGCCGCGCCATCAGCGGGAAGGGCTCCCAGCAGGAGTAGTTCCCATCGCTGTGAATCGGGTGTGTCTGCCCCGTTTCGTCCAGCAGGAACAGCCCGTAGGCGGTGGGATGCGTCCACAATTCGCCGGCGGGTTTATGGGAGACGAGGAAGAGATTCCGTGAGAGGGGGTAGGGATCCGCGAACAGCGGCCCGCGACCTCGACTGTCCGCTCTCCAGCTGCCGTCGGTTTGCCGAAAGTGGAAGCCGCCCTCCCTCTTGATGTCGACGTACGGAGTCATGTAGGTCATCGGGGCCCTGGTGCGTATGTCCCTGGAGACGTCCAGCCTGATGACGGTCCCCATGTTGTTCTGTGGGCAGTGTGGAGCGCCAAGCACAACGAATTCGGATGGCGAGTCGGGGATGGGGCGACCGTGGATCATGGTCGGCGGGAAGGCAATGTCGGCGCCATAGATCTCAGACGAGCTGGAACCGTCGGGATTCATGGCCCAGAGGCACTTGACGGAGACCGCGCCTTTGTCGAAATACTCCCAGCGCGTATACAGGACACGGCCGTCCGGCAGGGCGACAGGAGCGTTCTCGCTCACCGAGGAATTGGTGAGTCTCTTCATGTTCCCACCATTGGCAGCCATGCGGTAGACGACGGACGTGGTGAAATCGTCCGGGGCATCACAGAGGATGCCGTACTGGCAGCGGGTGGACACAAAGGCGATGCCGCCGTCCGGCAGGTAGCAGGGCTGCATGTCGTCTGTGCCATGGTGGTAGCGGACGCGATAATCGCGTTGGAGGTCTGCCTCGTTCCTGGGGGGGAAGGTGAGTTGGCGCAGTTTGGAGCCGGTGCGCCTTCCGGTGACGGGGTTGATATCTATTTCGTAGATTCGGTAGCCTTGGTCTTTGTCCCCTTTCCAGGCGAAGACGATCTTGCTCGCGTCGAATGCGAGATCGAAGCGCTCGAAGACGCCGTCTGCCAACTCCGGAACCAGTTCATGGACCTGGCTGGTCCTCAGGTCCAGCACGCAGATGTTCCCTCCCGGAAGCCAGCGGCTGTTGATGTGCTTGGTGTAGTAGTGGTTGGCTGTATAGGTTTTGCGCCTGACGAAGACCAGCTTGTCGAAGTCAACGACCGGGTTGTGTTTCAAAACGACATCGCTGCGCAGGATCGCGACCGCCTCTTGCCACTGGGAGAGGACGGCTTCGGCGGGGAGGACGTCCTTCCATTTGGCGGCCTGGTCCCCGAGCTTGTTGAGGCGCTCGGCCAACTGCTTGCCCACTGGTCTGCCTTGATACAAGGCGGCGATGGCGGCCCGGATAGTGTCCAGTTGGGCTGCCTTCACCGCGGTCAGCAACCGCTCATGTCTTAAGGCCTGCAGGTAGAGGCCGTGAACTCCCTTGAGATCCGCCGCTGTTTTCGTGGCGACGGCTTGCGCGTTGATCCTCGCGGCGACACCAGCAGGCAGCCCGACGGCGGATGCGTAGCGGGTTGCGATGTCCGCAAACGGCGCCGTCTGCCAGTCCGCGCGCCAGATACCGTCGTCCCTGGCCGCTCCCATCTGCACGAGAGCCGCCGGGTCGTCCTTGTACGTCTGCCTGAGCTCGGTCCACAGGGCCTGCACGGGATCGACGGCGGCAGGGACGGTGCCGTATCCCGCACTCGCATCCATCGCTTTCCCGACCTTCCCGGGGACATACCTGACCTTGCCCTCGATAGTCGCATCATTGCCCCCGACTGCGTCGGCCGAAGTTGCGTCAAAGTGCCAGTGGCTCAGACACGGAGTGTCCGGGACACGCCCGGCGGCCAGCAGTTCGATATCCGCTTCACTCAGGCGCTTGCCGAATATCCGCAGTTCGTCGATTGCGCCGGGAAGTCTGCTCCCCCCGAAGTTGTCTGATACCTGACCGATCTTGAAGACCGTGCCGTTGGGATCGGGCCTCTTCGCCAGGGAGCCGGACGCCTCCAGTTTGCCGTTGACGTAAATCTGTTGCGGATAGCCGCCGACGAACGCGACATGATGCCAGGCGTTGTCAGTGAGCCTTGTCTTCCCCTCTGTCACGCCTACCCAACCGATGTCAAACGCGACCTTGCCACGCCGGATAAACAGTGCTTTCCCGTTGGGAATCCACTTGCCTTTGGCGTTGGCTTTGGCCCAGATGGCGCCGTCGCTTGTGGCCTTGACCCAGACCGAAACGGTGTAAGTCCCAGTGCCGAAATCCGGCAGTGGCGTGCGTTTCAGATTTTGCGTCGGCGTGGCCGCTTCGCGCAGCCGGATAAGATCGTCGATCCACTCACCTGCATCGGCTGGACAGGCAAACGAAACCGCGGCGGCCATAAGTAGGAGGGAGCGCCATGAGGTCGCGATGTGGTTGGTCCGCATGTCACTTCTTCTCCCCATAGCGATAGCGGGGAACCTGCGGAGCCACGGTTCCCTTGTCTCGCGCCCGACCACCATCGAGTGGTTTTCCCGACACACTGGGAGCGAGAGCCAGCATTCCGTTTACTCCCGGAGCGTCGATGATCGTGTTCAGCTGCACGCAACTGTCCTGATCGCGCCCCGGCTTGCTTGTGGGCATCACGAAACCGAGCAGTTCCCAGCCCAGCTTCTTGCGGGCATCACTCTCGTAGGTATAGCGCTTGATCGCGCCCCGCAGCTCGGCGTGGTGCTCGTGGTCTTTGGGCAACGGGTTGGGGTAGGGGGCCGTCCGCGACAACGCATAGGGATCAGTGGTGACGATGCCGCGGCCGGCAGGGAGTTCGCGGATGACGAAGAGCGGCGTCGCGCCCAACACAGGCTCGTTGTAGACCCGGCAGACCGGTTCGACGCCCTCGCTGGCGCGCCGGGTCAGGCCGATCGTGCCATCCGCGAGAGTTGTCCGGTAAAGCGGGTGTGTCGAGGCGTCCTCTTCAGGAATGTTGAGATCCCCCCACCCGGCTTTTTCCGCATACGCTCTCGCATTCCTCAGGACCTCTTCGAAGGTCCCGACCATCACGTAGTAGCGGACCCAGAAGCTCTTACCCTTGCTCAAGGTCGTCTTAGGTGAGAACCCGGCCGGATTGCTCGCCATCACGATGTAATCTCGCGGGGGGCCATGCCCGGCAGAGCCTACGCAGCAGCTTCCGGCGTCCCTGCCGAATGCGAAGCCGAAGGCAGGGCTATGCGGGTCGTTCTTGCGAGCGGCTGCCCCGAGCCAGCCGTCTGTCTCCTTGGGCGGCCGGTACGAACCGTCGTGACCGAAGCGGATCAACTTGTCGTTGAAGAAATAGGAACTGTCGGCGTTGGACCAGAAGATCTCCGGGAATGTCGTGGCCCGCACACCGCCCCAGGGCGTGCCGTTGTAGCCGTAGTCATACTCGCCGAAATTGTAGACCACATTGGACACCTCCAGTACCCCATCGCCCAGATATCGGTAGCGGGAGTAGTAGAGGATTCTGTGGCGAAAAATGGTCGGCTGAGTCGATGACTGCCCCCAGTTGATGACGGCATAGGATTTGTCCTCGTCGTCATACCAACGGGCCAGCATGGGACAAAAGAACATGGTGTAGGGGGCGTCGCCCGCCGCACCGTACTTGTTACTGCAGCCCGAGCCGTGGACGAATGCCTGACCGACCGAATTGGTCGCGTTACACTGGTCGTCGTCGTGCTCGTAGATAGCTCTGAGGATCTTCTGCACATGGGGGCAATGGACGGTTGCCTGCCAGACCTCGTCCATCCAGGGAGCGGCCTGCGGGGCAATCGCCTCGCCCCAGCGACCACGCCAGGAGTACAATTGCCCGCCTTTGCCAATGCCGATCTCCCAGGTCTTCCTCCCATTCCGGTCAGATCGCTGCAACAGGGCGTTGAAGACGTCCTTCTCGGAGACGTATTTGTACCAGTCCTTCTCGTAGAGCGTCCAGAAGGACGGATCGCGGTCTTCCGGCAACGTGCCGTCGACCATCGTGACCCTCTCTTCAACAGGCGGCTCGGGAGGACTCACCTCGCCTGCGAAACCCCCTTCGAAAAAGCTGCTGTCCATCGCTGTCCTCGTCTCTTCAGCAGTACCACGCCGGCATATCGACAGACAGGCCACTGATACCAGAGCCGCTATCGCCGCAACGCTCTGCAGTTGCGTCTTTCCGTCCTTCTTGAGCATTCTGTTCACTTATCGGTGGCCCCCTGCCAGTTGTTGCTTTGGAAGGGAGCGGCGGGGAGCCCGGCCGCGTTGACCAGATTCGGGTTGGCGAGTTGATGCCAGCCGAACTGGACCGTGACCGGGGTCACGCCGTTGGCCCGGACCACTACGGTTTCACCGTCAATCTCGGCTGTGGCGTCGACGACGTTGCCATCGGCCCCGGCGACCCTGAATTCGCTCAGCGGCTGGCCGTCGCGTGATGTCAGTCCGGTTGCGTGCGCAAACACGATCCGTGCTTCGTCCCCTTCAATCCTCATGGCTTTGAAGATGGGGCCGGAATAGGTTCGCCCTCTGCCGTAGGTCTTCGCCAGCGCCCACAGCGCCAGGCGGCTGCCGACGTCGTGTTTGTTGCGCGGATGGATGTCGTTGATGTTGTCGACCAAGTCTGTGATAACGGCCATGCCGGTGTGCGGCAGGTTCAGCGTCCTGGCCTGTGCTTCCCAGAGCGCGGGGAGCTGGCCGGGCTCGTACTGCTTTCCCGACCAGGGCGCAATCTGCACAAAATAGAATGGCATGTCCGCGCCCCAGAACCGGCGCCAGCCAGTGATGAGGTCTTTCTTCTTGTCGAAGTACGCGAGTCCGTTCTTCCGGATCACGTTGGTCTCGCCCTGGTACCAGATGCAGCCGGTGATGGGGAGCTTCTGCAGTGGTGCAATCATGGCGTTGTACATGCCGCCCGAGCTGGTCTCTGTGACTGTCCACGGCTCAATGGGCGAGCCGCCCCACGAGCTGTTGACGAGGCCGATCGGGATGGATAGGTCGGTGTGCAGGCGTTTCCCAAAGTGGTAGAGCGCCGCTGAGAAGCTGCCTACAGTGCCCGGTGTACAGCTGTTCCAGAATGCGTTGATGTTGTCTGCGGGCTGTTTGGCCTGGACCTTGGGCACGTGATAGAGCCGGATCTGAGGATGGTTCGCGGCCGCGATGAACTCTTTCCCGTTCTGGGTCCGGGTCAGGCTCCAGGCCATGTTGGACTGGCCGGAACCGACCCAAACGTCGCCGATCAGGATGTCGGTTGTCTGGCGGTTTTCGTCCCCGCTGCTGACGGTGAGGGTTGTGGGGATAGCATTCGCTTCGCGCGGTTTCAGCGCCACATTCCACGTGCCCGCCGCCGAGGCGGTCGTTGATGCGGCCTCCCCTCCGAGCTTGAGGTCGACGGTCTTGCCGGCCTCGGCCCACCCCCAGACGGTGATCGGCTTGTTGCGCTGCAGGACCATGTGGTTCGTGAAGACCGTGGGCAGTCGGAGCTTGAACAGCGGCACGTTCAGCGCCTTCAGCATCAGTTCGGCGACCTTCGCGTTCCCAGCCGGGCTCAAGTGCACGGAATCGCCGGTGAGCACACCCCTGTCTCTGTTGGCCGTGTTGTGGACTTTCAGGTAGTCCATGAACTCTTTGCGCAGGTCGAGCAGCTGCGAGCCCGTGTCCTTGGCCACGGCGCGGCTGACATCGGCATACTCGTCGAGCATGTCGTCGAACGTGTTGCTGCCGTCGGTCTTCTCGCCGATCACCGTTGGCGTACAGAGGATAACGCGTGCCCTGGCCACCTTAATTTTGGCGATCATGTCGCGCAGGCCGGCGTCGAAATCTCCTTTCTTCGTGCCTTTGTTCCGGTTCCAGTGCCAGACGTCGTTGATGCCGATATAGATGAAGACGATGGTTGGTCTCTTCTTGAGTACATCACGGTCCAAGCGCTTCTGGCAATCCGGGACCCTATGGCCGCTGATCCCGGCCCCGATGATTGCCGTGCCGTAGTCCGGGTAAGCACCCAGGATCGCACTCTCGATCTGACGGATGTAGCCGTTGCCTCTGGCACCCGCCTGCGTGATTGAATCACCCAGGAACACGATGCGGTCGCCCTTCTTCAGATCTTCTGCGCCCAGCAGCGGCGAAAAGAGCAGGGCGGCAACAGCGAGGAGACGCGGGAGATTTCTCATTTTTTCGGGGGGCTTTCTTGCGTTGTGATGAATGAAACGTCGCTTCATATAGAAACTAGCCTCAGCTTTCGCATATCCTACGAAACCCACGCACGTAATCCCTCCCATGCCGGTCATATTCGCCATGCTCTTCCCACCAAGCACGGAACCTGCTGCATCCGCTATGCTGCTCTGATGGGTTGCGGGATTGTTGAGATCATACGTGACCGAGAATGTCCACCACTTGCCGGGCTCGACTCTGCACAACTCAGTCGTGGTCGTGTCACGAGCGTAGACAACGCCACTCGGCTTGGGGATTCAACCACGATGCTATGTGAGCGGCCCGTGGCGTGCTTTGGAGGCTGTTCAATTTGCGGCTGGGTACAGAATCTGGAGTCGTGGCGCACGGTCGGGGGGGGCCTCCCGGGAAGCAAGCTCAACGCCGGCAAAATCCGTGTCTTCACCGGGCCACTTCAGCTCGCGAATGAGGAGAAATGTCAGCTCGTTGTCCGTGTGTTCCCGAACGAAGTTGGTAACGTCGATCTCCGAGAACCCGCCCTGGTTGGTGAACGACATGTGTCCCACTGGCGGCGAGGCCAGAGTGACGGCTCCCCGCCTCGTGGCGGACACGGACCGGCAGATCCCGGGAGCATTCTCGGCCGTCAGATCGAGCTCCTGCCATGTGTCGTCCGCCAATCCGTAGACGCGGAAGGTGTAGCTGTCGTCAAAGGCATACTCGGTGATCCGCCTGCCGTGCAGACGCAGGAAGGCTCGGTGGATGCTGCTCTTCGGGACGCCGTCGGTCGCGAATCTGACGAATGAGACCCGATTCCCATCCGAGCTTGAGTGTCGCTGCACCTGCAACGTGGGAGACTGGCCGAAGTTCTCTGACGCACACTTGCCCTGCTTTGCAGTCGCGTCGGCTACGGCACGGTAGTTTCGCACAGCCGCCTCTCGGGCCTTGGCGACGCTGATTTGCCAGACGGACGTTCGAGTTTGGGTCATGGTGATCTTCCGGCTCTCGGGAAGCGGGCCGTTGAAGACAACTTCGCCGAACTTGGCGGCACTCGCCTCCTTGATGACGACCGGCGCCCCCAGTGCCACATCCAGGCCGCTCAAGTCGAGCTCAACGGTGTAGTCGGTCTGCTCGTTCACCTGTACGGTCCAGAGGTAGTAGGTCTCGCTCTCGGCGTTGTAGCTGGTGTAAGCCTGGTAGTGCATGTCTCCACAGCGGATGTTGGTTTCGAGCAGGTCCTGCTCGTTGGCGAAGCCCTCGGCAAACAACCGGAGGAGCTCGGCATTCTTCGAGACATATCCGATGTCCGTCCCCGGTTCCCATTTGGTGTTGAGCCGCGCCGGCCCGGAATCGCTCTCCCTGAAGAACCTCTGACAGACTGTGTTGCTCCATCGACTGGCGTCGGAATTCAGCTTGAACAGGAAAATCCCGTAGACATGCTGCACCGCCATCATCTGTCCCCAGACGGAGCCTATGCTGTGGATTATCCCTGGCGAGTCGTTTGTGAACGTGGTGTGCGGCCGAGCCCAGTTGCGGCCAGTGGAGTAGTTGAATTCGGTGAAGATCTGCGGGAGGGCTTTCCCGGTCGCTGACTCCTCCAGCATCATTTCTTGCACCCGATTCACCTCGGAAACATTCTGGCGGGCACGACCGCTATAGCGGTGCCGGTTGTAGAACTGCACTAGGTCGCGGTCCAGCTTCCTACCCCGGTAATCGGTACGCAGGTTGCGCATCATGACACGAGCGATGCGGGAACAGGGGTCCGAGGCCAATACGGGAGCGGCATAGTGCGGGACCAACTGTTTGCTGCAGCGCCGGTTCACATCCTCTATGGCGCAGGTAATGGCGTCCCCCAGCAACTGCAGTCTCAGGGCAATTACCTCATCGGTATGCTGCTTCAGGTACCAGTCCGGCTCGTTGCCGAACTGATGAACCGTGATGTCGTAGTGCTTGGCGAGATAGTAGGTTGCGATATAGGTGATCAACCAGCTCCGGAAGTTGCTCTCCCAATCATTCGGCCAGTTTTTTGCCCCGGTCTCATTGACGACCTCAGCGCCGAACTTCCGGTAAAGAGCGAACTCATGCTCCGCGGACTTGTGCAGATCGCTCGCCAGCAGCTCATCCCAGAGAACCATATTGGACTCCTCCGGCGCACGCCGGACTCCTTCCTTCAGCCGTTCGAAATCGTCAATCGATGTGATCTCCGAGTCGGGCATTTTGGCATAGTGCCGTAGCATTTTGTACCCGTACCAGGTGCGTACCGCGTTGGGGCGGCAGTAACTGAACCAGGCGCCATTGTTCGTTCCCTCATGCATTTCGCCGGTGCGCGCCCCGACCCATTTCATGGTCTTCCCGATGCGTTTGGTGGACGGCTTGATCGTCGCTTGGACTTCCCGCGGGTCCGTCGTGCCACGGGCGATTTGGGGCACGCCCTCGCCGCGGCCAAGCAGTTCCCGGACCTCTTTCATGAGTGCTGTCCTCCCGGCTTCCGGCAGAGAGTCCCCAAAAAGGAGGAGCAGCGGGAACTCAGGATAGACCGTGCACGGCAGACCGGCTTGTTTGCCGAGCTTTGCGAAGGTCTCGACCGCCTGCTCGTGACTCAGCAAGGTCTCCGCCGGAATGCTCAGATTGACCGCTTGCCCTTTACATGTCCCTGTCAAGGTCCTGGCAGTCTCGTCCCACTGTGCTTCGCCGCCGGTCTTCTGCAGGAGGAAAGACATGACGTCCGGCACGTACCGGCCCGAATCCGGCAACGGCCGGATTGCGTGCTCCCGCGGATTGATGAGTTCCTTGCCTTGCCCCGTCAGGGCCCAGGGACTCCCAAGCAGCAGGGCCACACGCTCCTGGACGAACGCTTCCCGCACGGCAGGCGACGGGCCATCGGGGAACGCGCTCTCGGCATTGGCTGTGTTGTAGACCTCAATCTCTGCAATTCCACCACCACCGGTGGTCGTGATCTCGATGCGAACCGCACTCACGGGTGTCGGTTCCAGGCCGAAGACCTTGCTGCCCAGAGTTGTCCCGGCGGCGAGCAACTGCCACTCGGAACCATCATAGACCTTCAGTTCATAGGCGCGGATACGGTCGCCTGCTTCCCGTACCACGATCTTGTCCACCACAGCCGGAAGTCCCAGGCTGGCATCGACCCAGCCTCGCGTGTCCGAATCCCGGAGTTTCCAACCACGATCCACGTTGCCATCCGCAATGCACTGGGCGAAGCCGCCGGGGCCGTAGTCGGAGCAGTGCGCGTAATGGAAATTCCGCCCACGCAGGAGGTTCGTGTCACCAAGACCGCCGGCTCCGGTGTATGGCTCTACCTGGTCCTTCTCGACGGCCAGCAGCGCGGTATCCATCTTTCCAGGGCGCGGCCCGGATGGCTCCGCCGCTTGCCGCAGCATGCATCCGGTCACAAGCAACAGGACGCCTGCCGCCACACACATCAGTATTCCTACATTCCGAATCACAAGCACTCCTCCTGTTTGATCGGCAAAGGTCGGTGCGGTCTCCCCGTTGGCTGGTCTGTTGGCCTGGGCCAGGGCTCCGGCATGCAGCAGCAAGGTGAGCAGGGGGGGAACAGCTTGTTCAACGTGGATCCGCCTTGCTGTCTGATTGCTTCCAGGTTATCCGGCCTTCTTCCTTCTCCAGATCGACCCACACGTCTGCATGCTTGAATCTGCGTGTGAACACCCATTTTCCTTCAGACTGGCGTTCGTACGATCCGAGCGGCGGCCCAAGCGGCTTCTTCATTTCCGGGAAGTCGACCAGCGCACCGGTATTCACGCCCCATCCCCAGCTCAGCATGAAATAGGAGTATGGCTGGGCCCCGACGAGGAAGCAGGCAAGGGGGAAGGTGACACGATTCTTGGCGATCTCTGCGAGTTCAGCGTGGTTCTTTTCTGCGATCTTGGCCCGACGGTCAGCGGCTTCATACTTTGTGCCCCGGAGATTCACTCCCCACCTGTAGACGTTGATCTTGCCGGCATTGGCCACCGCCAGCATCTGATCCCAGTCATCGACGTACTTCTGGAAGTTGTCGCGGTAATGCTGCGGCGCGTAGTGCTCATACATAACGGCGTCGCAGTTCTCAATGAACTCCTGGTTGTGAGCAGCATTGTTACAGAGGAGAATGGTGTCCTTTCCCATCGCCGTACGTGTCAGCTTCTGCATCTTCACGTGCGCTTTCCCTACCTCCTGCCTCGCCTTCCTCGGTCGCAGCCAAGCCCAACCATGCATCTGGTCCCAGAAAACGCCGTCGGTACCGGTTTTCCTGACTGCCTTGCCAACGGTGTCGCTCCACCACGTTCGCAGTGCGGGTTTCAGGATGTCGTAGGCGTAGATGCTCCCATTACGGCTGGTGTAGTATTCGTTCTTCTCCGCATCGAAGATCAGGAGGTCCTCCTTCTCCTGATCAGTCATCTTGTTCTGTTTGGGGGAGAAGTTCTTTGTGTATGTCGTGAAAGCGTATGGAATGGCCCCGTTGAAGTAGAACAGGACTTTGATATCCGGGTTTATCGCCTTGAAGCGAGTGGTCTCATGCTTGGCGCCCAGTTCCGCGGCGCCTAGATCACTCTTCCCATGCTGCTTCTCAATGCAGATGAAATTCGACAATGCGGCAATGCGCTTGACGTCGTCATCCGTCAACAGGTGGTTGTCCCCGAACATCTTGTATTCCTGCACCGTATCCCAGTTCCATTCCGGGTACGCGTTCTCCGGGACGAAGGCGGTGCCGTCGCTGGTTGTGTAGGTTGGAACAGGAGTCGCATCGTTCCGCGCAAGCGTCGTCATACAGCCTCCAACAGCTATCGAGAGTGCAATGAGTGTGATCGCTCTTCTTAGCATTATCGCATTTCTCTCCAACGTTATCTTGCCATTGGGCGTGCCGACGTGCAGCTCCAAAGCCAAGTGCCAAGCTGTCGAAGCCAGAGCACACCTCTGATCTCTCTACTGTACCTGACAATGCAGGAACTCAATCTCGGCAATCTGTACGGAATTGGCGGCTTCTCGATCTCTGACCGCAGTGATGCTCAATCGGAACATCCGGTAGGGCGTCTTGTCCTTGACGGTGAAGCTGCGCTTCTCATTGCGCTTCGACCACACCTCACCGGCTCTGCTGTCCAGGGCGGTCCACGTTTTGCCGTCATTGGAGCCAAGCAGTTCCCAGTCTTTGGGATCCCGTGGCGGCGCATCCTTGGCCGACGTAATGGTGTAGGCCGAGATCGCGGTGAGAACGCCATGATCGTGCTGGATCCAGCTCCCCGTGGGAGAGAAGTCCAGCCATTTGGTCTTGATCTTGCCGTCGAAAGCTCTCGCAGCGGTTTCACGTGGTGCATTCTCGCCTCTGGCCGTGATACGGGCAGTGACGTCCTGCCGGTCTCGACTCGACCACTTTTCCGTCACGAACAGGTTCAGAACGGAGAGCTTTGCTTCCGGGACATCGAGGGCGCGAATCTCGTGTCGCAGGTTGCGCATGGCTGGCGCGTAGCTCTTCTCGTCGACCGGTGTCTTGACCACGGATTCCGCGATCTGAATCGCCGCTGCCAGGGCGCCGGTGCTTTGGCCGGTCTTCGTCGCCGCCTGCTCGGCTGACTTGGCGGCGTTGATCAGGGAGATCAGGCCGGGGCGCCAGGCATATGTGTCTTTCGGGGTCTTGGCGATGGTGAAACGCCGATCTCCGCCGGGACCGACGTAGGGCGGCGTCTCTTTGGATTTGACCAGGAACCCATTCTCGTCCCGCAGACAGAAGATCCCGTGCGTCATCCCGGGGGGGGCGGTGGCCGTTGCGATTCCGTTGCCCACCGTCGCGGGTACGCTGAACCACTCTTCGTAGCTCGGGTTGTCGCGCAGCAGATCCGACCCGTTGGTGGTGTAAACCAGTATGCCTTTGACTACGTTTGACTTGTCTGCGCCCGTCTCGAACTGCACCAGCACTTGGTTGGCGGTGCTGGAGCGCTTGGTCACGGCGGGGACTTTGTCCGCACCGGGGAGCGCCCTTTCGGCGGGAACGGGCTTCGGGTTCTTGTAGGGCAGCTGGGCATCGAACGTATCGAACCAGGCGTTCAAGTCGGCGAGCAGTTCGTCCCGCTTCTCGGGGTGGGTATCAGCCAGGTTCCGGGACTCACCCGGATCATTGACACTGCCGTCGTCGTTGTACATGCGAAAGAGCTCGATGGGCGGTTTGTTCGCATGTTCAGGCGCGTGGTTCAGCACCAATTTCCAGCCCCCTTTTCGGACAGCGCTCGCGGAGCAATCGCCGACCGGCAGCGTGAAGAAGAGCGTATCGCGGACCGTGCCGTCGGGGAATCTGGCTTCTTCCTGTTCCCCCTTGATGATCGGCAGAATGTTGCAACCGTCGAGCTCCAGATCGGCAGCGGGTTTCGCACCGGCCATGGCCATGAAGGTGGGGAACATGTCGATCAGGTTGATCGGCGTGTCGTTGGCGCTGCCTGCCGTAATCCCGGGGCCCTGGATAATGACCGGGACGCGAATGCCGCCCTCGTAGACGGTCGACTTTCCTTCGCGCAGCGGCGAATTGTCGGCGACGCGTTCCCGCGACGCGAAGTTGCCCTCGGCCCCGCCATTGTCCGAGCTGACGATCAGGTACGTGTTGTCGATGAGCTTGTGCCCCGGATTGCGCGGGTCGTCGGTCCTTTCCAGGAAGGTGAGGACTTTGCCGACGCCCCAGTCGAGGCCGTCGATCATCGCTGCGTAGTACGGATTCACTTGTCCCCATCTCTTGTCCGTGATCTTCTCCGGATCGGTCGGAAACGGCACGCCCATCTTCTTGCAGTAATGTTCCAGGCGCTTGCGGTCACGGGTGCTGATGGGGCCGTGGACCAGTGACGGACAGAGGTTCAGGAAGAACGGCTTGTTTTGGTCCTTGGCTTTGTCCAGCCAGCGCACAGCCAAGTCGGTCACGCCGTCCAGCGGCCGGTCATCGTCACTCGGGTCCGTGCGGAAGGGATCATCGGGAGCAGATGTGGCAAAGCCTTGGTGACGGGGTCGCAACGGCAGCCAGATCCCGTTCCAGTACTGTTGCTTGTGCTTTCTGTTGGGATCCCACACATCCGGGTCGTTGTAGTCCTTGCTGCCGGCAGCCCAGCTGAAGTCAAAGCCGTACTGCATCGGCCCGGGGTAGCCGCTGCTGCGACCGCCGATGTGCCACTTCTTGATGTGCCCCGTCAGGTAGCCGGCCTTCTGCAATTCCCTGGCAATCGTCGGCGTGCCGAGATCCAGGCGCATGGGGTAGAACCCGTCGATGTATTGGAACCTGGACTGGAACGGGGTCGGCGGCATGCTGCCATTCACATGCAGGACCCCCGTGTGGGGCGTATACTGGCCGGCCATGTAGGCCGCGCGCGACGGCGCACAGGTCGCGGATGGTGAGTAGGCTTGCATGAAGCGTATCCCGTTTTGGGCAATCCGGTCCATGTTCGGCGTTTCGTAGATTGCCTCCTTGCCGTGCACGGCGCGGTAATACGCCGCCATGTCCTGCCACCCCAGGTCGTCGGTCAAGATGTGCACGATATTGGGCTTGCCGGACGTGGCTTTAGCGACGTCTGGTCTCGGCGCGGCGCGCGCAACGGTGCAAACACCGAACAAGGCCAGGGCCACCGTCGTGGCAGCGATCATCAGTTGTTTCTGCATTCTCTCTCTCATCAATCGCTCCCTTGCCGTTTGAGACGTTCTCGCTCTCGCGTTTTTCAGCAACTTAGCGTAGGCAGGATTCCTGACCAGGTTCTTGTACTGGTGCGGGTCCTTAGCCATGTCGTAGAGTTCCTCGCCTTTGCCGGAGTAGTTCATGTAATGCCAGGTTGCCTTGCGCATGGCTCCGCCCGGCTTGCGGGTATTCAGCGACAGCGCCGTGTCGCGCGCCGTTGCCTGCGGATTGCGCGGGATCGGCCCCAGGCTCTTACCGTGCAGTTCCTTCCCCGACGGGGGCACCCCGTTTCCAGCCTTTCGGGACGTTGATCACCGCATCCTCTGTGCCACCTGGATTTCGCCTCCATCGACCGTGCCGTCAGAGTTGGTGTCACGCCGTTCGAAGTGCGACGCATAGATCGCCAGGTACTCTTTCGATGTGATCGTGCCGTCCGCATTGGCATCGACGTGCTCAAAAACCACCGCCGGCTTGTACTCACCCGGCTTGAGCAGTCCGTCCTGATCCGCATCCTGCTTGGCAAACTGCTTCATCCAGTATCTGTCATACTCTCCACGGGTGGTTTCACCGTTCCGCTTCACCTCCTTGTCCATCATCTTGAACAGATAAGTCCAGCACGGGGTCCGCGTATTCAGTTCAGGATTCCCCGGCTTCAAGCCGAGGGATCGGACGATGGCGGGCGTAATCACTCGAAGCGTCCCTGCCCGGACGGGATGGATCCCATCCGGGACGTAGCCCAGAAAGCGCCCCGGATCTTCGTTGAGGAGCTCTTTCCAGACCGGATGATGGTCGATCAGTTGGAAGCCCCGGTCGTTGGCCACATCGCGGTACATTTGGTAGTACGCGGCAAGATCGGGACGGCGATTCCTGTGATGCCCCACCGCCGGGTTCATGGTCATGAGGATGATCTCGCAGTTTGGCCGGGCCGTCAGCAGCCGGTTAACCATGTCTTCCAGGTTCTCCCGCGCCCGCTGGATGCTCACCTTGCGACCGGCCACCGCATCGTTTATCGCGAACTCGATGAACACGGTATCGGGCTTCTTCGCGATGACCCTCTCATCAAACGACTTTCTACCCCAGGCCGAGTTGCTCCCTCCCTGAGCGCCGTTGATGAGCGTTGCCTGCCCGGGATAGTGCTGTTCGAGAACCGCACGTAGCTGATCCGGCCAGGCGCCGACCCTCGTCAGGCTGGTGCCGTAGGTGACAACAGTCTGTTTCCTGCCGGCACTGAGATTGGCGACGAGCCTATTCGTCCTGACGCCGGTCTGAGCTTGGTCCGATCGATTGTTGGCCGTCTCCCCCCCCATCAGCTTCGGAGCCTCAACGGGGTCGTCCACTTCCTTGATGAGCTTGCGCAGTTCCTCCTTTAGGCTGTCTCTGATCTCTTTGTGCCCGGGATGGTCGTGGAGGTTGCTCATTTCCTCGGGGTCGGCCTTTAGGTCGAACAGCTCCCATTGGTAAGGCTCAGCCATGCCAGGGTAGTGGATGAGCTTGTGGGTCGAGGTGCGCACGCCGATCATCTCAGGCAGCCGCTCACCGTGACTGTAGAAATGGTAATAGGAGGCGTCACGGACCTTTTGCGCTTTGCCCTCCAGGATGGGCTTCAGGGAATGCCCCTGCATATCGTTGGGAACCGGCAACCCGGCGACGTCCAGCAGCGTCGGCGCGAGATCGACATGATTGACCATGGAGTCGTGCACGGTTCCGGCCCTGACCACGCCGGGGTAGCGTACGAGCAGCGGCTGGTGCAGCGGCCCTTCGTACATCCACTGCTTGTTGTAGAAGCCGTGTTCGCCGAGCGAGAAGCCCTGGTCCGAGGTGTAGATCACGAGCGTGTTCTCTGCGAGTCCGCTCGCATCAAGGTAATCGAGGACTCTGGCGACGTTGTCGTCCACAGACTTCACCAGCCGGTAGTAGCCCTTGATGTAATCCTGGTAGATGCCCTTTGTCAGCTCGTCGCGGGTGATCTGCGGACTCTCTCTTTCCAGTTTCTGGCGCATCTTCCGGAAGGCCGGTCCCAACACAAGGCGGTTGGATGTCATCTTGTCCTGGATGGCTTCAGGGGTGCGACCCTTGTAGTCATCCAGCAGCGTGGCCGGCTCGGGAATGTCCACATCCTCGAGGAAGTCCTCGTACTTCTTCGGCGGATGATATGGCTGGTGAGGCGGTTTTGGGTGCAGCAGCAAACAGAACGGTTTGTCGGGATCCCGTTTGTCCTTCAGCCAGGTGAGTGCCTCGGACGTGATCACGTCGTTGTTGTAGCCCTTGAGTTTCCTGCCCCCCCGCAGATACGTCTTGCGGGTGTTCCTCCCCCAGACGATCCACCCATGCTGCGGTTCGAAAACCGTGGGATTGACCACCATGCCCTGCATCTTCATCACGCAATAATGGTCGAATCCAGTCGGCCGGGAAAGCAGATGCCATTTGCCGAACAGGGACGTCTCGTAGCCGGCCGCCCGCAGCAGCTTGGGAAACGTCTGTTGTGAGCCGTCGAATTCCTGGTTGAGGCGGGTCACACCGTTCTTGTGCGAGTACTTCCCGGTCAACACAGCGGCTCTGGAAGGCGTACAGAAGGAGTTCGGGGTGAGCGCATGCTCAAACCGCATTCCCTCCTTGGCGATCCGGTCCAAAGCCGGGGTCTTGATATCCGTGTTCCCGTAACAACCGATGGCCTTTTTCGCGTGGTCGTCGGAGAGGATGAGTAGGATGTTCGGCTTTGTCGCGGCTGCCTCAGCAACAACGCCGAGGTTAAGCGCCAACACCACAACCAACGAAAGTGTCTTTGTCATTTCGCGTGCTTTCTCTACTTGAGTTTGCGGCTCGAAACAAAGTCCTTGTATGCCCGGAAAAGACGCTGAGTGCGTTCCGCGTGCGCGTCCGACACATCGTTCCGCTCGGCGAGGTCATCCGCCAGGTTGTACAGCCCGAACCTGGGCAGCCCGATGGTGGCCGCGTCTTCGTGCCTTCTGTCCGCAATCAGTTTCCAGTCGCCTTCACGAATCGCGTGCCGCCCGTTGATCATGGCCGGACGTTGGTGCTTCTTCGATGGGGCCAGAAGCACAGGCAGGAAACTGAAACTGTCTTCCGCGCTGCCCGGGTACGCTTTGGTCGGGTCGACACCCAGCAGCTCGGCGAAGGTGGCAAAGAGATCGGTGAAATTGACGGTGGCGTCCGATCGGTTGCCAGCGGGAATTCGACCGGGCCATTTGGCGATGAACGGGACGCGATGCCCGCCTTCCCATGCATCCGACTTCCTTCCCCGCAATGGCCCCGAAGAGGCATGTCCGAACGCGTCCATGGCCTTAACAGCCCAGGGCCCGGCTCCGTTGTCACTGGTGAAGATCAGGAGCGTGTTCCTGTCGAGCCCGGTTTCTTTCAGAGCACTGTTGATTTGCCCGACCACATCGTCCAGTTGCATGACAAAATCGCCGTAGAGCCCCAACCCGCTCTTTCCCCTGAATGCCCTGATAGGCACCCAAGGCTGATGGGGAACTGGCGATGCGTAGTAGAGAAACAGAGGCCTGGGGTCTTTCGACGCGGCATGCTCTCGGAGGATCTCAATCGCCTCCCGGCAGAATGACGGGCTCACTTCCTCCGGCACGAAACCCGGCGCTGCCGTGACGTTTACCCTTGTCGTTTTCTCTCCGCGGACCTTCTCCACGGTTGTTCTCTCAGTGGGAAGAGCCTCCACTTTTCGGCCTCGGATGTAGCACAACGGCGATGAGCCGGGAGAAGAGGGAATTCCGTAGAACGAATCAAAACCGCGGTCCACGGGGCCGCCTTTGAGCGGCTTGGCGAGATCGTAGGTCGGCTTCCTACTCGACTTGTCCATCTCAAAGCCAAGATGCCATTTGCCGATCATCTTCGTGATGTAGCCTTGGTCCTTCAGCAGGGAAGCGATCGTGGTCTCGTCTTCGGCGATGATCGGATTCCCCTTGCTCAGCAACGTGTTCAGGACGCCGGTCCGCGCCGGATTGACCCCGGTCAGCAACCCGTATCGCGACGGCGTGCAGGTGCTGGCAGCCGAGTGCGCATCCGAAAGAAGCAGTCCCTCCCTGGCGAGTTGATCGATGTGGGGGGTCTTGATCTTGGACTCTGAGGTGCAGGCTCCGCAATCCCCATAGCCCATATCATCGGCGAGAATCACGACGATGTTCGGCTGGTCTGCATATGCGGTCAGCGCCGCCAACAGACCAACCGCCAACAACAGTCCTCTCTTCATGGCACTTCTCCAGGTCACAGCTGTTCCGCATGGCCATCGGCCTCTTTAACAGAATACCGCCATCCCAGCGTTTGCTAAATGGCAGGACGCGCCGCATCTTGTGTAGGTTTTGGCCACGCGAGGAGAGCGACCTCATGATCCAGGGACAGTTGACGGCGTTCCAACCGGACATCTGGCAGTTCTACCGCACGCCACTTGGCGTGCCGGGAGTGTGGCCCTGGAACTGGCAGGGGTTGAGCTACCCGTTCTGGCGCATTTACTGGAACGAGGCCCCCGGGGCCTGGATCACCTTCCGGGATGCCGATTACGCACTGGATCCGGAGTACGTGGTCGTAGTCGCTCCGGGCACGGCCATCGACCACCACGTGGAGGCGGCGGTCATGCACAGCTACCTGCATGTCAGCCTCGGCTATCCCTACGACAGCGTCGGTCCCCGAATCGAGCGGATTCCCGTGAGCGAGCTGCCCATGCAGTTCCTGGACACGGCCCTCGCCGGCGTTGACACGAGCCCGGGCCAGCGCCGATTGGACTTCGCCCACACCGCGGCCGCTTACACGTTCGTCGGCGCGATCCTGTGTGCCCTGCCGTCGGATCTCTGGGCTCCTCCGCCCGCTGATCCGGCGATCCGCAAGATAGTCGAGGAGATATCCCGCCATCCTGAACGGGCGTACCCCACCGCGTGCCTGGCGGAACGCTGCGGGATAAGTGTCAGAACGCTGTTGCGCCGGTTCCACGAGCAAGTCGGGCACTCGCCGTACCAATTCGTGCTCGAGCGACGGCTGCAGAAGGCCTGCCTGCTGCTGAATCAGACGAATCAGAGCATCGAGCGCATCGCCGACGCCTGCGGGTTCAGCGACCGCTACCACCTCTCGAAGAAGTTCAAGTCCCGCTTCGGCTGGGGGCCGGCCAAGTACCGCCGTTCCCAATCCCCCAAGGGCCGAGGGTAGAGTGATGCGGGGGGCAAGTGGTCGCTATGCCTGCTTGCCGTCCTTCTTCTGAGAGTCAGCCACCATCGCCTCCTCGGCGCACAACCTGCAGCAGGGGCGACCAACTGCCGAATCCAGGTTTCAAGGCTTGTCCCAGCGATGCTCGTCTCCCCTTTCGCGAGCAACGCGTGCAGTCTCGCGGCGTGACGTCTGCCGCTCCGGGCGGGTGTCATTGTGCTCCAGCAGTCCTCGAAGGAAGGAATTGCACGGCGTCAGCAATGACATACCCGTCCGTGCCTTCGTTACTCAGCACGATACGAGCACGTCGATCGAACGTGAAACGCCCCAGCGAGATCCATGCGTTGTCGATGTCCGGCCGCTTACGCTGATCGACCGCGACGGTCTGAACCCCGTCCCGATGGTGAACGGTGAGCGGCACGCGGCTTGCGCGATTAGAGTGGCTGGTATACGCCAAACGCACCTCGTAACTGCCCGGTTCAGGCAGTTCGGCTGAGAAATCCATCGAGATCTTTCCCTTGTTCGCGTTGCCGTCATGCCGGTAGCCTTTGCCGACAAACGGCATGACAACCGCGCTCTCGATCCAGGCGCCCTGTACGCCGGCTGCCTCGTCGTCAACGACGGTTCCCTCCAATGCCTTCAGCGCAACCGGAGTGGGTGGTTCCCAAGCGAGGCGTTGCCCGTCCGCGACCAGCTTTGCTTCCAGGCTCTCGTAGTCGAGATCTTGAACGGCGACCTCCTCGTCAGCCGCTAACACCGCAGCCGTTCCGGCGCTCTGCCCGAGGATCATGAACACCGGCTCCATGCGCATCGAACCGTAGGCGACATGCGAGGAGGAAAGGCAGACCGGCACGAGCAGATTTACGCACTCCTCTCTCTTCGGGACGATCGAGCGGTACGGAACGGGATAGGGCTTTGGGCAACCGCGGCCGAAGCCTCCCTCGTTTCGAACGGTTCTCGTGCCGTCTTTTTCCACGACAACGCGCTGGCAGAAATGGGAGTCCATCGCGTATGACGCCAGCCCGACGGAATCGTCCGCCGTCCTTCTCGATTCGCAGTCCGCTTGCGTCACCACGTAGTCTGACACCATGCGTCGGCCTTCCCGCACATAAAGCTGATGGGGCCAAAAGCCCGTGTCCTGAAATTCGCGCGGGTCGAGACCGAAGCGGTTCACTCTGTCTCGCAGCGTTTGCGGGCCCCGGGGATCGTTCGCCAGAAAATACAGGAGTCCCTGCTGGTAGTTGACATGATCCTGGAATATGTGCTCCCGCAGTTCGTACAGTTCGCGGAAGGGCATCCGCACCCCCCGCCGCGGGGGAGGCAGTTCCTCAAGGAAACCCGATTCATAGGTGCCGTCTGGCCAGCGGTAGTTGCCGCCGACATAGTCCGAAGAAAAGCTACCCGCGTTGTTGCTGTCGCCCATCCGCAGCTGGACCGGACCATCGGTCAGGGGGGACACCGTGTAATTGAGGGTCCACCGGATGCGTGGATCGGCGTTGAGAAAACGGGCAAGCAGCGCGTAACGACCGGGGTCATATCCGTGTGGTTTCGGAAACGGTATCTTCCCCGCCTTGTTCGTGAGGAACATCCGGAAGTTGTAGGCCTGCACCTTGAAGTCTCCGTCCCCCGCGTTCCCGGACGGCTCCGAAGAGATTTCGGGGAGTAGCCCGGATTCCGGATCGTCCGGCACCACATAGGGACTCAGCGGTAGCCTGCAGAACTGGTAGACGTTGCGCCATGACAGCTTCTGCCATTGCCCTGCCAGCGATTCTCCGTAAGCACCCGCAGGTTCGCGCCCGACACGGTACGAGACGTTCGCCGCGGCCAGAAGGTCGCCTTCATACGTGGCGTCTATGAATATGGCAGCCTTGACGGTTTCTCCGGTCTCCATGGTCACGGACACCAACCGACTGTCTTCGAGCTTCGCAGATTGCAGGCAGCGTTCGAGGAGAACCGGCACGTTGGCTTCGGCGAGCATTTTCAGAAAGAGGGATTCGGCCTCGGATGGGCGAAAACTGCCAATTCTGCCGATGCGAGTGTAGAATTCCAGGGCCAAACCGCCGATCGACGCCTTGTTCCCGACATCTGTGGCAGTCAACCCGCCGGAGGTCATGCCTCCCACATGCCGATTGAAGGACAGCAACACGGCTCTTCGCCCCATGCGCGCAGCCTGGATCGCAGCCGTCACCCCGGCAGGCGTGCCCCCGTAAACGGCGACATCGCACTCGATCAGCTTTGGCCTGCCTGCCTCCACGCGCCGGTAATAGCGAAGACCACGCATGTCAGGCTCCTCGTCACACCAGGCCGAAGGTGAGACACCACTCATAAGTGCCCCAACCGCGCACACAACCACGAACGGCTTCTTCATTTACGGTTTCCTGATGCACCAGAGCGTCTTCTCAGTACGAAAGAAGAGCTCACCATCAGATGCGGCGAGGGAGGAGTTGGACTTTTCCTTCATCGAGTTGACCGCAAGCACCTCGAACGTCGGGCGGACTTTGGCCACCACGATGTCGCCGGACTTCAGCGGGAGATAAAGACGGTCGCCGGACAGCAGGATGGACGACCATGTGCCGCCTTTGGTGCCGGGGACTTTCTCTTCCCAAACGGTGTTGCCGGTGGCCAGTTCCAGGCACGCGATGAGGCGGGCCGGGAAATAGATGAAACCGTTCTTGATGACGCCGGAGCCGATGCCGCCCTTGGCATTCACCTGATGCCAGAGCCGCTGCGTGGATTTGATGGCAACTGTGTTGCCGCGATAGCCGCCCATGGCCACAATGACCCCGTCCCCGGCAATCGGCGAGGTGTAAACGAGTGGGTTCAGTCCGTCGCAACGCCAGCGGATACGGCCGGTGGGCGGGTCGAAGGCGATGACTTCCGTTGGGAAACCCATGATGAGTTCGTTGTCGACCACCAACGGCGTGCTCCATGTGCCCACCACGCCTGGGGGCTTGTTCTTGAATCCATCGACGCGTCCTTCGGGATTCCAGACCGGTTCGTCGAACTGCCACAGCGTCTTGCCGGTCTTCTTGTCCAGCCCGATCAGGAACGAGCCCTTGCCCGGCCCGTAGTAGTGGATGCACAGATTGCCGTGGATGATCGGCGAAGACGCGTTCCCCCAGGTGTGATTGAGCGGGCCGAACTCGCGCCGCCACAGTTCGCGTCCGTCCATGTTGTAGCAAACCAATCCAGCCGATCCGAAACTGGCAACGACCTGTTCGCCGTCCGTCACGGCCGACGCGGAGCAGTAGGGATTGGTCCCGTGTGTGCGCTCCGGTTTGTCGTACACCACGCCCTGTTGCCACAACAAGCGGCCGTCGTCGCGATGGAAGCACATCAGCGTGCGGCGGTTCTCCGCCTCGATGGCCTGCGTGATGAAGACGCGCTCGTCCCAGACGATGGGGGTGGAATTTCCGCGTTCCGGCAGCGGGACGCGCCAGCGGATATTGCGCGTGTCGCTCCATTCCACCGGGAGGTCGGTTTCTGTGGTGATGCCGTTGCCGGCCGAGTCACCGCGCCACGACGGCCAGTTATCGGCGCGCGAGGATGATGTGAGGACCATCAACACGATGAGGAACGTCGTTCGCGGGCCTTCGGTAACCACCTTGCGGAACCACGTTGAGAGGCGAGGGGGATTGGCTCTGGTCTTGATGCTCATGGCGTCTCCTGGGAACGTCGATTTCCTGTTGTTGATCTCTCCGCGTGTTGGTTTGGGTTCGTTAAGAAAGCCAGGGAGAGCGGGGTTTCCCTTGCTCCGTAGACGATACCACACGCCATAGGAACTTGACAGGCCCGAGGGCCTGGTGCAGAGCCGCTAACCCGCATCGGTATTGCTCCCTATTCCCGGGGCTTGAACTGACCCCGGCCCCCCACTAGTGGCAGCCCTCAATCGCTGACGCAGGTAAGGTCAACGCTGTATTCGCCTGTGGTATCGAACGGCAATACCAGCACGAGCTTGGCTATGGAAATCGACGAACTGCCGTCGCGCTTGTACGGGTTGTGCTGCCAGGCCGGCCAGCGCAGTGTCGCCCCGGCAGGCACGCTGACCCTCAGCCTGTCCAGGGTGAAATGCCTGCCGGTACGCGCGGCATCCAGGACAAGGTCCTTTTTGGTCAGCACAATCTCTTCCCCTGTTCCGAGCTGAACCCGATTTTGCCGGCGAAGGAAGGGCAGGTGTGCTTCGACTCGTTCTCCCGGCGGCGCGGTGAAGGTCAGTCGCAACGCTCCCGTCTTCACCACAGCCGCTGTGACAGTGCAACGGACGCCGGCGTAGTCCAGGTCCATGTGTGTTGCGGCGTTCTCCGCCGCAGAAAGCATGGTGCTGTCGGGCGTCCAACACAGATCGATCTCCGGCACTAAGTCGGCGGGGGGATTGCCGGGCGTGAAGCGCAGCAAGGCGGGATCGCCAACCGTGAACGTGGACCAGTACGGCTGGAGTTTGGTGTTGCCGCCGCCCATCACGAGACCGAGCCTGTCGTGGTACACGTCAACCAAGTTCTGGCGGTCCTGGAACCACCGGTTGCGCGACAGTTCACATGTATATCCGGAACAGGCCCAGTGCCACGGTGCGTTGTGCGCAATCAGGGCGTCGCGGTCGCCGATTGCGGCAACCGTCCTGGCGGAAGCTTCAGGCAACTCCGCGACCGCACCTTTGCCGCTGTACAGCAACATGTTCGCGCAGTATTCGGCGGGCGCATCTTGTTGCCTGGGGAGTTTGCAGCCAAGCTGCGCGCGAAGCAGAGCACGGCCCTCGGGGCAGAACGTGAAGCCTACCTCGCCGAGGGGGATGGACTTGGTGTAAATCGTGCGCTCGTCCATGCAGGCGATGAGTGAGCCGTTCGGCCAGCGTATGAGCAGGTGGAAACGCGACGCCCGCTGCAGCGCGTCGAGCACACCGGGGTCTTGGGAGAAGTGGTAATAGATACCGAGGAACCAAGAGTAGGCCATGCTGTAGGCGACCGCAGGACCGCCGTGCTCGGACCAGTAGCCGGCCGGATGCTGTGCTGCTACGACCTTTGCCATGTACGCACTGGCAGTGTCCTTCCATGCCGCGTCGTCGAAGCACACACCGGCGATGTACAGCGCCATGGCGTGGCGTAGCGGTTGGTTGTTCACAGCGGCCTTCCTCAGCATCGCTGGGATGCGCCTGCAACTGCGCCGCAACCCCGTCTCCCACTTCTCGCGCGATTCCGCCGGCAGCGCGTCACGGACGAGATGGTACGTCTTAATCCAGTGCGATTCCACAAAGGAACTGCGGAACTTCCCCCAGTCATCGCCGTTCTTGCGCAGCAAGTGCCAGCGTCCATCATCGTACTGCTGCTCGTACCAGACCTCGCCGCCCCTGGCAATGACTGCCAGGAGTTTGGGGTCGCGGAAGTATGGGTTGTCCGGATCCTCGATCGACCAGGCAGCGGCGAGCGGGTAGATCGGCATCTGGTCCTGATACACCCACGGTTCAGTCCCGAACTTGCCGGTCTCAGGGTGGTACTTTTCCAGGAGTTTGGGTACGGCATTGACGAGACTATGCAGCAGGTAGTCGCGTGGCGGCCAGGAGCGCGCTTGCCCGGCCGTAACCGCCAGAGATGCACAGATTCCGACCGCCGAAACAACGTTTCTCATGGCACAGGCGTCTCCGAGCAAGAATCTGGTGTTGGGTGCTGGGTGGTTGGCATTGGTGTTGGGCAGTCACCGACCATCCCGGAAGCCACCTGAGATCCCCTATCGCATCATTCACTGTGCCCCCGCCGCCACCAGGAGCATACCCCCGCGGGAAAGCGAGGTCAACTGCTGACAGCTAAGCTGTAACCGCCGCCGTCACACACTCAGATGCGTGCCGTTTCCACAGAAGACCTTGTTGAGCAACATATAATGGCAACAATTGCGGGATGTTGCACCTGATAGATGGCGAGAATGGTAACCGTTAAGTTCGGAGCAACCAGGTTCCGCTCCCATCGTGATCGCGGTCGTGATCGCGGTCGTGATTGATCCCGGACACCAATCTCGGTTCCGTCTGATGTGACGGCGCGTTCATCGGGGTGCAGGTCACACAATCCCCGCGCAGGGCCCGAAAATCCGTAGATTACGACCGCGATTACGACCCGGATGACGATCTCCCGAGGCGAAGCTTAACGGGTACCGAAAATAGCGGCAAGAAACGACTTCAAAGAAATGACGGTCCTGTTCGAGCAAGCCCTTTGAGCTCTGGATCGCGTTTTCGTGTCCGAAGAACGGCTGCAACACCATTCTCTGGTTCATGGAGGGTCGCAACATCTTCAACAAGAGCTTGATGCGTGGGAACGGCACAACTCAGGATAACTCAGGCATTCAACTCAGGTATCTCGATGCCGTTCAAGGCGAGTTGCGCCGTCAGGGCGTTGGCTTGGACTAGGCTAGAGAAGTCCCCGGGAGGCCAAGAGGGACGCCAAATGCCTTCGCGCTGAGGATTCCGAACAGTTGAGCCCCGCGAAGGCCTTGCCGTTTTCTCCCATGGCCAGGCATCTCTCTGGATCGTCCCACAGCTCACGTATCGCTTCGCAGAGACCTTTGGGGTCGAACGCTGGACAGGCGATGGCTGTTTCCCCATGATCGACGTAGTCTGCAACTCCGGTGGAGTTGGTGATGATAAATGGTTTGGCGAAGTGCATGGCGGCCACCAGTGTCACGTGGCCACACCGTACGTCCGTCCCTGTCAGGGGGAGGACCATAAACCGCGAATTGGCCAAGACGGACATGGCATCCGGGAAGGGAATGTCCGTGAATGTTCTGACATTGGGTGGAATCCTCAGGCCGCGCAGATTCCGGGGGCGAGCGACGACGACAAGGGGGACCTCAGGGAGCTGTTCAGCGGCCGACATTAGGGTGGCGTAGTCGCGTGCGTTGCCACCGATTGCGGAGATGTAGTCTCCCTCAACGAGGGGGGGCATCGTTGGCGCCGGTGGGGCCATCCCCACAGACAGACACTGATGCGGTCTGCAGGAATGCCGAAGTAGGCGCTGTAGAGGTGACGTTCCATCGATGAGTAAACAACGAAATGCTCCACGTCGTTGAACGCGGTGGTCATGAGACGTCGCTTCAGGCCTTTGGGCAGAACAGGGAAGTTGAAGGAGTAGGCAATGTGGGGAATGTCTACTCCGAAGCGCTGGGCGAAGAAGGCGCACCAGAAGGTCATTCGGGGGTCATGGGAAAAGAAGGTGGATGCCGGTAGGTCACGAGCCAACCGGATGGCTTGCCGAGCCGTCCGGATCATTGCCAGATTCGGGCTGGTGCAGTTCCTCTCCAGGAATCCCTTTGGGCGGTCGTTCAGGAAGTGCCAGTCAAAATCGTCTTCCCGGAAGGAGGACTCGAACCACCGCCATTCCCCATGCCAGTATGGCGCCGCTACGACCAAAGGCACCGGCGATTTGTCGGGCGCATTTCCTTGCCTGCCTCCTCGGCGTCTGTCTCTAGCTGGATCCATGGAACGCTCCCAAATGGCTTGGGGAGTGCGGGCAGGCCTTGCGATCTGCAATTCCTGCCCTCAGGCACATGTGGTGGATCGCACCGGGGTGCCCGATTCGCGGAGGTCTCGCCATGCACCCAGATTACAGCTCGAATCAGAGATCGCAAGGCCTTTGACCCGGACCTATTAGTCTTCGAAACGAAACGAAAACAGATCCGCGTCAACAAGGCGCACTCGCAGGCGCACCGACCTACCGGCCAACGCAGACACGTCCGAACTCTCGCGCCACAGCACTCGGTGCGCGATCTCGTTACCGAACAGCTTTTCACTCTCGGCAACCGCGAAGCTTTGGTACGCGTTTCCCGCCACAGCGCAGAGCTCGAACCGCAACGACCCGACGGCTGATGTCGCATAATTGACCGTCAAAGCGCGACCGGCAAACGTGAATGGTCGGGTGAGCAATTCACGGCCTTTGACGTCCGCGTGAACCGACGCAAACCCGTCGATCCGGACGGTACCGCGTCTGAGCCGGTAGGTCGGATACCGGTAGTGCTCGGTCCAGTACAGCGAGATCTCCGTGGCGGAGGTCGCGACCAGGCCCCAGCCAATGTGATGGCGAAAATGGCTGCAACACCATTTACTGGTTCAGGAGGGGCGCAACATCGTCAACAAGAGCTTGATGCGTGGGAACGGCACAACTCAGGTTCTCGCTCATGTCACATTTCGTCGGGTGTCAGTGCTCCGCTTTGGTCCTTGTCCAAGCCATCGAATTGGTCGGAGTAGAGCTTTCTATACTCCTTCAGCGTTGCCTTGCCATCGCGGTTGGTGTCCATGTTCTTGAAGGCGTTGGGCGCGCCAAACTCGGTGACGTTCAGCATGCCGTCGCCGTCTTTGTCTTTTGCCGGGTAGATCCCGGTCCACAGGCCGAGGAGTTCTTCCCGAGTCACTTTGCTGTCTTTGTTCGCGTCCATGCGGAGGAACATGGGCGACGGTTCCGTCTTCGTGCGCGGTGCCGGTTTGCTGCGTGGCGCTGCGGACTTGACCGGGACCGGTCGTGGCGGGGCAATGGCACCGGGCACGTCGAACGTGACAAAGGTCTTCTTGGCGGCCGGTTTCAGACAGACCACGCGCCCTTTGATGTCGGCGATGAAGAGGTTGCCGTTGGCTGCCGACATGCCGTCGAAGACAGCAGGCGCGTCGAGTTTGGTCTCGGAAAGAACGTCCCCATCAGCAGTCGAGACCACCATCAACTTCGCGCCGAACTCGCCACGTAGAGATTTTTCCTTCTGGTAGATCGGGTCGAGCTCGAATCCACCGCGCTGCTGCTTCCTGATTAGGTCGACCGCGTCATGTTCGTCGATGACCTCCGGGAAACCGACAGTGAAAAGGAGATCAGACTCGCCTCCCTCCCTACTCGGCGCCGTCAGAAGCGCCCGGACGTAGGTATCGATGAACTTGGACCATTTGGGCCGCGGCACACTGGCCGTCTTTCTTGTGACATACGGTCCTCCGCGTCGGTCTTTCTTGGGTTGGTCTCTGAAACGATCCTCGTAACTGACCAACTCCGGGTTCCTGGCTGTAGCGAACAGGTGCATGAACTGCTGGTTGCCTTCGTTGTAGAACTGTCGCCCGTATCCGTAGACGCTGTCCTTCATGACGCTCAGAATCTGCCCGGACGGATGGGCATAGGTCGCCACCGGAAAGCCCCAGCACCCTCCGAAGGAATCCCGGCCGTACATCCAGACGGAGCGGTGCATTTCCGAATCGTCCAAGAAGCCAATTGTCGAGAAGAGGTGTACGTCCTTGCCGCTCGGCCGCGTCGTCATGGGCTTGGCGCCCCGGCCGTCGATCTTGTAGTCCGAACGCTTCGGGTAATAGACCTTGCGTCGCTTCCCGCCCTGGGAGAAGGGCTGGATGCCCATGTAGATGGTGTCGTTGCTGAACGACAGGACATCGGGCAGTCCTGCGGGGAGGTCCGGCGGCCACTCCGTCCCCTGTTGGACGTCTTTGCCCGTATCCGGGTCGATATGGTTCATGACCGATTCATGGATTTTCCTCCCGGACTCAGCATCCAGGACCAGCGACCGCAGGCCACCATCGAGGAAGATGGAGCGCCCGGCAATGCAGTAGACTCGTCCCTTGCCCGATGCCGGATCGGGAAGCACCAACACGCTGCCGTGAACCGGCCAGACAGATTCGAGGTTCTCGCGCGCTATCATGCGACGATCCAGCGGCGCAGCCCGGTACTTCCACACCAGTTCCCCAGAGTCGGCGGCGACACAGTAGACCCAGCCGTCATTACAGCCGAAGATCGCCTTCCCTGCCCAGATCGTCGGTGGAGAATTGACGGTTCCGCCGGCTTGGAACCGCCACTCGACCTGGCCGTTTTCTTCGTTCAGTGCGAAGACCGCATGTTGGGCCTTCGCCGCCACGAACACCTTGCCTCCAGCGATGACCGGTTGCGTTAGTTTGCCGCCAATCGGTGTCTCCCAGCCTGCCGCATAGGACTCACTCAACGGACCTGACGCGACTCCGTGCCGATCAGGCGCGCCCCGGTAGGTCGGCCAGTCGGCGGGAGGGGCATTGGTTGTTGGGGATTGGCTATTGGGGGGAGCGAAGGCGGGCCTGCCCGCCGTCTTGTCCGCCGTAGCTTCAGCGAAGGTGGGAGCCTTGGCGTAGGCGGGGCCTTTGACTAGGCGGCCCGTCTCGGGGATTCTCTTCGGGAGCCTGCGCGTTGGCGAGTGGTCGGCCAGGGCGTTCAGCCCTTTGATCTTGGAGTTGATGTAGCAGGTGCAGACGCTCGGCGTGTTGTAGAGCAGACCGTTCGCGGGCATGACGCCGTACCGGCAAGCGCCGCGAATCCAGTAGTTGTGATCCCACTTGCCGGACCGTACATCAAAGATGTTCACTCCCGTGCGGCCGGTAAAGATGAAGCGGTCGGTTCCCCGGTTGCGATAGCAGCGCGCGTGGGGCATGTGCTTGCTGCCGTCGCCTTTGAATTCGCGGACGACGCTGCCGGTCTTGATGTCACGCCCGAAATAGTCGCCCTTGCTATGCCCGCTGTCGATATCCGCTGTCCACACAAGACCATCCGCGATCAGCAGATCCTGGGTCACGAAGATACCATCCTGAATGTGCGGGGCCCGCCACAGAATGTCCCCGGTTCGAGCATCCAACGCGGTGATACTGTTTTGCCAATCCGACTTGTGGTCCCGCCTCTTGTGGGGATAGGCCGTACCGCACGCGAACAGCAGGACACCGTCCTTCAAAACCATGTTCACGCCGCTGTATTGCTGCAGCTTGCTGTAGAACGCGATGCGGTCGGAGCGCCATCTCTCATCGCCGTTCCGCGGCGCCAACGCGACGATGGAAGCGCCGTCATGGATGAAGACTCCTGCCTTTCCCGCGGTCAGACTGAGAGGGAGGATGGCGGGGGGACTCTTCTGCCAGAGCACTGCCCCCGTCTTCGCGTCAATGGCTACGAGTTTCCTGGGAATGGCCGCGGCCGGAATCCGTTTGACGTCTTCCATGGACTGGTAAGGATGCTGCGTCCGGCTCTTTTCAGAGAGGTTGATGACGCAGTACAACACGCCCTCAAAGAGGATCAGTTCTTCCGCGTTCTCCGTATTCTCGCTTGCCCAGATTTCCTTGCCGGTCCGGCTGTCAAACGCACTCACGGGAGCGTTGAAACCGAGAGTCGCGTAAACCGCGTCCTCGTGCGCGACCATCCGATGTCCGAGGTTGGCGAAGCCGCTCTTGATGTTGCCGATCTGCATGAGAAGGGCCTGCGGAAGCGGCTTCCGCCAAAGCAGTTTGCCGTTGAAGGCATCCCGGGCGACCAGGTTCCATTTCGACGGCAGAGAGAGAAAAGCGGTCGAGCCTTCGTCCATCATGTAAAAGACCCGGCCGCCGGCTGATACCATAGTGAGAATGCTACTATTGCCGTCATGGCTCCGGCTGAACGGCGGGTCAGCCGTCCACTGAAGGTGTCGCGGGGAGCCGGCTTCGAGATCGCAGGAGATCCCGCTGTTGCCGGCATCGTAGAGATTGTGGGTCCAGTCGTCGATGGTGGGCGGAACCGGCTTGGTGTATCTGGCAAGACCGCTCCCGATGAGGGATGCTGGTTTCGGGATGCGGCTCGCCGGCCCTACGGCGACGCCACGCGGGGCCAAAGCTCTGGCAATCTCTGCCCCTGACACCTGACACTTGACACCTGACACCAGGATTGCGTTCACCATGTTGTCGATGAACGGCAGGTTCTCACCGTCGAAGACCGATACGGTGACCCGCCCCGCCAGGTCCTTCGCGGCAACGGCAGCACTCGCTTCCCGAACCGCGTCTCGATCCGTATACAGGAGATGGATCAGGAACTTCTCAGCCCGGGGCAGGGTCGCGCTCCGCGCCACATCGCCAGGATCGATATGGACGATCAGCCCGCCAGGGGCGTCCAGGGACTTGACCAGTTCAGCGGGAATGTCCTGCGCATGCGCTACGCCGGAAAGAGCAATCAACAGCAGAAGCGTACACCGTCTCCTCATATCACATGTCTCCTATCATTGAGATGCGGACGTCTTACTGGCGAACTCTCTCAATTCCCCCGCCATCGGGGGGAGAGGAAAGAGCCGGTGCCGAAAGACCAAAGGTAAGCGTATTACTCTACCGAACATTGTGCCGCACGTAAATGGGCAATGTGTCCACGTGCTGTGTATACAATCACCAGTCTGACGCCGCCAATGCAACGAGTGTCGCTATGGACAGACGGCCAATGCATGTGTAACCTCTCAGTTACGTGGGGGAGGACCTCAAAACGGCTCGACGGAGTCTCTCCCTCCAGGGGTTCTTTGGGCCATCTGTGTCCGATGGAGGACGGACGGCCAATGCATGTGTAACCCCTCAGTTACGTGGGGGAGGACCTCAAGACGGCTCGACGGAGTCTCTCCCTCCAGGGGTTCCTTGGGCCATCTGTGTCCGATGGAGGGAGAGACTCCGTCGAGCCGCCTCACGAGACGGAGGCGTTACATACATGTCTCATTGCTTGTTCCTCGTTAGTATGGCCATATAGGTATGGTATGCCAAAGTTGAGTACAAAAGTGACGTATTTTCTGGATCCGGCGACGGTTCTTGAGGTACGGGAGCTCTCGGTTGCCTGGGGCGTCGCCAAATCCGAGGTCGTCCGTCGCGCCGTGCACGCTGCGACGCTGCAGAAGGACACCCTCAGCGATCGGCAGTCGGCAGTACTTGATGCGCTTGACCGCTTACAGGCCAGTCCCGGCCTCAGCTCGGACGAGCGGAAGCAGTGGGTTGAGGATGTCGCTGCTGAACGTAAGGCATCGAGTCAGCGATGATCATGGCTTACTGCATGATTGCTGCTACGGCGATCCGCTGTGGCGCGCAGCTGGCAACGTTCAACACCACGGACTTCGCGACGCTGGTTCCCCACGGACTGGACCTGGCCGTCATCGCGTAGCGCCCCGGGCGCCTCCTGCCCCCCAGCCCCCCAGCCCCCCCAGCCCCCCAGCCCCCAGGCAGTCAGTGTTGGTTTTTACAGTACGCTCCCGGGCATGCGAGGCGGCGCCATGCCGGTCGCCAGGTAGTAGACGCCGCCGACGATCGTGGGAATGGTGGCGGCGACCACGCTGCCGGCGATGAATCCGACCATCAGTGGCTTCACTCGGTTGTAGAGATCCGCACCGCCGTAGCGGATCACGCCCGCCTTTACGGCGCACCCGGCGAGCAGCGAGACTGATATCCATTGTCCATGAAAACTGCCGAGGAAGAGGAACATCACCGGATGGAAGGGCCACTTAGTGAGCCGCAACCCGCACCATCCGCAGAGAACGGTCAGGGCCGCCGCAATGACGAATGCGACTACTTGCGGGCGATTTGGCGACAGATGCGGCAAACGTTCCCATCCACTCACCGAGGCAGCCGTGTCCAGCATGCCTTGTGCCTGCAGCCGAGCGGTCATACGGACCATGTCCCGGCCCGGGTACTGGTTCGCCGCGTGGGGCCAGACTCGAATCGGAGCGCCGCGGTCGTAGGACCAGTACAGAGTGACGGCCAGGGCAAGAGGAGCACAGAGCAGCAGGACGGCAATCCCGCATTTGGCCGTTTTGTGCACATCTGCCTTTGCCATGTCCGCCAGCTTGAGCGCCTGGACCATGAACGGCATGGGCGCCCACCCGGGGGCGAGCAGGATCGCGCTGCTGGCAAGTGCCATGGTCAGTGCGGTCCGCGGCCCGATCGCGACCGCACCCGCAAACCCAAGAAGCAACGCTCCCGGCAGAAAGAAGGTGCCGAACAGGAACGCCCCGGTCTCAGCCACTGCTCGGCTCACCACAACGAACGTCACTACCGTTATCGCCGCGAAAAGCACGGCCAGTTGCCAGTCCAATCCCAGCGAGACCAGCAGCGCCAGGAAGACGAGTATGCCCGCGATGAATACGCGCATGCCCCACACCGCCTGTTGATCCACGGGGCCCCGGGCCGTGAGCCTGGGGGCGGCCCAGCTGTGCAGTAAGCCTGCCGCCACGCCGCCCGGCAACGCCCACAGCCAACCCGTTCTGCACACAAGCAGCAGCGTTGCCGCGACGATAACCCCCACCAATGCAGCTCGTATCTGCCGGGTGGAGGTCGCAGGGGTGGCTCCCGCGGCGGGAAAGAGCAGGCCCTGGTGCAGGGCGTTTCGGTAATAGTGGCGACCGGTGTAGAGCATGAGCATGAAGACGCCCAGATAGCCGCCGGCAAACAGGAACGTGTTGTAGTTGCCGCCAAGGTGGTCACCACCGGACAAAGACACTCCGTAGGCGCCGAGAACAAGCGCGATTGCCGTGTAGAGATAGGGGACGACGCCGACGGAGAACGCGACGTTCGTGCGCAGGAAATAGGCGAGTCCAAGCACGGCGAATGACAGCTGGTAGGAGAATCCGGGACCGTTGAGAAACGGCAGGGCCACATACAGCGAGCTGAGGTCTACCCGAAGGCGTATCGGGATGAGAAGGACCGGGAACCACTGGGCCAGGTAGTTGTTCAACTGCATGAGCAGAATCGGCGCAGCACCGACCCAGAACAATGGCGCGCGCAGGACCGCGACCGTGCCATCGTCTCCAGGGAGAAGCGCGTGGGCGAATGTGGAGATCGGATAAGGCAGGCTCTCATGCTCAGACCACTGCCGGTGCACCACGGCAGCCAACCCGAACATGCCGATGGTGAGGGCCAAAACGAACGGGAGCCAGAACGTCACAGTCTTGGCCCAACTGCCCCAGGGCACGGCCCGGATCGGGATGTGTTGATCGCCCTGCGCCAGACCGCAGACATAGCCGTTCAGCACGGTGCCGTCATCGCTGTCAACGTTGACCAGCATTTGTTCCGGGACAGTGGCCACAACGTCTGCTGCACCACTCCGCCAGCCCGGTTCAACCTGAGCGTAGTGGTGCGTCATGATCGCGGTTGGCGGCACGCACTCCATGAGGCCCCAGCCCGGAATGCCGCAGGCCACCAGCCACAGCGCCGCAATGACTGCCCATTCCGACGCTGTGATTCCCCGGCGCTTTCCCAGATGCCGACATGCCAGGCCAGAGAGGAGGACCCCGACGATCAACGCGCCGTAGACAATGGGTGGCAGTTGATGCGGTACGAGCATCTGCTGGTTCACCACACGATCGTTAAAGAATGAGAACGCGCAGATCGCGCTCCCGCCCAGAAGTCCCAGAATGATGCTGCGTAGAGTCATGGTTGTCGTCTCTTGACTTGCCCGGGCTCCGGCCCCATCTCCATCTCAAGCATCCCCCCCGCTGCGATCTCCTGATGGGTGATCCAGAAGCGGTCCAGGGCCTTCCCGTTCAGCTTCATTGACTGGATGTAGAGGTTCGTCTCGGAGTTGTTCGTGGCTGCGATGGTGAAGGTCTTCCCGGGGTAGTACTGCGGATTGAGGGCAATCTCGATTCTCTCGAAGACCGGGCTGGTGATCTGGTACTTGCCGTCTCCCGGACAGATGGGATGGACCCCCATTGCGGCCAGCACATACCAGGCGGACATCTGGCCGACATCCTCGTTGCCGCAGAGCCCGAACGCGTCCGCCCCATAGGCGTTCGCGCAGATCGTTCGCGTCCACTTCTGCGTCAACCAGGGCGCGCCGATCTCGTTGAAGAGGAAGGCAATGTTGTGTACTGGCTCATTTGGATGGTTGTAGTAGTCGTTCCAGCGGAAGTCCTCAGGCGTGTTCTCGAACAGTGCGACCAGTTCCTGGAGGAAATAGTCATGCCCCATCAGGTCGATCAACCCCGGAACATCGTGCGGGACGAACCAGCCCTGTTGGTACGGGTTGGATTCACGGCAGCCCTGCCCATGCACGGTCTTGCCCTGCCACTCGAGCCAGTTGCCGTCTTCGTCCTTCGAGCGGAACCAACGGATCTCGTCGTTCCAGAGGTTCCGGTACGCCTGGCTTCTGTTGTCGTATTCGTCCGCCAGGTCATTTCGCCCGAGACTCTCGGCAAAGCGTGCAAAGCACCAGTCGGAGTAGGCGTACTCAAGCGTTTCAGAGATGCAGCCTTTGCCATTCGGCGAGTAGCCGAGCTCCCCGTTGGTGAACGTGTCGACAGAGCTCTTGCAGTAGACGAAGGCCTTGTCGATGTCGTAGTTGCGGATTCCTTTCTCGTAGGCGTCCACAATCACCGAGACGCCCGGGTTACCGAGCATGCACCCCGAGTAGGAGTTCAGGATCTCCCAGCGCGGCAGGTAGCCTCGTCCGCTCAGCTCGGCGAGCTGCAGCAGCGAGTTGATCTCGTCGTTCACCATGCCCGGGTTGACGAGTGTCTGCAGAGGAAACTGGGAGCGGAAGACGTCCCAACCGCTGAAGATAGTGCGGTAGGTGAAATCGGCGGCCCGATGGACTCGACCGTCTGCCCCGATGTAATCCCCGTTCACATCGGACACGCTGCGGGGATCGATCATGCTGTGATACAGCGCGGTGTAGAATTTGATCCGATCGTCGTCAGTGCCTCCCTCGACGTGCACCGAGGACAGAGCGTGGGCCCAGGTCGCCCGGGCGCCTGTCCGCACGGCGTCGAAGTCCCAATGGGGAATGTCGTGTTCCAAGTTCGCTCTCGCCCCTTCGATGCTGACGAACGAGATGCCGCACTTCACGGTCACCACTTCCCCCGCAGTCGTCGCGAACTCGGAGAAGAAGCCGAGATGAGGGCCCTGAGCTTCCCGCACGCCGTACGTGACGTCTGCGGCCGCGACTACGCTTTGGTAGGCATCGCTCGCGACGTCTGGATTTTTGCGTGCCCAATCGGTTGGGATGTCGGCATGCCAGACGCCATGTCGCTTCAGCGGTTTACTGAAGCGACAGCAGAAGTGAACCGTGTAGTCAGCCTTGCCGCCACCATTGCCCCAGCCGCCGCCTTCGGGCGGGCACTTCATCCAGCCGCAGATCGTGTGTTCGTCCACAACCTTCACGAGCTGTTCGGTCGAGGTCCCACCAACCCGGCGAGACAGATCGATCTGGATCCGCGACTGCGCGTGCTCGGGGAAGGCGAAACGGAGGATGCCTGAACGCGGGGCGGCCGAGAGTTCCGCCCGGATCCCGTAGTCGGCGAGAGTGACGGCATAGTAGCCGGCTTCGGCCACTTCGGTGTCATGTGAGAAGCGGGACCGGTACCCATCTTCCGGGGCGTCGGGGGTTCCCCTGGCGGTTTTGAGTTCCCCGACCGTCGGTGTCATCAGGAAATTCCCGAGATCGCCGTACCAGCCGACCCCGCTCATGTGCGTGAAGCTGAAGCCTTCGAGTGTGGTATGCTCGTAGGAGTAGCCGGAGCCGTTGTCACCCCCCGTGATCGTGTCCGGGCTGAGTTGAACCAGACCGAATGGCGTGACAGCTCCCGGAAACGTTTTGCCGAAGCCATGGGCGTCGGTCGTTCCTTCAGCATATGCCACGGCCCCGATCATCGGGTTCACACGGTTGACGCTATCCATCTGCACTTTCTCCCTCCGACTGCATAGGACGCGAATGTGCGCCAATCACGGGATGGGGCATCTTGCTGTTTCTACGCATCGCTACCTTCCCGGTGTTCTGCGCTCCAGGGCGTTGATCACGCCCTTCTGCGGCCGACGACAGGATGTCCGCCAGAAAGGGGTTGGTTCTGTTCCGGTTTCTTCCTGGCCAATCTGATGCGGGATTCGCATTCGCACAACCACGACGCGTGGATCGGGTGACACGTCACTGGAGGCAGCTCATCCCTGAGCGCTCTTCCCTAACCGCGCGTTCCAGGGACCCCGGTTTGGGAAAACCGGCCTCCAGGTA
>JABHEG010000065.1 GCA_018676675.1 Lentisphaerota bacterium
CAGCGGGAGCAGCGTCTTCCTCAGCGGGAGCAGCGTCTTCCTCAGCGGGAGCAGCGTCTTCCTCAGCGGGAGCAGCGTCTTCCTCAGCGGGAGCAGCGTCTTCCTCAGCCGACTCATCATCAATCCCCAACTGCGCCAGAGCGTCGTCGAAGATATTGCCGACGTCAACCAGCTCGTCGCCAGGTTTGAGCTGCGGAGTCGGTACCGAACCGCCCTCGAAGTCTTCGGTGTACCCCTCTTCCTGTGCATCCTTTAGACTGAGCCCAATTCGCCGTTCGTCGGGATCAATCCGTACAACACGAGCCTGTACTTGGTCACCCACGTTCACCACGTCCTTCACACGGGCGACGCGGTCGTCGCTGAGTTGTGAAATGTGGATCAGTCCGTCAATACCGTCTTCGAGTTCCACAAACGCACCAAAAGAGGCAAGCTTGGAAACGGTGCCCGTTACGAGCTCACCAACGTGGTAGCTATCCTCGATGCTGGCCCACGGATCGTCACTGAGCTGCCGCATACCGAGTGAAATGCGCTGCTGTGAGGGGTCGATGTCCAAGATGACGGCGTCGACTTCCTGCCCCTTCTCCAAGACCTCGCTGGGATGGTTTATCTTCCGCGTCCATGACATATCCGAAACATGAATCATGCCATCGATATCGTCTTGGATCTGCACGAAAGCCCCGTAAGAGGTCATGTTCCGGACCTTGCCCTTGATCTTCGTTCCTTTGGGGAACGTCTCGGCAATGACTTCCCAGGGATTCACCATCGTCTGACGCAGGCCGAGCGAAATCTTGCGCGCTTCCTTCTGAACGTCAAGGACCATCGCCTCGACCTCGTCGCCAACCTTGAGTACATCGCTGGCGCGGTTGATCTTCTTTGTCCAAGACATTTCCGAGACGTGGATGAGGCCTTCGATGCCCTCCTCAAGCTCCACGAAGCCACCATAGGGCATGACATTGACGACTCGCCCCTGGACACGCGTACCAATGGGGTACTTCACATCGACCGTATCCCAGGGATTCCCCTCTTTCTGCTTGATCCCCAGGGAAACGCGCTGGCGTTCCCGGTCAACGTCCAGAACCATGACCTCAATCTCTTCACCGACCTTCACCACTTCACTCGGGTGCGAGATCCGCCCCCACGACATATCGGTGATATGGAGGAGTCCATCCATGCCCTTCAGGTCAACAAATGCACCAAAGTCGGTGATGTTCTTCACCACGCCACGACGGATTTCGTTGGGTTTGAGAGTTTCCAAGAGCGCCTGGCGCTGTTCCGCTCGGGCTTCTTCCAGAATCTCGCGCCGGCTCAGAACAATGTTGCGCCGGCTGGCGTTGATCTTGAGGATACGGAAATCCTCCTCGCGACCAATGTAGTCTTCGAGATTTCGCACTGGCCCGATATCAACTTGGGACCCCGGCAGGAACGCGTCCACACTCACGTCGACGATCAGGCCACCCTTCACACGGCTCTTGATCAGGCCGCGAATCGTCCCGCCTTCCTCGTAGTTCTCGACAATGCCGTCCCAGGCCTTTTTCACCTCGGCCTTGCGGACACTGACAACCGGCATGCTGTCTTCATCCTCGATCTGTTCGAGGAAGACATCCAGAACCTGCCCCGCCTCCACTTCCGCCCAACTCGAGAACTCTTCGCGCGGGACGAACCCTTCGGCCTTGTACCCGATATCGAGGAGCACCCCGCTATCCCGCTTTTCAACCACCCGGCCCTGGATGATTGCTCCTTCAGCGAAGGACTCGTTGATGCTCTGCCCCAGCAACTCGTCCATGCTGGGCATGTCGCTCAAATCGACGTTCAAAGACGCGTCTGATTCTGTTTGTGTGGTTAATTCGACTGCCATGGTTTGCTTTCTTAGGTTCTCTACGACTTCCCGGGCTTCCTTTCTGGTGCCTGCGCGGCCATATTGGCTCGAACCGCAGACATCAGCAACTGATTCGGGACGAAACACATAGTATCATCATCTTACAGACCAAATGCAAGCCTCAATGAGCAAATTCACCGGAGTCCCTTCCCCCGTTCCTCTTCACGAACAGGCGACACCCCCGTCGCCTTGGCCCCGCCGCCTTTCAAGACGGGTCTATCTCCGGGAAACAGCGATTGGTGGGAACGCCCCGATCACCGTTCAGTCAATGACCACGACTCCCCCCCATGACGCACGAGGAACCTTGGAGCAGATTGCGGAACTTGCGTCGGCTGGCTGTGACATCGTCCGGGTCACTGTCCCCGATGCCCTCGCGGTGAACGCACTTGAGAAGATCGTGACGGAAAGCCCGATCCCAGTTGTTGCTGATATCCACTTCGAGTCACACCTTGCTCTGGATGCCATTCGAGTGGGGGCACACGGAATCCGGATCAATCCCGGCAACATCGGCACACCGGACGCGGTCAGGGAAATCGCGGCGCTCGCGGCTGAGAAGCACGTTGTTATACGCGTGGGGGTAAATTCAGGAAGCCTGGAGCCAGACCTCCTGGCAAGGTTCGGTGGGCCGACACCGGAAGCTATCGTGGTCAGCGCCAAACGGCACTGCCAGCTCCTGGAAGATGCTGGATGCGCCCGAATCAAGGTTAGCCTTAAGGCCTCTGATGTCCGCACGACCGTAGCAGCTAACCGCCTGTTTGCAGCACAAACCGATTATCCCCTCCACCTGGGTGTAACCGAGGCTGGCAATGCCTGGCGGGGGAGCATCAAATCAGCGATGGGAATCGGTTGCCTTCTGCTGGAAGGCATCGGTGACACGATACGCGTCAGTCTCACCGCCCCTCCTTCCGAGGAGGTCCGGGCCGCCTTACTGCTGCTCAGCGCAATCGGGCTCCGGACGGGTGGAGGTCCTGATGTCATATCCTGCCCCACTTGCGGCAGAACGAAGGTTGAACTCGCGCCTCTTGTCGAGGCGGTCGAGGCGGAACTCGCGCAACTCGCGAAGGCCGGAAACACCGTTCACTTGGAGCGTATCGCGGTGATGGGATGTGCCGTGAACGGCCCCGGAGAGGCAAGAGAGGCTGATCTCGGCATCGCGCTGGGGAAGAAGAGCGGCGTGCTTTTCAAGAAGGGAATTGTGGTTGGGAGTATACCGGAAGGTGAAATCACCGAGCGGCTGATCCAGGAAATTCGGTCAGCTGCGGAGCCAGGCTCCGAACTCAAGGCCTCGCCAATCGCCTGAGGCCAGCGGCTGAACCATACGTTCTGGCCAGGTCCTCGTAGTGCCTGGCCTTGGCCGGCATCTCATACCAATCGCAGAGCGCGGCAAGTCGCACGCAGTCATCTCCCGCCTCACGGCGGTACGAACTGGCAGACTTTCCCACGTGCATCTGCGCCCCTCGCTCCAGTCGCATTCGCATGTAGTAATCCAGGAAGGCCACGTACTGTTCGAGGGCAATGTCACTCCACTCTACCTTCTTCAGACCGACATCCGGCAGGCGAATGCCAAAAAAGGCCTCAGTGCAGTAGGCGACGCTCCCGCGCAAAACGCTACCATCGCGCATCCGAATACCAGCCCCTGCCTCGTCCTCGTAGGTAAACCGCTTCATCAGCTCCTGCAAGTACTCCTTGCAGGACCCAACCAGCTCTATCCTGGCCGCTTCTGAAGTGCGCACCTCGGTAGGCAAGTCGTTCAAGTAACTCTTCACAGCCGCTGTGGCGAGGGAGAAATCGAGATTGGCAGGCTTTGGCCTGACCCGACGCATCGAGTCACCCAGAGGAACGTAACTCCCACGCGCGCTTCCCTTTGCCTCGCCCGTTCCAGCGCTCAAGTGTGCAACCGGCTGGGCGCGTCCATCGGCCCCCTGTGCACCTCTCCGACTCTCGCCCTGCGCAACAGTCCCAGCCACGCCAACCAACTTCGAAACAACAGGGATGCGGCCGACTGTTCGCCTCCACGAGGGATTCCGACGGAGAATGCTCGGTACAAGGAGAAGAACTACGAGGAGCGATGTAAGAATGCCGACGTTGAGCCAGAAGTAGCTTCTCGGCCCCGGCCTCAAGGTCCGCACATCTCGCGGCCCGGCAGCGCGCGGGGCCGCACTCAGGCGATTCCGCAGGGCGACCTGCTGCTTGAGGGCCTTCTGGAACGTCTCCAGCGCACTCACGATCTCCGCGTAAGCCTGCGGCCTCTCGGCCGGGTTGGGCGCCAGCAGGCGCAGCACATAGTCACTCAAGGCGCCGGGGATCTCAGGCCGGACCTCACTCGGGGCAGCCGGCAACACGCCCTTTGTGCGAGCCCAGGCAATCTCTCCGCTCCCATTCCCCTCAAACGGTGGACGTCCGGTCAACAGGTGGTAGACCGTTGCCCCGAGACTGTAGATATCTCCCCGGTAATCCTCCTTCCCTGTCAGCACGCGCTCGCAACTGACGTAATAAGGCGTTATCCAGGGGGCCTCAGCGTCGTCGGCTGCCACGGTATCCCCTCGAAGAGCTTCAGCGAGTCCGAAATCGCCGATACGAACGTTGCTGTCGGCATCCACCAGGATGTTCCCGGGCTTCACATCATGGTGTATGATCCCGTGCCGGTGCGCGGCCTCGAGGCCCCGGGCTGTCTCCCCCGCGACTCGGATGGCTTCTCCCAACTCAAGCCCTCTCGGAGCCGACTGCAGTGTCCGGTCAAGGGAAAGCCCGGCCATGTACTGCATCACCAGATAGGGCCGCCCTTCCGCTTCGCCACACGAGTAGATGGGCACCACGTTCGGGTGATTCACAGATGCCGCACTACGCGCCTCCTTGAGGAACATCTTCACTCGGCCAGGCCGAGAGGCAATCTGTTCGTCGAGCATCTTCACCGCGACTTCACGGTCCAAAGTCAAATCGAGGGCACGGTAGACCGAAGCCGTTCCTCCACTGCCAATCGGTTCTTCCAGCAGCAGATCCCCAAAGGGCCTGGGCACAATCACCTCGCCAGCACAAGCGGGGCAGTCGAGCTTGGTGAAGGGCTCCAGTCGCGTGACGTCCAGTTTCTGGCCGCAGCTCGGGCACACAATCTTCAGGACTGAGTCCTCATCCGGCATTCACATACTCCAATTGAGCCAGGAACCATCTTGTCGTTCCCGGGCCAGGGCAAAAAAGTGTATAACAGACCTTGCAGATTCGCAGGTTTCACAGTATAGTAAATGCTCGTTAAATGACCTATGCATTCGGCCTCAATGCGACCCCATCGTCTAGAGGCCTAGGACACCGGGTTTTCATCCCGGCAACAGGGGTTCGAATCCCCTTGGGGTTGCCATTCCTTCCAGTTCGCCCTTTCCTCCCCTTCTCGTTCCCATAACGGATCAGTTTGGCCCAGTATTGGCCTCCGGCTCCGTGGCACTCCGTTCAGCGTCCTCGGTTCTTGAGTTGCCAGGGCTATTCCTCGACTCCCCACCCACAACCGCGGACAAGCGACGTCCTCAGAGGATCCGCCCGCAGGACCGGGGACACCGCGGGGCAGATCACAGGTTGCGAGCGACACCGTGCTTCCCGTCCTTGCCGGTGGACAACAAAAAAGGCGCGATCTGATTCAGACCACGCCTTCTAGAAACATGAGATTGCAGCGTCTCTCGCTGCACGTCGACCTGAGACAAGGCCTCAGTGTGCGCCAGTTCACTTGGCTCGGGCTTCAGCAGCTGCCTCGAGGAGTTTCCCGAAGGCCTCTGAATCAGTTACAGCCAGATCAGCCAGCACCTTACGGTTCACCTCGATACCAGCCTTCTTCAGGCCATCGATAAATGTGCTGTAGTTGGTCCCAGCCGCCCGACAAGCAGCGTTGATGCGAACCGTCCAGAGCCGCCGGAAAGTCCGTTTCTTCTGCTTCCTGCCGACGAAGGCCATCGCCATCGCGCGATCCACGGCGCCATAGGCCTGCCGAATCAGCTTGCCGCGCGGCCCCTGGAAGCCACTTGCCTGTTTCAGGACGCGCTTGCGCCTGCGTCTCGAAGCAACAACATTTCGTACACGTGCCATCGTATCTTCGCTCCATCAGACCCAGTTGACCGTGCAAAGAAGCTGCTTCGGTCGCCGGGTATGCCGCTGTCAAACCGCGAACACGACTCCTACAGGCCGTAGGGCAGAGCAGCCTTCAGCCGCTTCACCTCAGTCGAACGCACTTCCGCGTCCTTCCCAAGGCGACGTTTCCGCTTGGCGCTCTTTTTCGTCAGAATGTGCCGACCGTTCGCACGATTGCGCCGGAATTTTCCCGTGCCGGTCTGCTTGAACCGCTTGGCTGCGGATTTACGTGTCTTCTGCTTGGGCATCATCAACCCCGCTTGTGATTCGCGCTGCTTTTCTTGTACTCGATTACCGACGGGGTTCGCCCGGAAAAAAAGGAAACAGCGACGCCAGTGCCAGTCGCTGTTTCTGAGGTCCATGACCACAGTCCGGAATGTCAGTCCGTCTTGACTGCCGGGAATCCGGCAAGGTCGTCTACTTACTTACGCACCTTCGGAGACAACATCATGGCAATCTGCCTTCCCGAACGCCGTGGTGGTGCATCAACTGCAGCATGCTCCTCAGCGTCGGCAATGACCCGCCGCATCAGTTGGTCACCGAGTTCCGTGTGGGCCATTTCGCGCCCACGGAAGAACATTGAAACTTTTACTTTAAACCCCTTCTGAAGGAAAGCAAACATGTGATTCAGCTTTGTCTGGTAGTCATGCTGGTCAATATTCGGGTGGAATTTGACCTCCTTGACCTTCTGCTGATGCTGCTTCTTCTTCGCTTCCCGCTGGCGCTTGCTCTGCTCGTACTGGTGCTTGCCGTAATCCATCATACGGCAGACAGGCGGGTCCGCTTTCGCTGACATCTCCACCAAATCCAGCCCTGCAGCCTGGGCCCGTATCAGCGCATCCTCATAGCTGACAAACCCCAACTGCTCGTTGTCATGGGAAATCAGTCTTACCTGTTTCCCTCTGTAGTAGCGATCACCGGATCTGAGTTGCCGTGCGATGGCTCGGCCCTCCTTTTCTCTCCCGCGGTTGTTCAGAGCATGTGTGCCACACGACGGTCGCACACCTCAGCGTTGTGGGACGGCTCCAGAGCCTTGACCGGACTTCCAGACCAGACGCTGGTTCCCGTTCGCCGGGAAGCAGTAATGGCCTCCCGTCAAACACCACGGAAACAGTCTAGCACGGGGGGCGGACTTTTTCACTGTTTGTGAGCGATTTCTGCTGTGATTTTTTCCACAAACGTCTGCACGGGACAAGCGCCCTGCTCACCTTCACCCCGCTTGCGCACGGCAACTTGGGAACTCTCCTGTTCGCGCTGCCCAACGACAAGCATGTAAGGGAGCCGGGCGTTTCGGGCCCGGCGTATCTTTGCCCCGATCGTGTCCGCATCACGGTCGACCGTGGCTCGGATGCCCTTCTGGCGCAGTTCTGCACACACCTCTTCAGCGTAACCGGCGAACGTCTCGCCGATCGGCAGTACCCTGGCCTGTTCCGGCGCCAACCACACGGGGAAGGCACCGCCATAATGCTCAACCAGGATGCCAAAAAAGCGCTCAAGCGATCCGAGGAGGGCCCGATGCACCATATACGGCCTGTGACGCTTGCCGTCAGCCCCAACATAGGTCATATCGAAGCGTTCGGGAAGATTGAAGTCAAACTGGATTGTGGTCGTCTGCCATTCGCGCCCAATTGCGTCCTTGATCTTGAGATCGATCTTCGGGCCATAGAAGGCCCCACCGCCTTCATCCACCTCACACGCCAGCCCTGCTCTCTTGACGGCCTGTTCAAGAGAGTGCAGGGCCTGATCCCAACGACTCTCTTCACCAACGGCCTTCTCGGGGCGCGTAGCCAGATACGCTTTGATATCGGAGAAACCAAACGATTTCCACATATAGAGACTGAAGCGTAACACCTCGGCAATCTCATCCTCAATCTGCTCGGGCGTGCAGAAGATGTGGGCATCGTCCTGGGTAAAGCCACGAACGCGGAGAAGGCCGTGGAGCACTCCCCCTTTCTCGTACCGGTAAACCGTACCAAGCTCGGCCCAGCGCAGCGGGAGTTCCCGGTAAGAACGCGGGCGGTCGCTGTAAATCTGGATATGGAATGGGCAGTTCATCGGTTTCAGGTAGTTCTTGTTCCCATCAATCTCCAGAGGGGCGTACATGGCCTCGCTATAGAAATCCAGATGGCCGCTGGTCTGCCACAGTTCCGCGCGACCGATGTGGGGCGTGTACAACAACTCATAGCCATGGGCGTAGTGTGCATCTTTCCAGAAGCTCTCGATCAGGTGTCGAATCCGGGACCCGTTGGGATGCCAGCAGATCAGCCCGGCGCCGACACTGTCGTGAACGCTGTAGAGTTCAAGCTCTCCAGCCAGCCTCCGATGATCCCGCTTCTTCGCCTCGGCAATGCGGTCAAGGTGCTCCTTGAGGTCTCCTTTCGAGAGGAAAGCCGTCCCGTAGAGCCGCTGCAACATGGGATTTTTCTCGTCGCCACGGAAGTAGGACCCAGCAATCGAGAGGAGCTTGAAGACGCGAACTTGGCCCGTATGCTCAACATGAGGACCACGACACAAGTCGACGAAATCGCCGCATTGGTAGAACGTCACGCTCTCGCCTTCGGGTATATCCGCCAGTCGCTCAAGTTTGAACGTCTGTCCCTGCTCACGCAGCAGCGTCTCGGCCTCGTCGCGCCCGAGCTCCCTGCACTCGAAGGGCAGCTTCGCTTTGGCAAGCCGTTTCATCTCCTTTTGAATGGTCTTGAGATCCTCCGGCCCGAAACGGTGTTCCAGATCGAAATCGTAGTAGAAGCCATCACCGGTCGCCGGACCAATATCGAACTTCACTCCGGGAAAGAGGTTCTGCACGGCAGCCGCCATCATGTGAGCAGCGCTGTGCCTGATCGTTTCGAGATTGAATTCTGACATCGTTACATCTCTCGGAAATTGGGAAACTGAATTCTGTTCGTTTACTGAACGGCTGCCGGGGGCAACAGACCGAAGTCAAGGAACTGCCGGATGGACGCCCCCCAAAGCAGTGCCGTGCCTTCGCGGGGTCAGAGCAGGCCCTTTGTCGAAGGCACTCCTGTACAGCGCGGGTCAAGTCCAACGGCTTGACCCAGTGCTCTCCCAAATGCCTTGTAGACTGCCTCCAGGCAGTGGTGGACTTCCTCCCCATAGAGAAGATCAATATGCAGCGTGATCGCGGCCGTGTTGACCAAAGCCTGGAAGTACTCACGGAAAAGTCGCGTGTTCACGCCGCCAGCTTCTGAATCACGGGTATTGACTCGGTACCCCAGATAGGGGCGCCCCGACAGATCCACGACCACACGCGCCAACGCCTCATCCATTGGCACGAATGAACACCCGAAACGCGTGATCCCCGACTTGTCCCCCAAGGCATCAGAGAGGGCCCTCCCCATGGCCAGACCAATGTCTTCCATCGTGTGGTGAGCATCTATCTCAAGATCCCCGACGGCCTTGAGGTCCAGATCGAAATAGCCGTGCCGGGCAAAGGCCGAAAGCATGTGGTCGAAGAACGGGACGCCGGAGTCGACAGAAGCCTGGCCGGCTCCGTCCAGGACGACATTCACGCGGATGTCCGTTTCCTTCGTGGCTCGCTCGATTGTTGCTTCCCGTCTCATGGCCCAATGCCTCGTTACGTCTTTTCCTGTTCGGCCGACGCCGGGACAACCGCCGTCTGCGCACGCTCAATACTATAGCGCGTGTCAGCTCAACTGCGCGGCCTGATCCACGGAGGCGAATTCAGCGTCTCCCCACAGAGCTCTGTGCACACGCCCAAGCAGCCAGACCACTGAAATCAGGACGGGGGCACTGCGCTGAATTCACAGCCGCAGTAGCCCTGCCGATACAAGCCGTACTCCCGACTAAGTCGAACGCTTTCCCGGAAACCATCCTGCTTCTTGAAGTTGACCGCCTTGAACTCCTCGAAGTCTTCGCCGATCCCGAAGATAACCGGGCTGCTCTTGTGGGGGCTCACCGTCAGTGTCGTGGTAAATCCATCGAAACCGCCGGCCTCCGCCGCAGCCGCAGTCCTGGCCAGACTGAAGCGGAAGCACACATGGCAGCGTTTGCCCTTCTCCGGTTCCTTCTCAAGTCCAGAGACCTCAGCCAGCCAAAGGTCGTGGTCGTAATCGTCAACGAGCAACGGCAGCTCCATCCGAGCGGCCAACTCACGGGCCGCGCACAGCCGGCGCTCAAACTCAGCTGCGGGAGAAATGTTGGAGTTCGAGAAAAAGAGTGTCACATCGTGGTCGGCGGAAAGAACGTTGACTGGGTGTGTCGCGCACGGAGCACAGCACACATGAAGGAGTACTCGCTCTCGCATCTTCATCTCCTGGTGCGTCGGCCTCGGCCGGTTCCGTGGTTGCCCCCACGTCGACGCCCTGCCCGTGATGGTCCACGGACTTTCGGGCTCCTCTTGGGCAAGGGGGATCTCGACCGTCCTGTCACGAGAACCCGTCCCCCAAAACTGTGGGAAAGGGAAGCAAGGGCAAAGCGCCCCATGGCAAAAGCCGCCTGGAGATTGTACCCCCCAGTGGGGCCGTCGACATCCAGTACTTCACCGGCGAAAAAGAGCCCGGGACAACATCGCGATTCAAGGGTGGCCGAATCAACGTCCTCAAGCACAACCCCACCGATCGTGACCATGGCCTCTTTCAGGGGGCGTATGCGTCGCACAGCGGGGCGCCATGACTTCAGAGCATCCACGAGCCGGCGAAGTAACGGGCCGTCCTCCGGCCGGACTGCGCCGTCCAAACGCAACCCCATCTCCTGCCTGAGCCAATCAACCGCAAGCGAGCGAGGAAGACGACTGGCCGAAACCAGATCCCCCACTGTCGTATTCCTGCCCTTCGTTACCTGTGCGGTCAGCAGAGCCAACAAGGCCTCGGCGGAGTGCTGGGGACAGAGGTCAACAGTGAATGAGAAGTCCCGCAAACCCAATCTGGCGATCGCCCGAGTCGCGTTGACCACACAGGGGCCTCGAGCGCTGCGACGGGAAAGCAACATTTCGCCGTTAAGGGTCGCCGCAACGTCCCCTCCGCTCAGGACGTGCAACGCCACATCAGGAATTGAGATGTCTCGCGGGGGAGCCAGCCAGCCCTCAACGAATTCCACACCTGCCAACCCCGGACGATACGGGACGAGCCTGTGTCCCAAAGCCTTGGCCCACTTCTGCCCATCCCCAACCGAGCCAGTCTTCGGATAGCTCACCCCTCCGGTCGCAATAAGGACGCGCGCAGCCGTCAATGTGATTGCGTCTGCCGCGATCGTGAATCCCTCCCCATTGCGCGTAATCGCCGTGACCGGGCAACTGGTCACCATGGGGACCCCAAGATCGCGGAGGGTATCCGTTAGACAATGCAGGACATCGTCAGCCCGTTCAGAAGCAGGGAAGACCCGTCCATCGGCGTGAACGTTCGTCTCCAATCCGCGCTCGGCGAACCACCGACGCAAGGCCTGAGGAGGAAACGCCGTCAGGGCGGGAGAGAGGAACGTTGCCACCGGGTCGCCATAGCCGGAAAGAAGGTCCGGAACGGACCGATCCGAGGTCAGATTGCAGCGGTTGTTGCCGCACATCAGGAGCTTGCGCCCCGGGTTGTGCTTGCGCTCAACGACCACGGCGCGCATCCCGAGTTCACCCGCCCTTGCGCCCGCCATCAGCCCAGCAGCCCCACCCCCGACAATGACAAGATCAGTGTTCATGCCCGCTCACCTGATTCGGGCCGGCTCGCAACACGATCATGCCTCCCCGGCCAGCCGAGGCAACGGCGGCTCCTGCCAACCATAACTCACGCCCCCAGAGCGATCGTGTGCGCGACCGCTTCTGCATGGTCGACTGTAGGTTTGAACTCCATGCCGACGAATCCCGCATAGCCAAGGGCATCGATCCGTCTGAAGATGTTGGCGTAGTTGAGCTCCCCGGTTCCGGGCTCGTTGCGGCCGGGAACGTCAGCAACGTGGAAATGACCGATCAAGTCGATGTTCTCCTCAATCGTCTGAATGAGGTTGCCCTCCGTGATCTGCTGGTGGTAGATGTCATAGAGCAGCAGCACGTTGGGGGACGCGACTTCGCGCAAAATCTCAAACGCCTCGTCCGAGGTCGACAGGTAGTAGCCTTGATGATTGACCAGGATATTCAGGGGCTCTACGTAGAGCTTGAGACCACTCTCTTCCAGCTTGGGGGCAGCAGCACTCAGGGCATCAACAATCGCCCGGTGTTGCGTTGCCCGTTCGACTCCCTCAAGCTCCTGCCCGACAGTCTGCAGGCACCCGGGACAGGAAAGCTGCCCGGCCAGGCCGATCGCCTCCTCAACCCCCGCAACAAACGCCTCCCTGGTCGAAGCGTCAACCAAACGCTCAGACGTGGCCCCGAACGTGGCAACAGCGACGCCATGCTCGGACGCAGCTTGCCCGATTGCACAGAGGTCTTTCCCCTTCCATCTCCAGAACTCGACCGCGTCCGCCCCCGCAGCGGCAGCTTTGGCAACACGTTCCGGATAGTCAACGCCTTCTTCGCGGAAGATCATCTCGATGCAAACGGAGAATTTCGGCATTGGTTCCTTCCTCGTCTCTAGGGGCAGATCACATCCCTGCCTGGGTAATGATTGGCCGCAGTCCGAAGCCCACTCCAAGGGCGCTCCCCAAAACCTACACGCGCCGAGCGCCGTCCGCCACATGCCCCCCCCCCCTTCCCCGGCTCGGTTCACCGGGATCGCCGGCCACTGCCTCTCCTGTCCCTCGGCAGTAGGCAATTCTGCCCGTTGCGGCACACCTGGCGCTCGACAGCGTGAGGCCAATAATGGCGGGAAGAGTGCTTTCTGAACACCTTCAAGCTATATTCCGCAGCATCTCGACCAGGCAGCAATGCCTACTTCAGCCCGGGAGTGCCATGCCAAACAGGCGTTTTTTTTACCTTGTGCCCAAAGGGGGCCCCTTCCGCGAGGAGGGGGAAAACCGCCTGCAGTATTGGCTCCGCTGTTGGCGGGAACGCGGCCAACAGCGCCCGTCCGGGGGCGTCAAGGTCATGTATCAGCACTGCGACATCCTGAATCGCAACGGATTTGTCGCTATCCCCGTTCATGTCGGCGGGACGTTTTCCGTTGACTGGTTCCCCCACGAATCCCAGGCGATATCCGAGGCCAAGGCCCGTCGGGAATGCACCTGCGACGATGTGGTAATCTGCCCGGAAGTCATCCCGACCGTCACGGCGCCGTTTGCCGCAGAACGGAAAGTAGCGTTCGTGCAGGGCTGGTCCCTGGTCGATGCCGGCCTGGACGGGGGGAACTACGAAGATCACGGCTTTACGGGGTTGCTGGCCTGCTCACAATTCAACCGGGAGTATATGGCAAAACGTTCTACGCTTCCCTGCCCCGTCATCCGCAATGGGATCGACCTGACCCTTTTCCACCCCCCGGCCGTCCCGGCGGAGCCACGCCGCGTCCTCTATGTGGCACGCAAGAACCTGGCAGATGCCCTGGCCGCGATCGACTCCCTGCCGGAACAGATCCGTTCCCGGGCAACGTTCGTCGAACATCGTGGCCCCAGCTCAGAACGGGAAATGGCAGACTATTACCGAAGCGCTGACGTCTTCCTGTGGACCGGCTACCCCGAGGGCTTTGGCTTGCCACCCCTGGAAGCCATGGCCTGCGGCTGTGCCGTGGTTGGCTTTACCGGGGGCGGAGGCGATGAGTTCATGAGGAATGGCAGCACTGCGCTGACCGCTCCGGATGGCGACACCACAGCTTTGGGCAAACAACTCGGGCGTATCCTCCAGGACGATAGCCTCAAGGACGCCATCCGGACCGCAGGCACGGCCATCGCCCAGGAGTATACCTTTGCCAGAATGGAGGAGGACATCCTTTCCTTCGCCGGCACGTACGCCGGCAAGACGGCCAGTGAGGGAGGCGAAGCACGCGAATGACCGCCACTGCGGACCAGACCACCGGCGCTCTGGAAGACGCCGTCCAACAGGACCAGGAGCAGGACCCGGGATTCTCCCTCAAACGGGCGTTCCTGCGCGGTTCAGCCTGGTCGTTCTCCGGATACGTCCTCCAACAAATACTGCGCCTCGCCGGCAACCTCATCCTCACTCGCCTCCTGTTCCCCGAGGCGTTCGGCCTGATGGCTTTGGTCAACATCTTCCTTCAGGGACTGGCCATGTTCTCGGACCTGGGATTGGGCCCGAGCATCATCCAGAACCCCAGAGGCACTGAGCCGGACTTCCTCAACACGGCGTGGACAATCCAGGTCATCCGCGGCTTCATTTTGTGCGGCTGTGCCCTGCTCATGAGCTGGCCGCTATCCCTGTTCTATCATCAGTCTGAGCTGGCATTCCTGCTCCCTGTCGCCGGGATCAGCGCCGTGATCTCAGGCTTCGAGTCCACGGCCATGTACACGGAGAACCGGAAACTCGTCCTCGGGCGCATCACGCTGATTGGGATTGTGGCCCAATTTGCGGGTCTCGTGGTGATGGCCGCCTGGGCATGGCATGAGAAAACCGTCTGGGCTCTCCTGGCCGGTTCGCTGGTAGCCACCACGGTTCGTATGCTGCTCAGCCACTGCGTGCTGCCTGGCATCCGCAACCGATTCCACTGGGATCCCAAGGCATGGCGGGCGCTTCTGACCTTCGGGAAATGGATCTTCGTCAGTACGGCGCTCGGCTTCCTCGCCTCTCAAGGAGACCGCCTCATTCTGGGACGCTGCCTGACCATCTCAGATTTGGGCGTCTACAACATCGCACTCTTCCTGGCCCAGGCGATTGTGAGTGCGTTGACCACCGTTTCCATGACAACACTGTTCCCCCTTTACTCCCGCCTTGCTCAGGATGATCCCGACGCTTATGCCACTCGTGTATGGAAATTCCGCCTCGTCTTCATGGCCGTCGCGTTCCCAATCCTCGCGGTGCTGATCGTGTTCGGCGACTTCGCGGTCCACGTGCTCTATGATGAGCGCTGGCAGGCTGCGGGCTGGATGCTGCAGGTCCTCAGCGTGGGCTCAGTGGCCGCGATTCTCAATCTTACGTTGAGCGCCCTCCTCCTGGCGGTGGGGGATTCATTCCGGTTCATGTTGTTCCAGCTCTGGCGTTCGGTGTGCCTGGTCATCGCGATGTCCGTCGGCGGCTTTTACTTTGGGACGAAAGGGCTGATCGTAGGCGTCGCTGCAGCCCCGTGGCTGGCTCATCCTTTCCTCGTGGCCTGTGTGCGTCGGTACCGCGTCTGGACACCGTTCATGGACTTGGCGTGTCTGGCTGGAGCTGCCGCGCTGGTAGGAATGGGCTTCCTCATCAAGCCCCCCATCGTCGATGTCGGCTCTGCCGTCTTCGAGTGGTTGAAGCAAGCGGTCCTACAACTCATCCAGAGCTGCTGAACGGCACGCTCCCTGAAACGAGCCGAGCAACGAAGCAACACGCATGTCCGCCACCGAAACACCTGAACCGGAAATACCCCCGTCGCCGCCGAGCACCAACGCCGTCTCGGCCAGCGAACCGGACTGGACAAGAGAGGCCCTCGTGCCGCGCGAGTGGAACCCGGGCAGGCGGCTTCTGCGCACCATCCGCGACTACCAGAAGGCTATCCAGAAGCGCGGGATCATCGCCAGCCTCCAGCGGATCACAGCGGTGTTGCGGCACCGTTACTGGAGTGTCGTTGCCGGAGCGGACATCCCCCTGAACAGTCACATAGCCGGGGGCCTGCTCATCCCGCACCCAAATGGAATAGTCATCCACCCGGACGTCGAAATCGGGCCAAACTGCCTTATCTTCCAGCAAGTCACTCTGGGCACGAAAGACGCCGACTCTGGGGTCCCATACCTTGAAGGCCATGTCGACATTGGCGGCGGAGCCCGGGTCCTCGGAGAGATCCGCATTGGTGCGCACGCCAAAATCGGCGCCAATGCAGTCGTCCTGACCGACATACCTGATGGAGCAACTGCTGTCGGCATCCCTGCACACGTGCTCCCGGATGAGCCACCGGCCCCCGACGAGAGGTCCTCCCGGGAACAGTAGGGCTGAAACCCGTGCGTGTGCTCAGAGATGAGCCGGGGCACGGCAATGAGAGAATCAGCCCGAGAGAATAGGCTGTGGTGTCCCGGCCCCGCCATCACAGGGCAGCCGCCACAGAACATGGTGGGTGCTTCGCGCGGATATGGCAGAGCGGAGAAACCCCCGGGCACACTCGACGACAACGCGAACACGACGACGGAGACACTTCATGGAATCTGGCGGATTCATGGTTGTCCTCATGTACGTCATCTGGTTCCCGGTCGTCGTTGTCATCTTCCTGAGGTTCCCGCCTCGCAAAGCCGTACTTCTCTCGTTCCTCGCTGCCTGGCTTTTCCTGCCGGTGGCCAGGATCGACGTGGGAGGGATGCCCGACATCACGAAAATGTCAGTGACCTGCCTGGGAATCCTGCTCGGAACAGCCCTCACGGATGTAAAGCGACTCGTGGCCCTGCGTCCTTCTCTAATGGACCTCCCGATGGCGCTCTACTGTTTCTCCCCCCTGGCATCCTCACTGAGCAATGGTCTGGGCCCATACGACGGCTTGTCGGGGTCGCTGAGTGAGATCTTTGTCTGGGGGCTTCCGTACTATGTAGGCCGGATTTACATCACCGATCTGAAAGCCGTGCGCCAGCTGGCTTTGGCCGTCTTTGCCGGCGGCCTCGTCTACGTCCCTTTCTGTCTCTTTGAAGTGCGATTCAGCCCGCAGTTGCACCGCCTCATCTACGGGTACCATCAACACAGTTTTGCTCAGACCGTCCGCTACGGCGGCTACCGCCCAATGGTCTTCATGGAGCATGGGCTGATGGTCGGGATATGGATGGCCGCCGGTTCGGTAATCGGCGTGTGGCTGCTCGCAAGCGGCGTGCTGGCCCCCTTCCTGCGCCGGAACGTGCCGTTCTTCCCAGGGCACGACCGCCCGGATCCGCCGTGGCAGGGAACGCTCAACCACATCTGCTCTAATCTCCTGCCGTCGTTTCTCGTGGGAGTCATGTTGCTCACCACCGTCATGGTCAAATCCACCGGTGCCCTTCTCCTGATGATCGCCGCACTGAGCACGCTGTTCGCCGCAGCGAAGACAAGAATTGCCATTCCTCTGCTCTTCCTGCTGCTTGTCCCGCCGGCCTATATCGGGACGAGAACGTTCGGGGCCTGGGACGGGATGAATGTCGTCCGCGCAATCGCTCGGGTCCGCCCCGACCGGGCGCAATCCGTTGCTTTCCGCTTTGAGAACGAAACACTTCTGACCAAAAAAGCCCTCCAACGCCCTGCCTTCGGCTGGGGCGGCTGGGGGCGCTCAAGGATCAGGGATGCTGAAGGTCGAGACCTGGCTGTGACCGATGGCATGTGGATCATCCTGCTGGGGACGCGTGGATTCTATGGGATGGGGCTGTTCTTCCTAGCCTTCCTGGCCCCAGTGTATTTCCTCTGGCGACGCTTCCCAATGCGGACGTGGTGCATGCCGGAGGTCGCCCCCTTTGCCGTCATGACCGTCCTGTTGGTCATCTACTGCATCGACAATCTACCCAACGGAATGGTCAACCCGATCTTTGCACTCACACTGGGCGGTCTGACCGCTGTCGCAGCCACGGGGTACCCTACTGGCGACCCTCTCACGGATGCTGTAGAAGATGCTCCTCAGGGAGAGTCTGCGCCGGCAGCCACAAGAGTCCTGGCGTCGTGATCTGGACGAATGAGTGGTGCTCCCACCCCGCGTGAGACGCGCCCTCAGGAGACACTGAGAAAGGCCTGACAAAATGCCCGTAACGCAGAGCCTAATGCTCGCTTTGGCCGTGGTGGTGACCATCCCGACGGCCTACATTTTGGTTCTCGTCCTGGCAGCGTTCCTGTTCCGTCGAAAGACGGACTCGGAAGCTCCTCCCCTCCGATTGACTGTTGTTGTGCCGGCCCACAACGAGGAACAACAGATCGCCGCCACAGTAAAAAGCCTGCTGGCGACCAGCTACTCTCCGGATAGTCGGGAGATCATCGTCATTGCCGACAACTGCGATGACCGCACAGCCGAGGAAGCACGACAGGCCGGGGCGACAGCGATTGAGCGAACAGACCTCGAAGAACGTGGAAAGGGGCAGGCACTTAACTGGCTTTTTACCCAGCACAGCGACCTGTGGCAAGATTCGGACGGTGTTGTGATCGTGGACGCTGATACCCTCGTCTGCAAGGCGTTCCTGAGTGAACTCTCCGCGAGCCTCTCGCATCCAGATGTCTCGGCCGTCCAGGGATTCTACGGGGTCGCCAACCCCAGGGACAGCTGGCGGACGGCTCTCAGCGCAGCCGCGCTCGCCGTTTTTCACCACATCCGGCCGGCCGGCCGGAATGTGATCGGAGGGACGGCCGGATTCAAAGGCAATGGTCTGGCCCTGCGAACACAACTGATAGTACAGTACGGATGGCCCGCATTCTCGATTGTTGAAGACATCGAGTTCTCCCTTCTCCTTCTCCTCGACGACATCCTCGTCCACTACAATCCGGCAGCGGTGGTCTACGGCGAGATGGCGACAACCGGGAGCCAGGCAAGCTCTCAGCGCATGCGCTGGGAAGGCGGCAGACTGGCACTGCTCAAGCAATACCTACCCCCGCTGGCAGAACGCTTCCTCGAGACCGGGAAACTCGCCTGTCTCGACGGCATTTTCGAGCTCATGGTGCCGCCACTGTCTCTGCTCGTGGGAGCACAACTGGCCGTGGGACTGGCCGCGGCATTGCTGTGCCCCTGGGGAACAGCATGGCTTCTGGGCTGTCTCGCAACGATGGCCGCGTACGTCAGCGCAGGCCTGCTGCTCCACCGCGAGCCCCCAATCGTGTGGCTCTCTCTACTGGCTGCTCCGATCTTCATCGCCTGGAAGATCCCACTCTATGCGATCATGGCGCTGCAGGGACCGGCCAAGCACTGGCACCGCACACAACGCAAGGCTGAAATGCCTGAACACCTCGACCGATCCGAACCAGGGAACACCGATGGCAACGACAGCGACCGCAACACCTCGATGTGAGGAGGCCATGGAAGCAACCAAGAGCCTGGTGCTCGGGATTCCGCTCGACAATCTCGACATGAACGAGACCCTTGACCGCCTCTTTGAGCTGGCGGATTCCTGGGCCGGCTCGGAACAGCCCGCTCACCTCATCGCGACGATCAATGTCGATTTTCTGGTCAACTGCCTCCCTTTTGGCCGGGGCCCTTTCAAACACCCCGAATTGGTGAGCATTCTCCGCAAAGCCACCATGTGCACGGCCGATGGTATGCCACTGGTGTGGGCCAGCAGGCTCTTGGGGTGTCCCTACAAAGAGCGAGTCACCGGAGCCGACATGGTTCCCGCCATTGCCGAACGCGCTGCCAGGACTGGACATAGCCTCTATCTCCTCGGAGGAGCACTGGATGTGGCCCAGGAAGCGGCCGATGTCCTGTGTGAGAGACACCCGGGGCTGACCATTGCCGGGGTCGACTCACCGTTCGTCCACACCGGAGGCGAGAAGTTGGTGGATGCTCCCGAAACTGACGGACCGATCTGTGAGCGCATCAATGCTTCCGGAGCACACTTCCTGATGATCGGCTTCGGCAACCCTAAGCAGGAAATCTGGTTCCAGCGCAACCAGCACCGCCTCCGCGTCCCCCTGTCTTTCGGGATCGGGGGAACGTTCAACTTCATAACAGGGCGTACCCCCCGAGCCCCCCAGTGGATGCAAACTGCCGGGGTCGAATGGCTCTATCGGCTGGCGGCCGAACCGCGACGCCTGTGGAAGCGCTACTTCATCGGGTTGACCAAATTCGGCAGCGCCGTTCTGCCCGGAATCGTGCGCTACCAGATGCTCCGACTGCGGGCGCCCGCCGCTGCGCCCCCCCTGGATGACGCCCTCTACATTGCCGGGGAACGCGTCCTGCGGGAACTCCGTCTCCCGGCTGTCCTTGCCCCGACAGATGTACCCGCGTTACACGCGCCCTTCCACAGCGACCCGCGACCCGACGCGGTTGTTCTGGACTGCGCCCAACTCCAGCTCCTGAGCGCATCCTGCCAAGGGATTCTGTATGACCTGCTGCGCCTCTCGGAGCAGGAGCAGGTCCCAGTCTATCTTGTAGGCTTGCGCAAGGCCCTGGTCGCTCTGCTCCACTCCTGCCGAATCCATGATGCCTTCGAGGATCGCCTGTGCCGAAGCCACACAAACGTCATGTCCCGCCTGGCTGACTGTTGGAAGGTCAGGCCTTGCCTCTTCTCAGTGGAGACGTCGGACGAGGAACTCACGTTGCGGGTGTGGGGTGAGCTGAATGCCGCGGCTCTCAACCACGTTGACGCCGAAGCCGCGGTCGCCGCGTTGGCCGAAAAACCGTGCTCGGTTGATCTGCGAGCGTGCACGTCGGTGGACAATGCAGGGGTCGCTCTCCTGCTCAAGCTCCGCCGTAGACAAGCCCAGCACGACAAACCACTTGCCATTCGGAATGCGAGGAGTGATGTCCTGAGGGTCCTCAGGACGTCGGATGCGGAAGAACAGTTCGCGATTCAGTAAGCACCACGGCCCGACAGTACGGCGGGGATCGTCTTCAGCAGGAGACAGAGGTCGAGCCAGAGGCTTTGGCTCTCAATATACTTGACGTCGAGTTTGGCCTGTTCCGGGAAAGGGATGTCCGAACGGCCACTGACTTGCCAGATACAGGTCAGCCCAGGGGTGGCGTCAAGTCGGCGACGCTGAACAAGCGTGTACTGCGCCACCTCTTTCGGGATCGGCGGCCGAGGCCCGACCAGCGTCATCTGCCCGACAAGCACACACCACAGTTGGGGAAGCTCATCAAGGCTGAACCGGCGCATGAAGCGCCCAATCCACGTCACCCGCGGATCGCGCTTCATCTTGAACGTAACCCCATCCGCACCGTGCTCGTTTTGGGCCTGCAAGGCCTCCTTGATCTCAGCCGCGTTCAGTACCATTGAGCGGAACTTCGGGAAGGGAAACTCACGCCCCCACTTGCCCACCCGCGTGCTCATGTAGAACACGTCTCCACCATCCGTCAGCTTGATCAGCGCGGCGATGATCAGAAAAACGGGACTCAACAGGAGCAGCAACGGAATGACCACGACCAAATCAAGCAGGCGCTTGATCACATAAACGCTGCCGACAACGATGATCCACGAGTACTTCTTGCGCAGGTATGTCAGCCGACGAGACGCCCCGGCGGTTTTGCCGTACCGGGCGTAAAGCTCGTCGAGCAACTCCATTCGCTCAGGCAAAGAAATGGCTTCTTTCGGTTCCGCCATATGCAGCTGCAGGTCCATTCAGTTCTTTTGGGTGACGGGCACCCGTCTCCAGCCGCCCGTCGCCATTGCCGCCGACCAATTGCCGGACTATGTTCCGGTCGCGGGTCACATGCAGGTCTAGTATGGCCTCGCTCACCTTCTTGTCAACGTAAAAACGGGCTCGACTGCCGTCAAGCACATGACTCACCGATCCGGGAGTTCTGAAGCGGCCGGGCCAGGGCACCCACTGGGCCGCATGAAAGCAATTGTAACAGCCACTTCAGCCCCGTCCTCCCACGAGCAGAGCCCGCCCAGATGGCCGCCACCTCTGTTGACGGTTCTGGACCGACCGTTCCTGCAACACGTCGTGGAGTACCTTGCGGCCCAGGGCATCACCGACATCGAGTTCATCCTGTGCGAGGAAGCCCAGCGCCTGCGCCAGTTCCTGGAGAACGGCACACGCTGGGGGTGTTCGTTCGGCTTTCACCTCGCGCGTGACCCCGAACAGCCATACGCCCGGTGTCGCTCGCTCTCCTGGGCCGATCCGAGTGAATTGATCCTGCTTGCCGATGCCGGGTGCCTTCCGTGCAGCGACCTCCGGAGCCTGAAGCCAAGCGGTCCGCACGTTGTCCCGATCTCTGCTCCGCCTTCGGGAGACGCCTGGACGGGGTGGGCCTGGTTGCCTGCTCACGCCTTCGCTGCCCTGCCCTGCGAGGCCTCGCGGAAAGAGTTCGGCGAGGCCTTGGCCGTGATGGCCTCTTCAGAAACAGACACCTCCACGGCAACCTGCGAGACGCTGCTCAGCACAGAGACTCCGGCCCACTATCTGGGAACCGTCAGAGACATTCTGGACGGACAGATGGGAACACTGATGCACGGTGGGTTCGAAGCCGACGCGGGAATCTGGCTCTCCCGCAATGTCAGCCTGCATCCGACGGTGGCCCTCAGGCCCCCCGTCTACATCGCCGCCAACTGCCGCATCGGTCCAGGGGTGCGCTTGGGGCCCCACGCTGTCGTCGGCGAAGGATGTGTCATCGAGAGAAAGTCCAGCGTGATCAACTCGACCGTACTTCCCAAGAGCTTTGTCGGCGAGGGTCTTGAGTTGCACCACTGCGTCGTCGACCGCAACCGCCTCATCAGTGCCAGTGCGGGAGTTGCCGTTCCGGTCGAGGATTTCCTTCTGGGAAGCTTGGCGGACAGAGATCTCCGGCACGCCGTCAACACCGCTGTCTCCAGGCTCACGGGATGCGTTGCAGCCCTCCTCGCACTACCGTTTGTGCTGGTCGCCGCCGTGATCCTGAAACCCATGCGGCGAGGCCCGTTGCTCTTCCGCCGGACGGCCCTCAAACTTCCCGCTCCCCCGGATCCCATGCACTGGAAGACGTTCACACAGTACAGCTTCATCCCGTTTGCCGATGACAGCGCTGCCCCCGAAGCCCAATCGGGAGGCGGCATCCTTGGGACGCTCCTCTATCTACTGCCCGGAGTCTTCAGCATCGCCGCTGGACACCTCCATTTCGTCGGCGTCCCTCCCCGGGATCCCGAAGCAGTAGAGAAGCTCCCTGGCGACTGGCGCGACCTGTACCTCCACGCCAAAGCAGGCCTCGTCACCGAGACGGGCGTACTTTACGGTCAGACCCCAGATGACGATGAGCGGTACTCCGCCGAGGTCATGTACGCCGCGACAGCGGGTTTCAGACATGACCTCCGACTCATGCTCGCCTACTGCATCTCCTGCCTGACCCGCTGAGGCACGCCGCAAAGGCGGGGGGATAGGCGAGTCTTGCCACTCCGCTATTCGGTCACGACGCCAAAGCGGTAGCCGCCTCGCTCAACCAGGAAGTCGTACCCACGCGAATGATCGATCGAGCAAAGCTGCCTGGACGGTACTTCGCTGACCCAAATGGCCACCACTTCCCCCACGAATATCGTGTGATCTCCGGTCGTCACCTGTTCCACCACTCGACACTCCAGATTGGCAATGCACTCCGCCACGAGTGGTGCTTGGACCTCTGTCGCCGGCAGAGCCGTGAGCTCGGCCTCGGCAAACTTGTCGATATCTCGCCCACTGCTCGTCCCACACAACATCGTTTTCTCAGCCAGGTCAGCTCCCGGCCACGCCAAGACAAACTCCCCGCTGCCGGAGATAAGGCCATGGGAAAAGCGGCCCGGGGCGACGCTGATCGCCATCATCGGTGGGGAGATGGATGTGTTCATCTTCCATCCAAGCGGACATATGCTCCGCTTCCCGTCATAGGCACTCACTGCCCAAACAACCCGCTCCGGGCGCGCACAATGCTCCCGGAACTCAGACCAGGTACCCGAACGCATCGCATTTTCTCCATAAAGTTCCGGGCAACCAACCCAGAGGGCACATGATTCTCCACTCGTTTCCCTTGCGGGGAACGACATCTCCACGCCAGTTTCCTCACAAAAAACAACGCGACCGCAAAGCAGAAAGACAGCCCAAACACGGCTACTTGGCCGCCCAAATGGCCCATCCTCGGTCAAACAACGCTCGTCGTGATCAACAAACGCCGAGGGGAGACGTTATATTGACTGTAGCATGCGAACGGTGTCACGCACGTAAAGACACGATCTGCGCACAACAATGCGCTGCGATAGCCGGCCGCGAATTCCTCTGGCTGGATGAGCGTTTCGCGGCCAGTTCCTTTGTAGGAATGCGGCCCCCCTCAGCAAGGTGGTGATTTTCCCTAATGTATAAGACGCCCCTCATCCCAGCACCTGTCCGGAAACGTCTGGCCCGCACCGTCCTGATCGGGACCTGGCTCGCCGCCGCTCAGATCCTCACGGCCGCCCCCCCCTCCAGAAAGGCCCTGTTCAGCTTCGCCAAAGGCCCCGAGAAGTGGTCTTCAAGAACCTACGGAGATGATGGCAAGCCCTCGGTCGCCGCCTTGCCGGCAACAGCGGTCAAGCCCGGCGAGGGGCTCACAGTCGCGGTAAAACTGCCCGGCAAGAATGAGTACGTCGCCCCTATCGCGAGGGAACTCGTCGGCTGGGAGAGCCTGAATATCGAAGTGGTCTTTCCTGAGAATCTCCCGTCCTCAGCCGTAATCGCGTTCTTTACCAAAGACTGGGACCACCTGTGGCGCCAGGTGCGCGTCCAGGTACCCGACGAACGGGGCGTACCGGTGCGCTTTTCTCTGCCGTTGACGTCGCCGATGGCAGAACTGCGCTGGAAGCCGTTCGGCCATGAACGTCCTTGGCATCCCATGACCGCAGGACAAATCACTGAGTTCGGCTGTTGCCTGGAGTTGGATACGGGCGCGACCGACACATTCACGGGAACGGTTGTGCTGAAGGAAGTGTGGCTTGCAGGGACGACTGCAGGACAGCCCCCTCCCGCTGATGCGGTCCGCAACTACGGGGCCAATCCGAGTCACCCCACAGTGGGGAAGCTCTGCGAACTATCCTTCGAATGGCACGGGTCGATGGCGGATCCCTTCGATCCGCGGAAGGCGCGTGTCACCACCTCCGTAAAGAGACCTGATGGGAAGGAGGACGTCCTGCAGGGGTTCTATTTCGAAGATTTCCTCTACAATCCCGGCATTGAGGATATGACCAAGTGTCTTACGCCCTATGGGCACCCTCTCTTCAAAGTGCGCTACACGCCGATGGTCCCGGGCAAACACACGGCCCAGACCACGCTTAAGTTCGGATTGTGGCAGAAACCGCTGCCCGCACTGACATTTGACGCGGCTGCTCCGACAGAGCCGTTCCGCGGCTATCTCCGGATCGACAAGAAGGACTCCCGATTCCTGGCTTGGGACAATGGCGATCCCCTCTGGGGCATCGGGATGAATGTCCGATCCCCCTTTGACACACGCTACGTGGCCACAGTGCCCTACACCCAATGGCGAGACGAAGGCCTCCCTCTGTACGACCGACTGTTCGCAACACTGAGCGAGAACCATATCAACGTCGTTGAGGTCTGGATGTGCTCCTGGTGGCTAGCCCTGGAGTGGATCAATGATGCCCCCGGCTTCCATGGGGTCGGGCACATGAATCAATATCGGGCCTGGATGCTGGACCACATACTCCGCAAAGCTGAGCAGTATGGGATCTCCCTGATCCTGGTGTTCAACAACCACGGCAAGTTCGGCACCATGTATGACACAGAGTGGGCAAGGAATCCCTTCAATACAAAGAACGGCGGCTTTCTTAACAGCTGCGAAGAGTACTTCACGGACGCCCGGGCAAAGGCAGCCTTCAAGAAACTGGCGGACTACGTGGTTGCCCGCTGGGGATACTCGCCGAACATTATGGCCTGGAAGCTCTTCACGGAAGTCGACCTGACCGGGACGAGCTACACCTTCTACACCACCCCCCCGGTCACCGACTGGCACCGCGAGATGGGACGGTACATCAAGTCGATCGATCTGCACGACCACCTGATTACGACCCACTGGATGCTCAGCTACAAACGAATCAATAGCAGCATCGCGGAGCTTCCCGAAGTCGACTTCCTGACCACAGATGCCTACTACCAGGGCGGCGGATCCCAACAGATGTTGGCCCTTATCAGAGGAGGACACGCCTACGGGGTCTCCAAACGGAAACCCTTGCTGGTCACCGAGTTCGGGGGGTCGCCGTACGCCGACAACATGGAGAACCTCATGAAGCAGGCGCATCTTGGCGTCTGGACAGGTTTTTTCTGCGGATCTCCTGTGCCCCCACTGTTCTGGTGGTTCGCCTTGGTAGACGAGAAAGACATGTACGGAATCTATCCCCCGCTTCACCGTTTCGGAGTTGACGAAGACCGACGGGGAATGAAGACCGCCGTTCGCACGATCACATCCCCTGCTCTGGCCCTCAGTGAACTCCGCGGCAGTGGGAGAGTGCTCATCTGGGGAATCGACAGCGAGTACTACTTCGCGAAACAGGAGAACGTACCGGCCAAGGAACACGCAGGAGTCCAGATTGACGTAACGGCCCTCAAGCCAGGTCGATACGATGTCGAGTTCTGGGACGTGGCCAGCGGCGAGGTGACCAAGCGAGAATCCGTGAACGTCAAGGCCAGTGCCCCAGGCGTCCACCTCACCCTGCCCCCCTTCCAAAAGGACTTTGCCCTCAAGTTGATAAAACGGAACCCGTGATACGCCGACGGGCGGGTACAGCTTCAGCCTTGACTCGTCGGGGCAGCCACGTCATATGTCTCCACCCAGCCGGTCCTCACACCGTGCGGCAAATGAGAGACGCCGTCCCGCGCGGGGACTGAGCTCCCACAGTCCCTCTCCCGCCGGAATCCCCCCCCGACCTCTTGCAGCTACAGCGTGACTTCCACTCCCGAACGGCCGGACTTGTAGATCGCTTCGATGATCCGCAGGGCCCGGAGCCCCTCCTCGCCATTCACCTTCGGTTCGCGGTCGTCACGGATGGCATCGATCATATCCTGAATCTGCGCCTTGTGCCAAGAAATCGGGAACGCCATGGGATCGGAGGCCCCCGTTCCCACAGGCTCCTCCGCTTCTTCTTTCATCTCTCCCTCGTCCATCCCTTCGACGTCCCACAGCTTGATCGCTCCTCCCTCAATGATCACAGTTCCCTTCTCACCATGCACCTCGAGGCGCTCCGGCAGGCCGGGCCTCAGTGCCGTTGCCCCTTCAATCACTCCAAGGGCGCCGTTCTTGAACTTCAGCGTCGCCACGCCAAGATCATCCGCCTCGATGTTGTGGACAGGCGTGGTCGTGAAGTATGCGAAAAGAGACTCAACCGGGCCCATAATCCACTGGAGCGTGTCGATCGTGTGACTCGACTGGTTGATCAGAGCAGCGCCGCCTTCGGTCTCCCACTTCCCCCGCCAGGCGCTTGAGTCGTAATACTCCTGAGGGCGGAACCATTTGATGTAAGCATCGCCCAGCAGCAGGCGACCAAGCTGGCCGGCCTCAACCGCTTCCTTCAAACACACGAAACTCTTCTTCCAACGGCTCTGGAAAATGACGCCGAGTTTCACGCCTTGAGCGTGACAAACGTCAATGATCTCCTGCGCCCGTCCCGTGTTGATGTCAATCGGCTTCTCCACGATGACGTGTTTGCCTGCCTTAGCAGACGCAATAGCGAGATCATGGTGCGTGAACTGCGGAGTCGTGACACTGACCACATCAATATCGCCGCGAGACAGCACGTCATTGATGTCCGTCGTCCAGTCACAGCCATACTCGTCCGCAAAAGCTCTCACACGCTCCTCGCAGATGTCACAAGCGATGGTCAGATCCGCATCCGCGAGTTCGGCCAAGGAGCGAGCGTGAGCCGGCCCCACCAGCCCGAGACCAACCAAACCAAATCTCAGCGCAGATTCTGCCGCCATCGTGTCGCCTCCTCTTTCCTTACCCATATGGGCCTATGCACCGCCGGAACAGGGCGCCGACCATCCAACAACAGGGACGTCCGCACTCCTCCCAATCCGGTCAGCTCACAAATTGTCAACCACAGCCGATTATCAAACCACGCAAAGGGGCAGTTGTCAAGGGCGGGCACACACTACCGTCTCACAGCGGTCGCGGATGCCCAAGTTGACTTGGTACCGGGGACGGCCATGGTAGAGCCCTGGCAACGGCAAAAGGTGCCGCAACCCGGAAACAACCAGAGAAAGGCGCATGATGAAGGCCGGAATCTGCAGCATCATATGGAAAGACCGTCTGAGCTTGCCTGACGTGATTGCCACCGCTGTGCGCGTGGGCGCCCAAGGGATCGAGGTCTGGGGCCAGCCTCCACACATCCCCGAGTCCCTGGACGTAGAGGGTGTGGCTCGAATCCGCCAGGAATTGCGTGAACACGGCTTGGGGGCGCCCCAATACGGTTCCTATGCTCGAGCTGGTGAACCACCGTTCAGAGCGCAATTGGTGCGGAGTCTGGACGTTACCGAGGCCCTGGGAGCGAGAGCCTGCAGGATTTGGGCTGGGAGCGCTGATGCCGAGGTTCTGGATGGGGCTGGCTGGGAGCGCGTGCAGGCTGACCTGCGGTTCGCCTGCGAACAGGCGGAGGAGAGGGGGCTTCTGATCACTCTCGAGCGCCACAGCCATACGGTGACGAACCGACTGTGGGGCTGTATGAGGACCCTTGAGGAGGTCAGACACCCGGCACTGCGGATCAACTTCCAGATCCAGGGCACAGCCCCGGCGACAATTGCCGAAGAAATCCGACTTCTGGGGCCACACATACTGAACATCCACGCCATTAACTACGAGATCTCGCCGGCAGGCAGATCAATGAGTCCCCTGGGTCGCGGGGAAGTCGACTGGGCTCACCTTGTGCAGTGCCTGAACGCCGCCGGCAACGATGGCTATGTGGAGGTGGAGTTCGTCAATCGTGGCTCTGCCCCCCTCCCTCTCAAAAACTTGGAACAGGAACTCGCGAAGGACATTGCGTTCCTGAATTCCGTGTTCGCGACGCTTCCCACGCCGTAGCCCCCCTCCCAACTTGGAGAAAGCCGAGAGGGGAAACGCAACGCAACCTACGCCAGCCCGGCCACCTCGATGAACCGCAGCATGCGATCCAGATTGGCCAACGCCGTGGATGGACCAACGGCCGCTTCGCCCCCCAGGAAACGCCGCACCAACAGGCGCAACGAATCACTCTCGATGAACGTCCCAAGAGGGGAAACGATCTTGGAGCAGAAAGCCCCATCGGCATCCCTGGTTCCCTGAATCTCAAACGGGCACTCGTTGATGCAGAGACGCCGCACGTGCGAGGGATCCCCAAATGTCCGGTTGGTAGTGAGTTCACTGTGGATGCTCTGCCCGTCGGCCGTCTTGAGCGTGAAAGTCGCCCTGGCCAGATAATCCTGGAACTCTGTCTCGACGGATGCCCAGTCAACAGTGCTCCCGGGGAAGAGTGCCTGCAGGGCCGCGATAAGGTGGGGGCCGAGATCGACCCACACGTCCACGGGGCCCGGAGGCCGCTCCCGGAAAGGGGAAGCCAATGTCGCGGTCACGCCGGTGATCGCCTGCTCCGGAGCGTTTTCGGCCCAGTAGCCCCGGATGAGCTCGCCCGTCACATAGTACTGAGTACACAGGCCAAACAGCTGATCACCGTCCTCGGCCAGACGAGTCAGCCCCAACGCCTTGTCCAGCAGCTCGTCTCGCGCAACCCCGCGTTCGTACACAAACGGCTTCTCACAGAGCACATCGCACCCCGCCCCAAGGGCCTCTTCGGCATGTGCATAGTGGCACGCATTGGGGGTGCAGACATCTACGATATCCGGCTCCTCTTCCGTTAGTAGATCCCCCAGAGAATCGTATCCGCGCCCCTCAAAGCCGAACATCTCGGCCAACACGTCCCGCGTGGCCGCGATGGACGCTGGGCTACTCCCAAGGAACGCGCAGACATCGCCCCCCTCAAGAGCCCACCAGTTCGCGTGGTGTCGGCCAATCCCGCTGGCCCCCAGTACAGCCACCTTCTTCTGCCCACCTTGAGTCGACATCCCTGGATGCTCCCAGTCAGTTCCGCATCAAGCCGCTACCCCAAAGACCTCCCCCGCGAATCTCCTAGGCGAGTACGTCCAAGACAACCTGCCCCGCACGCTCAACATCTTCTCTGCTCACATCCGCATGACACACGATCCGAACGCGACGAGGGCCAAGGGCCAACAGCAGAATCCCGCGGGCCGCACAGGCCGCCTCGAACTCCTCGCCCGAAGCCCCCCCCTCAGGCAGGGCAAAGAAAACCATGTTCGTCTGCCAAGGCGAGGTCTCCACTACCACGCCTCCCTGCCCCAGGGCAGCAGCGAAAAGAGCGGCGTTCGCGTGGTCCTCATGGAGACGCAGGCGCATCTCGCGGAGGGCTATGAGCCCGGGAGCAGCGAGAACACCAGCCTGGCGCATCCCGCCGCCAAGGCGTTTGCGCCAATGCCGGCCCTCGTCAACAAACGCCTGTGTCCCACAGACCAGAGAACCAGCCGGGGCACCCAGTCCCTTGGAAAGGCAGATCTGGACGGAATCCACTTCGGAGGCGTACTCCTTGACCGCAACGTCCCATTTGGTCGCCGCATCGAACAGGCGCGCTCCGTCCAGGTGGATCGGCAGGCTACAGTCACGCGCCGCCGCCGTCACCGACGAAAAACGGTCTGGAGGCACAGCCAACCCTCCAGCTCGGTTGTGCGTATTCTCGAGGCACAACAGGCGAGCGGGAGCGAAGTGAACATCCGGCTTCCTGCAGGCATCGGCAATGGCTTCACACGAAGGGATACCTTCCCGGTCATCAACAGTCCAGGCGAGCATTCCTCCAAGCGCGCTCAGCCCTCCTCCCTCGTAGTTATAGATGTGGCTCTCAGACCCCAAAATAACCGCATCACCTCGTGCACAATGGGTGAGAAGCGCTACGAGATTTCCCTGTGTCCCTGAGGTAACAAAGAGGGCGGCTTCCTTCCCAAGAAGCTCCGCCGCACAGGATTCCAACTCCAAGATCGTCGGGTCCTCACAGAAAACGTCGTCCCCAACTTCCGCCGCGGCCATCGCCTCACGCATACGCGCCGTTGGCCGAGTCGCTGTGTCACTCCGCAAATCTACCTGGCTCATACGTCCCTCTCATGTCCTGGACCCATCGTCTACACCCCCACCACCTGCCGGCGCACACCATACCCCACACACTATAGTCTGACCCCTTGACGAAAGAAAAACGGGAAGATGCAACCAATGTCGCATCTTCCCGTTCTTGTCATCATCAATTGGTCGTGAGCACGAAGCTCAGAGCGCGCAGCTCTACTCAGCAGTGGCCATCGCGGCCACCCGGGCAGCAAGGCGTTTCTTGGTACGAGCCGCCTGGTTCCGGTGGATCGTCCTCTTCGCAGCAGCCCGATCCAAGACTGAGAAGCACTGGGGCAAGAGAGCTTGAGCTGCCTCTGCATTGCCTTCTTCGATCGCGGCCTCAAGGCGCCGCCGGTAAGTCTTCACGCGCGTCTTCCGCACCCGGTTGGCCACCCGGCGCTCATCGCTTGTCCTAAGATGCTTCTCGGCGGATTTGGTATTCGGCATAGCCCGTTAACTTCCTTCCTCTAAACGCTTGGCAGCAAGCTGTGACGGTAAGGCGCTTGCCACCGTTGCCGTCATCGTTACACGCGACGACATGCAAGTCGATCTGGAACAAATCACGTAATTTGCCACGATTCAGTGACTTGTCAAGCGCACCTGTCCGCATGTTGACGCGCCGATGGCGTCCGGTTGCATTGCGAACGGCTGTCGCCTATAGTGACCTCGGCGGTCTGCTCCTTGAGGTGCAGATCCCTGGGATTCCAGTGAAAGCGCATTCCCGGATCAGGCAGCGATATGTGGGGTTCGACACTGATGCATCATCTCCCGTTCTCCAACGCCGTCTTGGCCATCTTTGCTTCCCTTCTCATCTTTCCTTCTTTTGCCTTCTCCCAGACCAAGGGCCAGAGACCAGCAGCGTTGCCTGAACTCGGAGCCGGAACAGGCGTGGCCTCTCTCCGAGAGGTAAAGAAGCGCGAACGCGTGCTCACCATTCGCAAACAGCTCATGGCCACCCAGAAAGCAGCAGGAGAGCGGGAACAAGAGATCACCCGTTTGACCGCTCTTGTTCAGAGTGGGACATCAACCCGGCTGAGTGCTGACGAGAGAGTGCTTCGCTACATGCAGGCTCAAGATGCACACCCCGCCGTGGCAGATAGGCTCCGCCAGGACCGAGAGCAGAGCCTGCACGTGATGCAGCAGCTCAAGGCCGCTGGCGACGAAGAATACTCAGATGAACGTATCAGCGCCTACATCGGGCAGGCCAATCAAGCCCTGCGCCGAATGCTCAGAGCTCAGGGAGAGCAGCAGAAACGCCTCACCAAGATCAAACGTGCCATTCTCAACGGACGTCGAGGGGTCGCACCGCCTCCCGGCTTCGCAAACAGAAACAGCATGGCGATGACGCTGCTAACAGACGGAGAGCACTCGTTCTATGTCAGTGAGAAGTTGGTGTCAACTCAGCAGTTTTCCGCCTTCTTCAAGGCAAGCACAACCGGGAAGGAAGACGGCGCTCCTCACAAAGCGGACAAGCCGATGACCGGACTCAGTTGGGACATGGCCCGACAGTTCTGCCGTTGGCTCAGTGTGCGCGAAAACGCGACTTACCGACTCCCAACCGCCGCTGAGGCAGCCCTCATTGGCGAACGCTTTCCCTCCGCGGTCTGGACCAATTCAACCTGGGAAGGCCCCGATCCAGCCGCCCGCAAAGTACGCGAACGTTTCGGGGTGCCAATGAAGATCATCTGGGACCCACACAAGCGCTTCGGCGCCGAAACGACAGTCGGTGAACTGCCTTTCGCTTCCTACGATGAGTTGGCCTTCACCGTTGTGACGAGTCGAAAGACCGGCCGGGTAGACCGCTGGAATCGCCTGAGGACAGAGAAGTGAGCCATCGCAGACGTCGTACAACCGCTCCCGTCATGTTCCCGCCGCGCAGCTCCATCCAGTGCCTGGCTCCGCCGTGGGATCGCCAACAAACGCTAGCCCTGCTCCTCGCACTTGCCGCCTTCGGGCTGGCCACTGCCTTGCGGGCGGCCCAACCGCCCACAAGACAGCGTGGGCGTCTGCTCAAAACAGAGCTTCTGAAGACGGACCACGAACACATCTTCAGAGCGCAGATCGCCCCGTCGTCTGATTGCATGCCCCGCATCTTGCTGACGAAGTACGATACCGTGACCTACCATGAGGTGGGAATCTACGAAGTCCTGCTTGAGTTCAAGGCTCCTGATGAAACAGACAGAGGGAAGATCGTCTACCGCGTAGCTGCGGGGGAGACAATCCGCGGAGAGGCGACCAAGCGCTCGGAGGAACTACCGCTGGGCCCTTGCGCGGGGGAAACGTTCACCATGCTGTCATCTCAGATCACGTGCGATGCCGCAGGAGTTCTTCTGGATAGAGAGGGACTGATTCACCGCGTCTTTGACGATCTGGCCACCCCAGGAACTGAGCTCACGATCGCCCATCAGAAGATGGGACAAGTGACGATCTCTCTCACCAGAGACATCATTGCTCGGCGGGCAGGGAAAGCGACTGCGCAGGCGCGGATGAAAGCTGGCGACATCCTGGCGGCAATGGGGCTCGACTTCCGCCCCGCAACACGTTCCGGACACGATGATCTGGCCGTCACGGTTTCCTGTCCCGAAACCGTGGCCCCAGGGCAGCGGATCGAGATCGCCGTCGAGGTAGAGAACGATGGTTCTTCCCACGCGAGTTCGGTGGTAGCCCGAACGGTCTCTCGACACGCGTGGCTGAATGGGCGAAATTTCTACATTGGGGGGCTCGCCCCAGGTGACACGCAGTCGTTCAGTCGGTCGTTTGCCGTCCCAACCGATGCACCTTCAGGCACGATCTTCCTGGCCGTGGGAATGTGGGACATCCTTGGGGCCATGCCTGACTACAACACGCCCCTGAGAGTCAGCGTCACCAAGGCCCCATGACCCCAGTCGGCCCCCGGGTCTGCTTCCACGCCTGAATCACGTGCAGAACTCTCCTGAGACCACGCCTGCTGTTCCGGCTCGCGCTGTTCCCTTGTTCGCGGCCAAGCCATTCCACCTTCCGTCTGCCCGGATATCGAGCCCTCTACCGACCAATCTGCCCGGAAACAGCCATGGCATGCAGAAGGTTCAGGATCAGGCGCCCGGTCGTACAGGCCGTTAAGGCGTGAATATCGTGGTTCGGGACGAGCTCCGCCCAGTCCATGCCGACAACACGCCCTTTCACGGCCAGACCGCAGAGAAGAGAACGCGCTTCGGCGAAGGTGAGCCCTCCCGGTTCGGGGTTGCTCACCGCGGGGGCGATGCTCGGATCGAGCCCATCGTAGTCAACCGTGATGAAATAGTCTGCCCCGTCCGGGATCTCGGCCAGAAGCGCGTCAATCCCACGCTCATGTACGTCCCAATCGGTGTAGATCCGGTGTCCGGCTGCACGGGCATCTGCGACGTCTGAGGCCTTTGCGCTACCAACCCCGCCCTGCCCCACCTGGAACACGGCCTCTACCCATGGCATCTCCGAGATCCGCCGCATTGGGCTGCTGTACCCCTCAGTCACACCATGGCGGTCACGCAGGAAGTCCAGGTGCTGGTCAACCTGTATGACGACCAGAGGCCCACGCTCACGGTAGGCCCTCACCACCGGAATCGGGATCGCATCATCCCCGCCAAAGACGATAGGAACGGCCCCGCAGTTCAGGATCTCCCCGACGATTTCGGTCGCATGATCGACCGTCCGTCGAACATCCATGGGGAAACCGGGAACGTTCCCACAGTCAACCAGCTTGACGTCCAGGCCATCGAACAGGACACCGCCAAAGTCGAAATTCCACCCTCCTTTCAGAGAGTTGCGAAAACGGGCAGATTCAGCTCGCAGATAGTTGGGGGCTCCGGCTGTAGCGCTCTGCCCAAGGGCGTACGGAATCCCGAAAGGAACCCCGAGGAAGGCAACATCCGCGTCGAGAGTGTCGATTGCCGTCGCCACCTCGCAGTCCAGGAAGGTGCGTTGTGCGTCGAATACGGTGGTTAGCATGGTCTCGCCCCCGGCGTTCCTGTCGGTCAACATTGTGTATACACGTCAAGCCGGAAGGTATGGGCACAGGACGGCAAACGCAAAGAGGGACCTTGACACGGACGTTCACACGCTGTATTCCGAACGGTCGACCGGATACATCCCACCGGCAGCACATGTGTGGGGTTGTGCCACTGCCACGACGCAAGGAGATCCAGATGTTGACAGTTCCTGATCACGGACAAGTCCGTTTCGGCAACGCCTCGAACGATGACGCCAGAGTTCTCGTCACCGGCGACCTGTGTCCGGTCGCGGATGTGGAGGAGAGCTTCCTCGCCAGCAAAGGGGTAGCCGTCTACGGTGACCTTCTCCCGGAACTGCTGGACAAGGACCTCGCCATCACGAACCTCGAGTTGGCCCTGACTCGCGGCGGCGCCCCTATTGACAAGTGCGGCCCAAACCTGAGGGCCGCCCCGGAGATCTTCCCCGAAATGGCCAAAGCCGAATTCGACGTCTACGGCGTCGCCAACAATCACTCCCTCGATTGGGGCGGCGATTCCTTTCTGGAAACGCTGATGCACATCGAGAAAGCCGGTTGCCACCACGTGGGGGGAGGACGGACTGCGACCGACGCTGCCAAGCCTCTCAGGATGCGCGTCAAGGGCCATGATATCGCGATCTTCGCCCTGACCATGAGTTGCGATTGCGATGCCGGCACGTCCACTCCGGGCGCCAACGCACTCAACCTGCCCTATAACGCCCTCGACGTCTACCGGACAAAGCAGGAGGGGGCCACCGTCATTGTCATCTTCCATGACGGCAAAGAACACGTTTCGTTCCCTTCCTCACGGATCGTGAACTACTGCCATGCCTTTGTCGATGCCGGAGCCAGTGCAGTCATCGGCCATCACCCACACATCAGCCGAGGGCTGGAACACTACAAAGAGGGTGTCATCGCCTATAGCCTCGGGAACTTCCTGTTCCCCAAACGCCGGGAGACGACATCCGAGCTTCCGGACTTCTGGTACGAAGGATACGCGTTGCGGCTGCACCTCGGGGAAGGAAAGCTGACCGGAATAGATGTCATCCCCCACTGCTACTCGGAAGATGATCGGTGCTTGAGCCGTATGCCATCAGACCGCCGGAAGGGATTCCTCAAGCGGCTGAACCGACTCAACGACATCCTGGCCAACCCGGGACAGAACGAACGCTACTTCTCAGCGGCCGCCTCAACCTTCTCCTACTACTACCCCACAATCGAGCGGTACTGCAACGCGATGTCCGCAGACCAACAGAACGCGGAAGCCCTCACCACGGGTGGCAAGATGCTCAACCACTACCTGACCTGCAACGAACACTGCGATGTACTCGAAGCCGAGAGCTATCGGCAGTGGAAACGGCTCACCGACATCCCCGACGACATGGGTGGGCTATGACGTGTCTTTGCTGGCCCGACATCAATCCCACGGGTAAACAATCCGAGTTTTCTCTCCCCCATTTGCCGCGGACTCCGCAGCAAAGATGCCGGGGAGGGTCATGCGCAGGCCATCACGCAGATTGACCGGGCTTGGGCCATTCGTCCGGATCGCCTCAAAGAACCGGTCAAAGAGCACATAGTCTGCCCCACCGTGCCCGGTGTTCGCCGCTTTCTGGGCATACGCCGGCAGCATCGTATCGACGTCCAGCTTCATTGGTGCCTCAGCCCCGGTCAACTTGCTCGAGTTGAACGTGGTAAAGGGCCCGGCCAACCCGCCACGCCCCGAGAAGCGCTCAAAGTACCCGTGGGCCCCGAAGATCCGGCAAGAGTGGTTCCCTCCCTTGAAATGGTTGGCGAAACAAGTGGTGAGCTTGACCACAGCCCCGCAATCCGTCTGGAATAAGGCGGTCATGGCGTCGTGGTAGTTGGGAAGTCCGCTGACTGGCGCACTTGTCCCAAAGCAGGCCACCTCCCGGAGATCTTCTTTGAGTATCCGCAGCAGCGGCCCCAGAGAGTGTGTGCAGTACTTGATGCTCGGGAAACGGCTTCGCCAGGGGGTGGTCACGAACAAACTGCCAAGATTGTGAATGTACTCCGTCTCCATGTAATAGGGTTCCCCGAGGAAGCCCTGTTCGTATAGATCGACCGCTGCCTGGATGAACCCCCACATGTTTGGGTTTGCCCCGCACATGAACAGCGAGTCGCTGTTCTGATCGGCTTCCCAGAGTTTCTCGCCCTCCTCGACGGTATAGACAAAGGGCACATCTGACATCACATGAAGCCCATGCTCAAGTCCCCGGACACAGAACCCCGCATGGTCCCAACCAGGCGTTTCCACCAGCAGAGCCGTAAGCGTGCCTGAGGAAAGCATGGCCTCGAAGTCATCAAACGTGCGCGCGTCCGGGTAGTCTTCCCGGGCAAGATCAAGCTTGTCCGCGGCCGTGTCACACGCGGCAACGATAGTCACTCCCGGGAACGAGGACGCCAGTCGGCACATACCGCGCCCCCGCCCGCCGTAACCGACAACTCCCAGAGAAATGCTATGATCCATACTCACCTGCCTTTTGCTTCGTACAACTACGCGCCAGGAAAGGAAAGTTCTATCCCGGATAGGGTGTGAAGACCGGTGTATCCGCAAAGCTGACCTTCACCACCGCGGCAATCGGGTCCGGAGACGCTTCCGGTTGCCCGGAAATGGTCACATAGTCCCCATCCTGTTGGAACGCCAGCTTCTTACCGGTTGCCAACAGCTCAACATCCCGGACCGCTGTGCCGGCTCCGGCAAGAGTGAACTCAGGACCGAGGTACTTGGTCTGGATCAGGTAGACTGCATTGTCCTTCTGCGTGGGGCGCCCGTAACATCCCCACTGGAAGGCCGAACGATCAGCACCGCGGATCGCCTCGCCGTTGACCCGCATCCAACGGCCCACGCGGCGCAAGATGTCCGCAGACTGTGGTGGAACGCTTCCGTCTGGTTCAGGACCAATGTTCAGCAGCAGATTCCCGCCGCCGTGTACCACGGTTGAGAGCAGCCCAACCACGTCTCCGGGACTCTTGTAGTTGTCATCACCGTGATGATATCCCCAGCTCGTGTTCAGGGTCATGCAGCTCTCCCAGGCCCGGCCCGGCTGGGAGGGCTTGACGTGCTGCTCAGGTGTGTCGAAGTCCTCGGGTGTGTGTGACCGACAGTTGATGATGATCCCTGGTTGCAGTTCACGCGCGATGCCGTTCATCTCGTCGGAGCGCCAGCCGTCCTCCCGGTAAGGGCCGGGACCATCATACCACAGGATATCTATCTTACCGTAGTTGGAGCAGAGCTCCCGCACCTGCCCGTGGATATACTGGACAAACTCCTCGTGACCAAGCTCATCGCCCCTTTGGCGCGCCAGCCAGTTGGGGTGGTGCCAGTCTTTCAGCGAGTAGTAGAGCCCCACCCGCAGATCCTCATCACGCAACGCCTCGACAAACTCCGCCACAATGTCACGCTCAGGCCCTCGCTGCACAGCCGTGTAGTTGGTCAGCTTGGAGTCCCAAAGACAAAAGCCATCGTGGTGCCGTGTCGTCAAAACGACGTACTTCATTCCTGCGTCTTTGGCCGTTCGGGCCCACTCCCGGGCACAGTCCGCTTTGGGGGCGAACGCATCCGTGAAGGGCTCGTAATCGGCCGGGGAAATTCGCTCCCGGTTCATCACCCACTCACCGCGCCCCAGTTGGGAGTACGCGCCGTAATGGATGAACATGCCGAAACGGGCCTCTTTCCACCACGCCATACGCTGCTCACGGGTGGGATCAACGGTCTGCGGTTTGTTGACGACCATGCCAATGTCCTTCCTGTTCCGCTGACAGCTACTTCAGAAAGAGCTCCACCACCGGTACGGTCACGGGCGGCTTGATTACCGGAATGTCCAATGTGAGAACATTGCCTTCGACAGCTTCTTCCAGCGCGGAGTGGGGGGCGCCTTCGTGTTCCTTGAAGCGGACCTCTGAGGCGTCGTGCAGGAACTGCGCATAGGCCACCTTGCCAGCCAGGCCATCGATGTGAAGATGCCGGAAAGGCCAGTTGTAGACATGCAAATAGAGGCCGTTGCCGTTCTGGGTAAAGCGACACCCGTCGGGTGGCTCGAACTCACTCATGGTGCAGCCGTAGACCGAGCGCCCATTGATCTCCAACCAGTCCCCATACGCCTTCAGCGCATCCTTGGCACGGTAGTCGAATGTGCCTCGTGCAGTGGGCCCCACATTCATCAGCAGATTCCCGCCCGTGCTGACCGTGTTGACCAGCATCTGAATGAGCTGCTCGGGACTCTTCCACGTGGCTTCATCACGGTGATAGCCCCAGGAGCCACTGAATGTCTGACACGTCTCCCAGAATACGGGTCTGCCCCCCTTCTCGACCCAGCCGCGCGGCTGGAATTGCTCCGGGGTGTGGACATCAGGCTGGTCCAAAGGGAGATTGAGGCGGTCGTTGATCAGAATCTCAGGCTGCAACTCCCGCATCATGGCAACGAGTTCCTCGCTCGCCCAATCCTCTCTGCCTTTCCCGGCAATACCGTGCCCGTCCGGATCCGGGTAGGAGAAGTCGAAGAACAGGTAGGCGACGTCGCCGTAGTTGGTAAGCAGCTCACGAACCTGATTGTGCAGGTATTCCCGGTAAATACTGACATCGCGCGTCTTGTTCGCTTCTCTCACTTCGTCCGGCGTCATCCGCTTATACATGGGATGGATGCGGTCGATGGGGTAATGCGGGTGGTGCCAGTCGATCAGGCTGTAGTAGAAACCGACCTTCAAGCCTTCAGCCCGGAACGCGTCAGCCATGGGCTTGATCAGGTCGCGTTTACACGGCGTGTTGGTGGCTTTGTAGTCTGTGTGCTCGCTGTCGAACAGGCAGAACCCCTCGTGATGCTTGGTGGTGATCACGAAGTACTTCATGCCGGCTTCCCGCGCCATTCGAGCCCATTCACGGGGATCGTAGAGGTCGGGATCAAAGTAGTCGAAGTACGTCTGGTAGGCTTCATCCGGGATGGCCTCGCGGTTTTTCACCCACTCGTGCCGAGCCGCCAGCGCGTACGTTCCCCAGTGGATGAACATCCCGAAACGATCGTGTACAAACCACTCGATGTCGCCCCGAACGGGAGCCGGTTGCGGAACAGTTGCCATCGTGCATGTCCTCTCAAACTTGCCTGTAATCACGTCGGACAGTGGTGGGAGCTTGTCGCCCGCACCCGCCTGGTGAGCCAATCACTTCTCCACCGAGTTCTTCACCTGGCCCACTCTAGCCGCCTTTGCCAAAGACTCGACCGGGAAAGGGCCCGCGTCGATCATGACCTTCACACTCACCTGACCGTGTAGCTCTTCCGGCACTCGCCACGAGTGCTGACATATACCGCCACCTCATCCATATTCCAGCTCACCGGAACGGATGATTGCCCCCTCGGCGTCGCGCACTTCGAAAGCCGGAGGAGCGAGCTTCCGGCCCGTGCACCTTAGATCTCCCATCCCATAGACCTGCCCCTGCTTGCCACGGAGAGCCATGTCAATCGTCAGCCGGTCGCCCCGGACTCTCAGAACGGGCTCAACACTCAGGGGGAAGCCAAATACGAGCTCCGCGTCCGTCTGAGCTGTGACGGTCAGAACCGGGGCGTCGGACCATTTCCCGGACAACTCCCACACTGCACCGTCATCATCCGTAGCTTCTACGCTCTGCCGGTTGGGGGAATAATCCCCCGCAGGCAGTATCAAGCGACCGTTGGTCGTACTGAATTCATGGACGCCAACGGGGCCCGTGAGGCTGACCGAAAATGTCTTAAAAGGGCTGACCACAGTGCCGAGCTTATCCTCGGACACACTCGGAAGCGGATCACTCCGCCCACTGCTGCAATGGGCCCCGGTGGCCCATCTGTCGCCCGCCCGCGAGAGTAGCTTCACTGCGTCAATCCCGTTGGGCGCGAACGGATCGCTCGACTGGACATAGATCCGAGCCCCGTGGACGGGCGAGGCCAGATCGGTGAACGGGATGCTCCCGTCAGCGTTCGGCATGATGCCATTCTCGGGATGGTCAATCACACGTCGAACCGCACCCTCGCCCCCGAGAATATCAATGGCCACAATCCCGCCAGCCATCGGTGACTGCATGACTGCAAGTCCCTGAGCCGGAACAGGAGAACCGAACGAGACCTCAAGCCAATGGGTGCCTTCCTCGGGTCCGGGCTGCCAGGCAGCGGCTTCGGCCCCAAACGCATCCGGCCGGCCAACTGCCTGATCTGCAGATCTGGCTTCCCAGAGGCAGTTTCTCCCCAAAGCGCAGACGTCACCATCGAGGAAACTGTCGATTCTCTCACCCAGGGCCTCCTTGACCACTGTCAGCTCGGCTCTGCCAAACACTCCAGTCAGAGCACGGGTGGCACGTTGGAGCTCTTCCCGCCTCTCGTCGCTACCGATGGCGGCGCCGTAACGAGAGGCGCCGGCCTGGTCGCCTTGAGAGAGCAGCAGGACATACGCAAGTCGGATCCCTTCATTCCGGACAGGGCCGTCCTCCATGGCCCAGATACCCTCCACAACTCGGGTAACGTCCGGAACGGTGTGCCCCAACATGGTCTTCAAGAACGCGAGGCGGGCCTCCAACACAGGACGTCCACGCCACGATTGGGAGGATGAAAGGAGATCCCCGTAAGCGACAATCGCTTTGGCACACGCTCGCCCGACGTCGTTAAGAGCCCCATCCTCCTCCAGCTCCAGAAAGACCTCCATATCAAGGGCGCAGGCAAGGAACAGCTTCTGGGCCAACGTGGGTGCCAAGGGACGTGACCTCCCCTCCTGCGAAATCCGAAGCAGAGGGGCGAACATGGGGAGATACCACGCGGATGCATACCCCCCCTCACGTGGCCCCCACGCGAGGGGGGTCAGGGCAGGGATAGCGGTTGCGCTCTGGCGTGCGAGGAACGTCTCGCTCCCTGAGGACAAGTCACGAACAACCCAGGCAAACTGTTTGTCCTCCTTGCCTTCCGTCGAACGCCACGCACTGAGTTGCTCCCCTGAAGGGAGAAAGCCGGCACATCCTCCCGGCCCTTGCTTCGCCGCCGGCTTTGAGCCATCCGCATGGAGTAACCACAAACTCTCACCGTCGGTGGTGACAATCCGCCGCGAATCCGGGGACCACGCAAGGGAAGGGGGAAAATCTGATCCGTGTGCGCGGGACAAGACCATTGACCGCCCTTCGACAATCTTCTCCCCACGGACAGCGAAGACGCGAACACCGCCTAACCGCCCTTCGGCGCCAAGCTCCACACACGCGAGTTGCGAACCATCCGGGGACCAGGCCGGAGCCAGGAGCCGCTCAAACGTCCCCAACGAGCGCCAAGCCACCAGATCGAAGACACAAGTATGGAGTTTCTCTGCGGCAATAGGCAGCTCAAGAGCCACCATGCCACAAGTCTCGTTCAGCGCCAGATGCAGCCATGCTCTGGGCTTCTCCGGGTCCGGGGCCCCCGCCCCAAAAACCATCCCATGGACGACTTCCCGCGAGGCAGGAAAGCAATGCACGGCAACAGCTACCCCGCCCACAGCTGCGACTCGCTTCAGAATGATCTGCCTACAGTCTGTCGACGCCTCGAGGAAAAAGAGCTCCGAGCCGTCCGCACTCCAGACGGGGCCGGAGACGAGTCGTGCGGAACGTTGGACAGCACGCGTCTTCCACGTGTCACCCTCGGCAACCCAAAGCCCATCCTCCCCCACGAAAGCAATCTGTCTGCCATCGGGTGACCACTTGGGGGAAGGCCACGGCAGGCAGCCTGAGGCAGTGACCAGTAGAAAAATCACTCCGATGAAGCGAAGCAGGGAACGCCCCATCGCCGAATGGGTCGTCGACTGCATTGAGGGCTTCACCATCGCGCAATCCCCTTTCTGAAGACCGCAGCCAACGTACCACCATAGGTAGAGAGCCACCACTGCTCACCGAGACGTTTCCCCCGTTCTTCCCGCCACTCGGGAACGCTGGGCAACACCCGCTACAATCGCATGAGTTCCTTGAAGTCTGCGCAGTACTCCTTCCGCCGACAGCCGCCGCAACGCTCGCCCATCCAGACCGTATCAAACTGAGCCATGATCTGCTCGACCAGGCACGGATCCCGGGTGATGATGCCGGCTTCGAAATTGCGTTTCCCTTCGCTCTTGGCTCCCATGCCGGCGCCAGTCAGGTTTCCACTCCCCGTGTAGGCGAAACCCCCGTCCACGACAACCGATTTGAAGTGCACGCGTGGACACAGAATCCGCTCGAGCCCATCGATCAGGTTCGGGAAACGGTCGAAGTCCCGACGGAACATGGGCCCAGGCTCCTTGGCGTGCAGCAGGCGTACCGCAACCCCTTGATCAATCAGTCCTGACAGCGCGGCCAGGAAAGGGACCATTCGGCTCCCCTGATGGACATGGAGGTCCTTGATATCCGCCGTGGCAATCCACACGAATTCACGTGCCTCAGGCACGGCCTCGAGGAGTACGCGCTCATAAATCTGCCGGTCTGTCACGAACTCGGTCATTGGTTGCTCTTACCGGAGTATGTCCCGGGCTGCCATGCTCGGACGCACCGTCATGCATGACCTACCGATCGATCGGGACTTCGTCACGCTTGCGATAGACCATCCCCTGGAACTGCGCCACCAAGTCGCCTACCTCGTCCGTCACGCGCACGACATACGAGCCCAGTTTCGGATGATTCGAGATCTCCTCCGCTTCCGCGTAGAGCATCCCTCCTTCGGGCGTGCCCTTGAAAAACGAAATGCTCGCATTGACCGCGACAGAGATCCGCCCATGTGAATTGGCGGCCACGGCAAAGGCGTAATCGGCAAGGGTGAAAATCGCTCCACCGTGCGCACTCTTGACGCCATTGAGGTGATCGCCGCTGACCTTCATGGCAGCTTTGGCATATCCCTCACCGATCTCGAGCACCTCGACCCCCGACAGGGCCGCGTACGTATCCTCTTTCTCAAAAAACGCCTGGATTCCGGCAAGCCTATCGTCAGACATATCGTTTGCTCCGTTCTCGGCTCCTGTCTACAAATTGAGGCGACCGGCCATAGCAGCGTTGGTTGCCTCTCGTGAGATCTTCGCCGCTATCACCCCATCCCGTCCACTGGGAAGATCCCCGAGGTCACCACTTCCCAAAGCAGCGTAGAATGCCTCATACATCCCAGCAAAGTTCTTCTCACCGGCAAAGGGCAGGCGTTCCGTCCCCTGCGGGGTCCGCACCTCAAAGACCTGTGCCTCGCGGTCGTACCGGATCAGGCCTTCCGTCCCGATCAGTTCATAGAGAAACCGTTTCAGCGGCTCCTTGGTCGTGTGGCAATAGCTGTAGCTGATTTCCACCATCGAGTGGGCCCCGCACTCGTGGTCCATGTGCAGATACAGATGGTCGGGTGCCTCGTAGTCATCGACCCACGCTCCCGCCGCAGACCAGCGAGCCACCTCGCTCCCGAGCCACCACCGAGCCAGATCAATCTGGTGCACGCCGCAATCGACCATCGGCCCACCCTCTTCCATGCGTCCAGCTCTGCGAGCCTGCTCAACCGGGTGCCCACCAGCGTCCCGTTCATACTTCCCGTGGCAATTCCAGATGTAGACCAACCGCAGAGAAAGCACGTCTCCGATCACTCTCGCGGAGACCATGTCCCGAATACGCATTGAAACAGGACTGAACCGGTAGTCGAATCCGGTGGCGAGCATGACGCCGGCCGCCGCCGCCGCCCGGACCATGTCGGTGCCCTCCGCCTCGTCCATGGCCAATGGCTTCTCGCACAGAATGTGGCACCCGTGCCGAGCGGCGTCTGCGACGTTCGCGGCATGGCATGGCGCGGGAGAAGTGATCGCGACAGCGTCCAACCCCGCCTGAAAGAACGCATCGACGTCCGTGCAGGCGTGTGGTACGGCGAAGCGTTCGGCTGCTTCCGCCAGGCGCCCGGCATCCGGGTCGAAGATGGCATGCAGGTCCCAATCCTCTGACGCATGCAACACGGGCAAGTGACCATAGGCGGCAACCTTGCCGCACCCCATCAACCCAATTCGCTTCATCGCTCTCGTTCCTTGACTCCGCTACTCATCGTAGTAGAAATCCAGCCAGATGGGGCTGGTCCAGGCCATATGACCGTCTCGCTGTTTCACCCGGACGTAGATAAACCGCGACACGTTGTTACATGTGCCAATGCGCTTGACCCCATCCGTCGGGCCGGACGGACGAAACCAGCGGTACGCCATCTGATCGAGGCGCGCCCGAGGCTTTGTCTTCGTGTGCACCGTGATGCCGTTCTCAACGATATCCACCTGCTCAATCGTGTCAGTGCCCTGCACCGTCACTCCGATTTCGAGTGGAAAGAGCTCATTGATGTCATGCTGATTAAAGCGAATGACCGAACCAATGGGAAAACCGTTGATGTGGAAATCGACGCGGATCTTGGCGCCGGTAGTCGCGATTGTCCGGCGATTCCTTAGCGCCTCAAACAAGCTCGGCAGGGTGAGATCCTTCGCGTAGATCCCGGTAATCCCGGAGTCGGCAGGCGGGGCCGGATGCCCATCCCCCCCACCGACGAAACCCATGTGGAAACCGCGCAACAACGTGTCAACCGCAAAGTTGCGGGTGAAACACCGGTCGGTATCCTGCAGGGGAGCGCCGTAGTACTCCTCATTCCCCCAGCCCGAGAAGATCTCCAGTGCAGGTTCGAGCTCGTCGTCCGTGCGGGTCATGTCTGCCGACAGCTCACGGGCGGCATGGTGAGGAATCGTCAGGGCATCCAGGCCGAGCGCACGTATGTGCTCCCACAGCTTCGGGGGCGACGTAATCTCCCGGCCGGAAATCAGCGGCACGTCATAGTCACGGAAGTAGATATTTCGATGCCCGTAAAGAGGGGTTGCCCACTCAACCGCGGGCCACGCGATGAATTCGCCTGGAACGGTGGTCTCCCGGGCGAGGCCCATGGATTCGGACCATTGCCCCTCGGTCATCCTCTCCGCATGATCACAGATCGCCAGAAAATCGGTACCTGCCACGGTCCGGGCGTGACAGTAGCACTCAGCAAGTGTCCCGTTGTAGGGGTTCACCTTTGCACACGGACTCAAGCTCGAGTGCTTGTGGACATCACCGAAGTACAGATGCACACCCTCGGCGTAATCCTCACTCTCACGATACGCTTTGGCATACTTTCGATGTTCAAGCTCAGGGATGCCCCCGTCAACGCACCATGGCTTGCGCCGGAACCCGTTCGAATCAGACATGGTTCTCCTCAGCACAGTCATTCCAGACTGAGATCGCCCCACCGGGCCAACAGCCTACTTCCCCGGCGATCGCCCCACCCACGTGAGGTCCGAGTCGAGCTGCCAAGCCGTATTGAAGAATCCGGCCACCCGGTGCTCGTTCGTGTCATCGAAACTGAACGTGTCCTTCCTGAACACGATGAAATCAGGAAGCAGATCGTGCTTGTGGTTGACTCCGCACTTTCCTCCGTAAAGCTCTCCCGCATAGATCGTGATGTACCGATTCGGAGCCAGAGGGTTGGGGTAGCACATCACCAGTCCCAAGTCATCCCCCTTGTACGTCTTCCCGGCGACCTCGTACTCGTGGTCGCCAATCCGGATCGGTAGCTTGTCCGCCATCCGCCGGAGGACAGTGTTGCTTGCCGGGGTCCCGAAAAGCACCAGATTGTGGCCCGCAATCTCCTCGTCGGTCACAGCACTGTCACGCTTGGCCGAAGGCATTCCGTCAGCGAATCCGTCCCACTCTCCGAGCCAGCGCCTGACGTTGGCCAGATTCCCAGAAACTTCGGCAGTGGTCCCTCCCGTCCCGAGGACAACCATGAACGGCCCATCGAAGACCTCCTCAATCGGTCCACAGAGCCCTTTGCGTTTGGCCGGCGGCCAGAGCCCGGGAACGGGGGCCTGAAGCGCGACCAGGTCGATGTGCAGGAAACCGTCCGCATCAGCAGCGGCATGGGTCTTGACACCGTTCGCTACGACAGGCCATGGTCCCTTCCCCGTGAGTGGGGCCTGCTTGGTATCAATCATCAGCGTGGCCACATTCTCAGCCGTCACCTCGATTCCAGTCCCTCCTTCAGACACGCGGCAATCCACACTCGCTGGAACGCCCCAGCGCGCGAAACCCGCAATCCGGACCCAGAACGACGTGTCGTATTCCAGGCTGTAAGTCTTGTAGGTGACACGCTCCGGACTCCTGTTCAGACGCTGCTTGACCGCCCACGACCAGGCGTTCTCAAAGCAGGGCGTATCCCAGTAGATGTAGTGATTCTGCCCCTTGAACTCGAAGATCTTGATCGCGAAGCCAAGTTCGCGAGCCGCAGAGACCATTCGCCGGGAATGCTCAACCGGAATCAACGAGTCGTGCTCCCCGTGTTGGATGAACATCGACTGGTTCCGGGCATTCATGACCAAATCAATGGGGTTGTCCCATTCGACCATGAAACGACGGAATGGAAACAAGTCATCCCGGTTGCGCGGCCAATCACGCAATACGCGTGGCCACCAGGCATGCATGTCGGTCTGCCCCGTAATCGGGGCACAAGCCGCGTACAGCCCGGGATGACGCAACGCCATATTCCAGGCTCCCATGCCTCCCATGGATACACCGCTCATGATGATACGCTCAGAATCCACCGCGTAGATGCTCTGAACGTGCTCAGTGGACGCCAACACATCCACTTCGCCGACGCCCTGGAAGTCCGTATTTCGGCGCCCATACGGAATCAGCAGCATGCAGCCGTGCTTCCCGGCAACCGCACAGATCTCCGGACCGAGGGTCCACGGATCCAAAAGAGACGTCGTCGGCACCCATCCGTGCAGGAAAACAACCATGGGCGTCGGCGTGTCAGGATCATAGCTGGGAGGCAGGTAGAGGAAGTACGGTTGGGCCGTGCCATCGTTCTCCGTGACATAGGCGCACTCGGTCAGCTCACCCTTCGGCGCGAGGAACGGCTTCTGAGCCGCAAGACGATCAAGAGCAGCAAATCCGTCGGCCACGAAGCCAGCCATCTTGCTCTGACCGCCGCGCCGCGATCGCTGGCCCAACGCCGCTTTGCGCAAAGCCAGGCGGGCCAGAGGAACATTCGTACGGTACGAAAGCGTTTCCCGGTCAAGGTCGCTTCCTCCAAGCTCAGCCAAGGCCTTCTGCAGGTCCTTGCCCGAACGAGATGACGAACCCGGGACCGGCGGCGGAGCCTGGGCAACGCATCCACAGGCCGACCACAAGGCCACAATGAACACCGTCTGACGCAAGTGATAGACGTCCAAAGCTCTACTCCTGATAAGCTGCAGGGAGCCACAAAGGGGCGCCCTTCCCTGGAGGCCGTTCGAAAACTGAGTCACCAATATACGCAGCCGTCCTGTCGATTGCGCACAAGGCGGTCTGCTCAGTTAGAGAGGAAGACGCGTGAAGCTTCCCACTCATTGGGCGTCAGGGAGACCACCACTCGGAGAGTACAGGGAGACACCAGACCCGACTGTCAGCTGAGGGCAACCCGGGCTACCTTCACAGTCCGGCCCGTCTCCAACGACTCAGCTAATGCTTCAAGCACGGCGATAGGAGCAAGCATCCGTTCATGGGGAATCGGCTCTTCACCGGTTCGGAACATATCGACAAACAGTCGCGCGCCAACGATGTGTGGGCTCGCGTCACGACCAAATGTCCAGTCCACCAGTCCGCCATCTCCGACCACGGTGCTGTGGAAGCCCCGGAACCCATTGTTCACACAATTGATGGTCACAACCGGCCCGCGCTTGTAGGTAAGGGTCGCGATCCCACCCGCCCTGTGTGGACGGATGAACGCCGTATCCACCTGATTGCCGAACAATTCGATGACCGGATCCACTTGGTGGATGCCGTAAAAAAAGACCCCGCCATACTTGCTCTTGAGATCGGCCGGGCCAGTGCTGTTGAGGAAAGCAACGTCACCTACACCCTTCACGGCCTCACGGAAGTCGCGGAACGTCTTGTGCAGGACTCTTACACTGAAACTGATGATTGGGACGCCGTGTTTGCGGGACAAACGACACAGGCTCTTACCCTCTCGGAGCGTGAATGTAAATGGTTTGTCCACGAAGCAGGGGACCCCGTTGCGCACGAAGAAGCGGGCTACCTCTGCATGGTACTTGGCGTGCCGGTGCGTGATCATCACCCCATCCACTTTCCCAAGCATGGCACGCCAGTCCGCAACGATTTCCGGAATCTGGCCGACCTCAGCCGACTGTCTCGCAAAGCGGGGTGCCTCCCCCCACACCGAAACGACCCGGCACGGAAGTGCCTGCTCCACGTTCAGGAGCCTAGCAATCGCGGCACAGTGAGAGTTCTCCGCACCAATAATTCCCATCCGTAACATGACTCTTCTCCACCAGACAAAGCCCTGACGCACGACCTGACAAGAAGCCTTCGCTCACTCAGCCATCCTCGATCACCCGCCCCGGCACGTCGATCGCCTCGTGATCCCCTGCTGTCCCTTCCGTTGGCGGACCACCGGAGGGTGCCGGGCCGCCTCGCGAACGTCCCATCGGAGTCACAACCGTCAGATGCTGACGGAAACGGCGGATCAGCAGGTCACGGATGACTCGCCTGGCCGGAGCGATCAACAGCAGGAAGCCAACCGTGTCAGTCAACAATCCCGGTGTAATCAGGACGAGTCCAGCAGCCAGAATGAGTACGCCGTCAACCATTTCCCGCCCCGGGATCTCACCACGCTTCATGGCCTCTCGAATACGCCTAAGCGCCTGAGTGCCTTCGTGGCGGGCCAGTGCAGCCCCGACAACGCCCGTCACCAAAACGAGAGCCAGAGCGGTTCCGAAGCCAGCCACTTCACTCAGCCGAAACAAGATAAACAGCTCAAGCCAGGGAAGGCAGACGAACAGGACGATTAAGCGCAGCAGCATCGTTGACTCTCTCTATGTGATCTGACCGAAGTGCCCACCCCCTTCTACGACACAGCACGATAGCCTATCATCTGTGGCGGCCTCCCGCAATGCGTCTTTCCTCTCGCTCCTGGCATGCTTGCATCCCTCCCTGCGGCCGGTACCGTATCGACTCCTCTCCCCCTGCACGGAAGCACGGGAGATATGGTGACCTTCCGCGCCAACCCTTAACGTCATACGTGAAATGCCCAAAGATCCCGACGACATACTGATGTCCAGATTCCGCCTTTCACTGGACGAATACGCACTGGAAGCCCTCGTAGAGCGACACGCCGCCAGAGCGACTTCTGTTGCCACTGGACTCCTGGCCGATCCCTCCGGAGCCGATGACGCCGTCCAGGAAGCTTTCATCTCACTCGTCCGTCAACGGATGAGCTTCGACCCGAAGCGGTCCTTTGCGGCCTGGTTCTACACGATCCTGCGCAACAAGTGCCGGGATTTGAACCGGAAACACCTCCGGACGATCCGGAAACATGGACGCCTGGCCGATGAGCCCATCGCACGTGGGGTGACTCCGCATGCCCAGGAGGCGGTCCGGCTCCTGCAGGAGCTGCCGGAAGCGGAACGCGAGGTCCTCGCGCTGAAATTCATCCACGGGCTCTCCGTCAACGAGATCGCCACCCATCTTGGCTGTTCCGCGGAGGCTGCCAAGAAGCGTGCACAACGGGCACTGGTATCGCTTCGCCACCAGGCCCAGGAAGCCTTGGCTCCAGGACGCTTTGCCGCAGCACCAGGGCACGGCGAGCCCCGGTCCGCAGCCATGTCCCGCAACCAAACGACGTGGAACGCATGGCCTGCCCTGACGGATGGGAAGCCAGCTCCCTCAAACGCCACCGGGTGAAACAAACAGACAATCCCCAAGGACCGGGCCGCCCAGATTCCTCAGCATCGCGTGTCCCCTGCGAGCTGTTCGTTTCGTATCTCTAAATAGCACATATGGCCCTGAACACATCCGGAAACAACCTGTCGATGGACTGCACCACATACAGAGAGAAAATCGACCTGCTCCTGCTTGATGCGCTGTCCCCTGCGGAATCCCAGGCTTTGGCGGAGCACGTCCGAGCATGTCACGATTGTCGGGCCGAGTTTCAGGCGGCGTCCCACCTGGTCTCCGGACTGGCTGCACTGCGGCCGGCACCGGCCAACCAGAAAGAGAGGGCGGAGTCCCTCGCTCAACGACTCCGGAAAGAGCTCAACGCGACAGGAACGCAGGCGCACCGGTGGACAGTCACGATTCTGCAGGCGGCGGCAGCCGCAGCGGTTGTCGCCATCGCCGTCCGAACGTTCTACACGCCCCTGGCCAATCCCACACACGATCCCCACGATCCTGTCGCCTGGAGCTATGGGGGCGTGAGTGGGACGAAGGAGTTGGTTGACAACTATCCCTTCGTAACCAAGGGAGGAGTGCTGGCCCTTGAGGACGAGCAGGATGGCAGGCGGGTGGTCTGTGTCGAACGGGCAAGCGGGGCCTTGCGTTGGCGAACGCCTTTCACCGTAGCCGGAGCCCTCTTGTGCGCCGACGATGCCCGTGCCTTCGCCTTCAGAATGAGCCCCGATGGCATGCGCGAGCTCGTAGCCCTGAACGCCCGGACAGGTGCGCCCCTCTGGACAGCCCCTTCCCCTCACGGCACACGCCGAACCCCGCCCAGCGGCCTCATGATTACAGACGATCTCGTGGTCTGGACCGAAGGGCCGACTGTGGTCGCCGTGCACGCCGAAAACGGAACCCCCGCCTGGAGTAGTTCCCCGGGAAAGCGCAGTCCGCTGTCCGCTCCCGTTCTTGTCGACCGGGCGCTCTACGTGGCCTCAGATGAAGGCGTATTCGCGATGGACAGTCATGACGGGCACCCCCTTTGGCAGTCCATGAGCGACTCCCGGTCTTCGGTGCGCCACCTGGCATTCCCGCCACTCGTTCGCAGCGATGGACACAGGCTGGTCGTGGCAGAACGCCGATTGGTGGGCACGTGCGCTGTCCGCAGCCACAGTCTCAGCGACGGCACCAGCCACTGGCAACGACAGATCACTGCCCCGGTACACGCGCTGGCTCTGGATGGCGATGTCTACGTACGGTCCACGGACATCACTGCCCTCACCGGAGATACGGGCGCCACAAGCTGGTCCGCCAAAGTTGGAGGCTGCGGGACGGTGGCCATCGCTCACGGCCTGCTGTACGCCGTCGAGGGACGCGAGACCCCACTGGTTCTGGCTCTTGATCCCCGCAATGGAAAGCAGACGTGGAAACAGCGTCTGGCCAGCTCATGCAACGGTCTGGTCATCGTTGGGGATGTCGGGTACTTTAGCTCCCGTGATGGATCCCTGTACGCACTCAATGTGACCACCGAGGGCTCCGGATAAGTAACGTCGATCCGAGGTAGCCCAACACGCCCCTTGCCCTGCCTTCCTATGGCCAAAGGCGCCCCACCGCAGCAGTCCACACTCCCCACAGCGCGAAAAACGGTGTCTCAGCGGCTAGTGTGCTGATTGATCCGAGCACTGACTAGGCAATCAGCACGACAGACCATTGAGATTCAGTAACCCGCAACACGGATGAGTGCGAGGCCGCCGGACGTGAACAGGGCAAACAGCAATACACCGCGTGCAGCCAGGATCCAGCTGTTCCGCTTCTGTCTCTACGGGTTCCTCAAGAACCAGCAGTACTTCGAGCCCTTCTTGATCCTTGCGTTGCGGGAACGTGGACTGTCGTTCGCGCAGATCGGGTTGTTGATCGGGTTCCGGGAGCTCTCAGTCAATCTGCTTGAGATCCCGACCGGAGCGATCGCTGATGTCCTCGGGCGACGTCGAGCGATGGTCACGTCGTTCCTTGGGTACATCGTCGCCTTCCTGATCTTCGGGCTCTGCCGCCCTCTCGCCCTGGTCTTCGTTGCCATGTTCTTCTTTGCCGTTGGGGAAGCCTTCCGGACCGGAACACACAAAGCAATCATCTTCAGCTGGCTGGAGCGTGAGGGACGAACCAGGGAAAAGGCACGGATCTATGGGTTTACACGTTCGTGGAGTAAGCTTGGGTCCGCCTTGAGCGTGGTCGTTGCTGCCGTCCTCGTCTTCCGGTCCGGCAACTACAGCGCCGTCTTTCTCCTTGCCGTCATCCCCTATATCGTGAACGTCGTGAATCTGGCAACCTACCCCGCCTACCTGGACGGAACACGGGCGGAAGCTCCTCGACCCGGAGCGGTGGTGAGGACCCTTGTGTCGGCCCTGCGGAACAGCATCACTTCCCGACCGTTGCGGCGCCTTCTGCTCGAATCCATGGGCTTCGAGGGCGCCTTTAAAGCAAGCAAGGACTACCTCCAGCCGATCATCAAAGCAACAGCATTGACATTGCCCTTCCTGGTCGAACACGAACCTGCGCAGCGAACGGCTGTTCTGGTCGGTGTCGTTTACGCGATCTTCCATCTTCTGGGGAGCCTTGCTTCGCGAAAAGCCGGTGGCTTCGCAGAACAGATGGGAAGTGAAACTGCTGCTGCCCGTCGGTTGTGGATTGCGTTCATGGTACTCTTCGCCGCGATTGGAGCCGGTTTGGTGAGCGGCGTCATGTGGCTTGCCGTTGCTGCCTTCATCTGCCTCAACGCCGTTCAGAACCTCTGGCGCCCCATCCTGATCAGTCGGTGTGCCTCCCACTGCGACTCAAGCCAGAGTGCCACGGTTCTGAGCATCGAGTCGCAGGCAAAGTCACTGTTCGTCGCGCTGTTTGCGCCGGCCATCGGCTGGGGGGTCGACGCGCTTAGCACGACCGCTCCTGATTGGCGTTTCCTCCCCATCGCAGCAATGGGAGTCGTGATCGCGATGATTGCTCTCCTGTTGCCGGAGCGCACACACACGGAGGTCCCAGAGAGATGATCCCACGGGAAGACGCCTCAACTCATCCCACTTCGCCAGACCTGACAGTCGGCGTTATGTGCGAGGCGACGTCCCAAATGGAGAGGGCGCATGCCCTGGCCAGGCGCCTTTCTCTCCCGTTGATCACGGGCAACGATATGCCTGTGAAGACCGGACTGATGGTCACCGAAAATGGGCTTGAGTTGCGTGACCTCAGTGGGACTGGCCCAAGTGAAACGCTCAGGCCGGATCTCGTGAAAGGTGCTCTGGGCTATCGGCGCCAGCATGGTGGCGGGGTGAGACAAGCTCTCGCACGGGCAGTAGGCGTGAAAGGACGTCCCGGCTTGCGCTTGCTCGACGCTACAGCCGGGCTGGGCCGAGATGGTTTCATGCTGGCCTGGCTCGGATGCAGTGTCCATCTGCTCGAACGTTCCCCAATCATCGCCGCGCTGCTGGAAGACGCTCTGGCACGGGCTTGGGAAGCCCCCGAACTGCGGGATGTCGTCGAGGCCCGAATCGAGCTAACCTGCGGAGACAGCATCGAGCTCCTCCCTCGTCTCACTGCTGGAACGCGTTGGGACGCGATCTACCTCGACCCCATGTACCCCGAACGGAGCAAGGCTGCTCTGGTCAAGAAGGAGATGCGCTGGCTGCGCGGCCTCGTCGGCCCGGACCAGGATTCAGCCCGGTTGCTCCGCGTCGCCCTCGCCTGCACAGCGAATCGCGTCGTGGTCAAACGCCCCAAAGGCGCTCCGATGCTTGAGGGCCCCGATCCAAGCTTTGAAATCCGCGAGAAGAACAGCCGTTTCGACGTCTACAGCATGCCGAGCTGATCTGCCTCATCAAACGCCTCAGGCGTGTAACATGAGACTGTTGGAAGCATGGATTCCTCCCCCCTTGCCCCTCCCCCTCCCCCTATCGATCCAAGCCGTCTAGGTAGTCAGACAGCCGCCAGTCGAGACGACGACGACGCTCACGGCTCTGCCGAATGACACTCACGTACGGAGCAAGAGCCTTGTCAACGCCAGTGTACCGCAGTTCTTGAGAATCGATGTACGTGATGAGCCTTTCCTGACGCTCAAGGGCCAGACGGAACGCTTGGCGAGCCTGACGAAGTTTCCGCTTAAAGCTGAACATCTTCCCCTTCTTCAGCAACTCGAAAGCTCGGAAGTACTGAAGGACAGGGGCTCGGAGCCATTCGGGGGCATCCTTCGACAACTCGAAGCAGTCCTTGAGAAGCCCTTCCATGAGATCAGAGTTCCCGGCGTAGTTCTTGAGCGTCTCAGGGACCTCGTCAATTGGCACACGAACGCAGCCGAAATCGCCTCTGTTCGGCATCACGATCGGTACTGTTTCAAGCTCCAAAAGGCGATCTCTGATGTCACTCGGCGGAGCCACACGCCGCCCTCGTCGGCTGACCAGAGCGGCCCGGCGTTCGTACCAGGTCTGGAAGCTCTCGCCTGGAGCGAAGTGGTCGTGGAGAACAAATTCGGTTGCGGCCAAAGCGGTTCTCCCAGCGGCAACCATGCCGAGAATCCGTTTGAGAGGATCCCGGGGAGCGTCGCCCTCCACAAGGATGGCTTCCAGCAGCACGTCACAGTGCAGCGAGTAGAGGTGGTAAAGCCCCCCCCTACTCGACGGAACAGGCAGCATCAGCAAGTCGGCAACCCGTGGGAAAGCCCCCCGACTGAACATGTGTCGTAGTGGCTGGTAGTCGGGCATAGGCTGCCCCAACACCTCCCAACGAGCATGGAGCACTCGGCCGGAGACAGCTGCGGCCAGCCAGTCGAGAGCTTCAGGTTGAACGGTCTGCTCCCCGGCTTTACCGCAAGCACGAATCAGCAATGCACGACACAAGCCATGCGCGATATCGGGAATGCCTGAAAACGCGGAGAAGAACAGGTTCAGCGGGTCGCGCTGCGGGGGAACATCCCCGGTGGTGATCCTCAGGGTAATCCAGCGTCTGTCCTGCGGGTCCAGCGGCGCCATTCGGGCCACCACTTCGCCGCACGCAACGGCAAGGCTCTCCAGCCCTGCGGCATCCCCTTCAGGAAGTCTCACTCGAACGCGGTGCGATGAAAGCCCCTGAGTCGCTGCCTCAACCTGTCCTCCCAGCACGAACATTGTGATCGCGCACAGCGCCACAAGCACGGTCGCCGGAGACAAGAGGCCTCCCCGCGGCCTGGCGGCAACGGTGTCGACAAGAGATGCGGTGAAGGATCGGGACCAGTGCCGAAGTCGGCCCTGAACGGGAACGCGAACGGATGCCCTGGCGGCAGAAGCAGGGATACGCGGGAAGGCGCCACCATCTCCGCCAACCGCCCCGCAACCGCGCCGATCCGCCACGCGTCCCATCCCCCTAGAAACGCTTCTGTTTGAGCGCGTGTATCGTCGTCAGCAGGTCAATCGCTCGTCTGAGACACAGATCACCTTCGTCGTCGCTTGGCAGCTGTTCCGCCAGACGTCGTATGAGTGTCTCCCTCGCCAGAGTCTGCTCGATAACCACGTCCGGCTGAATCGGGGATCGGGCACTCTCTTCCCCTTCCGGTTGGCCTTCCACCTTCGGGAGCAGGACAACGTCACCCGAACTCAGCCGTTCGCTGATCCGCTGGTATGGCAGACCTCGAGTCGGTTGCCCGACCATGAGGGCATTGCACCGGGCCCGGGCCTGGGAAGCAAGCACCTCCGCCGCCCCGACTGTCTCGCCATTGATCAAGACGACAATGGGCAGGCTCCCTTTCGCCAGCTGTCCCGCAACCTGCTCGGCGGCAGCAAGCTCGCCTCCTCCGGCAAAACGCATATCGAGCACGACGCCTTCGTAGTGACCATGTCCGATGTCGTCAATCACCCCGGACAGTTCGCCCGCCGTTTGGGTGGACACGGTAGGGACGAGTGCGTACGCAAACAACCCGCCAACGGTGTGAACGTCAACCGGCGACGAAAGCCCCTCGCGTTTTCCTTGCGCAGGCGACTCGGAGTTCCCCGACCCGACCAACGCGCCGTGACAGTTGACGGCCTCCATGATCGCCTCCAAGACATCTCGCCGCAGTCCCGCATCGTCAGGAGGCAGCAGGCGGCGTTCACGCAAGAGCCCCAAAAGCTCTACCACACTCTCGTCGAACGCACTGCCGGCAGATGGCTTCGGCACGCCCGGAGCGCCCCAAACACCCACACACGTCATCGCCCATGCGCAAACAAGGCGCAGAACACCAGGCCACCGTCGGGGGAAGCCCGTATGAACCGTCGGTTGGGTCACAGAATCAGTCACTCAGCGTCTCCTGAAGCTCTTCATCGGAGCGGACAACCTTGTCCCGCCGCCCCTTGCGATAGTCACGCAGTTTCTGCAGCAGGTCGTCATCCTGAAGGGCCATGATCTGCACGGCAAGCAACGCCGCGTTCACCGGGCCGCCACTCCCGACTCCAACGGTCGCCACGGCGATGCCCCCCGGCATCTGCACGGTCGCCAGCAATGCATCCATGCCATTCAGGGCTCCCCCCTGCACAGGGATCCCAATAACGGGCAGAATCGTGTGAGCTGCGACGACACCGGCCAAATGAGCGGCTCCACCTGCCGCCGCAATGATCACCTGCATCCCCGAGGTCTCCGCCTGCCCGGCAAAGTCCATCACCACATCAGGCGTCCGGTGGGCGGACATAACCCGCACTGCGGTGGGCACACCGAAGTCCTTCAGTGTGTCAATCGCGCCTTGGATCTTGGGCAGGTCTGATGTACTCCCCATCAAGATGGCAACTTTGGCTGACATTTACCTCTCCTTCCGCTGTCGTCACACTCCTACAACATGCAGCAGGTCCACAACAGTCATTGCATTGGACATCACAGCTCAAATGGAGTTGCAAGATAGGTCATGTTGGCCACTGATTCAATGTCTCCCGTCCTGCCTCTGCACCGACTTACGGATCCCGAGCGCACTCTCGGGGGCCTCGGTCTGGAACAGCCCGACAACTACCCCCGGAGCGTTGCGTTGCCCCTCTTGGAGAGGTATTTTGCAGGTTTCACGCGCAGACTTGCGTAGCAGGCTGGCGTCCGTCTCGTGTGGAATACGGTCGATGGGAAACAGTCTAAAGAGCGAGGGTTCCCTATGAAATTCGGCGTTGCCGACTATGGAATGAACGTCTGGGATGGCGGGTGCTTCGACATCCAGGCTCGCCTGGAGGCCCTCAGAGACATCGGCTTTGAGGGCACAGAGCGGCTTTCGGCCACATCTTCAGGCGACGCCCTGCTGATGGCCGCTACGTATCGCAGAATGGGCATGGACTTCGCAACCCTCCGAGCGCCGGATATGGAATCGACGATAAGATGGACAGCCGGATTGGGTCGCGACTACGTATGGGTCTCTGTAACCGGCAAGGATATGGACACGTTCTGCCGCCAGGCATCGGGTCAAGCCCGCGCCTGTGCCCGCTGGGGCCTTAGAGTCGGACTTCACAACCATCTCGGACAGCTGGTAGAGTCGCACGATCAAGTCGTGCAGTTCCTGGAAGCCTGTCCGGAATGCGGGCTGGTGCTCGACACGGCTCATCTGGCCGCGGCTGGCGGCGACCCTGTGGAAATTGTCAGACGCTATCCCAGGCAACTGGTGGCCATTCATCTCAAAGACTGGCTCGAGACCAATCCCGAGATCGGCCTCGAGCGCTGGCCGCAACGCGGACGCTTCTGCGAACTCGGAGCCGGCAACATCGGGCTGGACAACGCCGCCGTTATGGCTGCACTCGTGGACGTCGGCTATGATGGCTGGGTCCACGTCGAACACGACACGCATCTCCAAGAACCCGTCAGGGATCTGGCCATCAGCAGACAATACCTGAGAGACGCCGGCTTCTGAGATCAGGCTGGCGAACAAGCCAAGGGGACACCGAAACATGGCATCAACAAAGCCAATCAGAGTTGGGATCGTGGGACTCGGACGTGCCGGTTGGGGCATGCACACCAACGAACTGAAAAAACGCGGCGACAAGTTCGAGATCGTGGCTGGGTGTGATCCGGTCAGGAAACGCCGCGACATGCTGCAGGAGAAGTGCGGTTGCCCCGTTTACGCGAATGTCGAAGCGCTCATCGCCGATGACAGCGTGGAACTGGTAGACATCGCCAGTCGCTCCCCGGCACATGTACCTCAAGCCTTGCTCGCCTTGGCGGCAAACAAATATGTCTTCCTCGAGAAACCAATTGCTCTGAGCTACCCGGAGGCCACGCAACTGAAAACGGCGGCCGCCAGCTCGAAGGGAGCGATCTTCATCCGTCACAACCGGCGCTTTGAGGCCGGCTTCCAGCACATCCGCGAGATCATCGCCTCCCAGATCCTCGGCAAGGTCTACGAGATCAAGCTGCGCCGCAACAGCTACCAGCGCCGAGACGACTGGCAGACAATCATCGAGTGTGGTGGCGGCCAGCTCCTCAACTGGGGACCACACATCATCGACCATGGCCTGCGCTTCCTGGAGTCACCGCTCGCCGACATGTGGAGCGATCTGAAGAAGATCGCGGCCGTTGGGGATGCAGAGGACCATCTGAAAGTGATCCTGAAAGGCCAGAACGGCCGCATTGTCGACTTGGAGATCAGTGGCGGATCCGCGATCAAGGAGCCGGAGTACATCGTTCTGGGAACCAGAGGCGGCCTCACCTGTTCAGGAAACGAGATCCATCTGCGATACCTGAACCCTGAGCAGAAGCTGTCCCGCCGGCGAGCCAAGCGCAGCAACCCGCCACTCCAGGGCGGCTTCGGTCAGAAAGAGGAACTCGAATGGATGGAGAAGACCATCCCCGTAGCCCCGAAAACAGCCTGCAACACGGATCACATATGGGATCATCTGTACGCCGCGATTCGAGAGAAAAAGACCTTCCCGATTACGCTCGATGAAGCGCTGCAGGTGATGGAAGTGGTATCCGCTGTCAAACGCGGTACAGAGTTCGCAGGAAACTTGAAACACTGAACATGGGCTGGCAGGCTGAGTCCTTGCCGGCTCGATAGAAGACCTGCCACCTGCGTCAGACTGTCCTACTTGAGCAGAGAAAGCTGATTCAACCATGATTGCGATAGTGGATTACAGAGCCGGCAACCTCACCAGTGTCAGGCTGGCTTTCGAGGCCCTGAATGTGCCCTGCACAGTCACCAGTTCCGCGGCCGATGTCCTGGCAGCGGAACGCGTGGTCTTCCCAGGGGTGGGGGCCGCTGGCGCGGCGATGCGTGCCCTGCGCAGCCTGGGCCTCGAAGATACCATCCGACAGGTGGTGGCCGCTGGCACCCCCTTCCTGGGTATCTGTCTGGGCACGCAGATTATCCTGGAGGAATCAGAGGAAGACGACGGAACAGCGTGCATCGGTGTGTTGCCCGGCCGCGTGCCACGGTTCCGACCCGTTGACCGTTATGACAAGATCCCCCAGATCGGCTGGAACGCCGTCACATCCCGACGACCACACCCTCTTCTCGACGGAATCGAGCAAGACAGTGAGTTCTACTTCGTGCACAGCTACTACCCGGCCCCAAGCAGACCGGAGCACATTATTGGCGAGACCACGTACGCCGACGCAACCTTCGCGTCCATCATTGGAACCAACAACCTGTTTGCGACTCAGTTCCACCCTGAGCGCTCGGGACGAATCGGCCTGAAGCTGCTCGAGAACTTCACGCGTTGGGACGGAAAATGCTGACCAAACGAATCATCCCCTGCCTAGACGTGCGCAACCGCATTGTCACCAAAGGCATCAAGTTCCAGAACAACGTCGACCTGGGAGACCCCGTGGAAATGGCGGTGGCCTACAGCGACGGCGGGTGTGACGAACTCGTGTTCTACGACATCACAGCCAGCGCGGAAGGACGGGGCCTCGATATCGGGATGGTCCAGGAAGTAGCCAAAGCGATCCGGATCCCATTTGCCGTTGGCGGAGGCATTTCGTCGCTGGATGACATGTACGCCGTGCTGCTGGCTGGGGCCGAGAAGGTAAGTGTGAACTCATTGGCTGTCCGCAATCCCGACATCATTGCCGAGGGCTCAAAGCAGTTCGGGGCCCAGTGCATTGTTCTGGGAATGGACCCCGTTCGGACTGATGACTCAGCCTTCCCCAGTGGCTATGAGATCACCATCCGGGGCTTCCGGGAGCGCACCGGTATGGATGCTCTCGAGTGGGCGAAAAGAGCCGAAGATCTCGGGGTTGGGGAGGTAGTCGTCAACTCAGTCGATGCAGATGGCATGCGAACCGGGTATGAGCTGAACATCACCGGCATGATTGCGGAACACACCAGTGTACCTGTCGTGGCGTCCGGAGGCGGAGGGACACCGGCCCATCTGGCAGAAGTGTTCACGGCGGCTCACGCAGACGCCGCCATCATCGCCAGCATGATCCACACCGGCGAGTACACCATTCGTCAGATCAAAGATGATCTGGTCGCCGCCGGCATCCCCATCCGACGCAAGTGGTGACCGTCCTGCTCAGAAGGGATGCTGGCACTGGGAAGCGAAGCGGATCCATGAGGCTGGGGCCGGGGGGCACCAGTGAGAGCAGACGCGTCATGCGTGAGCGACGACCTACGAAACAGGCTCCATCGCCTTCCCGCTGTCAGCCGTAACTGCCGTCAGTGTCCCTATTCCCACTCGATGGTACTTGGGGGCTTCGACGTGATGTCATAGACAACACGGTTGATGCCCTTGACCTCATTGGTGATGCGCGTGGCAATTCTGCCCAACAGTTTGTGCGGCAACGGCACCCAGTCGGCGGTCATCCCGTCGCTGCTCTGAACAATGCGTAACACAGCGGCGTTCTCATAGGTGCGTCCATCCCCCATAACGCCGACCGTCTGCACCGGCAGAAGCACAGCAAAGCTCTGCCAGACCTTGCGATACCAGCCAGAAGCTTTCATCTCTTGAATGACGACGCGGTCCGCTTGCTGCAGGGTCGCCACGCGCTCAGGGGTCACCTCGCCCAGGATGCGCACAGCCAGCCCCGGCCCGGGGAAGGGCTGGCGCCACACGATCTCATCAGGTAGACCAAGCTCCTTCCCGAGGGCGCGGACTTCATCCTTGAAAAGCATCTTGAGGGGCTCGACCAGCGCCTCAAAGCCAAGCTCAGCAGGAAGGCCGCCCACGTTGTGATGGCTCTTGATGTTATCGGCATGTTTCCCGATGCCGGAGCTCTCGATAACATCGGGATAGGTCGTGCCCTGAGCCAGGAACCGGGCGTCCGCGATCTCACTCGCAGCGCGCCGGAACACCTCGACGAACTGGTGCCCAATAACCTTCCGCTTCTTCTCCGGCTCCTCGATCCCTGCAAGCTGATCAAGAAGTTCCTCTCCGGCATCCACAAACTTCACATTCAGGTCGAGGTGTTTGCGGAAGACCTCGAGCAACCGCTTTGCTTCCTCGTGACGCAGCACACCGTTGTCAACGAACACGGAGGTCAGCTGCTCCCCGATGGCACGGTGGATCAACACGGCGGCAACGGTACTGTCCACACCGCCGCTGAGTCCGAGAATGACCTTGCCTTCCCCAACCTGCGCCCGGATCTCTTCGGTGGCGACCTCCACGTAGGCGCGGGCAGACCAGCGGCCCTTGCAGCCACAGATCGTTCGGGTGAAATTCCGGATGACGCGCTTCCCATACTTGGTATGCACGACTTCGGGATGGAACTGGACGCCCCAGATACGCCGTTTGGGGTCGCAGACACCCGCGAAGGGCACGCGATCGCTGCTCGCAATGACGTCAAATCCGGGAGCGGCTTCGACCACTTCATCCGCGTGACTCATCCAGACGCGAGACTCCTCCGGAAGCCGCGCCAGTAGCGGATTCTCGGGGTCTACCAGGCGTAGCACCGCCTGACCGTATTCCCGAGAGCCGGACGGCTGCACGCGCCCGCCAAAGTGATCCGTAATCCACTGCAGGCCATAGCAGATCCCCAAAATGGGAATGCCCAACTCAAAAATCCCGGGATCACACCCCGGCGCCCCATCTCCATGGACGCTGGCTGGTCCCCCGCTGAGGATTAGCCCGGACGGCGCTTCGCGGCGGATGTCGGCGACTGACATCGCACTGTCAACGATCTCTGAGTACACCCGGCACTCCCGAACACGCCGCGCAATGAGCTGCGTGTACTGGCTACCGAAATCAAGGATCAGGATTTTCTCTTGGGTCTGTGCCATGAGGTTGCCTCGTGGAAGTCGATCTATCATCGCGGCGAACAGGCGTTCACCAATTCCCTGCCCCACACAGGAGAGTCTAGCCCTTCAGCAACCGGACAGCGGCGAATCGAGTGGTACCGCCACAACGCGCCCGACACTGAAAGAAACAGATACAGTACACCGTTGTTTCCTCGTGTCATGCCATGCTCCCCGGGAAAAAACGTGAACACTCCGGCATGTCAGGGCAGCCCCCCAACGTACTCAGCCGCTGCCCGACAGCCACTCCCCCCCCCGTGCCCTCAGGCCCGCGGAGAAGAGCGCCTGCTGAGCTCACCGGTCTTCCCCTCCTTTCCTCTTTTACATATTCTCTGAGCATAGTACTACACTTTCCGCTGACGAGGCCGCAGTTTGGCGAATCCCGCCCTTGCTTTACAGAGCTGCGCCACGTAGTGTTGTTATCAGAGATGGTGACCCCGCCGCGCCGGGGTGGAACTACGGTCGTTTCCCACGTCATGGTGGGACCGGCTGGAGCGTGGCAGGGGTCTTTGCGCAATGACTGGGTGAGTCCTGACGGGATGGAGTTCAAGCGTCTAGGCGCAGGGCAATGTCCGGACTGACACCCTTTGTTCTCTGAAAGGCCAGGAGGGCTTTTGCTCAGACGGACGCCGCGAACTCGTGGCGCAGGGAGCTTCCTTACGTGGTGGCCGACCTAGCGGGACGTCGCCTCGTGATCACCCCGTGGACCACGCACCTCGGGAGCCGCCCATCTGACGGCGGACCGAACAGCGAGACACCGCTGGTGCGTGCCGGGAATCACTGTGACAGTGAGACCGTCTCTTCCCAATGACGGCAATAGCCGAGGCAGAGGGAAGGAAGAAAGGCGTGACACCGTTTTTCGGTGTGTCTCTTCTGTTTTTTTTCTGGTTTCGCGCGTGGCGCGCGCGGCGGCGAAGACGCCGTCGTGAGAACGTGCGATACCGAATGGTCTGCGGGTGACGAGTGCGTGGATGGCCCTTGGTGTACTCTTGAAGGGAACACCTGGTTCGGTTTCGGCCGCCACCTCCTCACCCGGAGATGGCCAGGACCGCCCCCCTTCGAGGCACACGCTGCTCCCCGCCCGACTCCCGGCACAGCCGGCTGTCCACTGCCCCAGCCTTTCCACCGTTTCGAACGAAAATCCGTCTTTGATGAACCCCCTTCGGCGGCGTGGCAGCACGACTGCAGGGGCTGTGGTCGCAACGACTGACACCATGGATCAGTCACGGACTACAGATTTCGCATATATACACGAAAGCACAAGCAGGAGGCATGGCCGTGAAACTGAAACTCAACCCCGGCATTCTGAGGCTGGCTGTTCTGGCTGCAGCAGTTCTGGCAGCTCCCCTTTGGGCCTCCGCAGGCTTCGGCGATGGTGCAGACGGTCCACTGACTGTTGGGGCGGAAAACACAGTCACTACCGACTCTGTCCGGACCATCGTGACCGGCACACATGCCATCGGTGATTGGGGGCTCCAGGTGGCGGATATCACTGGGTTCAGTCCGGGGGACGAAATCCTCCTTATCACCATGGTCGACCCGGAGTTGGACCTTCCTTCCAACACGGCAGGGACATACAGCACGCACACCATCGCCGACACTGACACCGCCCTCCTCGTTCTTGGGGCCACACTGCTTCGCCCTGTCGACGGGGCGGGAGGGCAAGTACACCAAGTCATACGGGTCCCGCACTACACCGACGTGACCGTCGGTGGTACTCTGACCTGCAGCCCATGGGATGGGCAGACGGGAGGAGTCCTCTTCTTTCGGGCCTCCGGCACCGTCACCGTGGATACCGATGGCGCGATCGAAGCCAATGCCAAAGGCTACAGGGGCCATGACCGACAGCCAGATGGCCAGAACGGATACCAAGGGGAATCCATCCGCGGAACAGGCGTTCAGTCGACGGCAGCCAACGCTACCGGAGGAGGAGGAGGGACAATGACGTACGGGGGAGGAGGAGGCGGAGGGCACGCCGCAGCCGGAGAAGCAGGCACCAGAACGAACCCCGGCGCGGGTGGAGCAGAGATTGGGACAGCCGATCTGGAGAGACTGTACATGGGAGGAGCAGGGGGAACCGGTGGGGACAATGATAGTAACACAGCATCCAACCCGAATGGTGGCCATGGTGGAGGCGTCACCTTCGTATCCTGCCGCCTGCTGACCAATAGTGGTACCATCTCAGCGGATGGCGGCAACGGCAACGCCAATGCAGGACAGGATGGTGGAGCGGGCGGTGGAGCGGGTGGGAGTGTCTACGTGCGAGCGGCCATTTTTGTCAGCGCGGGAACGGTTGCTGCCGGTGGAGGCGTGGGCTTTGTCCCCACGGACACGTCCGGCGGCGAAGGCGGCGACGGAGCGCAGGGACGCATCCGGATCGACACTCAAGCCGCTGGCCTGGCGGGAACGGTCACCCCGGCGGCCCACGAGACGACACTGGCCAAGATTCTCCACAGCCCTCTGTCCGACCAGCCCGTCGCGGACGCGTCCTATCCTGTTGAAGCGACCGTTCAGGACGCAGACGGAGCCCCAACGGCTGTGGTGCTCTGGTACCGGGTTGACGATGGGGCCTTCACCAGCGTGGCGATGGCCAGTGGGGACAACGTCTCATACACGGGGGCCATCCCCCCCCAGCCGGTGGCTTCACGCATCGAGTACTACATCCAGGCGACCATGGTCGGTGGAGATGTCTTTGCCCCCGCAGCCGCCCCAACGCAGTGGCATAGCTTCGCCATCAGCGCACGCCCTCCGACCAATCCCGACAGTCAGCCCAACGACGACGGCAGCATCACTCTCACGTGGAACTCCCCCTCCAACGTGACGAACCTGACCGGCTACGCCATCTACCGGAGCGAGGTAGAGGGCACTCCTCCCTCTCCTGCAACCCTCCTCGACGAAGGCATTTCCGAAGAGACCTATGCCGATGTCACACCGCAGGACTTCCACACCTATTACTACCAGATCGCCGCCCTCTACGATATCAGCGGCGTTCCCAGCCAGGCCGCTCGAGAGACCTCCGCAACGGCAAACAACATCACGGTCACCACTATCCGAGGTGTGGTTGAACTGGAAGGGCAGAGCAACTTCGCGAACATCACCATCGACTTCCAACCCACCTCCGAGTCAGCGGTGGCTCACGCCGTCCAGACCAACGCCTTTGGGGCATTCGAAACACAGGTGGTGACCGGTCGGTACACAGTCGTGTTCAGCAAGGCCAACTACCGGGACTACGACATCCTGATCGACACCTCGCTGCTGGAGGATACAGACCTCGACACCTCCACGCTGTACTACCTCGGCACGGCAAATGTCACGGGAAATGTCAGCGGCACATGGGATGGGATAGTCACCATTGCAGGAGACGTGACTGTTCCGGCAGGGGACACCTTGACGGTCGAACCCGGTACCGACGTGCGTTTCCTGGGTAACTACAGCCTGTTCGTCCTGGGAACACTGGTGGCCGATGGAGGAGTCGCAGCACGAAGCGCAGCCCCTATTCTGTTCACCTCGTTGCCACGCAACCAGATCAAGGCCCCGGGACAATGGCAGGGCATTGATCTGACCGGCGCATCGGCAGAGGATTCAATCCTGCGCAACATCATCGTCGAGTACGCCGTCGACGGCATCGACTGGACGACGTGCAGCATACCGTTGGAGGACTCCGAGGTACGTTACTGCTCCGACATGGGGCTGGAGATTTCCGACAACACCGCCAACCCGGCAATCACCAACGTCGTGACACACCACAACGCGGCCGACGGGATCTACGTCTACGAAGGCAATCCGACGCTCGTGGACATCGTGTCCCGCGAGAATACGCGCTACGGAATCCACTACTCAACCAACGCCTATGGTACAGCCACCAACTGTGAGTTCCGGAACAACAGCAGCCATGGCATCTACTTGGTGACAAGTTGCAGCCCAACCATCGACAACTGCCAGATCATCGAGAACGGGAGTTGGGGTGTCCGCAGCGAAGCCGGCTGCAACCCAAGCTTCCTCGACTCGACGATCTCGGACAACGCAGGATACGGGATCCGGGGCAACCACACCGGGGCAAACACATGGAGCTACCCTCGCCTGGAACGCTGCACCATCGAACGCAATACCTCGAACGGCGTTTCGTACCGGGAGAGGATGCGCCCGGACGCTTACATCCGAGAATGCACAATCCGTGACAACGGGGCCTCCGGCATCCAGCTTGAGCAGGAATGTGACCTATGGATAACAGACAACATCATCACTGATAACGCGTTGCACGGCATCTACATCTACAGCAGTTCGGGCAACGACTGCGTGGTCAAGCGGAATGTCATCGCCTACAACGCCACAGATGGGATCTACCGATACTCCTCAGGCTCCCCCACATTCGCTCACAACACAATCTACGGAAACACCGGGAACGGAATCTACATGCACAGTACCGGTTCGGGAACGGAGACGTTCCAGCACAACATCATTGTCAACAATGGAGGCTGGGGGATCCGCCTGGACACGAAGATCGAGACGTTCTCCTACAACAACGTCTACGAGAATGCAGGAGGCCAGATCTCGAACGTGGCCAATCTTCCCCAAGCGGATCACTGGGTCTTTCCGCCGGGATCTCCCACGGACTCGTACGCAAACCGCTCAGAGATCCCGGGGCTAAGCCTGAGTGACGCCTATGACCTGGCCCTGCTTCCGGACTCGACCATGATCGATACGGGAGGGACGGCCATCCTCGATCCCGACGGCTCGCCTGCCGACCTGGGCGCCCTCTACCGCGATTACGGGAATCCGCACACGATCTCGGCAACGCACTATGCGGATCAGACAGTTGACCTCGAGTGGGAGCCGGTCACCGCAACCGAACACGGTGCCCTTACCGGCTACAACGTCTACTATCGGGAAGCGGCGACGCGAGCTGACTACACCCTCGCCGGGGCAACCGGGGAAACCAGTCTCAGTGTCTCAGGGCTGACCAACAACACGCTCTACGAGTTCGCAGTCACCGGGGACTTCGACGGCGGCTACGAGTCGCCCATTGTGATCAGTCTGACCGAGAAGCCAGGCGAGCCGGTAGTCTCTTTCTCTCCCATCGCCCTTAATGTGGACGTACCGGAAGAAGGACGCACCGACGATCTCACGATGACCAACACGGGGACACGCGACTTGGACATAGAGTTCGTCACCGGTCGTCCCGTAGGCTCCGCCCAATACGACGGCAGCGGCGACTACAGCAGCATTGGGAATCACGCCCACCACTATGGCATGACCTCACTCACACTCGAGTGTTGGGTACGCCGTAAGAACGACGGCCATATTGAGCTGATCAGTAAGCACTACCAAGTGTACGCGCTCTATATCAACAGCAGCAATTGCCTCGGGATGTACAAGGGATTCCGCTCGAGCCTCCACCAGGCGTACTCCACAGACTATGTCGTCCCCGCGAACGAATGGCACCATGTGGCAGCAGTGTGGTCAGGAAAGACGATCACCTTTTACACGGACGGTCAAGTGGTCGGCGTATTCAACGATGTGCCGGAAGACGCCATCCCAAGCCACGCCCGCAACTTGGAGCTTGGACGACGCGCATACAACGGCGGGTACTACCTGAACGGGAACTTAGCCGAGTGCCGAATCTGGAACGTTGCCCGGACGCAGGCGGAGATCCAACGCTCCATGCTCTCCCCTCTCCAGGGCTCTGAGACAGGGCTGGTGGGCTACTGGCCTCTCGATACTGACCATCAGTTCACGGACCTCTCCCCTTACGCCAAGAATGCGGGGAAGTCCGGACAGACGTACCTTAACACCTCCGTGTTCCCACCCACCTATCCGCAGCTCCCGGTGGAGTTCCCCTACGCCAACCTCCAGACAATCGCTCCGGGTGCCCAGGGAACGCTCTCCTTCACCTTCCCCGACACCGGAGAGACAGGCACGTTCACCTACAACACGCCTGTTTTCACCAATGTAGAAGGCGCGCACGACATCGACTACGAACTCTCGCTGACGTATGGCACCCCAACACCGTCGAGCCCGGTCCACTTCTCGCCGGTGGCCGACACAGGAGTCACCTACGACATCGTCGTTAACAGCGCTCTGCTTGACGGCGCCGGACTGGATGTCGGAGACGAGATCGGCGTCTTCGACGGGGACCTGTGCGTGGGAGCCGCGATCTACGATGCCTCGGAGAACGTCTCCATCACGACGTACCAAGGCGTGCCGGCCGAGTCAAAGGCAGGGTTCACGCCGGGTAACACAGTTACGTTCACGATATTTGATGCGTCCGCTTCCCTCGAGGGAACGACCACCGCTGTTTTCAGCATTGGCGATGGGACGTTCGGCTATGGACTGTTCTCCGCAGTGGATATCGAAGGAACGATCTACAAGACACTTCAGATCGACATCACTGCCAACGCCTTTAACCTTCTGTCGTTCAACCTTCTGCCACGAACCGCAGATGCAGCCACCGTGTTCGGTGGACTGGGGTCGCTCGCGATCGCCCATGATGACGCAGGCCATGCACTGATCCCGGAATATGCGCTTGACTCAATCCGGGATATTGACTTCCGCAAGGGGTATCACGTCTTCTGCTCATCCGCCGAGGCCCTGGCCTATGAAGGCACGACCATCGATCCGGGCAGTTGGGCGATCACACTCAAGGCCAACCAGTGGAACTCGATCGCGTTCCTGGGAAGCGGCCCGCAGGATGTCACCACGGCGTTCCCCAGTGAGGTCATCGACCGCATCGACATCATCCAAGATGCCGCAGGCCACAGCTGGATCCCCTCCACCGGCACCGAGAACGACATCGGCAACCTGCTGCCGGGCGTCGGATACGAAATCGCCATCAACGGGGACACAGATGTGCCGTTCTCCTACCAACCGGGACAACCGGTTGGAGGGAGGCGAGCCGGAAGAGCGTCATCCCCAACTCCTGCCTTCACCAGTGTGCCGCCCTCCGGCCTCCCCTACACCGTCCTGATCTCCAGCGTCAGCCTGGCCGGGGCACCCCTGCCGGTTGGCGCGTCCATCGGTGTCTTTGACGGCGATGTGTGCGTCGGTGCCACGGTGTTCCAGGGAGGCGACCACGCAAAACTCGTTGCCTGGGAGCGGTACCCGAGCCTCGGCATTGCGGGCTTCGCAGCGGGGAACGAGATGCAGTTCAGAATCTCGGTGGACCTCCATGGACAGGCCGAAGTCATAACGCCTGACATGCGCCCGGTCAAAGGCAACGGGACATTCGACCACGGAGCGTATGCCATTGTTGCTCTCGACGTCGCCGCGGAGCACGTTGGTCCCGTCATCGAGATGGTCGAGGTCGTCGATCCGTCCGAAACCGTCTCCGGCGTCACCAACGACCGTCTCGTCCACCTGCACCTTGCGACGAAAGACGGGGATGAGGCCTCGTTCTCGTGGTTGATCACAGAAACCGCGGAAAGACCCTCTGGGAGCGACCCACGCTGGCAACTCCAGAAACCCGCCAACTACACAATCCAGGGAAACGAAGGCGATGTCGGTCTCTTTATCTGGACCCGGGATGCCTCCGGCCGCGTCAGCCTGCTGCACAACGGCTCTCACCAGCAAATCGTCCTTGACCTCGGCTTGACGTTCACGATCAAACTCCAGAACGCTCGGGTGTCGACGATGACGTGCGGACAATGGCGATATGCAACTACAGGCTTCGACGCAAATCTGGACGAGGAGCTGCCCGCGCCGACGCGCTCGGGAGAGGCGGATGTGTTCTTCCTCGATCCAGACGCGATGGGTAATGTGCTGCAGCGCCTGATCGCCGACTTCCGACCACTCGAAACTCTCAGCCGTTGGCAATTACGTGTCGAAGATCTAGCGGAAGGCGAAACCTGCTCCCTTGAATTCGGGCTCCCCGACCTCCTCGGAGGGAAATGCCTCTTCCTCCAGGAGCGCGTCGGCGACGCCCTCGTTGGTAATCTTCAGAGGATCATCGACACCACCCAGATCACCATCGGCGCAAACGGCGACTATGAACTCGTCTTCACCGAACCGATCCCCACACAGATCGACCTCTCCCCAGGCTGGAATCTGGTCAGTCTCCCTGCCTCCATCGAGGAGCGAATCGGCTCACTGTTCAGGGATTCAGATGGTGCAGCTCTGAAGAACGGCCTAGTCTGGCTGTGGGATGCGGCCGACTACCGCGGCCTGACCGACGCAGAGCCCATGCAGCCTGAGTCCGGGGGGTGGGTTTTCAGTTCGGGAGGCGGAACAACCCATCCTCGCCTGGGGGTTCCCTCCGACGGTGTCATCGCCCTCACTGCAGGCTGGAACCTGATCGGCCCCACGGGTGCGGTCAAAGCCCCCGGCAAGGACGAAGGGGTGAATGCCATCTGGGGATGGAATGCTGATGAAGGCATCTATGAACTACTGAAAGCTGATGAGAATCTCGAGCCGTACCACGGCTATTGGATACACGCGACCGAAGCCACTCGCATCCGTCTTGACGGCACTCCTCGCTGAGCGCTCCGGCGTCAACCACAGCGCCGGACACCGCTCCATTCCGAACCGTCAGGAGACAGGGAAAGATAAACCATGCATAACATGGCCACACCAACCAGAACAGCCTGTTTCGGAGTGACGGTCGCGCTCCTGCTGCTAGCAGTTGCGGGCGCGACGCGACTCCACGCACAGGGCTCCGTTTCCCTCGACGGCAACGGGGACTTTGTGGACACTCCTCTCACCATCAACGGGGCACAGGCGAATGCGTTCACCGCCGAGTGCTGGGTCAGGCTGAATACGGCCACCAAAAACTGGCACAGCATTCTGGATGCGTACGGAGGCCCCGGGACCGCCCGAAATCTCCAGCTCTGGATCGATGACCAGGGCCGTGTCCGCCTCTACCACAACGGTGAGCAGCACGCCGGCAGCGGAAGCCTTGCCCCGGATCAGTGGTATCACCTTGCCTACAGCTACAGCGCTAACAGCGCAAGCGGATATCTCTATATCGATGGAGCGCTGGTTGACACCGTCCCGGTTCCGGTGGGGACACCAAGTAACGTCTCCCTGCAAGTTGGACGCCGGGCTGACGGCGACCCGAGCAGCTACTGCGACGGGCTCATTGATGAGATCCGCTTCTGGGACCACGGACGAAGCCAGGCCTCAATACAAGCATCGCGTCTGGCAGAGGTCCCGGCTTCCACACCTGGCTTGCTAGCCTACTGGCGCTTCAACGAGACAAGCGGAACGGCGGCCACCGATGCGTCCGCCAACGGCAAGGATGGCACCCTCACCGGAGACGCCCAATTCGTCGCCGCGTCTGCCCCCGTCGCCCCTCAGCAAACCGGCCGCGCACTGCAGCTCAACGGCTCGGGAGACTACGCCGCCCTCCACACAACCATGTTCAACAGCGTGGGAGCAATACCGGGGATAACCATTGAGGGCTGGCTAAACACCACTCTGACGACTCAAGGGATAGTGGTGTCCTCCGATCGCAGCGAATACTGGCGGCTGTGCGTCGGCAATGATATGTCAGAACCCCAGCAGCGCATCTTCTGGGCAACCACCGGGGACGATGGACTGACCGATGACTTCGTGGGAAACGCCGTGGTCGCCGATGGTATCTGGCACCATATCGCCGTCACCTATGAGTCCGGTACGGGTAGCAAACGCATTTATGTCGACGGGCAACTCGACGCTGAACGCGTGGCACACAGCGGACGTCCCCTCGGTTCAGGGCTGACCCGCTACGGATTCATCGGGACAGGATCCGAAGCCACAGCCTTCGATGGTTCCCGTGCACCCGTCGACTACTTCGTGGGTATGCTGGACGAGCTGCGCATCTGGGACTACGCCCGATCCCAGGGAGACATTCAGTCAACCATGTCCAGTGAAGTTGACCCCGGCGATCCCAGCCTGATCGGGTACTGGCGCTTTGACGAAGGCAGCGGAGCATCGGCAGCGGACGTGTCCGGTTCGGGACACGACGGCGTACTGCGCGGCAACGCCGCCTTCACCGTCTCAGGGGCACCGGTCTCTCCCCTCGACGCTTCGGGGGCCGGCAATGCCGTACAGGTGGATGGCAGCACCGGCTATGTGCTGGTATCGGATGCGGACAGCCTGGATCTGGCTACCGGCATCACGATAGAAGGTTGGATCAACCCCCTCGCCACGAGCAGCGATTGGCCGACCATGCTCGCGAAGTGGACAGGCTCCTCCTACCTCGAAAACTATGCACTGGGTATCCAGAACCTGCACGTCTACAGTGAGATCCAGACCACAAATGGGAACATCCTGCGCCAGACCTCTGCGGACATCGTCACCACTGGCGAATGGCAACACATCGCCATGACATGGAGCACCGACACGAGCGCCATGCGCCTGTTCCGCAATGGCACGATGGTCCAGGAATGGACAGGCATAACCGGAACGATCACCACCTCATCCCACCCGATTGCCATCGGCTCAACCTACCGCGGGGTCAACGTTCACCCGTTCAACGGCGGCATTGATGAGGTACGCCTCTGGAGTTACGCCCGTACGGCAGCCGAAGTGAACGCATCCAAGTCCACCGTGCTTTCCGGAAACGAACCGGGTCTGGTAGGGTACTGGCGCTTCAATGAGACCGCGGGGACAGCCACGGAAGACGCGTCAGCAAGCGACCATGCTGGGACGTTGACCGGCGGGGCGGAATTCGTGGCCTCTCAGGCACCCGTCTTTGCCCCTTCAGGTATCGGAGCCGGACAGGCAATCTCGTTGGACGGGCTCGACGATGCAGCGCAGGTCACGACACCCAATGATCTGCCTGTTGGTGCCGAACCACGGACGATTGAAGCCTGGATGAAGTCCTACGGCCCAACCGTCGGAGACAAGTACCAGACCATCGTTGGTTACGGATCACCCGGGACCGACACGAGCACCTTCCTTCTTGAGCTGGGAGGAGACCCCGCCAGCCCAAATAACGGGAAGCTCTGCCTCATAGGCTGGCATCATGACCTACATGGCAACACGACGCTCGATGCCAACCGCTGGTACCACGTCGCAGTGACCTACGACGGAACAACCACCAAACTCTACGTTGACGGACAACTGGATGGGGCAGACACCCGCTCCTACAACACGATTCTGAACGCCGAAGGTCTGCTCCTGGGAAGTTCCCCTGCCAATGACGGCTGGCACACAGCATTCAACGGGCTGTTGGACGAAGTGCGCATCTGGAGTGTGGCCCGAACGGCCGATCAACTTCGGGCAACGATGCACAATTCACTGCTCGGAGTCGAGGCGGGATTGGTCAGCTACTGGCGATTTGATGGGGACGTCCTGACCGACGGTGCCCCCGCAGGTAACGACGCGCAAATCGTCGGCGATGCAGGCTTTGCCTTCTCCGATGCCCCCGTGAACCCCGCAGCAACCGGCACACCGTTCGCGCCCGTGCCCGCGACCGGGCGTCCTTACAGTGTCGTCATCGACACCCTCAGTATCGATGGCCACACTCCTCCTTCAGGCACCGAGATCGGGGTCTTCGACGGGCCGCTCTGTGTCGGCTCTGCTCTCTACGCCGATGGGAATACGCTGATCACCGCGTGGGAGAGCGATCCAGACCGCAACCTGGCCGGCTTCACCCCGGGCAACCCGATGACCTTCAGCGTCCGGACAACCTGGTTCTCGGAAGTCTACACGTTCACCGCTCTGCCTGAGTTCAGCCAGGGCGACGGGACGTTCGGCCCTGCCCCGTTCACCGTGGCCAGCGTCACCGTGACCACCAACAGGGAACCGGTCATCGAGTTGTCTGAATCGCTGCTGAACTTTCACACTATTGAGGAGCAAGCGAGTTCGTCACTCTCATTCCTCGTCTCAAACGTCGGGAATGCAGTCGCTCAGGTTTCCGACATCAGCAGCAGCGCTTCGGTCTTCTCGGTTGCCCCGGGAGCCCTGGCACTGCGTCCGGGCGAAGCTCAGCCCGTCACCGTCACCTTCTCGCCGACCGCTGCCCTGGACTACTCGGCCAGCCTGACACTGACCAGCGACAGCCCTCAGACACCCGTTCTAAACGTGACCTTGCACGGGACGGGGCTGCCCACCCCAATCCCCGAAATCCGGGCAGTGCCCGAATCCCTTGATTTGGGAACGGTCACAGCGGGAGAGACAAGCCAAGCGTTGCTCACGCTTACCAACACAGGCAATGCCGACCTGACTGTCACAGGTATTGCCGCCAGTGAGCCGGCGTATACCATCGATGGGGCGACGGCCTTCACGCTGACCCCCGGCGAGACCCGTGACGTGATGGTTCAGTTCACGCCCCAGAGCAAAGGCTCGAAACCGACCAAATTGACGATCACGACCGCGGCGGCAGGGAGTCTGCAGATCCCCATCACCGGGGTGGGCGTTGACGGCCAGTTCACCCCCGTCGACGACACAGGGCGCCCCTACACCATCATCGTCGACACAGTCGAGATCGCTGGAGCACCGTTGCTGGTAGGCGACGAAATTGCCGTCTTCGATGGTCCGCTGTGCGTGGGAAGAACGGGAGGCGACCAGGGGCAGGCAGCTTACCTCCCCGGCACCTCAGATTATCTGTCCACACCGGCCGTCGCCCTCCCCTCAAGCTACACACTGGAAGCCTGGGTCAAGTTCCCCTTGCCCGCGACGAGCGGAGGCTGGCGCACACTCTACCAACATGGGCCAAGCAATCACCACGTCCTGGTGGAGTTATCTGGAAGGCTGGGAGTGTACAACTACGGCTTCTACCCGTCCGGATACGACGTGGACGTGCTTCCAGATGGCTGGCATTTCGTCTCAGCAGTCGCATCAGGGAGCAGTACCGCGTTCTACATAAACGGGGAGTATGTCGGCAGCAGTACCACCCGCCAGGGAAACACCATACGCTATCTGGGGAACTATGTAGGAGGGGGCCAGAATATCGGCTTGGCCGACGAATTCCGCATCTGGGGCATCGCCCGAACAGGCGAAGACATCCGACATGACATGTGGCAGAGCCTGCAGGGGGATGAGACAGGGCTTCTTGCCTACTGGAACTTCGCCGATGGGTCTCTGACCGACCGGACCGTTAACGCCTACACGGCAACGCTCAATGGAGGAGCCACACTGATCGCGGCAGGCCACGTGTTCGGACGTCCTCAGATCACAGCCTGGCATGAGGATGCTGCTCGCCAACTGCCCGGGTTCACGATGGGGAATGCGATGACCTTCAAAGTCTGGGTCACGGTGCACGGGACGCCAGTCGAGATTGCCGCCACGCCGACGTTCCTTGTCGGCAACGGTCAGTTCGGAGACGGCGCATTCTCGGTCGTACGACTCGAAGCCGACCCCGGCTTGGCCCCCGACATTCAGCTGTCCACCGATCGCCTGTACGTGGGCCAGGTGCGGGTGGGACAGGCTGCGGAGCAGACACTCACCATCACCAACTCGGGCAACGCACTGCTCAGGGTATCCGGTCTGGTCGAGTCCTCATCTGAGTTCTCTCTGTCAAGCGATTCAGTCGATCTGAACGCCCAGGAATCGGCGGACATCACAATCACCTTCTCACCGACCCAGGTCGGCAATGCCGTCGTCCCACTCGACGTCTACTCCGATGATCCTGACGAAGGACGCCTCCAGGTCATTCTCGAGGGCTTTGCCCTGCCGGCCGGAAGCCCGGATATCGCTCTCTCGGCCGGAGCCCTGCAGTTCCAGCCTGTCGCCGCTGCAGACAGCGCGACACTCACATTCCACGTGATCAATACCGGAACAGCCCCGCTGTCGGTCACCAGCCTCAGTTCAGATGATCCCCAGTTCACTGCAAGCCCGACATCCTTTACCCTCAACAACACCAACGACCATCAGGAAGTGGCCGTCACATTTGCCCCAACAGAGACGGGAGCCACAGTGGCCGCCATAGGGGTTACGTCTAATGCAGGAACACGGTGGCTCTCTGCTCGAGGCGTAGGATTTGCCGAGCACTTCACACCGGTTCCACCCACCGGGAAACCCTACCATGTTGTCGTGAGTGAGACGAACCTTCACGATGTGCTCCACGTGGGCGATGAGATTGCACTGCTTGACGGAGAAACAGTCGTGGGACGGGCCGTGGTGGGGAACTTCGGATCTTCGTTGGATCTGGACGGAAGCGGGGATTACGCCCAGATTCCGGACACGCCCGAACTCAACCCGGAGTCGGCCCTCACCGTGATGGCTTGGGTCAGGACGACAGATGGAGGAGCATCGGAGACGATCGTCACCAAGACCAATGGCTGTGCCAGCAGCGGCTATCTTATTTGGCTGAACGAGAACAGCGTTGGCGCAGGCCGTCCCGGCTTCTGGGTCGGAGCCGGTCCCTGGCTGGATGCCCCAATAGCGATCCATGATGGACAGTGGCACCATGTGGCGGGGACATTCGACGGCACGACGGCACGCATATACGTCGATGGCGTCCTGCGCAACAGCGGAGCCCGCAGTGCGAATCTGGCCTCGGGAAACCCTCTCCAAATCGGCGCGAGCACGTACTGCGGAAACCCCCTGGACGGCCAAATCGACAACGTCCGGATCTTCAATGTGGCCCTCGCTGAGGGTGAACTAAACGAGGCCATGTCGGGCGGTGTGCCAGTCGACGAACGCACCGTCGGCTTCTGGGAGTTCAACGGGTCCGCGCTCGACACCAGCGGGAATGACGGCCATGGGGCGCTCTACGGCAACGCAACGCTCAACGGAGCCCAGTGTCCTGTGTCCGACTTCGTCTTCGATGCCGTAGGCTGGCAGGCCGACCCCGGGCAGGGACTTGAGGGATTCACGCCTGGGAACACGATCGGCTTCAAAGTCTGGACGAGCATAAACGGCTACGCCGCTGAGCTGGCTGCAGAAGGCCAGTTCCTGGTGGGAGACGGCCGTTTCGGAACCGGAGCCTACAGCGTTGTCCAGCTCACGATTGCCCTCCCAGACATCGTTGCCGATCCCACGGCCGTTTTCGAGGCGCTGCCCGAAGGTTCACAAGCTCAGGAGACCGTGACGATCAGCAACCCGGGACAGGAAGACCTGGCCTTCGATGTTGCGCTCGCCTCTACCGGCTCCTCAGCTCTGTTCTCGGGAGGCTACATCCCCACCTCGCTTCAGACGTCCCTCGACGCATGGACCATTGAAGCGTGGATCCTGGATAAAGGCACACGCAACGGCACCTATCGCTCAATCGTCCAGACGAATGCCACCAATGATAATGCGGTCTACCTGTACCCATCGGGAGTGCTTGGGTTCTGGCCCGCCGGCACGTCACCAACTGTCGTGTCTCCCGGCGCGTGGACGCACGTAGCCGTCACGCTTGCCGAAGACAAGACCATGACCTTCTACATCAACGGAATAGCAGCCGGCACGCTCTCCACCGATCTCCCGGCTCTGGACAACGTCAGAATCGGTGGAGCCCACAACAATGACGGTGAGCAGTTCCCCGGGCACATCGATGAGGTCCGTCTGTGGGATCACCCCCGCTCTCCGGTAGAGATCCAGCAAGACCGGCTGCGCCGCCTCACCGGCGGGGAGCCCGGCCTGGTCGCGTACTGGAACTTCGATAGCGACACAGCAGATGATCTGGGGCCCAACGCCGGACATGGGACGCTGACCGGCAGTGTGTTGGTGACTGAGACGAATGCTCCGGTCCTTACCGACTGGCTGAGTGTCACGCCTCTCACTGGAACAGTGGCCCCGGGTGCCCAGACCGACCTGGCCCTGGCCATTGACACCACCGGACTCATCGACGGCCTCTACACAGTCGGCCTGGCACTTGCCAACAACGTTCCGGGCGAATCGCCGCTGACCGTTCCCGTGTCGGTAAATGTGACCGGAAACGCTCAAATCAGTGCTGCTCCGCCAACGCTCAGTTTCGAAGAAACTATCGTCGGCCAGGGAAGGGCACTGGTCTGCACAATCTCCAATATTGGGACAGATACGCTGAACATTGACACGTTGGAGATTGCAGGTGCGACTGGCTTCTCTCTTGTCGATCCGCCTGCCCTTCCTCTGGCCTTGGGCCCGCTCGCCGAGCATGATCTCACGATCCGTTTCGCCCCGGGCGTAGCAGGAGAAACCACCGCCCAACTCGCGGTCACTTCCGATGCCGCCAACGCACCAGCCCTGGATGTCGACCTGATCGGCACAGGCCTTACCCCGCCGGATATCGACGTGACTCCTCTCACCTGGACGGGAACGCTGGCCTCCGGGACAATCGAGAACGTCACAGTCAGTGTAGCCAATCAAGGGCAGGCCCTGCTCAGTGTGGCGGTATCCGACGACGCAGCCTGGCTCAATCCGGATCAAACGGCGTTCACGGTTGACGTCGGCCAGACACGTGACCTCATCGTGAGCGTCAGCACGATCGGCGTCTTCGCGGGTCAGTACGCTGGATCCGCTCTCTTGAGCTCTGACGACCCCGATGAGCCGGAGACGCCCATCGCCTTCACCCTCACGGTCACCGGGAGTCCGGAGATCACGACCGTCGACCAAGTGGAATTCGGCATCCGTGACGTGGGTCTGACCGACACCCGCGACGTGCTGCTCGAGAACACCGGCAGTGACACCCTCACGGTCACTGCGCTCGACGTTTCAACTGCCATCTTTGCGGTGACTGGAGATCTGCCGATGGAGATTGCTCCCGGCCAATCGGAAGCCGTCCAGCTCGGATTCACACCGGAAACAGACGCCGCTTACACCGCCGTTCTCACGATCACATCAAACGCTGCCAATTCTCCCGGCCGTCAAATTGCCTTGCGTGGCACGGGCAAGATCCCCCCAGACATCTCTGTGGCACCCACGCTGGTGACGGAGAGCCTCCTTTCCGGCGAAAGCAGCCGGAAACTCCTCACAGTCCGCAACGTCGGCCGGGACGACCTCACCTATACCATCGGACTTGACGACGCCGCTCGCACCGCACTCAACCTGGACGGGACGGGTGACTATGTCAGCACGGTAGACGCCCCTTCTCTCACCGCAACCACAGCGCTAACCCTCGAGTGCTGGCTCAACGCCGAAGGAACGGGAGAACGCTTCCTCGTGAGCAAAGAGTCCCTGGGAACCGGCCCCATACAGCTTTGGGTAAGAACGGATGGACTCCTGCAGTTCCGCCTGAACGGCGCCCATGATCTCGTATCGACGACCCCTGTCCCAACCGGTGTCTGGACCCATATTGCCGCGACCTTTGATGGAGCAACGCTGCGCCTGTTCGTGAATGGTGAACTCGACGGTCAGGTCACCGTGCCCACATTCAGCATTAGCACAACGACCGACAACCTGCGCTTGGGGCGTGCCTCAGACGGCAGATATTTCCAGGGAAGTATCGATGAGTTTCGTCTCTGGCTGGTAGAGCGCAATCAGTCTGGCATTCAGGCTCTGATGAGACAGTCAGCGACCGGGCAGGAAAACGGGCTCTCGCTCTACTACCGATTCGATGAGGCCACAGGGAATATCGCCCGCGACACCACCCCTGCCGGCAATGATGGGACGTACTTCGGCAACGCGGCCCGCCTACCTTCCGCAGCGCCGATCAACCAGTTTCTGAGCGTCTCTCCAACAACGGGAACGCTGCCGGCAAACGCCTCAGACACCATCAACCTCGACTTCGACGCGGCCGGCCTCATCAGCAACCTGTACGAGCAGCAGTTGACCATCACCAGCAATGACCCGGACGAGCCTACACTCGCGATCCCCGTCCGCTTGACGGTTGCCGGGAACGGGCGAATCGAGGTCTCCAGCGAAGCACTGACCTTCGGCCAGACCTACGTCGGCGTGACCAACGCCTTGCCCCTTACCGTCACCAACACCGGCTCTGAATCGCTGACGATCTACTCGTGGCTCTTCGACGAGGGCAGTTTTTCGGTCTCCCGGGAAATCACCGACCTGACGCCGTTCTCCGAACGAACGATCAACGTCTTCTTTTCCCCCGCAGCAGCCGGAACGATCAATGGTGCACTGACGATCGTGAACAACTCATCCAACCAGGCGGAACAGCTCATCTCGTTGACCGGCGAAGCGGTCTCCCCTCCCATTATCGAGGTCGCCCCGCCGGCCATCACAGTCAACCTGGAGGCGGGGCAGACGTCCGCGGAACAGCTTTCCCTCGGCAACACGGGAGCCAGCGACCTCGAGTATCAGATCGTGTCTGCTGCAGGAAATGGCGCCGGACAGGCAGGTGCTCTGACAGGTGGAACAGGGGCTTTGCCCGGTGTTGCCGAGTATGACACGCAAGTTCTGACCCTTGAAGCGTGGCTCCGGCCAGCCTTCACTCAAACGGATCAAGGGGCCGCCCTTTTCTCGCGCCACGACCTCCAGGGCAACACTATTTTCACCGTCCGCATTTGGTCCGGAGAAGCCACATCGGCCCTCGGCCAGAGCGGCTACCAGATCGACACCGCCGATGTGTCAAGCGGCCCCATCCCCTACGACTTTGTCGCGGGACAGTGGGTCCATTCCGCCGTCATCTTCACCGCCAGCACCGCCCAGTTGTTCATCAATGGCATCCCCGTCTACGCGATGGAGAAGTCAGCCTTCGATTTCACCGCAGCTACGGATCTCCTGATCGGCTCAGATGCAGCCGGCAATCGTTTCCAGGGCGACGTTGATGAAGTCCGACTGTGGGGCGCCGCGGTAAGTCAGTCTCTCCTGAACAGCCGAAAAAACCACGGCCTCGTCGGCGATGAACCCGACCTTGCCGGCTACTTCACGTTTGATGGTGTGTCGCGTGCGCTCACGGTGGAGGACCTGTCGCCTGTCGGCAATGACCTCGTCCTGACCGGCCAGGTACAGCTCGTCCTGTCAACAGCCCCCATTGCCGCAGGCACCGGTTCCGGAGTAACATGGCTCTCATTGAGCAGAACTCTCGGTACTGTGACGCCCGGAACTCAGGACATCGTTTCTCTGGGATTCAACACCCAGGATCTTGAGTACGGAACCTACACGAATGACCTGACCGTCGCCTCAAACGATGTGGTAAACGGCGTCCTGACAGTTCCCGTCACTCTCACTGTCAACGCCCCGCAGCTGGCACTGTCGCACAGTGAGATGCTTTTTGGTCCAGCCAGCATTGAGGGTCAAGTCGACCGGCTGCTGACCATCATCAACACCGGCAACCGTGATCTGACCGTCGACTCTCTGGTCCTGGATTCAGCCACGGCCTACTCGCTCATCGACGCAAACACGCCTTTCACCGTGCTGCCGACCGAGTTCCGCCAAATCACCGTGCGTTTCGCGCCCCCGACGGTGGCCACCCACCAGGCCCAACTCACCGTCGCCTCAAACGCGGGGATCGAGACGATGGGGCTGAGCGGCAGCGGCTATCAACCTGTGCCGGACATCACCGTTTCCCAGCCAACCGTCAGCCTCGACGTAAACGAAGGGCAAACCGCCGGCAAGACGTTCACCATCACCAACGACGGAGAAGCCGACCTGACCGTTTCGCTCTCCAACGGCCTCTCCTGGCTGACTGCTCTGCCTCCCGCCGACACCATCGAGCCCGGGCAGTCAACCATCATCAGTGTCACGGCCGATGCCGCAGACATCCTTCCGGATGCCTACACGGACACCCTCGCGATCGTGACCAACGATCCGGACGAAGGGACCGTCAATGTCGGCGTCACCATCGAGGTCGGTCCGGAACCGACCATGCACCTCCCTGTCACAGGGATGAGTGTCTCCGTCGCACCGGACGCGACTGAAGCCGAGTCCTTTGTCATTGAGAATACGGGTCTGGGAACGTTGGGGGTCATCATCACGGAAAGTGTCCCTTGGATCACCGATTTTGCGCTGGATGAACGCATCGCCGGCAACGGTTCGTTGACGGTCAACTACACTATCGACACGACCGGTCTCGGGGGGGGGCAACAGGTTGGGGTCATCAGCATTTCCTCCAACGACGGTCCTGCCCAGTTCACCGTCACCCTCACCGTTCTCGCTCCCGTGATCTCACTGCCGGAGACCGTGGCCGAGCAGACACTCACCCAGAACCGTACAGCCACAGTTGCTCTGGAGATCGAGAACAACGGCCATGCCGCCCTTACCGGCACGGTGGCCGAGCAGGCCCCACTGCCCTGGCTGGGCCTGGCCCCGGCCAGCCTGAACATCCCGCCGGGAGAAAACGCCGATGTAGCTCTAACCTTTGACTCCAACGGGCTGGAAGCAGGCACAACCTACGAGGGAACGCTGCAGATCACCCACAACGACCCCGTGCGCCCGGCCCAGACCGTAGCAGTACGTCTGAACGTCACGAGCAACGCCACTATCGTCTCCGTTGCATCCGACAACGCCGTTGGCTACGGACCTGGCCAGGTCATCACCGTTACCCAGAGATTCGCGACCGAAGCGGTCGTCCAGGATGTGGTCTTCCTGACCCAGCTGATCGACCCCAACACGCCGGATCCGCCTCTGACCGCGACCACGCGCACCGCGTCGATCACCGCGGGGGGGGACAATCGGCACCAGTCCCAGCTCACCATTCCGGCTGGCACGGCGTCGGGCAGTTACACCTTGCGCACGATCCTGACCGATGCCGACACCGGCTTGCTGCAGGATGAGAGTGACGTCTCCGTGCAAATCGGGTTGCCTGGACTGAACGTCACCCCAAGCATCCTCACGTTTGCTGATCCGGTCGTGGTCGGTGACCAGACCTCTATGGCCCTGACACTGACCAGCACGGGCGATCTGCCGGTGACCTTCGATCTCACCGGAGCTGCAGCGCCCTTCGCCGCGTCCCCGACGGCAGGGACAGTCCCGGTCGGGAGTCAGGTGGAGGTCACCGTGACATTCCAGCCCGAGGCCGGCGGCGCGCACAACACGACGCTGACCGTCGATGCCGCAGACGGACAGCACCACGTAGCCGTCAGTGCTGTGGCCAGCCAGGCCGCACTGACCGTCCAGCCTGCCGACATTGGTGACACACTGAACTTCGGCGCACGCCGATCGCACGCTCTCACCCTCACTAACGCCGGCGACGGGCCCCTCTCCTATGTTGTCAGTGGTGTGAGCGAAGCGATGGCGGGACAAGCTCTCGTGGTGGATGGAACGGGAACACACGCCGCAGTGGCCGATACGGCTGCTCTCAACCCGACGGTCCTCACCGTCGAGACGTGGGTCTCCGCGGCCGGTGCTCCGGGGCGGGTCATCGTGGCAAAATCCACCACCACTGACTGGACCGACGGCTACGGACTCTTCCTCGATCCCGTGACCGGTGAAGCAACGTTTTTCGTGGGAGACGTGGGCGCCAACCGTGTATCTGCTGCGCTTCCTGGCGGGGCCTGGCATCACCTTGCGGGGGTCTACGATGGCTCAGGCCTCATTCTCTACATCGATGGGGAGGTCGCGAACAGCACGACGGCCGGCGCATCGTCTGTTCCTTCATCTGCGCCGTTGTTCATCGGGGCCGGTCCGGGGGCTGCGCTCGGCTGGCAGGGCCAGATCGATGAGGTGCGCCTGTGGAACGTGGCACGCACGCAACCGCAGATTATGGGGAACATGGATGGGCCACTGACCGGCTACGAGCCGGACCTCGTGGGCTACTGGAACTTCGACGACGGCACTGCGGCAGATGCAACGACGACACCCAATGACGGAACGCTTGAGCTCGGCGCGATCACAGCGCCATCCCTCGCTCCCATGAGCACGCAATGGCTCGCCATCTCGCAAGCTGTCGGCACAGTGGCCGCCGGCCAGATCGTCGGCCTCATGCTGCATATGAATGCGGACACCGCACCGGGCCCCTACCAGGCATCCGTCCTCATCCAGTCCAACGATCCCATCCAGCCGGCTGTGACCATCCCCGTGACCCTCTTCGTCAACGGCGGAACGGTGATGGTATCTCCCGAGTCGATTGACCGAACAGTGGGTAGCGGGGCCATCCTTCAGGAAACACTTGAACTGAGCAACGGCGGCGTGGCCGACCTGCATGTGACCGTCTCCGAACCTGCCCCCTGGATGAGCGTCTCCCCGACTTCGCTGACAATCGCCCCCGGGGCCACTGAAACCGCCACCGTGACCTTGGACGGCGCGTACGCCCCAGGCGAGTACAACGCGAACGTCAGCGTCGAATCCGACGACCCGAACACCCCTCTAATCGACGTGCCGGTGCACTTCCTGATCTCGGGAGCGGCCTTGGCGGCCGCCCCCGTGACGCTCGACTTCGGCCACGTTGTCGTCGGCTACGATCGGACGCGACAGGTGACCCTGACCAACACCGGCAACGAAACCCTCACGCTCCTGGAGGCGGACGCGCCGCCACCCTTTACGCCCGGAGCCGTTGCCGGTGTAGAGCTTGCGCCGGGCGCTGTTCACACGCTGGATGTCAACTTTCAGGCCGGTGCCACGGTGTTTTACAGCGAGGCCCTGACCATCGAGACAAGTGCCGGCCCCGCCCAGGTCTCACTCCGGGGGACCGGTGTGGCCCAGAACGCGAGGTGGCACTACAGCTTCACGACGCACGACTTCGACTTGGTCGACATCGCGACCGGAGCATCTCGCAGCCTCGTCGTCACCAACACGGGGAACATCCCCATCCAAGTCGACGACTTTGCCACTTCCGACCCCCATTTCGGGGCCTCCGACACGAGCTTCGGCCTAGCGGTCGGCGAGAGCATTGCCGTGGATGTCACGTTCAGCCCGACCAGCGTTGCCAGCTACAACGGTACGCTGAACTGGGCTTCCAATGCTGGAACGGCGGAAGTCATCGTCTCGGGTAAGGGGTTCCGGCTGAGTGAATCGCCGATGTTGACGTACGACGCATCTGACGACTATGCAGAAGAGCACGGGGTCTATCCACGCCTCGGCACACCCGACACCTTCTTCGAGTACCGCGTCCTCTACACCGATCCTGATGGAAACCCGCCGATGGCAGGATACCCCAAAATCCTGCTGGATCTCAGCGGAGATGGGGATGCGCTGGATCCGCACGAAGGCGCGTTCACAATGGAAGAAGCCGACGACACCGACTTCAACTTCGCAGATGGCAAGCTCTACTCCCTGATCCTGAACCTTCCCCTCAATAAGCAGCCGGGCTACGATTTCATCGCCTATGACGCCCTCGGCAACCCCGCGATCGGTACCGCAACGACGTACGTACGAGGCCCAGCGGTCACCAACGACGTGCTCGACCTATCCATCTACGCCAGCGACATCACCTTCTCCAACCAGAACCCGTTGCCGGGGGAGGTCATCACGATCACGGCCTACGTCCACAACCGGTCCGACTTCCCGGCCGAAGACATCTCCGTCAAGTTCTACGAAGAGGACCTGTTCCTGCGCGAGTGGGTGGTGCCTCGTCTGTCCCCGCAGAGCTCCACCAGCGTCACCATCGAGCACGTGTTCACCATAGACCAGTTCTACCCGATGCGAGTTGTGCTCGATGAGGCGAACACCATTGATGAGGACAACGAACTCAACAATTTCGCGATTCGCCCGATCACCGTCGGAGACTTCTCCGTTCCCGGCAAGATCGAGTCCAGCGCGGCGCTCAACACCTCAACCGTCTATCCCTACGGCACGGTTCGCCTGTACGGCCGAGCTGACTACGTCAACTCTTTCGATGTGAACCCGAGTGTGGCCGGCGCCCAAATCCAGATGACGATCCTGGAAACGGGCCGGACGTTCACAGGCCAGACCGACCACCGCGGCAACTACAGCCTGTACTTCCCGGCTCCCGGCGTCCTCGGAACCTACACGGTCGAGGCGGAAGTGACCGATTTCACCCTCCGTGACACTATTGGCCCGTTGACCTTCAAGGTCGTCCCCGTGCCCCCGCAACCCTCCTCGCCCGGCTACAACCCACCCGCCCCGCAGGGTCCTGATCTGGTCACGAACTGGTGGAACATCCACTGGACAGGCAGCTGCGTCACGGTGGATCAGGACATCGCCGTCAGTGCGTACTTTGCAAATGTCGGCAACCAGCCCGCCCACAACGTGCTCGTGCACCTGATCCAGGATGGCGTTGTCATCGACACACGCTTCTACACCGTTGTCGAGGCAGGACGCGGCGAGACGATCAACTTCAGCGTCAATTACGCCACGCCCGGGCACCATTCCGTGGGTATTCGAGTCGATCCGGAGAACACCATCCCGGAGCTGCGCGAATACAACAACGCCGCCGGCCGTCGGCGTTACGTGTACCCGGCCTTGCCCGACCTCGCGCCGGTTGACATGTGGTTCAGTGATGCCTCTCCGCTTCAGGGCCAGCCCGTTGACCTGACCTTCCGGGTGCGGAACCTCAACTGCGTCGGCTCTGGCACCACGACCGCCACGATCTACGACGTGGTCAACGATGCGTCAACGCTGCTCGGATCACTTCAGATCGACCCGATCGCGTTCCGCGGATATGACCAGCTCTACCTCAATGACATAGCGTTCGCCACCCCCGGCTGGCACCAGATTGAGATCGTCGTCGACCCGGATGATGTGGTCGCCGAATCCACCGAGACAAACCAGATCTACCACGAGAGCATCTACGTCGAGCCCACCATGCCCGAGCTCTCGATCTACGGCATCTCGCTCTCCAACTACAACGCCGCGCCCGGCGCCATCGTCAATGCCACCACGACCATTGCCAACTACGGCAGCGCTGCGGCCAACAGTGTCATGGTCACCTTCTACCGCGACGGCGTGTCCGTGGGCGATCCGGTCGTTGTCTCATCCCTGATAACGGGCGAGGAACATTTGGTCATATCACCGGATTGGGAAATGGACGGTCTTCCACATCTGATCACAGCCGTTGTCGACGAACTCGATGACATTGCCGAGCTCAACGAACTCAACAACGAAACCGACCGAACTATCGGCTACGATTTCGACCCCGATTATTGGCCGTATTACTACTACCATACGGTCACCATCCCCAAGGAGACCGTGCTCACAATCCGCTGCCGCGTCTACAACCACGGCACGTTCGGCGCGGAAGAAGTCACGGTCAACTTCAAGATCGGCGACTTTGTCATCGGCACCGATGTCATCCCGCTCTTGCCGGGCAACAACGGCTTTGTGCAGTCGCAGATCATCTACCAGTTCAACGATCCGGGCACCTTCCGGGTAACGGCCGTGGCCGACGCGCCGGATGCCTTTGCTGAGATCAGAGAGGACAACAACACCGACGGTCTGACGGTCCACGTGTATGATCTCGATCCCGACTTGGAGGTCCTCTCGCAGCACATTTCGCCGACCGAGATCAACCCCGACCCGGACGAACCAATCACCATCGTCAGCTCGTTTGTGAACAACGGTCAGGTCTCGGCAGCTCCGTTCCATGTCCGGTTCTACGTCAACAGCGAACAACTGGGCGATGCAGTCCTGGTCGAGGAGGGGCTGGCCGCCGGAGAGGACGGAAGTGTTCAGGCCACGCTGCCATGGTCTTCAGGCCTCATTGGGACACACGTGATCCGCGTCATCCTTGACCAAGGCAACCAGATTGCTGAGTACAATGAGACCAACAACGAGGCAAGCCGCGCCATCATCGTCGGAGACGCACCTGACCTGACGTTCTCGCCCACCGATCCACTCACACTCTCCGATCCGTCCCCGGTGACTGGGCAGCTGATCACGTTCGCAGCCCGGGTCAAGAACAACGGCGGCGCGGCCGGTAACGCGCGCGTCACTTTCTATGAAGACGCCGCCGGTAGCCGACAGACCATCGGCGGCGCAGACATCCGCGTTGCACCGGGCGAGACCGTCACCGCCGAGATCCAGGAGTACCTCCCGGCAACCGTCGGTACTATCGTAGCCATAGTCGGAAACTCGGATCCACCGGAATTCCATACGGACAACAACCAGACCAGTATGGAACTCGATGTACGTCTCATCACGGCAAACCCGATCGACGACATCGAGGTAGACGAGGATACGCAGCCATTCGCCGTCGACACCATGAATCACGTCTTCCTGAACGTGGATGACACCGCCCTGAACGTGCAAGTCGAGACCACCAACCAGGCCCTCACTGTGAGCTTTGACCTGGACCAGCAGGCCACGCTGCGGATCGCGCCCGATTGGCATGGGGTTGCGACTGTAATTTTGACGGCGACCAACAACTACGAGCAATCCGCACAGGACGCCTTCACCGTGACCGTCGCCCCCGTCAACGACCCGCCGGCGGCAGAAGACGATACCGTCACGGTCGAGGCCAGCGACACACCGCCGATTGCGATCGATGTTCTGGGTAACGACACCACTGATCCCGATGCGGACGAGACCCTCACCATCCTGAGCCTGGACACGGCCGGCGTCCAGGGAACGGTCGAGCTCGCCGACAACGACACACGGATCGACTACACGCCGCCGGCGGAGTTCGCAGGTACGGAGCAACTCACCTACACGGCCGGCGACGGCACTCCGGACAGCACGGACAGCGCGACGGTCACCATCACCGTCCTCCCGGACAACGATGAGCCGACCGACATTCTCCTCTCCCACGATCGTGTGTTCGAATCTGCGGCGAGCGGCACGATTGTCGGTGACCTGACCGTAGCTGATCCGGATCCCGGCGACGCGCATGCCCTCACCCTCCTCGATGATGCCCAGGGCCGGTTCGCTCTGGAAGGGGCACAGCTGATCGTCTCGAATGCGGCCGAGCTGGCATTTGAGACGGCGACCTGGCACGACGTCACCGTGCGCGCAACCGACCAGGCAGAACAGAGCATCGAGCGCACGCTTCGGATCATCGTGCTGAATGATGTCGTCGGCGCAGGATACGCCTTTGTCTGCGACGGTCTGGACGACCATATGGCTGCGGCCCCGATCCCCGCCCGGGAAGCTGGCCAGCCATTCACGTTGGAGGCCTGGATCCGCCCACTCGTCACAAGAGCCGGCGGAGGCACGAGCGTCCTGGTGACTCGGACGCCGACGGCCACGGGAGACGGCGTTGAGCTGGCGCTCGATACCACGACTGGTGTGGTCGAATGGACCCTGTTGAGGGACGGCGCGCCATTGCAGACCGTCAGCGGCACAACGCCGATCATGGATGGCAGCTGGCATCACGTAGCCGGCGTTATCGACGACACTACGGCGCGGCTCTTCACCGACGGACGGCCGGATGGAATCGCCACCTTGGGCACCGTCCCCGAACTCACGGAAGGACGATTGGTGGCCGGCAGTGATCCCGATGGAAACAACGCCTTTGCGGGGGCTATTGACGAGGTGCGGACGTGGGGTATTGCGCTGCAGGACACGACCGTGCAGCAATGGATGTACCGCACGGTGGCCGAAGACCATCCAGACCTGGCAAGCCTGCTGAGCGCCTGGAGTTTCGACGAGGGACAGGGCTCAGATGCCTTCGCAACCGGTGCAACGCCTCACGACGGTGCCCTCCTGAACGTCGATGCTTCCATGGCTTGGCAGATCTCCGGCGCGCCTCTCGGAGACCATGCCAACATCTCGGTCGGGGCCGCCCACATTCCTCCACGGAACGGTGTACCAATCAGCATCGCGTGGAACAGCTTCCCGTCCGCGGAGGCCGTAACTGCCCTGATCGAGACCATCGGCTCACCCATCATCGTGACGGCCCTGCCTCCGCAGCTGGCCGGTCGTTTCTGGGAAATCGATCAACGGTTCAACACGGCCCCATTCCAGGGCGATCTCACGTTCACCTATGACGCCGTCCCCGGCATCCGCGACGAGACCGCCCTCCTCCTGTTCACCCGCGCGGCCTCCGGATCAGACTGGACGCTCGTGGCGGAGGCCGCTGTGGACTCCGGCAACGATGCGTTCGACGGCCTGGGCCGCATAGAACTTCTGGGTGTGTCGGCGTTCAGCCAGTTCATCCTGGCCTCCGACAACCCCGTCAACACGTTCACGCCTCAACAAGAACTCCGGGATGACTTCGCCCAGGGAATCCGGCCCGACCTGTGGACGACCGTCGGGGACTCCAACGTCTACGCGGTGGATGACACGCACAACGAGGTCCGCTTCAGCAAGCCCACAGGCGGCAATGGAGACCTCCAATACGTTGGCCTGCAACTTCAGCGAGAGATACGCGGGGACTTCGACATCAGGATACGCTTCGCCAATGCCAACATCGGCCGAGTCAATGGAACGCCGGGCAACCAGGTGCAACTGAATGTGGTATTCGGGGACCAACTCGTCGCTCTCGTCAGGAGCGATGAAGAGGAACTTGGGGACAACGTCCACGTATGGCTCGATCCCGACGGCACGCTGGAAGGCACGACACCAAACGCGGCCACGACCGGGACATTGCGGTTAGCCCGTGTCGGGGACCAGGTCACAGCACTGCTCGACGACTTGAGCGTGTTCGCCGGTACGCTCAACGGTCTGCCCGTCACGGAGCTCTGGTTCTCCCTGCAGAACAACCGTACTCAGGACGCGATTTCGGTCGCGTTCGCTGACCTGCACGTCGTGGCTGACGCGATTCTGGACGCACGTACACCCCTGCCCCCCATCGTCACCGCACCTCCCGTCACAACCAACCTGCGCCCGACGTGGGATTGGCAGAGCGGCGGCCCCGGAGCCAAGGTGTTCCGCTACCAACTCAACGCACAGTCTGAAGGCGGCTGGCAGGAAACACGCCTCCTTGCGCACCAACCCGCCACCGATCTCATCGAGGGCGCCTACACGCTGTACGTGCAGGAACGGAACGACGTGGGCGCGTGGGCGCCCGCCGGATCTGCCCGTGTCGTGGTCGACACCAGCATCCCAGCCCCGGTCACATCCCTGGGGGCAGACCCAAGTCACGGCGGCACGCGCATCACCCTCGACTGGAGCGGATACGACGAAGATGCACAGCCCGACGTGGCCCACTACCGAGTCTACGCCGAAACGGACGTCTACACGAACGTCCAGGCGCTGTCCCCCCTGGAAACCGTCCCTGCCGGGACGTTCACTGCCACCATCGACGGGCTGACCAAGGGCACAGAGTACGCCCTTGCCGTAGTGGCTGCGAACGCCAATGGCAACACGTTCGGTGATGTCGTGCCCGTGTTCGCAACGCCTGTCGACATCGTCCCCCCCGAGCCCCCGACCGCCATCACCATCACAACCACGGACACGGCTCTCACCGTTGGCTGGCAACCGTCCGCGAACAGCGCCGGCGATCTGGCCGGGTATCGAGTGCTTGTGGGACAAGGGCAGACGGACGTGCCCGCGAACCAGACGCTGGTCAACGTCGAGGGGCTAACCCCGGCGACGGCCTACTCGGTCGAGGTCGTCGCGATTGACGACGACAGCAACCCCAGCGTCGCTCTCAGCAGCATGGGCTACACGCTGATGCCCAATCCGGACGGCGTCAGTCTGGCCCCGAACGTGGGCAAGATCGCCGTCTCCTGGGCCCCGGTCTCGCCGGCTGAAAACATCCGTCACTACGCCGTCTACGCACACGCCAGCGACTTTGCTTCGGTTGCTGGTTTGACTCCAGCCTTGACCACGCTCACCACGTCCGCCACCGTCACCGGCCTGCAAAGCGGCCAGACCTACTACATCGCAGTAACCACCGTCAACCGTTCGGGTGCGGAAAACGCAGTCGTCGACACGGTGAGTGGGATCCCCGTTGAGATTCCGCCTTCGCCAGCACAGATTCGCTCTGTTCAGATCCAGAGCCCGGTGGGCTACGAGCCCGGCTCACAGGTAGTGGGGATTCTTGATCTCGATACGAGTGCGACCATCCAGAACGTCACCGTGACCGCCAGCATTCAGGACACCACCCCCGAAGTCGTGGCTGGCACAACGGTCACCGTTGCCGCGACGATCTCCAAATCAGCTCACAACGTGACGACCGTGTCCACAATCCTGCCCCCCGACGTTGTGCACGGGCAGTACGCGTTGCACGTGGCCCTGCACGACGCATTCACCGGCGAGCTTCAGGACGCGCAACTGGTTCCCTTCCGCGTGGGAGTGGCTGACCTCGCGGCCGCCGTTCCCAGCATCGATTTCGGCGACGTCACCATCAACCAAACCGGCACGGCCTCGCTCGAACTGGTCAACACCGGTGACCTCGGCATTGAATTCAGCGCCTCGGCCGTCGCCCCCTTTGGAGTCAGTCCGGCAGCCGGAATTGTGCCTGCCGACGGAACGCTGGCCCTAATCCTCACCATGAGACCCGCGATCGGCGGGCCGCAAAGCGATACGTTGATCGTCAACAGCGCACACGCACCGGTAGCCGTCGACTTGCAGGGCAACGGCGTTCAGCCGGTGATCGGCATTGACCCGGACATGTTCGATGAGGTCGTTGACTACGGTGCGTTCCTCTCACGTGAGCTCATCATCAGCAACACTGGAAACACCGAACTCAACTACAGTCTGGCCGGCATCCCCAGAAGCGAGGCCGGACACGCGCTCGCACTCGACGGGGACGGCGATGTCGTCACCGTGCCCCACGCTTCCAGCTTGTCTTTCGTGCATCTCACCGTCGAAGCCTGGATCAGACCAACCACAACGCCCGGAGCCATCGTCACCAAGACGACCGACGCGACACAGACCGACGGGTTCGGCCTCCTCCTCACCGACACCGGTACGGACATCGCATTTTTCATCGGCTCGGGTGCGTCCCACGTCGTGACCGCTCCCGTGCCCCAAGCCCCTTGGACCCATGTCGCCGGAACGTTCGATGGCGACACGATACGCCTGTATGTCAACGGGTCAATGGCTGCCGATTTGACTGTCGATGCGGCATTGGTCTCCTCAAGCACGCCGCTGCTGATCGGCGCAGCCCCCCAAGGCACGGACTTCAACGGGCGCATCGACAGCCTTCGCGTGTGGAACTACGAGCGCACGGAGGTCCAGGTCCACGCGACCATGATGCGGGCCCTGACCGGCTATGAAGCGGGCCTCCGCGGTCTCTGGACCTTCGACGCAGGCGACGGCGGCGACCGTAGTACGTTAGGGAACGATGGGCTCCTGGAAGGAGACGCTGCCACGGATGTGTCCGGCGCACCGGTCACCGAAACGTGGGGCGCCCTGAGCAAGACGCGCGGAACAGTCGCCCCAGGGGAACAGGATGCTGTGGTGGTGACCTTCACCGGCAGCGACCCCGGCTTCCACGAACAGAACCTGATCGTGAGCTCGGATGATCCTGCCAACCCAACCATCGCCGTTCCGGTTACCCTCACCATCAACGGCGCGGTTGCGACGCCCTCGCCAACCGCCTTCACCCACACCGTGGCAGTTGGCACAGCTATCCCAGTCGATGAACTGACCATTGAGAACCCCGGTGTTGCCCCACTGCACTACACACTGACCGAGTCCGTCCCCTGGCTGGATCTCGACCGGACGACCGGGACCGTCGAGCCGGGAGAAAATGCCGTGGTTCTGGTCCAGTTCGACGGCAACACCGATCCCGGCGAGTACACTGCCGACATTGCGCTGGCAAGCGATGACCCGGTCACCCCCAGCATTCTGCTCCCGGCAACACTGGTGGTCGCCGGCGGAAACCTGGCGTTAGCTCCCGGCACGATCGCATTCGGGGCCCTGGCCACCGACCGCACGTTACGCCGCGATCTCGTGGTCACCAACACCGGCAACGAACCAGTGAATGTCAATGCCATCAACGTCGACGCGCCCTTCTCAGTTGCTAACGCTGCCACCCTCGACCTCGCCCCGGGTGAGCAGGCCACACTGGACGTCGTGTTCAGCCCAGATGACACGGTCTTCTACAACGAAGAACTCACCCTCGAGACCGCGACGGGGAGCTTCACCGCGCGCCTGACCGGGACCGGGGAGCAACCCGCTCCGGCCGCCTCATTCGCACTTACGTTCTACGACTTCGGCCTCGTGCCGATTGGTCACCAGGCCGCGAAAGAGGTGGTCATCACCAACACCGGTAACACGACCCTCGACCTTGCTGCCGGAACGAGCGACACGCCACAGTTCACGGTGACCGGTCCGCCTCTTTCACTGGAACCGGGGCAGAAAGGAACAACGACACTGAACTTCGGACCCGACGCAGTGGCATCCTTCGACGGCAGACTCACGTGGACCTCCAATGCGGGCGACTACCAGGTCCTCGTCATTGGGCTCGGCTATACCCCCTCGCAACAGCCCAACCTAGCGTTCTCCAGCGTCTCCCCATTCCCGGGGGACACCGGCGTTGCCCCGGGCCTGGGATCGCCTGACACGTTCTTCGAGTACCGGGTCATCTACCGGGACGCTGACGGCGACGCCCCCATGGCCGGCTATCCCAAAGTCTGCCTTGACCTGAACGGCGACGGCGACTGCCTCGATGACGACGAAGGCGAGTACGTCATGAGCGAAGCGGACGGCGAAGACACCGTCGTGACCGACGGCAAGGTCTTCTCACTGCTCACCACGCGCCCACTCGACCACCGGCTAGGCTACACATTCCTCGCTTACGACGAACTCGGCAACAAGGCCATCGGCGAAGCCACGGAATACAAATCAGGCCCGACCGTCAGCGACGACCTGCTCGACATCTCGATCTTCGCCAACGACATCACCTTCACCGATCGCAACCCGGATCCAGGCGAAGAGATCACCATCACCGCGGAGGTCCACAACGCCTCCGACTTCCCCACCGAGAACATCTCCGTCCGCTTCTACGAGGAAGACATCTTCATTCAGGAACGCGTGATCCCGCAACTCTTCGCCCACAGCTCCTCGACGGTCTCGATCAACCACGTCTTCCCCATAGATCAGTTCTATCCCATTCGAGTGGTCATTGACGAGGTAGGCGACATCGAGGAGGAGAACGAGCTGAACAACAGCGCAATCCGCCCGGTGGTGGTCGGCGACTTCGCGGTCCCCGGGGCTATCGAGGTCACCGGAGCGCTCAGCAACACGACCGTCTACCCCTACGGCACGATGCGGCTTTCCGGCCGTGCCGACTATGTCGATTCGTTTGACTCAGACTCGGACGTCTCCGGGGCACAGGTCGACGTGACAATCATCGAGACGGGCCAGACCTTCGTCGGCCACACCAACTACAACGGTGGCTTCGCCATTCACTTCCCGGTCCCGGGTATTTCGGGCATCTACACCGTGCGGGCCGAGGTGACCGACTTCACCCTGACCGGTGTCGGGCCTGATCTCGAGTTTGAGGTGATCCCCATTCCAGTCGGGAGCGGCGGCTTCACCCCGCCTCCCCCACAGGGTCCCGACCTTGTCACCAACTACTGGAACCTGCACTGGACAACCCGGTGCGTGACCATCAACACGCCCATCGCCGTCTCAGCCTATTTCGCCAATTCCGGCAACCTGCCAGCCGAGAACATCCTCGTTCACCTCACCGCCGATGGGCAGATAGTCGAGACTCGGAACGTGGCCTATCTGGGTGCCGGAAAGGGCACCACCCTCACCTTCGATGTCACCTATGAGACCGTCGGAAAACACAACGTAGGTATCCGGCTTGATCCGTACGACAGCATCCAGGAGCTGTGGGAACACAACAACAGCAGCTCCATTTCCCGGTACGTCTATCCGGTGCTGCCCGATCTGGTGCCCGTGGACATGTACTTCAGCGATCAATCGCCGCTGCAGAACGAGACCATCGACATCAGCTTCCGTATCCGCAACATCACCTGCTCGCCATCCGCCGATACGGTTGCGCGCGTCTACGATCTGTTCGGAGACGAAGAGCGGTTCATCGGCAACGTGAGTGTCCCGCCAGTCTGCTGCGGTAACTCCATCTACGTCCGCCTCCCGAACGTCTCGTTCGCGGAGAGCGGCTGGCACCAAGTCAAAGTGGTGGTCGATCCGGACGACCTCGTGGCCGAGTGGAGCGAGATCAACCAGATCTACTTCGAGAGCCTGTTCGTTGAGCGGGCGACCTCCGAGATCGCTCCGCAGCCGATCCAGATCTCTGACGAGGCGCCACCCGTCGGAGGCTCGATCAACCTGTCCACAACGGTCATCAACTCGGGCAGCAGCGCTGCCGAGAATTTCTTCGTGACCTTCTACATCGATGACGTCCAGCTCGGTGACCCGGTCTATATCGACTCTCTGGGAGTAGGAGGAAGCCGGCAGGTGGCCTCGGCCGTCTGGGCAGTTGTCGCTGGCGGACATGAGGCCAGAGTGGTGGTCGATGAGGAAAATGTCGTCCCCGAACTGAACGAACTGAACAACACTCGGATGCGCATCCTCGGGCCGGATGTCACCGCGACCTTTGGGTGGCCTTACTCGGTCAGCATTCCGGTGGAGACCATTCTGGACATCCGGCCGCGGATCGGCAATGGCGGATCGTTTGCGGTCGACAACGTAGGGGTCTCCTTCAGACTCGACGGGGCCCTGATCGGCACGGACGTGATCCCCCACATCGCCGCCGGGGCTTTCACACATCCCCTCGTCTCACACCAGTTCAACACGGTGGGCTCCTACACTGTCACGGTGTTCGCGGACTATCCGGATGACATCGTGGAGATCCATGAGGACAACAACACCGCCCTCTTGCGCGTGCACGTCTATAACCGGAACCCCGACCTGGAAATCCTGTCTCAGCACATCGCCCCAGGCGAAATCAACCCCGATCCGGGCGAAGAGGTGAGCATTCTAGCGACCATACTCAACCGCGGATCCGTGTCATCCGACGGGTTCTACGTGGCCTTCTACGTAAACAGTGAGCTTTTCGGTGAGCGCATCTGGGTTGAAGGCCTGAGTGCTAACGACGACCGCGCCTCGTCCACCACGGTTGTCGCTACCGAGACGTTCTCCTCCGAGCTGATCGGCACCCATGTGGTACGCGTCAAGATCGACGAGGAAAACAGCGTCGGTGAAGTGAGTGAGACCAACAATGAAGCCAGCCGCGCCCTCGTCGTCGGCGACGCACCCGACCTCACGTTCCCCGAAACCGACGCCATCACCATGTCAAACACGACCCCCGATGTCGGCGAACTGCTGACCATCACAGCCAACATCAAGAACAACGGCGGCGCCGCAGGCACTGCCTCAGTCACCTTCTACCACCTCCTCGGCGAGGCACGGCTCTTCCTCAACACCGTCTCCCTGTCGGTTGAGCCGGGAGAGACCGCACCGGCCGTCATCCAGACAACATTGGCCGACGACTACGGCGACATCGAGGTGATCGTTGAGAACTCGATTCCCGCTGAGTTCGACACGAACAACAACACGGCCAGCATCCCCTTTGGCGCCCGCCTGCGCATTGTCTCACCCATCGACGACATCACGGTCCTCGAAGATGAGGGAACAATCACGGTCGCGGACCTAGACACCGTCTTCGAAGACAACCCCGACAGCATTGTCGTCTACGAGGCGCAATCCAGCCAGGGGGACGTGGTCCCGGCGATCTCTCAGGCGGCGGCACTCAGCCTCGTAATCCAGCCTGATTGGTACGGCGAAGCAACCATCGATGTCACCGCAACCAACAACCTGGGCTACGATGAGACCGACTCATTCGTCCTCACCGTCACCCCGGTTAACGACGCGCCGACCGCACAGGCTGACGCCTTCACGGTCGATGGGAACAGCGCGACCGTCACACTCGACGTCCTCGCCAACGACACCTTCGCACCCGACGCAGACGAGACCCTCACCGTCCTCCGGCTTGTCTCGTCCCCGGTCTTCGGCAATGCCAGCGTAAGCGCTGACGGACGCGCGATCCACTACAGCCCCAACGAAGACTTCCTGGGCAAGGACGTGTTCAGCTACGAAGTCGGGGACGGGACGAGTGGCAGCAAGGACCAGGCCGCCATCACCGTAAGCGTGCTGCCAGTGGTGCCCGGAGCCGGCAGCGCCCTCGCTCTCAACGGGATCGACGAATACGTCGACTGCGGCAGCGGGACCGCCCTCACCGGTATGTCTGAGTTCACTCTCGAGGCCTGGGTCAGACCGAGCGCCATCGACCAACACCGGGTGATCCTCTCAACCTTCGGTCCATCCCTCGCCTCAGGCGGTTACCAGCTCTCCGTCACCGGAGGCGGGACAGGCTACTGTCAGTTCAACGTCGCATTCCGCAGTGTAGGGGACTTCATCGACCGCTCTCTCAACAGTGCGACACTCGTCGAAGCCGACGTCTGGACGCACCTCGCTGCTGTCGTCGTCGATAACGAAGCCGGCGTGGATGTCACGCTGTTCGTGAATGGCCGGGAGGACGCCCAGGCAACATTCCCGGGGCTGGATATCTCTTACGAGAACCTCTCCCCACTTTATATCGGCAGCAACATCGACGGCGTCCCTGACGGAGCCCTGGCCGTCACCCGCGAATTCGCCGGTGACATTGATGAAGTCCGGATCTGGCATACAGCGCTCGACGAAGCGACCCGACTTGACTGGCTCAACCGCAAGGTCACGTCCGAACACCCCGACTACCTGAACTCCCTGGGAGCGTACTGGCGGTTTGACGAGCCCGACGGAGTCACCATGCGCGATGGGTCTGCCAACGCCAACGATGGGACGCTGGTGAACGCTGATGCGTCGGTCCGCGTCTTGTCCGGAGCCATCGTCGGCGACCGGGCACTGGCCGGTTCAGGCGACGCCCAGAACATCGACGTCGCCGCAGGTGTTCAGGCAGATCTGGCCTGGCAGGATGGCCCCGGCCCGGATGCGCTCTTCGCAGTCGTTCAGAACGACGTCATTCCCACTCTGGACGACGGTCTCCTTCCCGGCTACTCAGCCGCGCACTGGGAGGTATGGCTTGCCCATGAAGAAGCGCCCTTCACTGCCGATGTCGTCATTCACTTCGATGGCCTGCCCGGCATCGGCAACGAGGACGCTCTTCAGCTCTACACCCGCCCGTCCGCCACGGCAACACCGTGGGCAGCCGTGACCGGTGCGACCATCGACAACAGCGGTGATCCGGCCGACGGTATCGGCACAATAACGGCTCCGGGACTCACCGGATTCAGCCAGTTCATCCTCACCAGCGGCGATTCCGCCAACCCGCTCTCAACCGACATCACGATCACCTCTGATCGCTTCGTCGCGAGCAGCGACACCGATCTCGAAGGGCGTAGGGTCATCGTCGGCGACGGGCAGAACCCGGTCACCCTCACCGTCGAAGGCCCTCATGAGTTGGCTGACCTGATCGTCCGGCCATACGCCACCGTCACGCACCCCCCAATCACCCCGAGCGCCCCAGACGGCCTCCTCCTCACCGTCAAGGGTAACGTGACCATCGAGGCCGGTGGTCACATCAGCGCCGATGGTGGCGGCTATCTTGGCGCAAACCAAGGCACGAACACCGAGGACTTCGGGGAGACGCTTGATCACGCCCCGGGCAGCACGGTCCCAGCTGGCGGCTCTCACGCAGGCTCTGGCGGCTCACCCGGCAGCAGCGCAGCCCAGTACGGTGACACACCCGCGCCAGTCACGGCAGGCGGCGGCGGGGGCGGCATAGGACCAGCCGGTAACGGCGGAGGCATCATCTTCCTCACGGTCGAAGGTACACTCACCGTCGATGAGGGCGGCACGATCTCAGCCAACGGGACCAGCCCGGACACACCTCAGACGATGGCTGGCGGCGGAGCTGGAGGAAGTATACGCATCACCACTGTGACGATCGCCGGATCGGGAACGATCGCGGCCAACGGCGGAACGGGCGCTGGTGACGCGGACATCGCGACCGGCGGAGGCGGCGGAGGGCGGGTCACTGTCGTGGCCCAAGAGCACGGGCTGTTCACCGGAACCATCAACGCGTCAGGCGGTACGGGCGGCACCGGCGGGAACGGTGGCGGAGCCGGAACGGTCTGGCTCAAAACGGTCGGCGAATCCCTCGGCGAGCTGCATGTCGACAACGCCGGCGTTGCCTCGGCAATGACCCCCACGCAGATCACGGACATCACGTCGGTCAAGGCATTGACGGTCAGCAACGCAGCGGCCGTGACCACCACGGGCCTCTCACGAGCCGACACGACTCTGGTCGAAGCCGGCGCTTCCCTGCAAACCGATGTGACATCGGTGGTCGATCTGACCATCGATAGCGCCGTACTTGAACAGACCTCCCCGAACGCGAAGCTCGTGGTCACCGGTGACCTGAACGTGCTCCAGGGAGGAACAATCACGCACCGGATCGCGACGATCGCGACCACGTACAAGGTCAACATGGAAGTCAGAGGCAACGCCACCATCGACAGTGACAGCGCTATCGATGCAGACGGTCGAGGCTACCTGGGCGGGAGCCAACCCGGCAATCCCTCCTCCGTGGGCTACACCAGCGGAAACATACCGACGGACGTCACAACAGACGCCGCCGGTGGAAGCCACGGCGGGCCGGGCGGCGCTCAGACAAGCACCTACGACAGTCCTGTCGACCCGACCCAGCCCGGTGCAGGAGGAAGCGCCGGCACTGGCCCGGGGGGGAACGGCGGCGGGGTCATACGTCTTGTCGTGTTGGGAAGGCTGCACAACGACGGTCGCATCTCGGCGAACGGCAACGCCGCGCCACAGTCCGAAGCAGGTGGTGGAGCAGGTGGAGCGGTCTACCTGCATCTGCCTGACTTCCTGGGCACGGGGACGATCAGCGCCAACGGTGGAGATACAGGCCACGCAACCGCTGCCCAGACGCACGGGGGCGGCGGTGGGCGGATCGCCATCTACTACACCTCGACACCTTCCTTTACCGGTCCGATTGAGTGCCGCGGCGGAAGTGGCGCAAACGGCGGCCAAAATGGAGGTGCGGGAACGGTCTACCGGAAAGAAGCAGACATAGGGCACGGGGAGCTCACGCTGGACAATGCCGGCTATGTGGCGGACCACGCCTATTCCACCGCTCCGGGGCTCCCCCGACTCGACACGCTATCGGTGGCCCGAGCCGCACGCCTTTCGTCTTCTGAGCTTATTGAGACCACGGACGTGTCACTGCTTTCAGGGGGCGTTCTCCGAGCGCCGCTCGAATCCGTCAACACCCTCACGATAGACGACGGCACGTACGTCGACTGGGGCACAGGTCAAACGCTCACAGTCAACAGCAACCTGGACCTCGTCAACGGCGCTGTACTGACCCATGAGACGTCAGACGAGAGCGCCGTGTACGATTTGATCCTGCAGGTCAACGGCGACCTGGCCGTGGATGCAGAAAGTGCTCTGGATGTGTCCGGGCGCGGCTATCTGGGAGCCAACCGTGGAGACAACGCCCCAAGCCAAGCCGGCCGTACCGACGGAAACAGTACGAGCGCGGGCAGCACGGGGCGTGCGGGTGGGAGCCACGCGGGCGGAGGAGGCGATCCTACTCGAGCCGTCGCCGCGACGTACGGTGATATGCAGACTCCGACAAGCCCCGGCGGAGGCGGCGGAGCGCTGGACACCTCAGGCGCCGGCGGCAACGGTGGTGGCGTCATGCATGTGAACGTGATCGGCACGATTACGTACGCAGGGCGCTTTGCTGCGGACGGCGCGCCGGCATCAGGACCGGCCGGCGGCGGAGCCGGCGGATCCATCTGGATTATCGCCCCAATCTGTAACGGAACCGGACACATCACAGCCAACGGCAGCGACGGGAGCAACGAAGGAACGTCGACTGGCGGAGGAGGCGGAGGACGCATCGCCCTGGACGCCCCTGATGTTGACATCACCGGCACAATTACTGCCTTCGGCGGCGCGGGTGGGAACGGCGGGCCGGCGGGCAATGATGGCACAATCTACTACCCTTACGAAATCTACTGGAATGGGCTTGGAGACGGGACGTACTGGAGTAACACGGCGAACTGGGACCCGCCCATCCTCCCACGCCCATGGAACGATACCTACATCATTCTCGAATCCGGCGCCAACGCGATTCAGGATATCGATGCCCACGTCAAGAGCCTCTTCCTGGGAGGCGCCAACGGCTCCCAGAAGCTGACGGTCCAGGACAGCACGCTGACATTCGACGGCGCCTTCGAGATCGGCGCGAACGACACACTCATGGTAGCCGACAGCACGCTCAACGGAGCCAACCCCATTGACAACGACGGATCAATCGGGCTCACCGATGGGGCCGTCGTGAACGTGGCGGTCGACAACCGGAACGTGGTCAAGGTCGCCCCCGAATCAGCGGCCGAGCTCAACGGCGGCCTGACGTCCATCGCGGCTTCCGTGCTTGAACTCCTCGGTCCGAATACGTTACTCAAGATCACTGGTCCAACCATCAACAACGGGCTGATTCACCTGGAAAGCACATCACCTGAAACATCGGTCACCCTTGAGATAGCTGGCGGCTCGTTGACCAATGCGACCGGGGGCCGTATCCAGACCAGCGGCACCGGGGAAGCACGCTTCCACGCAGAGTGTCACAATGCCGGAACGCTCGATGTCGGCGCAAGAACGGTCCTGCAAAAGGCTGACGCTCACCACAGTAACGCAGCCGACAGTACGCTCAACATTGCCGCTGGGCAGGAGTTGATCGTCTCGCAGGTGGGCACCGATCCGGACTTCACGAACAACGGCGCCATCACCATCCCCGCGACCGCTCGGCTGCAGGTTCTCGGGGGCACTTTACGCGAGCCCAGCTGGGGCGTCGACGGCACAGGTGACATACACGTCGAAGACGGAACCTTCGACATTGGGGCGGCCGCTTCCTCCGCAGTCACCTGGACGCTGCTCAATGCCGAGCTCAAGGGAGCCGGATCAGTCACGAACACCGGGACGGTCAGCCTGCAGGGCGGAGCGCTGGTGAGTCTGCCGATGACTAACGAAGGAACGATTGAGGCCACTGCAGGTACAAACACGTTTGCCGCCCCGCTGACCGCCCCCTCCAGCGGCCGGATCGACACCCGAGCCGACGCCACACTTGTCCTTGACGCCCCCCTGACGAACCAGGGGCAACTCGCCATCAGAGATGCGAGTACAGTCTCCTGCGCAAAACCCCTGACGAACCAAGGCACGATCGAACTCATCCCGGAGATCGGCTCCCGAGGCACGCCTCTGCTGTCAGTTACCACGGGCGGACTGGCCAATGAAGCAGGCGGCGTTGTCCGCAGCACTGGTGGCCCCACAGCGGCCATTTCGCGCATCGGTTGCCCAATCAACAGTGCCGGCTCCATCGACGTCGAGGCACCCCTCGAGTTGACGGCGGAGGGCGTTATCCACACCAACACCGGAGTTGTCAGTGCGATCCAGGCACCCTTGCTGGTCACGGGTGCCCAGTCATTTGACAACGCCGGAGACGTCCTGGTCGCCGACCCGGGTGGGCTTCAATTCACCGGCACACCATTCAGAAATCTCCAAGCCGGAACTCTGTCGGGCACAGGAACGGTCGTAGTCGGAGATGATGGCGTCGAGAACGCCGGGACAATCTCTCCTGGGGCCTCCGCTGGCAACCTGCTCATCGATGGCGACCTGGCTTTGACCGCAACCAGCATCCTCGACATTGAACTCGGTGGTACAGTCCCCGGGCCAGAGCATGACCGAATCCAGGTCACCCAAACCGCAACGCTGGATGGCACGCTCGTGGTCACACTCATCGCCCCCTACGATCCGCCAGTGTGGACGGACTACTCTCTGGTTGAGGCAACCGACGTCGTAGGTGAGTTCGCCGAGATGGATCTGCCGCCCTTCTCAGCCCTGGATCTGGACCGCGACTGGATCATGGAGTACCACCCGCCCCAGGCGCTGCTGCGAGTCGTCTACATCTCGGACCTGGTCATCACCCACCAAGTGTCACCGGCAGTCGTTATCCCCGGCAACGATGTCACCTACACACTCGAAATCACGAACAACGGGCGGCTCGATGCACCGGGCTCGACACTGAGCGCGACGTTGCCCGCGGCGTTCGATGAAATCACCGTCTCCGTTAGTGGAAATGCCCCCATTCCGTGGACAGGTGATCTTGCTCTTGGCGAACTGGCGTTCCAATCGGTCACGCAGGTCGTCGTCACTGGGACGGTCCGGCCGGAAACGACAACGGATGTCATCTCATCCTTTGAGGTCTCTTCCGACCACTACGACCCGAATCCTCCTGACAACCTGACCGGCGACCTCGTGACCCCGGTCGTGCCGATGATGGCCATCTTGAAGAAGGACCGCACTATCGCTGCCGATGACACCACGTTCGACGGGTATGACCTGACCATTGGGGACGGGGAGCGTGCCGTGACAGTCACGATAGACGGCGCACACGACCTCAAGCGCCTGACGGTTGCGGACAGCGCGATCCTCACCCACTCCCCCGCCACAGACGAGACAACCAGTGCGATTGATCTCAGCATTGAGGAGGATCTGATCGTCAACTCCGGTGCCGTGGTCACCGCCGACGCCCTCGGGTATCTCGGCGGGAACCAGCCCGGAAACGCGTCACCAGTCGGCCGGACAAGTGACAGTGTTGCGGCTGGCGGAAGCGCTGGCGTGGCGGGTGGAAGCCACGGGGGGCCGGGTGGAGGGCACGCGACACCGTACGACAGTCCAACAGCCCCGTCTGAGCCCGGGGCTGGGGGAGGATCTGTCACAACGCCCGGAGGAAACGGTGGTGGCGTTATCCGTTTGGCAATAGGAGGAACACTTCACAATGATGGACTCATCACGGCATGCGGTGACACGCCCGAACCCGGCGAAGCCGGTGGCGGCGCCGGTGGATCCATCCGCCTGAGTGTCGACAGCCTGGCGGGTGCGGGAGAGATCAATGCATGGGGAGGCAATGGCGGGACAACACCCGCAGCCGCAACCCACGGAGGCGGAGGAGGACGCATTGCCCTCCTCTATACGGGCGACACACCATTCTCCGGTACGGTGACCTGCTACGGCGGCGGCAGTGGCAACGCAGGCCAGAACGGCGGGGCCGGAACGGTCTACTGGCAAGATATCGCCAATGGGACTGAAACACTGGTGCTCAACAACCATGGGGCAAGCGCCAACCACGCCTATTCGGATGCTCCGGGCCTGACAGCGTTGACCACTCTCAGCGTATCCGAAGGCGCGCGCCTCTCCTCGGAATCCTTGACGAACGTCGGAGACGTCGACCTCCTCACGGGCGGAACGCTGAAAGCCCCGCTCCAGTCCGTGGAAACACTGACGATGGACGGAGGCTCCTACATCCACTGGACCGGCGACACCACGCTGAGCATCAACAGTCCTCTCAGTCTGCTAAACGGGTCTCTCATGACTCACGAGGTGTCACACGCGGGAGCAGTCTATGGACTGGACGTCTACATCAGCGGCACACTCACTGTTGACAACACCAGTGCTATCGATGTTTCAGGGAACGGATACCTGGGCGCAAATGTTGGGGACAACCTTGCCAGCAACACGGGACGAACGCAGGATAACACGACCTCCGGAGGAAGCTCCGACACGGCCGGAGGAAGCCACGGGGGAGTCGGTGGAGAACCCTCACGGTCGGTCTCTGCAACGTACGGCGACATGACCGAGCCTTCACTTCCGGGCGCGGGAGGCGGGGCCCTTGGGGACCTCGACACCGGCGGAAACGGGGGAGGCACCATCCGGATTCAGGTGACTGGAGCACTCAGCTATGCAGGAACGATCGCTGCCGACGGTCAGCCCGGCGCCGGGATGGCAGGAGGCGGAGCAGGAGGGTCCATCTGGCTCGAAGCCCCGGACTGCAGCGGGACAGGCCAGATCTCAGCCAACGGCGGGAGCGGGGGGGCCGGCGGAGCCCCAACCGGCGGAGGCGGAGGCGGGCGCGTCGCTCTCGATGCCCCAAATGCCACAATCACCGGGACCATCACCGCGGCTGGAGGAACTGGGGGCAACAGCGGCCCGGCAGGGCAGGACGGAACGGTCTACTACCCCTATGGCATCACCTGGAGTGGTCTGGGAGATGAAGTGCTCTGGAGCGACACGGCAAACTGGAACCCTCCGGTCCAACCAAACGCATGGAACAGCGTGTTCCTGACCTTGGAAGAGGGAATCCAGGCAGCCCTGGACATCGACGCCCAGGTCGCCGGGCTGCAAATCGGTGGAGACACCGGTACGCAAACATTGACCATTTCGCAATCTTCACTGACGCTCGGCGGCAACGGCGATGTGGGAGAAAACGGTGTCTTGATCGTGGACGGCGGAACGATCGACGGAGTCGGGGTGATCGCGAACGATGGGGCGATCACGCTCCGGGACAACACGGCAATCGAGCTGGTCGCTGACAACCGCGGCAGCATCTCCGTCTCTTCCGGAGCAGTCGCACACCTGAATGGAGGCCTGACAACCGGCGACCAGTCGTCCCTAGTCATAGCAGGAGGCGATACGCAGCTCTACATAGCCGGGGACTTCAGCAACCGTGGACAGCTCCGGATAGAGGCGACAGAACCGGGTGACGCCTCTCTGTATCTCGAGTCCGGGGTGTTGACCAACCTGGCCACTGGGGCGATCGAGACCCAGGGGACGTACGATGCCCGCATGGTGAGCGAACTGCACAACGCCGGGTCAATCAACGTTCGGACCACCACCACCATCGGCGCGGACGGTGCTCAACACACCAACACCGGGACCATCAACCTGCAGGACGCCAGCCTGGAACTCTCGTTGGAGGGAGAAGGCGGGAGCTTCAGCAATGGCGGCCCGGTGTCAATCGCCGATGGATCCACACTCAGAATCCGCAATGGAGCTTTCCACGAACTGGATTGGGACATCAGCGGGGCAGGTGTTCTGGACCTCGAGCAAACGGAGTTCACTCTGGATGGCACAGCTGTCTCCCTGCTCTCCTGGACACTGCTGGACACAGACGTTATTGGTACGGGAAGCTTGACCAACCAAGGCGACCTCGATCTCCGGGGGAGAAGCAGGATCGCGGTCCCAGTTGCGAACGAATCCGCCGTCCATGTACAGGGACTCAGCAACGAACTGACCGCCCCACTCACCACCACCGAAGAGAGCATGGTAACGTTGCTTCCCGGGGCTGCGCTGACGATCACAGCCCCGTTGACGAATCAGGGCCTCATACTGCTGGAAACGAATGAGGAAGCGTCACCCGCTACGACATTGACCGTTGAGTCCACACCCTTTGAGAATGGGCAGAACGGGATCCTGCGCACCGCGATTGGCGCTCAGGGGAGCCGGTCACCTACTCTGGGTGGTAATCCGGTGTCAGTGATTGGCGCCCTGCTCAATCGGGGATTGTTGGATCTGCTGGCTCCGTTGGTACTGTCGGGCTCTGAAGAAACGCATGTGAATGAGGGAACGATCAACGCGACGAACGCGCTCCTGCAGATAGACGAGGCGGCTCAGTTCGACAATGCGGGCGTCATTTTCCTCGACACAGCGGGGGGGATGGCACTGCAGGGAACCCCGATGGAGAACACTGCAACGGGGGTCCTCTCGGGCAATGGACTCATTGATCTAGGTACTGGAACTCTCACCAATGCCGGCCGGATTGCCCCCGGAACGTCCCCCGGCGAGCTTCACATTGACGGCACGCTCGCTATGACCTCCACGAGCGTGTTATCCCTCGATCTGGCCGGGACCACACCAATCACTGAGCATGACAGGCTTACGATCACAGGCTCGGTGGACTTGGCTGGAACCTTGGAGGCCAACGTCATCCCGCCTTACGACCCGCCTGTCTGGTCCGACTTCGTGTTCCTGAACGCTTCTGCCGTCACGGGAGAGTTCAGCGATTCCCTCTTCCCTTCCTTCAGCGACAGCCGCGAGTGGATCCTGACCTACGGGCCGACATCCGCAACCCTCAGGGTCGTCTACAAAGCCGACCTGGCAATCGTGGCTGACGGCGCCCCCTCACCAGTGGTCCCCGGAGGTGACTTGGTCTACAGCATCGCCATCCAGAACAAGGGGCCGGTCGCCACAGAGGATGCCATCCTTCAGAGCGATCTGTCAAGCGCCTTGGATACAGCAATGGTCTCCCTCGACGGCGGCGACACGTGGGCACCCCTGAACGCGACCACAAGCCTCGGATCGATCGCTGTAGGAGCCACAGCCAATGTTCTGGTCTCCGGGGAAGTGGCTCCCGAAACAGTGGTCCCGATCAGCAGCCAGTTCAGCACGTCGTCAGAAATGTATGACCCAACCCTCGAAGACAACCTTACCGGTCCAGTGTCAACGCCGGTCGTCCAGGCCGCGGCAATCCTGCGCCATCCCAGGACCATCAACGCGAACGACCACACGTTTGAGGACTACGACCTCACCATCGGAGACGGAGTTGTACCCACGACCGTGGTCCTTGACGGGGCTCACTCCTTCACGAGCCTGCACGTACAGTCCGGCGCCACCATCGAGCCGTTACCAACAGACGCGGGCCAGATAGGCCTGCTCGACGTGACCGTGGAGGGAGATTTCACTCTCGACGCGGGAGGCATGATCAACGCGTTCGGGCTGGGCTTCCTCGGGGGCTACCAATCGGGCAATCCAAGCATTGCCGGACGCACGACCAACAACGACACCGTCGGAGCCAGTGAAGTGGATGCAGGAGGAAGCCACGGCGGCATGGGTGGAGAGGGTACGGAGACCGAGGCGGGCGTCACGTACGGCTCGTTTGCCGTTCCAGGGGAACCCGGAGCAGGAGGAGGAGGCACACCAGATGGCCCGGGAGGAAACGGAGGCGGGCTGATTTGGCTCACCGTTACAGGAAACGTGCTCTGTGATGGCTGGATCTGTGCTGACGGGGCAGGTAGTTCAGCCGGAGCGGGAGCGGGTGCAGGTGGGGCCGTCCTGATCGATGCCACAGAATTCCAGGGCGAGGGCATAATCACGGCCGAGGGAGGAAGCGTGTCACCTGACCTCCAAGCCGGAACCGGTGGTGGAGGAGGAGGAGGAAGAATCGTCGTTTACGCGAACAACACCTTCAGCGGGAGCCTCCGAGTCGATGGTGGGCAAGGCGTGGGCATCGGTGGAGACGGAGATCCGGGCACGGTGTACCTGGATGACCGAACGCCACCGTCAGTCGTCAACATGACCCGACTCGACGCATCCCCCACCAACGCCAGCTTCATCAATTACCGAATTCGCTTCAGCAAACCCGTCTACCCTGTTCGGGACGAGGACTTTGTTCCCTACCAGACCGGATCGCTTCTCGCTGTCGGAGTCGTGCAGTCAGAAACGGTGATCTTGGAGGAGAACCTACCTGGAATCCACTACGACCTCGCGGTTGACACCGGGAGCGGAGATGGAGAACTCCGGATTGACCTGCTGGATGGTGATCAGTCTATCCGAGACGTGCTCAACAATCCTCTGACCGGGGGATTCAGCGAAGGAGAACGCTACACAGTCGACCGGACACCCCCGACAGTCGTGCTCGTGCCCGTCCTGCCCGCGCTGCGAAACACACCGGTACAAGCCCTGACCGCAACGTTCTCTGAAACTGTCTCCGGCGTCTCGCCTGCCGCTATTACGTTGCTTAGAGACAGCGTACCCATCCCCTTGGATGAGTCCGTCACGGCGCTGCCGGAGCACGAAACAACAATGTGGACGATCTACGGACTGCAGCCGTTCACCACCGGAGACGGCGAATACGCCCTGACAATGTCGCCGTCACCCAGCATCGTTGATGAAGCCGGTAACGCCATGGCAGAGGGAGCAACCGTCGAGTGGGTGATGGACACCCAGGCCCCGACTGTCAACACCGTCTTCTCTGAGAGCCCCGATGGGTTGTACGGCGCGGAGGCGGAACTGCTCCTGGCTGCGGAATTCTCGGAAGACGTCACTGTACAATTTGCCCAGGAAATGCCGGTGCTGGCGCTGGACACGGGCTGGCCGGAACGGACGGCAGTGGCGACGACGTTCACCCCGCCGAACCTGCTCAAATTCCGCTACACAACGCTGCCAGGGGATGTCACCGGCCAGCTGGACTACATCGACACGACCGCACTCCAGCTCAATGGGGCACTGGTTCAGGACCTCGCCGGCAACCTTCTCATCACCGAACTGCCAGAGCCGGGAGATGCCCAATCACTGTCTGGAACAAGTAATATTGCGGTCAATGCTGCATTGCGTGACACGATGGATGTGGCCCTTCTGACCGTTGATGGGGCTCAAGAAACACAGGCGCTGGCCATCAATCAAGAAGGGCAGGTTGCCGGCTTCGCATGGGCAGACTCGGGGAGGCTTCAAGCCATCCGGTGGGAGGAAGGACGGGGAGAAACGACGCCCTTAGAGGACATGGGGGCGGGGGCCGTTGCCTACAGTCTCAACGACTCAGGTGTGACGGCCGGGTACATGGCGGTGTCCCCAAGCTATGTTCCCGCACCAGCGCTGTGGACAGCGGCGGGTGAAGCACTGCTGCTGCCCACACTCGGCGGGGATGTCGGGGTCGCATACGACATCTCAGGCCCACAGGCAGCCGGTTTCTCAACCACGGATGCCGGCAAACGCCAAGCCTGCCTCTGGACGTCAACAGCCCCGACTGATGCCCCGCGCGTGATCGGCTCCCTGGGAGGCGATGAAAGCGTTGCCTACGGCGTTGCCGGAGAAGGGAGCACCGCCGTTGGACAGGCTCAGGATACCAGTGGCCTCTGGCAGGCGTTCATCTGGCATGCCAATGAGGACGAGACGATACTCCTCCCCAGTCCCGACTCAGCCCTCGGTGAAACCGCTGCTTTCGGCGTCTCGGACTCCGGTTTGGCCGTTGGCTACCATCAGCACAGAGACGGCACAAGACAGGCTGTTGCCTGGTGGGGCACGCGGCCGCAGACGTTGCCGAGTCTGGGGAACGGCAGCAGCACAGCTTTGGGTGTGAACGCCGGAGAAAAGGTAGTAGGCTGGGCTGAAGACACGCAGGGGAACAAGGTGGCAATGCTGTGGGACCGCTACGGAGGAGTCAATCTGAACACCATGATCGACAGCAGCAGTGGCTGGACCCTTGAGACAGCAACAGCCATCAATGACGCAGGACAGATCACCGGCTACGGACTCCATCAAGGCAGGAAACAGGCCTTTGTGCTTTCTCCTCCCGGCAGGAACCTCCGACCGGCAGTGGAACTTCTTGCACCTGACCCCGACCAACAGATTCCGGCCGGCAATGACCTGTGGATACACGCCGCCGCCATAGATGTAGACGGAGACATCGCAGAGGTAACGTTCTTCGTCGACGGCGAGCTCGTCAGTACACAGACCTACTCGCCATTCAGCATCGAATGGCTCGCGCCCACTGCCGGATACCACACCATCGTCATCCTGGCCACGGACAATGACGGAGACATAGGTGGGACGGAGACGATAGCCGTGGAGGCCCTGCCGGATCAGTCACCCGTCGCACAAGCAGACGCATATACGGGAACCCAATTCGCCGTTCTGGAGGTCAGCGCCCCCGGAGTTCTCGGCAACGACAGCGATGCGGACAATGATTCCCTCACAGCCGTCCTGCGCGTGTCACCACGGCACGGCTCGGTTGTACTCGAGACGGATGGGAGCTTCCGCTATACACCTGAGCCGGGCTTCTCGGGTGGGGATACGTTTGTCTACGAGGCCGTCGACCCTCTCGGCCTGGCCGAAGCGGCAACGGTGACAGTTGATATTCAGGAAGCGGTCCTCACTTTTGACTTAGTCATAGCCCCCGGCTGGAACATGATCTCCGTGCCCCTTGCTTTGACCACACCCGAGGTAGAGGCCGTGTTCCCCGGTCGTTCACGTTACACCGTCTGGGCCTGGGATGGCTCGACCTACTTCCGCCCAACCGTGCTCCTCCCAGGTCAGGGATACTGGCTCCGCTCGGCGGGGAGCACGGATGAAATCGTGCAGATCAGTGGAAAAGCCGTGTTGGAGGCAACGGTGACCGTGGCAGCAGGCTGGTCACTCATGGGAGTCGCCCCGACTCCCGGCGCGGATGGGACGTTCGCGCCGATCCAGCCGGAATGGCTTGCCCGGCCGGCAGGAACTTACACCCCCCCCGCCTACACATGGCATCAGGACGACTACGAGACCGCTGACGAACTAGTCCCCGGGCGAGCCTACTGGATCTTCACCAATCAGGAGGTGGAACTGAACATCGCGGAGTGATCCCCGGGGGCAGATGGGGGTGGGCTCCGCGAGATGCTGCGCCTGGTCCGGCTCATTCCCCGAGACCGTCTCCGCAGGCCTGGTCCATTGGGGCGTCAGCTTAGACACCTGAGTATATATCCAGGCGCGTTCTCTTCCCATGCAGCTTGGCCGTCGACACGCTTGAGCGACACGCCCCCCTCTCTCCCCTGCCCCCCCGAATGCCGCAGTGGCTATGGCGTCCCCACCGGCTCTTCGGCTCTGTCGTCCTTCTCCTCCGGGTCCTCAGGAGTCCTCCGGTAGTCGATCCCATAGATGGCGTAGGTGGCAGCCACCGTGAAGCAAAAGAGCATGAATGAGCCGGCGTAGTTCTTGTCGGCAAAGCTCATGCTGACGAAAATCAGCAGCAGAATCAACACGAGCAGTTTCATCGTGTTGGGTAGGCCCGGCCAGATTCGCTGGCCGAAGTGCCGGTAGCGAATGCTGCAGACCATCAGGCCGGAAGTCACCAACACCAGTCCCGCGGCAAGCAGTGGCAACCGGTCCGAGAACAAGAGGATAGATGCCCCGGCCAGCATCGCCCCCGCCGGCGAAGGCATCCCTCTGAAGATTCCCCGCGGTAAGGGAGAAGGTGGATTGAGGAAGCGGTAGAGTCGGTAGCAGACACACAGAACATAGACGGCCGCCAGCACAGCCCCCTGGAACGCTGAAAGCGAAGCGGCCAGCTCGTGGAAGATAAGAAACGCGATAACCAGCCCGAACGTCGTTCCATCCGCGATATCATCGAACACCGGACCGTGCCTCGTTGAGCCGAATTTGCGCGCCATTCGGCCATCGAACAGATCAAAAAACTGCCCCACAAAGACGAGGATAAAGGCCCGCAGGGGATGATTGCTCTGGATGTTCCAGGCGGCGGCCAATCCACACAGGAAGTTGGCCAAGGTGAGAGAATTCGCGTACCAAACGTCGGGGACAACCTTGCAGTAAAATGAGAGGAAGGCAAGGAGCCCACAAGATACCGTTAACAAGCCGATGAACCGCGGCGACATAAACCACAGCTGCTGCATCTGATTGAGAGCGATCAGCGAAAGAAGGGTCGTGATCAGCGCTGTCTTCGCCTTCCCAAAGTAGTTGGCCGCCTTCTTGTGCGTGAACAACCTGGACAATTGGCCGATGGAGTCGGTCACCACCAGAACGCCTACCCACATCTCCGGCAGCACGCCGCGTGCGGCAAAGTAAATCAATGGGGGAAAGTACATGCACTTGTCGCTCAGGGGGTCCAGCCACTTCCCGGTCTCCGTGGCCAGATCACAATTCCGCGCGATCGTGCCGTCGGTCAGGTCTGTGATCATCCACGCCGAGAACCAGAGAATCGCGAGTATCTCCCAGCCTGCCCACCAGAAAGCGACGCTGACAGCCCCCATCGGGATCCGTATAAGAGAGATGGAATTCGGGTGAAAGACCTTGTGCGAGCGAACCCATTCCCGACCCTTGGGATGGCGTGTAACAGCCCCTACCGTCAGACGCTCAAACACCAGTGCACCAATGACGCATAGAAAGATGATCCAGACCGTTACCATGTTCTTCCTCAAGGCTTGTCGGGAACAGAAGTCAGTGCCATCAAGGGCAGGAAGGACGTGACTGTTTCCTGTTTACACAACGCACAGCGCGCTCACCAACGACGGCGGGAGACGATTCAGACAAAGGCGGTTCCGATCCGCTCGGGGACACGTCACACGCCGTCCATGATCGCGCCCCCCTCCACCTTCCGGATCTTCACGGTCAGGACACGGCGGGGATCTGCTTCCATTACCTCAATGCACAGCACGTCCGTCTCGATCACTTCACCGGCCTCTGGGATCCGGCCGGCGAAGGCTGAGATGTACCCGCCAATCGTGTCAAAGTCTTCATCTTCAGACAACTCAAGGCCGAGGGCTTCATTCAGCTCGTCGACCCCCAGTCTGGCATCCATGACGACATGACCGTCCGGAAGAACCTGGCGAGTGGCCTCCGTTTCGTTGCTGTCAAACTCATCACGAATTTCGCCCACGATTTCCTCGAGGATGTCCTCGAATGTCACGATCCCCGCAGTTCCGCCATACTCGTCAAGCACCACCGCAAAGTGGTTGTTGTTCTGCTGGAACTCGGTGAGTAAATCACCGATGTTCTTTGTCTCCGGGATAAACACCGGCCGGTGCAGGAGGTCCACAACCGACGAAGCGCCAGTGACTCGAGCATCGTCCAGGAGATCCTTCGCAAACACGACACCGGTAATCTGATCAATCGTGCCCTGATAGACAGGAATACGGCTGTGCCCTGAATCCACGATTCGGGCCTTGATATCCTGCACGGACGTCGCCTCATCAACGGCGTCGACATCAACCCGTGGGGTCATAATCTCATGCACAAGGGTCTCGTCCAGGTCGAAGATGCCACGGATCATTCTCCGCTCATCGGCCTCCAGGTCAGCCTTGTGCGCCGCTTCCTGTTCATCCTGCTCGACCAACGACATGATCTCATCCTCAGCCGTCGCTTCCTCCGCCTCTTCCGCGTGCTTCGCACGCCAGGCCTTGGCCCAACGGTGGCCCGCACATAGAGGGATGGACAGCGGGAACACGAGCGCGGCACAGAAACGAACCAGAGGAACGGAGAAAGACAGTAGACGTGCAGTTGTCAGGCTGGAAAGATGACGCCCAATGACCTCTGTCAGCACGAAGAATGCGAGCATACCCAACAGGCCTGGGCCAAGTCTGGCCGCCAACCCACGATCAGCCGAAGCGACATCCCAGGAGGACAGACAGATCAGGAGGAACGAAAAGTCCAGCAGGAGAAGCAATCGGACCTGAATGCCAAGCTCCTCACGCTTCGCTAACCACCTCTCCAGCCCTTCAGCCAAGGCGCGGTCCCTGAGCTCAAGCTTGCGAACGGCCCCCCCGCTGAGATTGGCCAAAGCGACGCGCGTGGCCGACCACAGTACTCCAAGAGCGAGTCCAAGGGCGGCAAGCGGCAGACTCAAGTGTCCAGGTATCATATGGCGGTCAAGCGAGCTCGCTCTGCTTGTTCACGCACGGACGGGATGCCATCTCGGTCCGGCGGAACGTTGCACTTCCGACATCTGAGAACTACTTGGGAGAGCAAAAGGAACGCACTAGTATCCGAAGAGCTCTTCCAAAGGCCAAGCCGCCTGAAGACACGTCATAATGCGACGCTCCGCAGACCGCATGCGACGTCGGTCTCGATCATTTCGGTCATCCTCGCCGGCAAGGTGCAGCATGCCATGGGCCGCATAAAGTAGCACCTCGTAACCGACACTCGTAGTATAGGTGACTGCCGCCCTGACAGCTACGTCAAGGCAAACATAAACCTCAGCAACAACCCACTCTGTGTGATCCACGGGCGGACCCTCTCCGCGCAGATCAAAGGTCAGAACGTCAGTTGGTCCTGAATGCCCAAGATGAGACTCATTGAGGTCAGCCATCGTCGCCCCATCAACAACCACAACGTTCAGCAGACCATGGTCTGCGGTCTCAGCCGGAAGCGTGTCCGTTAGGCGACTCATCATCAGAGCCTGGTGGGCTGCCTTCATCAGGAGCCTCCGGTTCTTCAGAGCCGGTTTCTTGGACTGCTTCGAAAAGATCAGCTTCATTATCGTATTCCTTCGGGTACCGCACACGACCGTGCAGCATCATACCTAGCGCGCGCGCGATGGTCTCCTTAGCCACGGCAAGCTCGCCAAGAGTCAGGTCCGCATCGTCCAACTGGTGGTCTCGGATACGCTTCTGCACGATCTCATCAACCAGTGCGTTGATCTTCGCAGGTGTGGCCTTCTCCAGCGAACGCGCGGCGGCTTCGCAGGAGTCAGCGATGCTGATAAGGGTGATCTCTTTGCGCTTGGGGCGAGGCCCGGGATACCGGTAGTCTTGCTCGCCGATCGGGCCCTCGCCACCACCATTCTGCTTCGTCACGGCACGATGGTAGAAGAAAAACACGAGGTTTGTGCCATGATGCTGCGCAATTGCTTCACGGATAGGCTTCTTCAGCTTGTACTTCAGGGCAAGATCGATGCCTTCCTTCACATGGTTCAGGATAACTAGGCTGCTCATGCGCGGCTGAAGCTCCTGATGGGGATCAGCGCCACGCGCATTCTCGGTGAAATACTCTGGGTAACTCAGCTTCCCAATGTCATGGAAGTACGCGCAGACCCTGGCCAGGAGGGGATCAGCCCCGATGGCTTCCGCAGCCTGTTCGGCAAGCGTGGCCACCATCAAGCTGTGGTGGTATGTCCCCGGTGCCTCGAGCTGGAGCCGCTTCAGCAACGGGTGGTTCAAATCGCTCAATTCGAGCAGACTGATCTCGGTCGTGATCCCGAACACATACTCGAAAAACGGCAGAACTGTGGACGCCAACGTTGCCATCCCAATCCCGTTGAGCAACGCCAGGCCAAAAATCTTCGGAAGCACTTCAAGGGGTATCTCAGTTTGGAAAAGGAAAAGTACATCGACCGCAAAAACGGTGGCACTGACGGCGACCCCAGTCCGAAATGCATGGAAGCGCTTGCGCACGCGACGCATCAACACTGCCGCAACCATGGATGTGAGGGCGCCGATCACAAAGAGGCGCAGAGACTGCTCGTTCTGCAGAGCACCAATCACCCCCGCGAACGTCCCTGCCCAGAGTGCCACGCGCAGCCCTACCAACGGAGACAAGAGCATCGCGGCAAAAGACAGAGGCATGATGGGAAAGAGGAAGAAGGAGGAGCTCCAGTTCATGTAATAGACGTTCGCAATGCCGCGAGAGAGGAGGATCTGGATAATCATCACGACGCCGACCAGGACAACCATCCCTCGGTCTCGAATCAGATCCTCTCGGAGCGTTTGCAGGGCCTTTGCAGCAGCCAGGCAGAGCACCAGACAGATCCCGGGGATCAGCACCATCTCAAGGGGGTTCTCATGGAAGGAAGGACGGCTGTGCCGCTCTTTCTCGTGTAGTTCGAGGCGGTCAATGTCTTCTTGCGTAACCTGCACACCTCGTTTGATCAGCAGGACCCCGGCAGGTACGAGCTTCTTGATGTCTTCGACGGCCGTCCGGGCACTATTCTGCGCTGCTTGCGTTGCATCGGGATCGGGGACAACGTTCGGCTGGAGGAGGTCGAAAAGCAACCCCCTCAAGGCCTCACTTTCCTCCGTCTTGTTGATTCGCGTCGCGGAAGAGACTTGAGCCACAATCTCCGCGATCGCGGCAGCCTTGGGTTGAAGGTCCTCAACCGGGCACTCCGACTTCCGGTTCTGCTCGTCGACCAACACCACAGTCTGCGCACTTGGGACGCCGTCGCCAGTCGTCTGGAGCGAAGCCAACGCATCTCCCCAGACTCCGCGATTCAACGCCTCAGTGACGCTCTTCCCAAGGAGACGGCCCTTTTCCGGCGCTCCGAACAGCCGCTCCAGTGTGACCGCCTGTTCCTCGCTCAGCCCGGCGACAAAGTCCGCCACGTGCTTGCGTACAGGTGGCTCCGGCTTCAGCTCCTCCCCATCATCGACATCCTTGGGTTTCTCCATCCGGGCAGCAATCGACTCCCGGACCATCCGGAATTCCTGCACCACGGATTCTCCTGGACCGGTACGATTGATCCGGAAGACCAGAGGGACGGAACGGATCGCGTCACGCCGTCGGGCCTCGGTCGATACCCCATCCACAACAAAGAAATCCACTTCGCTGTAGATGTTACGGTCTGCCACTTGGCCGGCAACGTAACGAGAGGCGGGGTGGCTGCGCCGGTAGAGAATGCTGAAGCTCGCAGTGAACCACACGCCGATGAAGACAGCGACAGGGATCAACACGGCAAGGAAGGAGCGGCCCATATGAGGCGTGCGGGCATGAGCAGGCTCGACTCGGCGGATCTTGCTCGTCTGCGCAAAACCTTTGCGAGCCAGCTTCCGACGCTTGCGGGAACGAATGAAGTCAAAGAGCCCCATGATCCCACCCCGTATCATGCATGGGCCTTAGCGCGCAGAGCTCTGGTTCAGTCGGTGACATGGATGGTAACCCCCGGATCAAGACCGGTCCTCAGAGACGTCGTCTAGAGGAAGGGAAGTTCGAGAATCATCCCAGGACGAAGCTGGTCAGGATTGCTCAGTTTGCTCTGGTTCTGCTTCAACAGACTCTCCCAGTGCCTCTCGTCCCCCAGCACCTTGGCCGCAATCCCACGCAGAGAATCGCCCTTCTTTACGGTGTAGGTCTTCCCACTTCGGACAGGCGGTGGAATCGTGCCATCCACGGGAATCAACTCGATGTCGTCCTCGCCGACCTCGTTGCCTGGGCCCTGAACGGGAATCGCTTCCGTCGGTGCGATCACGGCAGCACGCGAGTCGTAGGCCCGCAGGCTCCAGCTGGAATCCTCGCCGCCGCGCAACATGGGAGCCAGATAGGGGGCTCGCCAGCCCGGGTAGCTCCGCGTGATCGTCTGAGCCCACGTGGACTCATGCCCAAAGAGCCGCCGGCCGGCCAGTTTCGGGCGCAAACACCCTACACATAGCATACTGATGGCCAGCAAGAGGCACGTACCAAAAAGGGCGATCGGTCTCATCATCCGTCCCCTTTCTAAGAAGGGTTGACCCCCGCCGTTGTGGTCGGGGGTCATACATAGTCAACCTGAAAGTAAGCTGAGGGAACAAACAGCGCGCGCGCTCACCGCGACAGAAGACTCGTGGTCCAGCCCTACTCCCAGCGTTTGAAGAGCAAGGCTGCGTTGTGGCCACCGAAGCCCAAGTTCGTGCACATCGCGGTCCTCACAGGGACCTCACGCGCGCAGTTGGGCACGTAGTCAAGGTCGCACTCCGGATCCGGATTCTCGTAGTTTATCGTGGGATGGACCGCGCCGTTGATGAGCGACTGGATACACACGATGCTCTCCAATCCGCCGGCAGCGCCGAGGTTGTGCCCGATCATCGACTTCGAACTGCTAACCGGAATGGCGTACGCGCGCTCACCCAGAGCAGCCTTGAACGATGCCGTCTCCGTCTTGTCGTTCAGCGGCGTTGACGTCCCGTGAGCATTGATATAATCCAAGCCCTCAGGCCCGATCCCTGCGCCCTTGAGCGCGTTGGTGATGGCCCGTGCCGCGCCACTCCCGCCAGGCTCAGGAGCCGTAATGTGATGCGCGTCGCCTGTCAGACCGTAGCCAACCACTTCCGCCAGGATTTCGGCTCCGCGAGCCTTCGCGTGTTCCAGGCTCTCAAGCACGACAACACCAGCCCCCTCAGCCGGGACAAAGCCATCCCGCTCCGCATCGAAAGGCCGACTTGCTTTGGTGGGCTCGTCGTTGCGCTTGGTCAGCGCCTTCATCGCACAGAAGCCAGTCAGTCCCAGAGGAGCAACGCATGCTTCCGTCCCACCGGCGACCATAACGTCCGCATCGCCGCGACGAATCATCCACATCGCCTCACCGATCGAGTGTGAACCAGTCGCACAGGCCGTAACAACACACAGGTTAGGCCCGGAGAAGCCAAAACGAATTGAGACAACTCCTGACGCAATGTCGACGATCATCATGGGGACGGTCATCGGAGAGTTGCGCGACGGTCCACGAGTCATCAAAATCTCACATTGATCCTGCAGACTCTGAATTCCTCCGACGCCGGAACCGACCATAACGCCGGCCCGGGTCACGTCGATGTTGTCTGCCGATATGCCAGCCATCGCGACCGCCTCATCCGCCGCGGCGATCGCATAGTGACAGAACGCATCCATCCGGCGGGCTTCCTTGGCGGGCATGTACTCAGTGACGTCAAAGTCCTTTACCTCGCCGGCGATCTGACACCGGAAAGCAGAGGCATCGTACTTTGTGATCGGGCCAATACCGGAATTACCCGCCAACAGGTTTTCCCACAGCACTGATGTGCCCATGCCAAAGCAGGACACCGCGCCAGTGCCGGTCACCACTACCCGTGGATGTTCGCTCATGATCGTCCTTTACAAGCTGTAACAAGATAGAGAAAGGCCACATACCGAAGAAACGAACGCCGGTAGGTGACCTTGAGTTGCCCAAACAGAAGGGGATCAGCCCTTGATCTTCTCGATGTAGGCAATCGCGTCGCCGACGCTCTGCAGTTTCTCGGCTTCCTCGTCGGGAATCTCGGCCCCAAACTCTAACTCAAGTGCCATCACCAACTCGACCGTATCCAGCGAATCAGCTCCCAGATCCTCAACGAACTTCGCCTCGGGGACGACCTGTTCGGAGTTCACACCGAGTTGATCCACGATAATCTCACGCACACGTTCAGCAACCGAAGACATGTTGCACTCCCGTCCTGCTTCTCTGTTTCTGGTTCAGAATTCCGTTTCCCGTCCGGGCGGGCGAGACGCCGTGCCCGTATCACCTCAATAACCCGAATAATTTGTCACCAAACCCCTAGCTATGCAAGCGCTTCTGCCGATATTTGCTACATCACCAGTCCGCCATCGATGTTAATCGTCTGGCCGGTTACATACGCGGAATCCGGGCCGGCGAGGAAGCAGACAACCCGGGCGACATCATCCGGTGTCCCTGGACGGCGAAGCGGAATGGCGGTAAGAAACGCATCACGTGCCTCAGCGGAGAGCTTCTCAGTCATGTCCGTCTGGATATATCCCGGGGCAACAGCATTGACCGTAATATTCCGCGCCGCAAGCTCCTTGGCTGCTGTCTTGGTCAGCCCGATCACACCCGCTTTGGAGGCGCTGTAGTTCGCCTGCCCTGCGTTGCCCATCACCCCGACCACCGAAGCGATGTTGACAATCTTGCCACTCCGAGCCTTCATCATCGGACGAGCCACCGCTTTGATGCAATTGAACGTCCCTTTCAGATTGACCGCAAGGACCAGGTCCCACTCCGACTCCTTCATCCGGATCAGAAGGTTGTCACGTGTGATGCCGGCGTTGTTTACGAGAATGTCGACCCCAGAAAAGGCCTCCACCACCTCGGACACCATGCGCCCCACGTCCTCGACATTGGCCACGTCGGCGGCGAACGCCTGGGACTCAATCCCGCGCGCTCTGAATCCCTCGGCTGCTTCCTCCGCAGTCTCCTGCAGAATATCAACGACAGCAAGGCGTGCGCCTTCCTGAGCCAGAGCTTCGCAGATGCACAGCCCAATGCCGCGTGCGCCTCCCGTAACGATGGCAACTTTTCCCTCAAGTTTCATTGTCCGACTCCTTTGTTCGGCTGGCTGAAATCTGTCTACCCGACTCGGCGGCATGCCGACGGGATGCGACGCTCAGAGGGCCGCGACAACAGCGGCGACATCTTCGGCATTGGCCACGTTGTAGGTCGGGAAGCGACGATCAATTCGCCTCATGAAGCCGCTCAGGACTTTGCCCGGGCCAAACTCGATCAGGGCCTCGATCCCTGTTCCCATCATCGCTCGCACACAATCTTCCCACCGCACACTCCCCGTCACCTGCCGACGGAGATTATCACGAATGGCATCCGGATCACTGACCAGTTCGCCAACGGCATTCTGCGCAACCGCACACCCAGGGACAGCGAAAGGGGTCTCCGCCAGGACACCGGCGAACGCCTCGGCCGCGGGAGCCATCAGGCGGGAATGGAAAGCCCCGTCCACCTGCAGCATGATAATCCTCGCCACACCTGCTGCGCTCAACCCTTCGACCGTCTTCTCAACCCCAGCCTTTTCGCCACTGATCACAATCTGCCCCGGACAGTTGAGATTGGCCACGTCAATGCTGTTCTCGGTGCAGAGCTGCTGCACCAACTCAAGTTCCGCGTTCAGCACAGCAGCCATTGCGCCATCCGACGCTCTGCAGGCCTCTCCCATCAGGGCACCGCGGGTAGCAACCAGCTTCAGTCCCTGGCTGAATTCCAGGGCGCCAGCGGTCGTGAGGGCACCGAATTCGCCCAAACTTAACCCACCACAGGCAACAGGTTCCAGTTCGACCTGCTCACGAAGTGCCGCCACACACGCCAGAGACATCGTGTAGATGGCGGGTTGGCACGTGGCACTCTCGGTCAACGCCTCGAGGGGACCGTCGAAACAGAGGGTAGAAAGCTCCCGCCCCAAAACCGTGTCAGCCATCTCAAACAGAGCCCGAGCGCCAGCAGACTGCTCGGCCAGATCTCTCCCCATTCCCACACGCTGAGCGCCCTGCCCCGCAAACATGAAACCTACGCGCTTAGCCATTGGAGGACCTCCTGCTCAGTTAATTACCTGAAATAGAAACGACGGAAAGAAAAAACACGTGAGCGAGGGCAAACTCACCAGCGCAGGAGCAGCGCTCCCCATGTGAGGCCGCCCCCAAAAGCTGTCAACAACACGTAGTCGTCCTTCGAGACAAGCTCCCCGCGAGCAATCTCATCGAGGGCAATGGGAATCGTTGCCGCGGACGTGTTGCCGTACCGGTCCAGGTTCATGAACACGCGTTCAGTTGGGATCCCGAGGCGCTTCCCAACCCCCAGAATAATGCGGGTGTTGGCTTGGTGGGGAACCAGCCAACGCACCTGATCAATCGAGATGCCGGCGTCAGCCATGACGCTTTCGCATGACTCGACCATCGCGTTGACAGCAAGTCGGAATACCTCCCGGCCCTTCATCTGCAAACAATTAAGGCGCTGATCAAGCCGCTCATGGGTCAACGGCATGGCCGTTCCACCAGCCGGAACCCCTAACAGTTCCGCGAACTCACCATTAGCTCCCAGCTTGCACGCCAGCAAGCCGTTGTCGTCACTCGGCACGCGTCTGAGAACAGCCGCCCCGGCCCCGTCACCAAACAGGATGCAGGTCGTCCGGTCCGTCCAGTCCAGGAGTGTGGAGAACTTCTCCGCGCCGACAAGCAAAGCGTTCTCAAACATCCCGCTCTGCAGCATTCCAGAAGCTACCTGAAACCCGTAAACGAACCCGGAACACGCCGCCTCGAGACTGAAACAGGCTGCATTCGTTGCTCCAAGCTTCCGCTGGAGGAAACACCCGGTATTCGGGAAAATGCAATCAGGCGACGACGTTGCAACAATGATCAGGTCAATGTCGTCAGGCGCCATTCCTGCTGCCTCGAGGGCCTTCAAGGAAGCCTCGTAAGCAAGGGACGAAGTCGGCTGGTCATCGGCAGCAATGTGCCGAGTCTTGATGCCGGTCCTCGCCAGGATCCACTCGTCCGAGGTGTCGACCATCTCCTCAAGATCATGGTTGGTGAGCACCTTGGGCGGCGCGTAGGACCCCGTGCCGACAATCCGAACCCCATACTGTCCCATAATACTCGCTTTCTTGTCGCCGCGAAGACACACTCAGCCGTCTGGCTGGCCCTTGACGTCGACTTCAGGGCCCAACCCCAGATGTTCTATGCGCTCGACGATATGCTCATTCACCTGATGCAGGATGAACTCCCCGGCAACCCGGAGAGCGTTCGTGACTGCGCGAGGAGATGAGGAGCCGTGCCCGATGATGCAGACACCATTGACTCCCAACAGAGGCGCTCCACCATACTCCGCGTAGTCGGTGACCTGCTTGAGTTCTCGATATGCATTCCGCGATAGTAGGTAACCCAGTTTGCGCAGAGACGTTTTCTCTAGATTCCGCCGGAGAATGTGGGATACTGCTTTCGCCAGACTCTCACAACACTTGAGGGTCACGTTACCTACAAAACCGTCACATACCACAACGTCCACCTCGCCGCCAAAAAGATCATGTCCCTCCACATTGCCGACAAAGCGGATGTTATCCAGCCGACTCAGGAGTTTGAATGTCTCCTTGCTGAGCTCGTTGCCCTTGGTCTCTTCGCCACCGACGCTCAGAACGCCGATGCGCGGGTTAGCGTGCCCCAAAATGCGCCTCGCATACACATCGCCCATAATCGCGTAGTGCACAAGGTGCATTGGCTTGCAGTCCACAGTCGCACCGGCGTCCAGCAGAACAAACGGACCGGTGGGGGAAGGGAAGATCGTGGCAATACCGGGCCGCTCCACACCAGCGAGCATGCGCAGCTTCACCACGGTCGAGGCCACAGCGGCTCCCGTGTTACCAGCACTGACTACGGCCCCGGCCCGCCCGTCTTTCACAAGCCCGACGGCAACGTTGATGGACGAATCGCGCTTGCTGCGCAGGGCAGTCGCAGGTGCATCATCCATCGCGACAGCTTGGCTGGCATGGACGATCTCAAGCCGGGAATCGCCCGCGATGTCAACCCGCGCAAGCTCCTGGCTGAGCACGGCTTCGTCACCCACCAGCAGAAACGCGCAGGGGTCGGCAAAAACGTCATCGTTGAGCGCCGCCGCGACACCTTCGATGATAGCACGGGGAGCGAAATCCCCCCCCATGGCATCGACCGCTATCGTCAGCATCTATTCCGCCGTGATCGAGATGACCTGGCGTCCGCCGTAGCTACCGCAACTCGGACAGACCCGATGGGGCATCCGGGTGCCGCCGCACATCGGACAGGTCGTGACCTGCATTCCCCGATAGCGGTTCGCAGCCTTACGGTGCCGAATCCGACGCTTGCTTACCCTATTCTGTTGAACAGCCATTTCGCCTAACTCCACATAAACGCAACACAGGCCCAGCCGGCAAGCTGGTACCAATCAGGACTGACAAGGGCCAATCCCTCTGTTCTCCGTCACTCATTCAGAAGCGCGGGACTCCTCAGGGCCAAGCTCATCCCCCAGGCGGTTCAGCCCGTCCAGGGCGGCCCAAGGGCCCTCGGAACTCTCCGGCAACGTGCACGTGCACGCACCTTTATTCAGATCCTGCCCGCACCCCGGACACAACCCGCAGCACTCCAAGCGGCACAGATGCCGTTGAGGAAAAGCTAATAAAATATCCTCGCGGACCCCCTCCGTCAAGTCAATCTCACCCGCCTCAACGCCTTCGAACAGATGACACACATCTTCCGTCACGATCGGTAGGTCGTATTCTCCCAGGCAACGGTCACACCGGCAACGCAGTCGACTCTCCAGGCGGCCCTGGGCCAAAACCTCATTGCTGAGAGGGGTGACCTGAAGCTCGAATCGCACGGGCTCCGGGCACGACACCAACTCACTGTCGGCAATCCCCAGCTGGCTGAAGGAAACCTGCCCACGCAACGTGACGCCCGAAGCCGGCAGGTTGAAAACCAGGACACGCAACTGGGCTACATCACTCATACCGGGTCACGAAACCTCTCTTCGAGGGCACGGGCCACAACGTCAGGCACAAATGGCAGAATGTCGCCCTTCATGCGAGCAAGTTGGCAAATCATCGTGGAGCTCACGAAGGAGTACTTCGGGCTGGGCATCAGGAAAACAGTCTCACAGTCCGGGGACAGCTCGCGGTTCATCAGAGCCATCTGGAACTCAAACTCAAAGTCCGACACAGCACGCAACCCCCGAACAACGGCCACGGCCCCAAAATCCCGGACAGCGTCCACAAGCAAACCAGAGAAGCACGCGATATCGACACCATCCAGCTCTCCGCAGGTCGCCCGAAGGTGCTGCACGCGCTCTTCTACCGTGAAGATGGGGGCCTTGGCCTGATTACGCCCAACGGCCACGATCACACGGTCGAACAGATGAACAGCCCGTCCAATGACGTCCAAGTGTCCGTTGGTGACCGGATCAAAGGAACCGGGGCACAGGGCAGTGCGAAACGCTTTCGTCATGAATTAACCATCGTTTGGGCTCACCCGTTGACAGGCTGGACCCTCACCATCACCATGAGGTACGCCAGAAGCCTGCCCCAACCGTTCGATGCAAGTTGAGGACCATAGCCTTTGCACATGCCTCCCGCAAGTCTAGGAGGGAGGGGGCACCCCAAGGCACCGGAAGGCACGCCAACCAGCCATCACCCCAAGCAAACGGTGCTCGGTTACGTTGACAACCGAGATTGCATTTGTACAGTACCAAACGCGCGTGCAAACTCGTTGTGCCATTTCGGGAAACGCCGATCTGTTTGGGCAAATGATCGGAGCTCTCGAATGGAGGGCACAGCACTATATGATGCACTGTGTTGGGAGTGAGTTTCCGCTGTATTTTAAGGAAAAGTAAAGGGAGCCTGGACACGATGGCGAACGAAGCTAAAGGCATTGATTCTCTGCAGACTGCGGGGCGAACATTCCCCCCACCGGCAGCCCTTCAGAAGGACGCACACATCTCCTCCATGGAACAGTACCAGGAGATGTATGATCGCTCAATCAATGACCCCGATGGGTTCTGGCTCGAACAAGCCAAAGAAATGGTTGTGTGGTCCAAGGAACCAACCGAGGCGCGGAAGTTCGACTGGAACACCCAAGGCCGAAAAATCGAGCACACATGGTTCGCCGACGGCGAACTCAACGTCGCTTACAACTGCCTTGACCGCCACCTCGGAACCGAGCGCGAAGACAAGGTCGCTCTGATCTGGCAGGGCGATGAGATCGATGAAGATCGCAAGATCACGTACAAAGAGCTCCACGCTGAGGTCTGCAAGTTCTCCAACGTCATGAAGGACATGGGCGTCGAGAAGGGCGACCGCGTCTGCATCTACCTCGGCATGGTCCCCGAGTTGCCGATTGTGATGATGGCCTGTGCCCGCATCGGCGCGATCCACTCGATCGTGTTCGGCGGTTTCAGCGCCGACGCACTGCGCGACCGCATCAACGACTCCGACTGCAAGATTCTCATCACGGCAAATGTCTCGAAGCGTGCCAGCAAGAGCATTCAGCTGAAAGAGATCTCTGACGCAGCGATGGCCGAGACGCCGACCATCGAGAAGTGCGTTGTGATCAAGCGCAACAATGAGCCCTGCAACATGGTTGCCGGCCGTGACGTCTGCTACTGTGAGGTGATGGCGAACGCGTCCGCCGATTGCCCGGCTGAGCCGATGAAAGCTGAAGATCCGCTCTTCATTCTCTATACATCCGGCTCGACAGGCAAACCCAAGGGCGTTGTCCACACCACCGGTGGCTACTTGGTCTGGGTCACGTTGACGCACAAGCTGACCTTCGACCTCAAGGAAGACGACGTCTACTTCTGCGCGGCGGACATTGGTTGGGTCACGGGACACAGCTATATCACCTACGGCCCGCTCACAAACGGCGCCACCAGCGTGATGTTCGAGAGCACCCCGTTGTATCCGGACGCCGGCCGCTATTGGCAGGTGATTGAGAAGTTCAAGGTCACCCAGTTCTACACCGCTCCCACGGCGATCCGTGCACTGATCCGCCAGGGCGACGAGTGGCCCGCCAAGTACGATATGAGTTCCCTGAGGATCCTCGGTTCGGTCGGTGAGCCGATCAACCCCGAAGCCTGGATGTGGTACTACAACAACGTCGGCAAAGGCGAGCGCCCGATCGTCGATACCTGGTGGCAGACGGAAACCGGTGGCTTCATGATCACGCCGCTCCCCGGCGCCATGACGCTGAAGCCCGGTAGCGCATCCCGCCCGTTCTTCGGCGTGGAACCCGTGCTCCTGCGCGAAGACGGAAGCGAATGCGGCCGCAACGAAGGCGGAAAGCTCTGCATCAAGAAGCCATGGCCCGGCATGATGCGTACCATGTGGGGCGACCCCGACCGCTTCATCGACGCCTATTTCACCATGTACGACGACCTGTACTTCACCGGTGACGGCTGCCGCATCGATGACGACGGCGACTACTGGCTCATGGGCCGCATCGATGACGTCGTGAACGTCTCCGGTCACCGTATCGGCACGGCCGAGGTCGAGAGCGCCCTCGTCAGCCACGACAAAGTCGCTGAAGCAGCCGTGGCTCCCATGCCGCACGAGATCAAGGGCCAAGGGCTCTATGCCTACGTGACCCTGGTTGACGGTGTCGAGCCAAGCGTGGACCTGCAAAAGGAACTCGTCAAGCACGTCCGCAAGGAAATTGGCCCAATCGCGGCACCGGACAAGATCCAGTTCGCGCCGTCACTTCCCAAGACGCGTTCCGGCAAGATCATGCGCCGAATCCTGCGCAAAATCGCCGAAGGCGTCGTGGACAGAAGCACCCTCGGCGATGTGTCAACTCTCGCAGACCCGAGTGTTGTCGACTCGCTGATCGAAGGTCGCCAGTAGTCTGAGAACTCACTACTGTACGTGATACACACAGCCGGATGCACAACTCAACGTGCATCCGGCTTCCCTTTAAACAGCGGGAGTCAATCTCATGTCGGACGAAAAGGTAATGAACCGGTGGCTGGTGGTCGTCGGGGCCATCCTGATTCAGTTTTGTCTCGGTGCCATCTATGCCTGGAGCGTGTTCACCAAGCTGCTGACGGCTGAAGGTGGCACGTACGGGTTCACCGCAAAGCAGACCGCCTGGGTCTTCTCTGCAGGTCTGGCCAGTTTTGCAGTCGTCATGGTTATGGTCGGCCCGTGGGCCAAAAAGAACCCCCGGAGGGCAGCAGCTCTCGGCGGGATCGTACTGGGAATCGGCTACATTCTTGGCGGCTTCTTCGGCAGCAGCTTTGCCGCCCAGTTCGTCTGCATCGGCCTGATTGGCGGCGCGGGAATCGGCATTGCGTACGTCGTGCCCATCGCCGTCGGCGTGAAGTGGTTCCCGGACAAGAAGGGCATGATTGCCGGTCTCGGAGTAGCAGGCTTCGGCTTCGGAGCGACCCTGTGGGTCAAACTCGCAGGCAGCTGGTTCGGTGGCTTGCTTAACACGACCGCCCTGTTCGGCCTCCCCGGCGTGCAGAGCGTGTTCGTCATCTATGGCATCATCTTCCTCGTCGTCGTCCTGATCGGTTCGACGGTCATGGTCGATCCCCCCGAAGGCTATAAGCCGGAAGGCTGGGAACCACCCGCACCCACAAGCGGAGGAGGAGCTGTCGGGACTATCGAGATGACCAGCCGTGAGATGCTCCGGACACCGCAGTATTTCATGCTGCTGTTCATGTTCATCGGGTCTGCTCTCGCAGGCTTGATGGTCATTTACTGCATCCGCCTCTTCGGGATCGATGCCCTGCAGGCAAGCGGCGTTGCCGCGGACGCCAAGACGGCCGGAATGATGGCTGGAACGGCGATGGCCTGGTATGCCATACTCAATGGTCTTGGCCGCATCATCTGGGGCATGGCATCAGACAAAATCGGGCGGAAGCTCGCCCTCTTCCTCATGTGCCTCATCCAGGGCATCGTGATGATGGCGTTCCTCAAGATGGGCGGCAGCCAGGCAGGGCTGATTGCCGGGGCCTGCATTATCGGCTTCAACTTCGGTGGGAACTTTGCGCTCTTCCCGACGGCGACGGCCGACTTCTTTGGCGCCAAGAACCTGGGCCCGAACTACGGCTGGGTATTCCTGGCGTACGGCGTGGCCGGTATCGCCGGGCCGCAGGTCGCGGGCATCTTCAAGGATGCTGCCAAGACCTCCGGTGCAGGAGTTGGCGCGTGGACGACTCCGTTCATGGTTGCCGGTGTGGCCTGCCTGATCGCAGCAGCGATCGCTCTGTGCCTGAAGCCCCCCGCAGCTCCTGCCGCAGCAGCGGTTGAGGAGAAAACGGAGGAGTAGCCCTCCCTCAAAGGGAAGCTCACACCTTCAGTAAACGCAGACGCCCTTCGGTCGCCTTTTGACCGAAGGGCGTTTTCTTTGCAGGCCGCAACCCGAAATCCCGTGGCGACGCAGTCATTCCTGCCCGGCGAACCGTTCAGCCTGTCCGATGATATCGACCCCAACCTTCTCGCTCCAGAGGCTGAGCAGACGCTGGGCCATCGCCCCGGGATACGTCATTCCAATCTTGCGTCCGTCAATCATGGAGACTGGCAGGATGCAGTAGGAGGATGTGGTCCAGAACGCCTCCTCTGCATTGTACGCATCGTAGAGCGTCAGATCACTCTCAACCACAGGAACACCAAGCTCGCCAGCCAAACCCAACACGTACTGGCGACTCACACCGACCAGGATGTTCCGCATTTTGGGGGTGTGAAGGACGCCGTCAAGGACAAAGAAGATGTTCGCCCCCGTCCCTTCGGCAATGAAGCCGTCCACGTCCAACATGAGACCGAACGCCCCCGGGTCGATCCGCTGCGCATCACGCTTGGAAAGGAAGTGCGGGAACCGCGAGCGATTCTTCATGCGCTGCTCGTAGCATTGCGGAGGAGGCGTGCGGAACAGGGAGGTGACCGCATGCTTCCCTTCTCGGTAGCAGGGAGCATACTCCCGATGGGGAAGCGCACAGGTGTAGCACAGCACGGTAGGATCAGAGGTCTGCTGGCCAAGCAAAGGCATGGGGAATGTGCATCCCGGAGTAACTTGGATGTTCACCCAGATGTCGTCAGCCGGATCAGTGAGTTCGATGTTCGCTTCGAGGACCTTCCCTAACGCATCCCTGTACTCATCCTCGGAGAGTGCGTCAGTCAACCCCGCATAGCCCAGGGAGCGCTTAAGACGACGCCAGTGCCGGTCAGGCAGGAACCACTCATGGCGAAAGCTCCGCAGCGATTCGTAAAGTGTGACACCGTACATAAAACCCACATCGAAGATAGAGATGCAGGCTTCAGGCTCGGGTACCAGTTCGCCGTTGATGAACACAAGTCGATTCGGGTCCATACCACGATCCCCTTTCCAGCGATCAGCCACGCACTCGCCCAAACCGGCAATCGTGCCTCAAGCTCAACCAATACGCTTCAAAGCGACCATCGAGACAAGGTACAGCACGTAGCCAGTCACCAGGCAAACGCCCGACTTGCGCCCCAGCCGCCCGCGCCCTACGCCCACCAACAGGGCAAAGCCACAGAAACAGAGAGCAACGGGAATGTCGAGTCGAAACAGCCACTCGTCTTCAAGCGTGAGCGGCCGAATCACGGCGGAAGATCCGGTTACCAGTGCGATATTGAGCACGTTCGCCCCAAAAATGTTCCCCACTGAGATGTCCTCAGCCTTCTTCCGAACAGCACTGATTGCGGTAAAAAGCTCAGGCAGTGAGGTCCCGAAGGCTACGAAAACGAGCGAAACGACAGCCTCCTTTACCCCGAGATCTGAAGCGATGCGCTGTCCGTACTCGATGAGCAGGTAAGCACCGATCGCCACGAGCAGTCCTCCTCCCGCGAAGAGCCCCATATGGCGGCTCCATTCAGAGCGGGCCACAGGCAACGGCGCCTCACCGTTGCCCTCAGAAGCCGGGGCCTCGACGTGCAGCGACTCGTAGTAGTTCACGACCAGAAACACGGCTAGGAAAATCAGTAGTACGCAACCTTCGGCGCGATCCAGCCGAGCGACGCCATCCACCAGGGATGGCCGAACAAGGGCGAGTGCAACGCCAATGAGGCCGACCATGAAGACGCCCTTCACCAGGAAGATCTCCCGCTTGGCCCGGGCAACGACGAAGAACAGCATCCCTCCGAGAATGAAGCCGGTGTTGCAGATGATCGACCCGACCGCATTTCCCAGTGCCATGTCAACTGCCCCCTTCAGAGAGGCCGTGACCGAAGAAACGAACTCAGGCAGGGTCGTGCAGATGCTGACGATGGTCGCCCCAATCACCAACTGTGAAACGCCTGAAGCGCGAGCAATCCAGACAGCACTGTCCAGAAAAAGGTCGCTTCCCCTGACAATGATATAGAGCCCCAGGCAGAACAGGAGGAGGTTAAGGTAGAGGGGCGTCTGAGTCATTCAGATTCCTTAGGAGAAATTCGGTCTGCGGCCGCTCAAAGCAGGTTGGCGTTGTAATACCTGAAGACCTCGTCATCCATGGCGAAGATCGTGGCGATGAGCGCAACGCGAATCCACATTCCATTGCGGACCTGCCGCCAGTAAATCGCCCGTGGGTCGGCATCGACCGCAACGTCAATCTCCTCCCGGCGCGGCAACGGATGCATGATTATGGCACGCTGCTTCAACAGGGCCAGATGGTCGTGGCGGAAATAGTAGCGCGTGTTGTCAAGCTTCTTGCTCTCCCCAGGCGTCTTATCCCACTCGTCCTGAATGCGAGTCATGTAGATGGCGTCCGCCTCAGGGATCACGCTCTCGAAGTCGTAGGAGACCTCGTAGGACACGCCGGCGGCATCCAGTTGGCCGAGAATGTCGTCGGTCACCTGCAGTTCCTTCGGGGCAACGAAGAACTGCTTCACGCCGGGATACTTGGTCAAAAGGTACGCAAGGGACCGGACAGTGCGCCCACGGGCCAAATCGCCGACGAAGACCACATTCTTGCCCTCGATGCCCCCTCGCCGCTCGAAGCTGCGCTGAATGGTATAGATGTCCAGCAGGGACTGGGTCGGATGCTGGTCACGTCCCGAACCCGCATTGATAATCGGGACAGGTCGTCCCGTATTGGAGAGAAGCCAAGCCATCCGTTCAGCAAAGCCCTGCTGCGGGGTCCGCATGATCAGGAGGTCGAAATAGGAACTGAATGTCCGTACCGTGTCCTCACGGGACTCCCCCTTCATCTCGCTGGAAGTCGATGGGTCCCGGACCTCACCAACCTTTACGCCAAGAATCTGACAGGCAGCGTAGAATGAGAGAAACGTACGGCTGCTGGGCTGAGTGAAATCCAACATCGCACGTCGATGATCCAGCAACCCTGAGAGGAAACGCATCCCCGTCTTGCTCTTCGCGATCCCGCGAACACACGTCGCCAGTCGACAGAGTCGGTCGAGGCCGTCACGCTCGAACTGCTGGGCGATCAAGACGTGGAAAAGACGTCCTTCCTGGCTGAAATAGGGGCCCTTTTTCTGGACTTCGAGAGCTTTGAACTCCGGCCAGGAGACATCGACGAGACGCTTCTCTTCCATGGGTTCGGCCCTTCTATTCTTCACATTCTGCATGCTGCCCGGAAACGCATCCGTCAAGCGGAGGAAGGCGGAAACGTCAGCCCTGACGCCGTATGGGGAACTACCCCATCGTGGCGGTCATAATCGCTTTGAGAGTGTGCATCCGATTCTCAGCCTGATCAAACACCTTCGAGAACGGCGCTTCAAAGACATCATCAGTCACCTCCAATGCCCCCAACTCGCGGGTGACCTCGGTCTGGTGGTTGTGGAACGCGGGCAAGCAGTGCAGGAAAATCAGGGCACCCGCTGGGAGGTTCCCTGTGGCATCGGCCATCGCCATGTCAACCTGGAACGGACGGAGCAGTTCGAGACGCTGCTGGAATTGACTCTCCTCGCCCATGGAAACCCAGACGTCAGTGTAAAGTACGTTTGCCCCGCGCACTCCCTCGATTGGATCGTGGGACACTTCGCTGACACATCCGTTCCGTGCGGCGGCGGCCGCTGCAAGGGAAACCACCTCGGCACTGGGAGACAGCTCCTGTGGACAGCAGTTGACAAAATCTATCCCGACCTTCGCACAGCCCACCATCAGGGAATTGCAGACGTTGTTGCGCCCATCGCCAACAAACGCGAACCGCAGGCCCCGGAGCCTCCCAAACGCCTCTTTCGCAGTCTGCAGATCGGCCAGGATCTGGCTCGGATGCCATTCGTCGGTCAGGCCATTCCACACCGGGATACCTGAGAACGCCGCTAACCCCTCAACCGTCGACTGAGAATACCCACGAAAAAGGATGCCGTCGAACATGCGTCCAAGTACTCGGGCCGTGTCTGCAACCGACTCCTTCTTCCCCAGATGAATGTCGTTCTTGCCGAGGTATTCCGCCTGCCCACCCTCATCGGCCACAGCGACCACGGCAGCACAGCGCGTCCGCGTCGATGCTTTCTCAAAGATCAAACAGACGTTCTTTCCTGCCAGCAATCGCCCCTCAAGGGCGCTCGTCGAGTGTCCGAGTTTCTTGCCTTTCAAGGCAATGGCCAGATCGACCAAACCGAAGACCTGCTGATCGCTCAGATCGTTGAGAGCCAACAGACTGCTTTGTTTGAGGCCCAGTTCCGTAGTCATCGTGAGGCCCATGCCTCCTGTTCTTGCTGTGAGTCAAGCTGACGAAACACGTAACGTAGCTGCGTTTGGCGTTTTTCCCACGACCATGCCACGTCGTCACTGAGCCATCGCGACAAGCCGCCGGGCATAGCGACGAATGAGAAGATGCCCGTCGTCAACGTAGGCCTCCAGACGGGGTACTTCGTCAGCGCACCCCAACTCCAGCAGCGAACGGACGGCGCGAAGCTCAACGGCAAAGCGGAACGAGGTGAGCCGGAATTCCTTGACGCCCCACAGCGACACCGTTGATGCACCGTCCAGCCCGTCCACCAAAAAGGCCTTGAGTGCCACAACCCCGGCTTTGTCTCCCAATCTCCCAATCGCTTTGAGCACCAGAACAGCCACCGCAGCCTGCAGATCGGGTGCCTGCAGGAGCTCACAGAGGGCCGGAAGGGCCTCGGGAGCACGTATCTCAGCCAGGGCTAACGCCGCAACGACGTACGGAGGAGGGGATTTGATCCCGAGGGCCGGTTCGGCAATCCGCTCCCGGAATGCGTTGCTCAGCACCGATCGCACGGACTCACTGCTGATTCCGCCGGCAGCCGCAGCCACAGCTCCGGCGAATGCCCGGTCCCGGACCACCTCGGAAGTGAAGAACGCATCCCAGTCCACAGCGGCAGCCCGTTGACTCAAACGCCACATGGCCAATCCGTTACGTTCCGTTCCCAGCGCGTCCAGGAGAGCGTCGATCTCCACAGCCATCGCAGGCTCGGCCGCGGGTGGAGGAACAACCCCCCGTTCTGTCAACTCCTCGCATAGCTCGGCCACATCGACCCCAGCCGGTGGGACGCCGTCGCGCGCCGCCTTCGCCGCCGCAACCCCGCAGATCTCTCCGATTTTCTGCAGATCCCGCTGCATGCGTACGAGTTGGTGCAAATCGTGGTCAATCGAGATCGCCCGACATCCTACCAGGACACCGTCGACGCCAGCGGGATACAGACAACGATAGGGCAACTCCCCCGTGGCCATCTGGCGCCAGAGACCAAAGAGAACGACATGTCGGTAAGCCCAGTCGCTCTCTTCGGCATAGTCAATCGCGTGATTATCATAGTGGGCTGTCGACTCACAAACGGTGTCCGGGTAACGCGCTCCCTCCAGAAAGTCGGAAAACGTCAACCGGACGTCTCCTTTGATAAAACGGCTCTCCCGCAGCCCGATGATCGAAGCCAGGCAGCAATGATGCATCTCCTCCGTGAAGGGGCCTTCCTCCCACAGCCGACGACGGCCCTCGAAATGGGCACGGGAAAAGTCCAGAGTATCCGTGGGATCAACCCACCCCGCATCGAAGTTCCGAGACCAGAGAACACCATCGCGGACGACCGTTGGCGTATAGCTGTAGGGTTGAGGAAAGCCGTCTCCCTCACGCCCCAATGCGAAGGCCGCTCCGCTGGCCGCCGCCAGATCAGCGTCTCCCGTGGCATCGATGGCCACGGTGCAGGGGTAAACGTGGTAACCGGAATCAGCCAGCGCGATGACGCCGTTGACAGTATTCCCTTCCTTCACGACACCAAACACCGTGCTCCCGACGCACACATCAGCAGCCTGAACGGCGAGCTGGTCACTGAGGATGCGCGCTTTGGCCATCGGGTTGTAGCCCCGGACGCGGTCCGCAATCCGGTTGCTCATCCCTGAGGTCTGTTCGTCGACCGCATCCTGAATTCCTCCCGGTTTGCCGTGGTAGTAACTGTGAATCCGTCCCCCTGTCCCGATTCCGCCGGGGAAGGGGGCGGGGTCCAACACGATCACGCTCGCCCCGGTGTCGGCCGCGGCCAAGGCCGCATAAGCCCCCCCCGTGCCGTATCCTGCAACCACCACATCAACAGGATCGTGCAACGTCGCCCAAACAGCCGGCAGCGTCGTTGTCTCCAAGTCCTGCTCCGGGGCAGCCGTCAACTCAGATGTCTGCAGGATCATGCCCGCGGGACACGAATTGGCCGAGCCAGGCAGTGGGATGCCCGTCGATGCAGCGCGTTCCAGCTCCGCCGAGTTCGCCTCACTACCATCCTGATCGGCCAGCAGAACGTGGAGGCCCGTCCCGGCAAGGTCGGGAAGTACAGGCGACACCTGCACACCGTCACGCTCTATTTCCGGGGCAATGTCGACGAACGTCGCGTGAGCAAATTCCGGCGTGTGCTCACGGAGGTGCGTCGTGATATCCCCTGCCACGTCAAGCGTGCGACGCAGAATCTCCCCTCTCGACTCTCCTCGGGCCACAGGAATGGAGAAAGTCGCAATCGCTTCCTGCTCCCAGAATGCCCGCTCGAGCTGCACGCTGTTCCCTGCCGCCCCGAGTGCCTCAGGCAGGGGAACTGAGCGCCCCTCAGCGGGAACGTCAATGCCAAACAGATAGAAACGCCTTGTTGCCCGGTCCGCCTGAACCGATGCTATCCCCAAGCCACGGCGGGAAAACTCGCCCCACGGTGTCGCATCGATGACCACCGGTGCCTGGACAGCTTGCCGGCCGCTCTTCCCAACGACTTCTACGCCGCTCAGGACACCGTCGGCATCGGTCAGAAGCCGGGCAGGGCTGAGCCGCACAAACGTCGTCAGGCCCTCCTGTTGGATCAGCTGGTCAAAGGCCAAAGAGGCGATAAAGACGTCGAGCTTCTCCCCGTTGTTTCCCCCCTGGCCGGCACAGAGGGCATGCAATGCCCCCCCCAAGTAGTCACCGGGCAGTCTGTCACGCCAACAGCCACTGACCTCACGCCCCAAGACAGGACCGCTCTCAAGCAGACAGACACGTATCCCCTTCCGGGCCAAACTGACCGCGGTTGCCACACCGGCAGTGCCGGCTCCGACAACCACAACATCGCCGCGCCACAAAATGGTCGCACTGCGTTCGGCAATCCCAACGGTCGCCATTGTCACACCTCTCTGGCTTACTCTATGTCGATCAGTCGTCTGGCGTCTCACGGACGGTGGGCTGGTCAGAGGGAGGGCGGAAGCACCCGGGACACGTCACCCCGATGCCCACGTCCATCAGCGCAATATACGAAACGCCCGAGCGATGTCCAAGCGTTCAGATGCCGAGGCGACGGGAGGACCTGCCCGGCGCCGCCTTTATCGGCCGGAGCGCTGTGGTATGGTAGGACCATCCCGGACAACGCCAGGCTGGGACCTCGAAGCGTCTCCGTAAGAACAAAGGCAATCGACCAACCATGCGAGCCGTCATCCAGCGCGTTCTAGAAGCATCTGTGGACTGTGATGGAACCACCGTCGGCCAAATCGGGCATGGCCTCCTGATTCTGCTTGGCGTCCGAACCGGGGACACAAGCGCTGAAGCCGACTACCTGGTCGAGAAGTGCATGAACCTGAGAATTTTCACCGACGCGGACGGAAAGTTCAACTTATCGGTGAGAGACATTGAGGGAGAGGTACTCGTCGTCTCCCAGTTCACCCTCTACGGTGACACCCGAAAGGGCCGACGCCCCAGCTTTGTGGACGCGGCGCGTCCAGACGTGTCTGAACCACTCTACGATCAGTTCGTAGCCAGGGTGCGAGCAACGGGCTTGAAAACAGAGACCGGGATCTTTGGTGCCATGATGCGTGTCAATCTGGTGAACGACGGACCGGTAACCGTGTTGGTAGAACGAGAAAGGCCAGAGGGATGACAGGAAAAGCAGGCACAACAATAGCCAGGTGCTCTTCGAACGACCGGCAGCCCTTCCCCTCGCAGTTCACCCCTGAACTGGCCCGTGAACTCACAGCCAGCATCTGCGAGACCTACGAAGACGAACGAGGGATCAACCACCTCGACGGCTCCAACATGCCGGAACGGGAGGAAATCCTGGGAATTCTCAACGACATCCTCGAGATCCTCTTCCCCGGTTACTCGGGCAGGCATCGGATCAGCCGAGCCGGGCTGGAGTTCTCAATCGGCAACCTGATGAATGAGGCCATCAAACGACTGGTGGAACAAGTCGAGCGTGCTCTGGCGTACCGCTGCCGCCTGGAATCCTGCGATAGCTGCGACTGCCGGAAACAGGCGGGGAATGCGGCGATAGCCCTCTTCAGGGCCCTCCCGAGCGTCCGTGAAGTCCTGAAAACCGATGTGCAGGCTGCGATGGAGGGTGATCCGGCGGCAAAATCCACGGACGAAGTCGTCATTTCATACCCCGGGCTGAAAGCCATCGCAGTCCACCGCGTCGCCCATGAACTGCACCGGGCAGGTGTTCCACTCATCCCACGCGTCATGGGCGAGCACGCCCATGCCACGACCGGGATAGACATCCACCCGGGAGCAACCATCGGGCATCGCTTCTTTATTGACCACGGAACCGGCGTGGTGATCGGCGAAACCGCAACCATAGGGGACAGAGTTAAGCTGTACCAAGGTGTGACCCTCGGTGCAATGAGCTTCCCGAAGGATGCCTGTGGCAGACTGATCAAAGGAGTAAAGCGTCATCCGAATCTCGAGGATGGAGTGACCGTCTACGCAGGCGCAACGCTCCTGGGAGACATTACCGTAGGACACCATTCTGTGATCGGCGGAAACGTGTGGTTGACCGAGTCCGTTCCCCCACACACCAAGATCACCATCGCCCCACCAGAGTTAGCGATCAGGACTCGCGGAAACGAGGCTGGCAGCGCGAATGAGTGATTGCCACGGGCGCGCCCTCCGGCAGACACTCACCAACCAACCCTCCGCGCCTGGACGCAAACTCCGCCTCAGCACCATCGGAGCCACTGGCCAGCTAGCACTCAGGATGTTACATTGTCAGTTGACTCTGGCTCTCGGAAGGCACCGGTTCTGTGCCCTTGAGAGGCCATTTCCAGAGCCTTCCGGGTAAGCTGGGGAAGCAGGTGTGGGCGAGCAATTTTGCCCCGCTGCCCCCCCCTGAAACCCGACTCGGAGGCAGGACGGGACGGACATGTCTGAAGCGAAGGTGCAGTTCCAAGTCGTGATGTTTATAGATATCCCGACGGCTGCGCATATCCGCGAGGCCGAGGGGGGCTCCGCCGAACGCTCTTTCCTCGACCGCTGTGTGTCCATCCTGAGTGTCGTCCGGAAACAGCACGATGGGGTCCTCGTGCGCACAGTCGGCAGTACGCTTCTCTGCACATTCGCGACCGCAGACAACGCCATCCAAGCCTCGGCCAGCATGAACGAGGCCATCGCTCGGGACTTCTCGGATAGCTTGGTCCCCCCTTCCCTCCGAATCGGGATGCAGGCAGGAGATGTCACCATCCGAGGCGGAGGCTGTTCCGGCGATGTAGTCACCACCGCGGCACGAATCGTGACCCTCGCCCAGCCACACCAAATCCTGACCACCGAGGTCGTGCACGCCCAGGTCACCCCCCGTTTCCAGCACCGCTTGAGCTCCCTTGAAAACGCGAAAGCAATGGAGAGTCGACTCAACGTGAAACTGTTTGAGGTCATGTGGGAGAAGCCCCTGACCTCGGCGACCCCGGAAGACAAATCGCGCACTTCAGTCATCGCTAAGCAGCCTCCACCCGAACCAGCCCCTGAACCGCAGGCCCCAAAACCGCAGCTGGACCGGATCCCTCTGGGCCACGCCGAAGAGGAACCGCAGGCCCCCCCGCAATTGCGTCCCCCCACCAAGGAAGAGCCGCAGGAAGCGCGCACGACCGACGGCCTGGAGTTCACTGACAGTCCTCAGGAACTCACCCCCCCGGGCGGGGCACCGGTGTTGAGAGGCGCCCCACTGGTCGATTTCGGAGGGGGCACGGGCCCGTCCTTCCTGGCGCCCGACAAGCCAAAGCAGCCGTCCGCATCCGCCCCGGCTGACGAGAAGCCACCCGGAGGCTGGATCGTGTCCGCTCTCGAGGAAGACGGTGGCCCGCCACTCGTCCCCGCTCCCACCGAGGAGGAAGGCACGGGCGAGGGAGACGTCGGGGAGCCGTACCTCAACCTGGAAGCTACGACCTCGCTGAGAACGAGTCCGCAGGGAAGCGAACAGGACGGGACTGCTCCCGACGCAGTCGCACCGCGGCCCCGCAAAAAGAGAATCATCCTCAAAGAAATCGTTGAGAGACCCAGCCCGTCTCCAGCACAACCTGAGCCCACGCCACCCCAGTCACAGCCTGCACCGGCGTCTCCTCAACTCCAGGCCCCCACCGCTCAGGCACCCGCCGCTCAGGCACCCCAGGATCCCAGGCTCCTCAGGCTCTGCCTTATCATCCATCAGAAAGTCATTCTGGTAGACGCGGGACGCCCAAATGTCTCCATGGGACGAGACGAGTCAAACGATGTCATAATCGGTGTCCATACAGCGTCCCGAAGACATGCGGAAGTGGCCCTCCGAGACGGGGCTTTCTATCTCATCGACCACAGCTGGAACGGCACCTATGTCTACGACGAAGTTGGGTACGAGACGTTGGTCCATAACAGCGAGGTTCAAATCACGCGGAGCGGCGTCATCTGCCCAGGATGCCCCGGAGATGTCGATGGTGTGGAAGCCATCCGCTTTGTCCTGGCATCCTGACCCCTCCCTTCCCCCGTCGAATCCCTCAAATCGCAGGCCGGACTCGATGTCTTCGGGTCGCCGATGAAACGGCGAGGCCAACTCCGCTCTTAGGCGCCACGGGTTCGAGAATTGACGAGGCCGAAACGCCACCCCAAACAGGTAACCGATGGCTCTCCCCACCTCTCGACGCAGCAACCGGATCGCTCGACTGACTCAGTCCTTCATTCGCAGCATGACACGTGAATGCGAGAGAGTCGGAGGGATCAACCTTGGGCAGGGCGTCTGCGACCTGCCCACCCCACCGGCAATCCTCGCGGCCAGTGTCCAGGCGATCGAGGAGGACATCAGTACCTACAGCAAGTATGAAGGCGTTGACGCGCTTCGGGAACGGATCGCGGCAAAAGCCGCGTCCTTCAATGGCTTGGTCAACGTTGATGCAGACACCGACATCACCGTCAGCATCGGTTCCACCGGAGCATTCAACTGCGTCCTTCAGGGCCTGTTCAACCCGGGGGATCGAATCATCGTGTTTGAGCCCTACTACGGGTACCACGTCAACACAATGGTCACAGCGGGGATTGAGCCGACGTTCGTCACGCTTCCTCCCCCCGACTGGCCCCTGACGCGCGACAATCTCGAATCGATGATCGACGAGCGCGTCCGGGGAATCCTGGTCAACACGCCGGCGAACCCTTCAGGCAAAGTCTTCTCGAGGACAGAACTCCAAGTGATTGCGGAGCTGTGCGTGAAGCACGATCTGCTGGCGATTACCGACGAGATCTATGAGTACATCACCTATGAAGCGCCACACATCAGCCTTGCCTCCCTCCCCGGGATGTGGGAGCGCACGGTCACGATATCCGGCTTCTCAAAGACATTTTCAATCACAGGTTGGCGCCTGGGATACGCCATCGCTCCCCCTCACCTGAGCGAGGCAATAGGGCTCGTGAACGACCTGCTTTACATCTGCGCCCCAACCCCCCTGCAGGTGGGGCTGGCCCATGGAATGGCAACCCTCGAACACACCTACTACAGGCAGATGGCGGAGAGCTACCGCTCCAAGCGGGACCTGATCTGCTCGACGTTGAGCGACATTGGGCTGACCCCCTGTGTCCCCAATGGCTCTTACTACGTGCTGGCCGACATCACCCCGCTCGGCCTGAGCGATGACAGAGAGGCGGCCATGCACATTCTCGAGGAAGTCGGCGTGGCATCCGTTCCAGGGCGCTCGTTCTTCGCCTCAGACACCGGCAGAGGCCTGGTCAGATTCTGCTTCGCCAAAGCCCATGGTGTCTTGGAAGAGGCCTGCGCCAGGCTGCAAGGGCTTACCCTCGAGGATTGAAGCCGGAATCTTGAGCCCGACAGAGCCCTGACCAACGGGAGGGGGCATCTTGTCCGGCAGAGCCCTGACCAACGGGAGGCGACCGCTTGCGCCGCGCCAGGCTCGGTTCAGACGAAGCCCCCGTCCCACAGAGCCCTGACCAACGGGAGGGGACGATTTGCCCTGATCCGCTCGAGGAAGTCTACAGCTCAGTCTCAATCAGCTCTCCCGGACTCGGGACGGTGAGGGCGTCGATGTAGATCCCGTGCCCGAAGACCGAAGGCTTCCTCGACGGGCGCATCTTCTCCAGCAAGATATTGCGGACCTCGCACCCCTCGCTCTTGACTGTGACCGTGGCGCGGCTGTAGTGGTACCCCTCCTCCCGCGTGTAAAAGGACGAGTCAACGCGCTGGCCAACCTGCCCGTTCGCCACCGGGACAGCCTGGCTAAGGGCGCCCTTCGTTACGGCTCGATCCGCTGTCTGCACCGACACCCTGGCACTTTCCCCAGCCACGCTCACGACGTCGAAAGAGAGGGTGTAGTACCCCGCAATCAACGGAACGCTTGTCTCGCCCAAAGCACCATCCCACAGGTTCCACACACGCACGCCCCCCCCTTCACACCGCACGGGTGGCGAAAGTACGTCCGACAGTCCCAGGGCGGTGCGGATCCGCCCTGCGAGGATCTCGGCCAACACCTCATAGCCTTCGGGTTCAGGGTGCAGTTTGATCATCGGTTCCCACCCGTCAATGGCGCGAATCGGCACCTCGTACTCCACCCACACAACCTTGCCTTCCGGGAGCGCCTTCCCACCCAGACGCTGTCGCAGGAGTCTGTTGGTCTCGCTGTTCGTCTGATCCCGCAACGGATTGTCCGTGTGACACGGGAGAATGCTGCCGAGAAACACAGTCCTGGCGGAGGGTTTCGCGAGTAGAAGCCCCACGAGTTCCGCGATCCTCTCTGCTGATTTCGCCGCCCGGGGCTCCACGTCCGCAGCACGCTTGACGCTGTTGTTGTTGGTCCCGATAAGCAGGGCATAGTGCGGGCAATCCGGTATGTCACGAACGCGCGCAATGACCCGGTCGATACTGTTCCCCCCCTCGCCTGCGTGGCTGTACCCCAACCGAGCCGTGTGAGTACCCACAAACGCCAGCGTGGGGACATGCTTGAGTAGGTATTCCCGCCACGTATCACCGTGGCTCCACCACGTGATGCTGTCCCCGATCATGCAAAGCGGGACCTGCGGCGGCGTGGAGTTCTTCCCGGACACATCGAACGTAACCGTCGGGGCCGGCTGCGATAGCGCACGATCGGCCGCTGTCCTGGCGCGCGGAGTGATCTCGATCAGACGCTCCTCGCCGTTCTTGAGGCTCGCATCCCAGACCTGATGCTCCTTCCAGGGCCCCCAGATCCGGTTCCCGCCTGCCATATCCAGAACACTCTCCCCTCTGAACCAGAGGAATCGCCCTGAAGACGCCGCCGCAGGCGTGGCCCGCACATCGCCACGCGAAACGAGTACCTCGTTCACCCCCGGAGCCATGATCCCGTAGAAGGCCACCCCTTTCTCGCTGCGACAAGTCACCCGACAGCGGATGCTCCTCTCCCCAAACTCCCAGACCAGCGCGCCAAGCGCGTTCGCACCCTTGACAGTCTTGCCGGCACAGACCACATCAGACAACGGCGGGACACTGCCCATACACAGGTAGAAGCCTCCAGGGGTCTTGCCCCCCGCCGCCAGAAACTCGTTCCCGCCGTGCACAATGGATGTCACGTAGCCTCTCTCCCCGACCCTGGCCGAGTAGGCCGATGTGCTCACAGCCCACCCTTTTCCATCCGGGGCGACGACAACACCTCCCGCCGCAAACGCCGTACTGACGAGAACAGACAAGACCAGAATCGTGCGCATCCGCCGGTTTTCTTCCTGAATCATGGTGTCGCATCTCCCTTCAAGCTCTGGGTCTCACGGCTACCATAGCGCCGGCCCCCTGATCGGCCATGACCATTTGCTCCCGGCAGCAAGTCTGTGTTGCGGTCCCGTCATGCTCCTGTAAATTGCTGGCAACACTGTCGCTCACGCGTCCCCCCCTCGTCCGTGGTCCCTTTGGACCGCCGGTTCGGGGATCGGTACTGATGCACCGAGCACAGCTTCGGGACGGGCTCGCCCCCGTCGGGAGGAACCTCGGAAGAAACGCGCCCAATACGGTGGATCCGCAGATGGCCAAGCTATCCCAGAAGCCCGACTGCCCTGATGGGAATGAGCGGCCCCCGGCATCTCCATCGCTGATCAGGAAAGTTCGACAGTTCTGGTTTCCCCTCGTCCTCGGGGTGATTATCCTCGGTGGCGCCAATCGATCCCTCTTCAGGGCCCTTCGCCCAACGGACGGTCCGGTGTCGGGCACAGCCCGTTCCTCCGAAAAAGGGAGCCCCCACGAGGTGACGTTAGAGCGGTTCTTCGCCAGATCAGACCTTGTGTCCGAAGACTCCCCGCCTGCCTTCCTCTTTCCTCTCCCCCCCTCTACTCCCGCAGTGCTAGGAACGCACCAGGCTGCAGCGCGTCTCATGCTATGCGTTCACACAAAGGGCGCATGGCCCAGGACTCCACGGGATTGGCCCTCTGGTGTGAACATCCACTTGATGAAAGCACCAAGTCAAGACGGCCCCTTCGTGGAGGCCTTCGCGATCAAGGGATCCTGGATCCGCTCGTCCAGACCCTATACTCGGAAGAAGTCCCGTCGCCCACCATACTGGAAGGGGAGTCTGGTGGTGTTCGATCGGGATGTGCAGCCATTCCGAAAGATGTGGTACAGATGCGAACTGCGTAAGCGCAACGGAACGGTCGTGGACAAGGGCAGCACCTGCTCTGTGGTGGTGATGCAGCTTCCCGACTGTCGTCTGCGCGTTGACGAGGAAGGACACCCGATTGTCGCATGGGACGGTCTCGACGACCTGGCGTCGCGAGTTCTGGTGAACCCCAAGATCGGGGTCCAGTTCGGGCCGTGGTTCAGCGGCCTCTTCCCCTGTAGCTCAGGTGAGTTCCGTGTGCCGCTGAGCCGACGGGTACCAGTTCAGGGAGATGGGACAGTGCGTCTCCTCTTGATGGCGGAGACAGAAAGAACACGATGGGAAGTCGCAACGGGGCACGCCACTGCTACGGAGCCAGTCCACCTCGAAGCTGCGATTGGGGAAGCAGAAGCGCCGATGAAGGTTTTTGCTCAAGGGGGAAGTGGAGGTGGAACATTCAGGCTCCGGTGGTCCTGGGACGCACTCGCTCCAGGCACGAGAGCAGACCGCACAAGATTGGCTTGGCAGAGCACGAGGAGACAGGTAAGCAACCTGGAGTACACCGTATCTTCCCCGTCCAGGGGAACAGCTCTTGTGCTGCCGCAAACTACCCCCCACGAGTACTCATACCTGATTCAGCCCGGCTTCCCCGAGCCACTGCACTTCCAATTGACACGTACAAATGCGAGCGAACGCCGCGAGTTGAGATCGTTGAAGCTGCAACAGCCACCGGCAGTATTAGGGTTCCGGGCAACTGAGGGAGACGGGCTGGTCACACTCAGTTGGGATCCTCTGGATATCACTCCGGAGCATTGGCTGAACGGCCCGACCCTGACCATCTGGCGAACCGCAGAGAAGCTCCCCAACACAGGCACATCCCTCATCGAGTCCCTCCAAAGAGCGAAACAGACCCTGACACACACAATCCCCGTAACTGCGATTTCCTGGACCGACAAGAACGTGCTCAATGGCAGAGCCTACAGCTACACGCTGATTCTGAACGGCGTCATCAAGTGTGTCAGTCAGCTCGAAGATGCCTCCCCGTTCACGCATGGATTGCCCGTTCGCTATGTCGCGTGTGTTGGTAGGGAAGGGACGCACCAGGCTGCTCCCGATTTTACCGTGGTCGCAATACCGCATCGTCCTCGTCCTCTCCGCGTGGCCCTGCTGGAGAAGGACAGTGTTGACGGAGCGGAACTGGGGGGCCGCATCCTGGCAAGACTGGTCGCTGAACCGTGGATTGAATGCCTTGAGCGCACAATTGTCCCACAACTTTACGAGGAAAAGGCGCTGGACTCTTTCACCACTTCCTCCGTTGGGGACGAACAGGAAGACAGCTTTGTGCCGGCCGATGCTTTCCTGACGGCTGAGATCCGCCCCGTTGGCTTTCGTCGAGCCATGGACATCTGGCTGGAGGAGGTCAGGAATGGCAGGCTGTCACGGCTCTGTTCGATACCAATGCCGGCGTCCGACACGGAGCTGGACGTGGCCCTGCAGAACACGGTCGATTGCCTTCGGGAACGCTTCCCCGGCTCGGTCGCAGAAAACAGCCCGGACACGGCGCTTGCGGCCGGAAGAGCGCCGGTCTTGGCCGTGGCCCCCTTTGCCGCTCCAAGAGGGTTGGAGGCGTCGATGCTTGCTTCCGGCGCATTTGAGGACCTCTTGCAGGCGCAGCTGACCGAAGGGGGCCTCGTCACGGTCGACAGGAGTCGTGTCAGTGAAGCCGTCTCTGAACTAGGGAATATAGATCGGGATGATGCCGAGACCGGATTGCTGCTCGGGAAACTGTTGGGTGCGGACTACATCATCACGGGGCGGCTTGAGGGAACCACCCAGGCTGTGGAACTCACGTTGCGCGCGGTTGAGGCCCGGTCAGGACGGGTTGCTGACACGTGGCGAATCAACAACAACGTCCGGGACTACGATGGCTTGGCGAAACATGCAGTCCAGGCACTGGCCGGCCTGCCCCAACCAGCTCCTGCGGCCAGCCATGTAAGTCCGTTGTGGCAGCAGCTGGACTCCGCAGTGGTTGCGCACCGTGTCCGGAAGTGGGGATACGGCAAACTCCTCAGATACAACATGGCAGGAGCTGCTCCCCCTGAGGAGATCTGGCAGTTCGCTATGTTTCTTCGTTCCATGGAGAAACCGGGCCAAGCCCTGTCTCTCCTCAAGCACGCCCTCACGAAAGCTGAAAAGCAAGCATCGAGTGGCTGCCTGTTCCGCTTCTATAGCACGCTTTCGGAGCTGTACCGGGAAGGGGGACACTGGCACAAAGATGTCCTGCTTTGGGCGGGAGCAGCCGCTCATCTGGACAAGAAGGGGGGCGATGCAAGTCAGGCACGCGTGTATCAAGCCGAAGCCCTCTTCCACCTGGGACGGACGGAAGAAGCCCTCCAGGTGCTCCCCTCTGTGCGTGTGTCAGGGCATCGGGAAGGCCGCTTGTACGAGGAACTGGGGAAGCGTTCCAAGGCAGTGGTTGCGTATTTGCGGGGAGTGGGAAACGCTTCTGGTGGTGTTCTCAGCCGCCTCCCAACCCGTTCACCCTACGAAGCCACGCAGTGTCGCGCAGCCCTCGTGCGCCTGCTGGCCGAAGCCCGTGGGAACGAGCGCGTGAAGATCCTGCGTGGACTCGCCACCTTCTGCGTAGAACACCAATCGCATCAAGTCGTCAAAGCGTGTGCCCTCTTGGAAGCTGAAGGTGAAGCTGAGCCACAGGACTACTGGCAGGGCGCATTCTGCGCCGCGTGTGTAGGGAACTGGGAGGAGGCCGAACGCTGGGCTGCACACGTGTTGGTAGCGGCCCCCAACATGTCCCCAGAGGACCTGGTTCCCGCAGATGACCTTGTGCACCTGGCACGCCCTCCCGATCACCGACTGGCGAGAGCCTTCGCCGGAAAGCTCGAGGCAGCCGTCCGTCACCGGATGACTCATGGCGCCCGCCCCTCCCTTCGGACGTGTGCACGGCAAGCAAAGCAGCTGCTCAACGAAGCACGTGAGTGCGACCCCGAGACCGAACACAGGCGACCGCCAAAGAACGACTGGGCATTCGGGAATGAGCTGAAAGAGACCTATGTATACCACCCAACGCCGGACAAACGCGCCACCCCAGACACAAACCGGGCAGAAGATGGCTATTTCTTTCTCCATTACACTGGGTACCTCTCCCGCTTCGCCGGCGTTCAGTGGCGGAGTAACGGCTACCCGTTGGTTGACCAGCGCAGAATGGTGTGGTGCTGCGATCTCCGCCCCGGTATCCGCGCTCCATCCATCCGGAACGTGACGGGAGGCAGACCCTTCCGGCTTGCCCACTATGTGCCCACACTGGTCATGAGCGGTAATGTGTTCGCGACAGCATGGAGCGATGGTGTGCTCCATGCTGTCGAAGCCGGAACTGGGAAGGAAGCCTGGCGCTTTACAGCCTGGGGAGAACTGTCTCCTCCCATCCGTGTACGAGACCATGTGGTCGCCGCAACAGAGCACGGCGACCTGCTGTTCTTTGAGCCGTCTACCGGCGAGCTCGTCAAGCGCATTGTCCACGAACCATGCATGGAAAAGTACATCGGCCTCGCCCCGATGGTGACCTACTGTCGCGACAAGGACCAGATCCGCTTTTCCTACCAGGGCAAAGGCACTGTTTATACCGTGTCGGGGCCGGAGTTGGGGGTTGCCATGGCTTCCCAGAGTTCAAATGACTGGGGCCTTGAGTGGGACATGCTCTCCGTGCAACAGAAGCGCGACGCCCTTGAGCACCCGTCGCCAGGCGACTCATCACTGGCCGACGGAGATGCCGTGCCGCTGTGGCTGCACGCAATGCTGGACACGCAGGAAGACAAGAAGGTGCGTTCGGCCGCCATGAAACGCGTCCGCAAGGTCCTGGAACGCATGCCCAGAGGAGATGCCGTGGAGGCCTTGCGCCACATGGCTGCGAACCGAAGCGACTCGACTCGCTTCCGTATCGATGCTCTATATCTCCTCTACCAGACGGTTGGCCGGCGTGCCACGAGTGCCTGTCTCGACGCGACAAGCGACCCAAATGACGATCTTGGGAGGCGGGTCCTCAAGATGCTGCTCCGGAAGCAAGCCCCGCTCCTGAAGCAAGGCATCAAGCGGTTCCTGGCGGCTCGCGGGGTGTCGACGACTGATCTCGCTGGCGGAAGCGATGCTGTCCTTGCGCTGCTTGACAAACACAAACTCACGCGGATTCTGCTCGAGTGGACCCAGCAGACGGGGCACTTTGCCGAAAGTGCCGGCTGGACACGCGGAGTCCTGGAGACCCACCTCCAACTCTGTCTGGCGGAGGACGAGAGGTACTTGTCCCCCCAGGCGATCGCGGCAGTCCTCCGGGTTGGGAGCAAATCAGCGGACGAACTCGTGGCAGAGCGGTTTGGACTCGTCATTCAGGACGACCAATTCCGTGTACCCGGCCCCGAATGGGACCTCCCCTTTGAACAGGAAAGAGCACTCCTGCAATTGCTTCAGCAGGCGCCGGACGTGCGTTTCCGGGAGCCCATCCGAGTCGTTCTCGACCACGAGCTGGATCGGCGATACAGGCGACGGAAAGATGACGTACACAACGGGGCCCTTATCGTGGCCTGTCGGGTACTCAAAGCCATGGACGATGCGACCAGCATCCCCCTCATGATCAGCGCCTTGTCACTCACCCGCTGGGGGCCGGACCGGGAGATCATCTATGCCCTGAGAACGCTGACGGGCACTAACATGAGGTCTCCCGAAGCGTGGTGGAAGTGGTACCTGGAACGGGAAGCCGCAGAGAGGGGGAATGGACGGTCGGGGCACGATCCCCGCGCCTCCTCCACAGATGCTCAGGCTCACAGACGGTAGTCGCGTCAGTGTCCCATCCTGGGAGACAGCTGTTCATTGGTGGCGAGTTCGAGTCGTCTTCCGTGTAGACGACCCCCGCATGCGTCTCAGCGGTCCGGTGCATCAGGAGCGATGCCTACTGCACGTCTCGCTGGTAACGACGCACAAGATCTTCCTGCACGTTTCGTGTAAGGCGAGTGAAATAGGCACTGAATCCCGTCACGCGCACAATCAGATCGCTGTGGCGTTCGGGATGTGCCATCGCCTCTTCGAGTCGGCCCGCATCCAGCACGTTGAACTGCAGATGGAGACCACCATCACGGAAGTAACCGTCCACCAAGGCGGTGATCAGCCCGAGGCCATCTTGCCCGAGCGTGCCTGTGGCCGGCAAGGTCAGGGTTGCCGCACCCGAGGGGGTGTGATCAAAAGGTAAGGCACTCATGGCCCCAAGAATGGATGTCGGGGAGACCCGAGGCGTTCCGTAGGAAGGGCCTACATTCTCGCTTAATGGCTCGTTTGCTCTGCGCCCATCGGGTGTCGCCGGAATCTCACAACCGTACCGTGCGTGCACCAGATGCGAGTAGAAACCCGGCCACATCCGGCATCTGTTCATGCCACGCGAGGCCGCCTCCACCTCGTCCACCCACATCCCGCCAATCATAGCGGCGATCTCCGTTCCCTCTGGCGTGCTCTGCCCGTAGCGGGGCAACTGCATCCGAATTCTCTGCCGCAGGGCTTCATGGCCATCCCAGTCGGCCCGCACGATATCCACGAACTCATCCAGCCGCAACACCCGATCCTCAAACACGAGCTTCCTGATGGCCACCAGGGAATCCACGGCCGTTGCCAGCCCCATCAGGTGATGGTTGAAGTGACTCACGGGGGCGCTTTGCCAACACGGCTTCCCCTGGTCGACACTGTGCTCCATCAAGGCGGACGGCAGCAGCGGACAGTACTGCGAGTAGCTCCGCTCCCAACGCTTGTCCCAAGTCTGCCGAACACCACGCAGCAAGAATCGAACCTGCGACATTAGAGCTTGCCGGAACTGCTCAAATGTCTCAATCTCCTCGGGAGGAGGAGTAAGCTCCCCTATCTGCACGTCAGAAGACAGCTCATGTCCACCATTCATGGCCAGAAGGACGAGTTTGGGCATGTTGTGAAAGCCCCCCGGGGCACTACCCGCTTCCCGCCCGACCACCAGTACGTTGTGACACGCGCTGTGGGCATACCCGCGGGCGTCAACCAGTGAGACTCCCTGGGCCGTCAGAGCGCGCACGACAACCGCGTCGTTGTAGATGGTGACCGGCAGGCGACGCCGAACGAGTTCCGCGATCTCCGCAGCAAACCGCTCCTCAGATCCCAGGCAATAGCGCACCAGCAGAGTCGGCTCTCTATACTCAAGGAGCCGAATCGCATCGATGATCACGTAGGTGAGCGCGTTGATCCCGGATTTGCCCTGTGGGTCCACGCCACCGACCGTCACGTAGATGTGCGTATACTTGCACGGTGTCCGGCGCACACTGTCATCGAAATCAGTACCACTGCCCCCCATTTGGGAGAGGCGCAGAAAAAACATGGCCAGGAGCGTAGCTGCGTCCCCTTCGTCAAGGCGCCCCTGGGCCAGGTCATCAGCATAGAGAGGCAACAGATACTGGTCCAGACGTCCCGGAGTCACATCCCGTCCTCCCACCAGGCAGGACAGCGTCATGTGCATAAGCTGGATCAACTGCAGGGCGTCCACGAAGCCTGCGGCGGGCTCCCAGGCAAGGCGATCGCAGCGCTCCGCGATCTCCGCGAGTTCCGCAGCTCGGGCTGCGTCTTCCTCCCGATTGAGGCAGCGGCGTGCCTCCTCGGCGTAGCGCCGGATGAGCAGTGAGACCGCCTCCAAGGCGGCGACTGCAGCGGCAAGGAACTCACGTCGACGGTCCGCATCCTCATCACCGTCGCCAATCGCACCCAGTCGCCCACGCACGTCAGAGGCGAGTCCACCAATCCCCCGCTCAACCAAACGGTCCCAATCAGGAATGTAGATCCCAAGGCTGTCCAACCACCCCGGCACTCCTGCCTCACAGAAGAGCTCCGGATTCCCGGCGATGAATGCCTCACCTTCCGCTGTGGGGACCTCCTCCGGCATCCGTCCCACGATGAGATCTTCGGGCTCGATGACACAGGAAATCCGCTCACAGAGTTCCCGTGTGATGGCCGCCTGGCGCGCAACGTGAGACAGATGACCAAGCGTCTCCTTCGTGTCCTTAAGAATGCAGGCCCGTTCCATGCAGACCTGCCGGTCATCCTCTGCAAAGCGCTTCTCACGCAACCGTTCAAGCCGCCAGACTAATCCACCTTCCGTACCCATGCGGTATCCTGTGCCATTGCCCGAGCGCCAACTGAACTCCAGCACTACCATACACCTGAAGCCCCTCAACTGACACGGGGTACGCCCATCGGGACGCAACTGGGGCGCGGGTTGTCTGAGGAGACCACTGGCACAGCTTCGCTCCTCAGCTTACGTTGGGCAGAGCGCTCCTCCGTCTTCCCTCGCTGAGGAGCCGAGCTTGCCAAAGGACCCAAGGGATGAAACCACGCCTTGCGCACATCGCTATATTGGTGCTGGCCGCCCAACTCAACGCCGTTGGGGCGCCATTGGCGTCGGCATGCCTCGATGTGCCTGTCCCGAATAACGAATAACCAATAGCAGATCCTCCCCTCCCAGCCAAGGAGTCATCACCATGCGTTTCATCCCTCTTGCCTGCCTCGCGCTCACTGCAGCCACCGGGCTCCATGGCCAACACGTTCATGTGTCGCCTGCGGGCAATGACCAGAATGCGGGGACCCGTGAAGAGCCGTTCGCCTCGATCGGGAAGGCGCTGGCGGTTACCCGGGACGCGGGGCAGGGAACGATCTGGCTCGGCGAGGGCGATTACTATGTGGGAGACGGCATCACCTTGGACACGTCCAGCAGCCGGGCCGACGGAGAGGGGATCGTCATCAGGTCGGAAGGCACACACAAAGCGAAGATCACCGGGGCTCGGAGGGTCAGCTCCTTCGAGCCGATCGCGAGCAGCGATGCCGAACGCCTTATCTCTGAAGACGCGCGCAAACACGTGCTGGTGGCCGACCTGAAGGCCCAGGGCTTCCCAGCTCTGGGGAAGATGCCGGACAAATTCCGCGCTCCGGGGGTCGAAGAGGTGATCTTCGGGGACATGCCCATGCAATCTGCCCGATGGCCGAACGAGGGCTTCACCCACTTCACCGAAGTCATTGATGCCGGCGCCTCCGATCCCATCCACTGGGTGACTCGCGAGGTCTATCGGCCAGGCTCCTTCAAGTTCCTGAATGACCGGGCCAAGCACTGGGACATCACCCGCGGCGTCTATCTGCACGGCTTCTGGTGCTACGAATGGGCTGACGAAGCGTTGAAGGTCGCCTCCTACGACGCCGAGACCCGGGAACTCCGTTTTGCGGTCAAGCATGGATACGGGATCGGCAACCCTCGCCGCAAGAACTCGAAGCGCCAATTCTACGCGCTGAACGTGTTCGAGGAGCTCGACCAACCCGGGGAATACTACCTCGACCGAGGCGCCAACAAGCTCTACTTCTGGCCTCCAAACGATATCACGAACACTCCCGTCTTCGTGTCACTGCGTCGCGGACCGCTCGTCACGGCCACCGGCGTATCAAACCTGGTGCTGCAAGATCTCGTTCTCGAGAACGGGTGCGGCTGGGCCGTGCAGCTGAAGGGCTGCACAAGCAGCCGAGTCGACAATTGCCTGGTCCGCAATATGGGGCTGGGGGGAATCAGGTGCTCAGGGGGGACCGACAACCATGTCATAGGCTGCGAGATAACCCGCACCGGCTCTCGCGCCGTGGCGATGTCCGCGGGAGACCGCAAGTCGTTGACTCCAGGGAAGTGCTCTGTCGTCGGCAACCACCTCCACCATCTTGGGCGGTACGACTGGGGCGGAGGGCGTGGGGTCACCCTGGGCGGGTGCGGCAACCGGGTTGCCCACAACCACATCCATCATTGCCCAACCGGCGGTGTGAGCTACGGAGGAAACGAGCACGTGCTCGAGCTGAACGAAATCCACGACGTCTGCATCCTCTACTCTGACGTCGGCGTATTCTACACCGGGCGAGACTGGGCCTCACGCGGAAACACCGTCCGCTGGAACTTCATCCACAGCAACGCCAATAACCACGGAACCGGCTCGCAGGCGATCTACCTCGACGACTGTGACAGCGGGGACACCGTCGTCGGCAATATCGTCTTCGGCGGAGTTGGCCGTGGCATCCTTCTCGGCGGGGGACGCGACAACACCATCCAGGGCAACATCTTCATCGACCTCCCCAAAGGCATCCACGTGGACGCCCGAGGGCCACGCGGAATCACCCTCGACAAGCCCGGCTCCTGGAACCTCAAAGCAAAGTGTGAGAAGCTGGACTACCTCGGACCGCTCTGGAGAGAACGCTACCCTCGACTCGCCACCGTGCTGGACAACGATCCCCTCATGCCCATGGGCAACGTGATGCGAGACAACATCTTCATCGCCTGCAAGAAGCCCTGGGCGTTGTCAAAGGGGGTCAAGCCCGAGTGGCTCACCCGCGAGAACAACCACGAATTCGCCACAAGCGATTTCACGTTTCTGCCCGACTCTGCCGCCGGCGCAACGCTTGATCTCGCCAAGCTCCAGGAGGTGTGGAGCAGAGTCCCCGGATTCACTCCCATCCCCGTTGACATGATCGGCCCCGAGGGACTGGGGACACAGGCGGCGAAGCTGCAGCAGGAGTAGGCTGTTCGCCCGGAAGCAGTAGGGAACAGGCGGACTGCCATCAGCGTGTCTTGGCACTCACGCGATAGCCCGTGATCCGGTTGGAGGTGCGTGTCTTTGCCCCGCAGGTGTTGGCCATGGTCAGATGCACCCAAAAGGCCTTCACCCCCGAGAAACGACCATCCTCGCTCGTATCGAGCTCCAGTGTCCCCTGGTAACGGCCCTTTGCCTTACCCTCTTTCTCTTCCTTGCCACGACTGGTGTCAGTAACCAGCGGCTCGCCGCCGTCGAGCGAGAGCCCCAGTGAGTTGAACGACCCCAAAGCCCGGTGCCCGCTCGAGTCCATGGCCACACGGATCTCCCGGAGCGGCGTCGCCGACACAAATCGCTGCCGCATCGTCACTTCGTTGCCCTTGCCTTTGATCCCGTGCGTCCCAACATATCCGCGCTCCCAGACCAGCTCAGTCAGGTTCGTGATCTCGGCAACATGCAAATGCGCTTGCGTCTGGAAATCCTCCTCGTAGGACACGTTCCCGTCGACGTTGGAGGAGAGGTCTATCTCGCGCTTCTCAGGCGGTGCGACCCCGCAAGCCACGTTGAGACCATCGAGGCGGATGGCCTCTCCGGTGGCACTACCCGCCTCCATCCGCAGCCGGACCCAGAACTCCTTGCCGACCAACGCCGCCGAGTCACCACCATCCGCAACGAGGGTGAAGTCCCCCTTCCCTGCTGTCGATGCTGACTGTCCAAAGCTGTGTCCGTTGACAGACACGCCAACACTCACTCGGGCACCATCTCCCGCAACACTACCATTGAGCTCGGCAACCATCCCTGAGAGCTCGAATTCAGACACAAAGTGATAGATGAGCTCGACCACATCCCGTCCGGAAGGCCCACGCCGTATGTGCAACGCCTCAGCCACGCCATCCCAGCGCAACGACAGGAAACCGTTGATGAACGCATCGTCGATGAAGGATGGCTCGGCCACCGTGGCGAATGTCTCGCGAAAGCTGAAGCGGTGTTCCCGATCACCCGCCACTGCAACGGGACGACCGCTGGAGTAATCCGCGCTCGTGGCTGGCAGCGTGGAGGTATCTGTTACCCGGATACGGCTGATCTCCTTCAGGAGCCACTCCCGAATCCTGACGTTCTCCGGGTCGTCCGAGTGGAGCCAGATGTAGGGAGATCCATGTGTCTTATCGACACAGAAGAAGAACATGGGGACGTTGAACTCACGACAAACAGCCATCTGCTCAACCGTCGCGTCATGGGCGGCGCTGTTGTGGTAGGAAAATCGGCCTTCGGGCGTGGCGTGGAGGCAGTTGATTACCGGCTTTCCCAAGACCACGTATTTCATCAGGTAGCGCCTGAATGCCTCACGCCGCATGCCGTAAGGGTCAATGATCCAGCCATCAGCACGCTGCTTCGGGTGGTGCAGCATCGGCATGCTGTACCACTGGTAGATAGGCACATCGGTGCGTGATTTAACGTGGTCATAGAGCCCGTTGAGAACGTCAAGTCCCTTGTTCCAGGTGACGTTCTCTTCCCCCAGGAAGAACGCATGGACCCGCCCCATATCGATCCCGGCGAGCACACGATCGATGGCCCCGATATACTCCGACATCGGCTTCGCGTAGGTCACACGATCAAAGCAGTAAAGCCCAACTAGATTCAACTTCCCGCGGCTGTTGGTCTCGCGCAGTTGTCGCGCCATGTGCGGCAGGTAGGTGTCGTTCTTCGGGGTACGCAGCTTGAAGACGCTGTAGTCGCAGAAATCGAAGCAGGTCCCATAGACACCAACGGTCGAAAAATCGAGACGTCCCGGCAACTCGGCGGACGCACAAATGGTGCCCAGAAGCAAGACCCCTACCGTCTTCGCGATCCCAGACATCAGTGTGCCTCCCGCTCGCGTTATCCCGCATTCCTGATGCCGGCTTACTCCATTGAGCGAATGAAGCGTCGGGCTTCGATGATGGACTTGTCCATCTCACGAAGGAGTTCCGACACATCATGTTCTATGCCGCGGAGTTCCCCCTTGAGGGAGCCGACGGCCTGGGCGTTGAGATTGTGCTTGAGAAAGAGCACCTGATCGCGGAACTGAGTAAGCACGGGGTCCATACGCCCCGACGCCGCTGTCATGGCACGATGCAGCCCCTCGAACCGGACGCGCGTAGTGTCGAGCTTGCTCCGACTCTTCCGTCGCAACTCTCCACTCGAAATCTCCTCGATCTCAGATTCCCATTCCCGGAAAAGGTCATCTGCGACGGTACGGACATCAGTCACGCGAGATCGAACGCTCTCGGCAGCCGAATTGCAGCGCTCAAAGTCACCTGACAGACGACCATAGAGCTTCTCCAGATTCCCGCCGTCAAAGTCGGCAAGCTCCTTCATCCGCGTGAAAGCGTCCTGGAACTTCTCCCCGGCCTCCTGTTGCTCCTTCTGGGCGTCCTCAATGTTGTCCCGCAGCAAGTCGCGTTTGTGCTTCCCCAGTTTCTCCCACATGGAGTAATAGACGGTCCGGCACCCACAGACGCCAAGCGTCAACATCACGACCACGGCGCATCTCATCAGTCTGTTCATGTCCAAGTCCTCACAGCTCAGTTTATTCCACCCACGTATCCGTCAGATGACACTTCCACCCTCTACCGCGCACCGAACACTTTCCTAAGCAGGGCAGTGGTACGGGCCGCGGGATTCTCCCTGATTTTCTGCTCTTCGGTCGCCAGTACCGTGAACAGCCCGTCGAGCGCCTGATCGGTTACATACTCCTCAGGATCAAATGTCAGCTTGGGCACCAGCGGTATCATGTTGTACCGGGCCGAGAGATCACTGTATTTCCTCACGACTCCGAGGCTGTTCATATGTTTCGAGACGATCCCGCTGTACTTGGCTCGCAGCGTCGAGGACGTCTGTTCACGGAAATAGTCGGTTGCCGCCGTTTCCCCACCGTAAAGAACGCCTTTGGCGTCAGCAAAGCTCATCTGTCTCACCGCCGAAACGAAAACAGGAGCTGCTGCACGGGCCGCGTCCTCGGCCGCGACATTCATCTTCTGCTCAAACTGGTCGACTTGAGCCCCCAAGCCGACCTTGCGCAGCGCGTTGCCGAACTTCTGGAGCTTCGGCGGCAGCGCGATCCGGATCAGCGCGTTGTCGGCGTAACCGCCCTTCTTGCTGGTAGAGGCCACTGTGTTCTGGGTGCCCACCACCAGCGCTTCTTTGAGCCCCTTGACGATCGTGTCCATGGTGAGGCCTTGCTCTCCGTTCGCGCCGAGCAACAGACTGGACACCTCCTCGACCACCTTAAGTGTTTCACATCCGGCCGTGACCAGCAAGGCGCAGAGAAGAGCACCCACCAAACCGTATCTCTTCGTCATCGATCGATCCTCCGCAATTGAGTGAGCCTGGCCACCTCAAGTGACCTCTGTTCTAACCAAGGTGACCGTACCCCTCCCCCGCTGAGAATCAATGCCGGCAACACAGGAGGACCGCGCTTCGCGGGCCGCCGTGATGGGGGAACTACTCGTGCACGGCTCCAGCAGACTCACGCAAAGTCAGGCTCCCGTTTTTGCCCCGGCGTTCAAGAACAATCCCGCCGTCGAGAGCATTCACGAGCGTGAGTCGGTCAGTACCCTCGACGTGTGCGATCTCCGCAACAATCTCTCCGCCACGTTCGTGCACAACGAGCCCATGGTGGGCCTCCGCATCGCGGCTCGGGGCCAGGAGTGTGACGAAGGTGGCATTGCGCCCTCGGCGGCGTGCCAACAGACAGGATGTCGCCTGGTTACCCCTCGTGGGATCCCTGGCCAGGAACGCCTCGCCCCCCTTGGGGAGAGATTGGATGACACGCAGTTGTCTCTCCCCATCGCGGAACGTCAGCCCTACGGTCGACGAACCAGACGACATCCGTTGGACCGCTCCAAGATGGCTGTACCCCAAGCCGGCAAACGGGGGTGCGCCCGATGCATTCACCCCGACGTGGACTGTCGCCTCCCCATACCCGTGCAGCGGCAGATCAATTGTCCGGCCGGTAGTCGCAGACACGCGGTAGACATCCAGGAGATAACCACCAGCCAAACACACCGTACGGTCCAGACGGCCCCCCTCGTAGGCCGTATCACAGGTAGCCCGGGCCGCCTTCAAGTGATCGCCGGCATGGAAAAGCCGCAACACACCGAACACCCGCTGTTCGCCGCGTTCCCCTGCCCAGATGCTCCTGGAACGCCCCTGCGGCTCCTGAGACAGGCCATCGATACTGACCGTGTTGTGTGCCACCGTCTGGTTTGCCCAGGTCAGGTGCATGGGATTCTCATAGCCCCAGCTCCCGGCATCCGGACAGATCACCTGCCCCAAAGCGTGAACGGTGATGGTCAGTCGATCCGGGTGATCGTGGCCGCTGCCATAGGGGCCGTAGGCGAGGTTGACGGCCAAGGCTTCAGGATCGCCGGGATCCGCTCGCAGGATGGCGAAACCGCCAACCGGAAAAAGGGAACACCCGTTGGTGTTCCTGCCGCTCACACCAATGGTGTCATCGTCAGCCAGGTCATAGCGGCCCGCCGGAACATCTCCAACGCCGTTGATGAGGCCCCAGAAATCGGCCCGTCGACCGTCGGTTCGTCCCCCGGAGAATGCCCCATTCCGTACAAGGCTGAGCCCCTCGCCTCCCACCTGCGCACAAACGTCATCCCACAGGACCTCGCCTGCGCCGCCCTCAAGGAACACATGCAGTCGGACCCGCCGGACCTCCGGATCCGAGCCGGCAGGCACGGTGACACTGACGCCTTGCCAGTCGCCCGCCTGCTCGGGCGTCTCGCTGAAAAACGCCTTTTTGCCCACGTTGCAGCGGATATGGGCCTTGCCGCCGGAAAACGTCAATACCTTGACCCGCCCCGTCACCACCAGAGCCTGATCACCCGGACAGATCACATCCTGCACAGCGGCAATGCGATCCGCAGTCCCGGTACGCAAACGCAACGCACTGCTGCCGGGAGCGCTTGCCGCCTTCCCAACAGCCCACTCCGGCTTCCCGCGAGCAATCCACAGCTGCCAAAACGCCGGAGCCTCACTGCCACGTGTATCACGATCCCGACGGATGAGCCAGGCATACTTGGGATCACCGTACTCACGCCAGGCGATCTCATACATCGGATGATAGGCAATCGCACGCGTGCCGGAATCCCCTACTCTGGCGAAGCCGCCGCCGGGGAACGCGTAGTAGAACGGTGCGTCGAGGAACGCCTTGAACGAACGTGTTCCAGCCGGCCCGTACTCTTCGTGAGGGGCACTGCCGACAAATGGACCGAGGATCCCCGGGAGCTGTGCCTGCCAGAGATCGATGCCGGAGTTCTTGGCCGCCACCAAGACGTACATCAGCGCTGATCCGGTGTAATAGGTGTACCCCATGCACCGCTCCCAGTGCACGCCGTCACTGAAGATGGAGTGGGCGAGTTGCTGCACGGCCCCATAGAGATAACACTCTCGTTTGGGGTCCCAGACCCCATTGATCGCTTCCTCAATCAGCTCCCGATCACCGCTGGCAAACCCACAGCTGGCCAAGACGCAAAGCGCCCAGCTGCGCCAGTTGCTGGAATCACGATGGTGGCAGTGATGCCCGGCTTCCCATCCGACTCTCCGCAGAGCCGCGCAGACCGTGTTCCGGTCGTCCGCTGTGAACACGGGAGCATTCGCGGTCAGATCGTACGCCATGGCGAAATTGACCGCCAAGGGCCCCTCGGTCAGCGTCCTTGATGCCATCAGCCCGGCCGAACGTGTCCGTTTGAGTGTCATCACCACGCGTGAGACCGCTAGGAGAACACCATGCGCTTTGGTCGCATAGCGGCTATCCCCCGTGAGGGCATAGGCCTGCGCAAGAACAGCTGCCTGTTCGAGCAGGGCGCGTGAAGGTTGCCCGGTGATTACGGGAGCGTCAGAGACCATGGCGAGATCCGCCCTCGAGACGATGTCACCCCGGCAAGCCAGAGCGTAAGGGACGCCCCGCTTCAGTTCAGCGCGGACGCGCCGAAGGTCTGCCTGCGTACAGAACACGCGAGGGTGGGGAGGAAGCTGTGCCGGTATCGGGACGCGATGGATGTCCTGCCAGGGAGTGACGCCCTCCGCTTCTGTCAGGGGCACAGCCCACAGTAGGGCGCAGAGGAGAAAAGGCGTTCGCATAGCACGTGCCTCGCTGCGTCTGCTCCCCCTCCTGTGGAGAGTTCGCAGACAGAGATGGAACTCATCATTCCGGCGGAGAACAATACAGGAATCAAGCGCATCCTACCAGATCTATTCCCTGACTGGAGCACGTGTAAAAACACACCCGATCAGCTTGCAAAGCATGAGTCAAACGGTAATGTATAGGTCTTTCGCCCTGGCAGGTTCCTCCCCCCCCTCTTCCCCTACTTGCCAGGGCGCCTTTTTCCCCTCCTCAGCCCCGCAACAACGGTTTCCCGTCAATGGGCTCAAAGGCATGGAGCTCACGGCACGTCCTGCCGTAGCCCCGCTTCAAGGCGACTCCCTCCTCGAATCGCTGCCCTCACCGCAAAGGAGTATAGTGTTCCGCCTCGGGGAAATGAACCACGAGGATGCTGCCGGGAGTGCCGCAGCCAGAGCAGAGGCAATCATGCCCCAGCAGACCGGTTGTTACTACCATTGCGCCAGTTCCCGCAACCCAGTTCCCACAACACGTCTGCACGGCAGACCAGGAGAGTATCACCATGAAAGTTTGCACAGTGTGTCGCCGAATCGGCTTGGCCGTTGCCGCCGCTCTGCTGGTCGGAGGATCTGCCACTACGGCGGAAATGGAGACCAAAGTCCTCCTGCATGAAACGTACGAAAAGCACGTTCCGGGTAAGATCCCCAAAGGAGTGTCCGGGGCGGACAGGGCCAAAGGGGCAGTCATCGAGGTCGCGGCCGCCGAACTCCCCGGACGCAGCAACTCACTCATGTTTGTGGACGTCCCCGACATGCCACACACATACTATCCGTTCCGAGAGCTTCGATTCACCGGAAAGAAACTCGCTGACAGCGGAACGGTCTCCTTCGCCTGCGACGTGCGCAACAGCCCCGAAGCCCCGGCCCGATTCGATGTCGAGATGCGTGACTGGAGCGCCGGGGCCTACAAGAACCTGCCGAAGCTCGAGTTCGCTGCCGATGGCATGATCAAAGCCAACGGTAAGCTCGTGCCCTTCCGCTTGCTCCCCGGGGAGTGGACCACCGTGAATTTGTCCTTCAAGATAGGCGAATCCGTAGAAGACAAGGCGTACCAGCTGCGCCTCACGGCCGGGAGCAGAGAACTCACCGGGTTCACGGCACGTTACGCGGGAAACGCCCACCGGTTGACGTGGTTGGGCTTCGTACCTTACAACGACAGGAAAGCGACCTTCTATATAGACAATGTGCATCTCGAAGTCGAAAGGGAGAAGCCGGAAGTGAAGCCTCACGAATTGTACACGGATTACATCGCGCGTAGCGGCTTGGGGCGAAGCCACGCGCGCCTCACAGAAAGAGGGGACGTCCGAGTCGCCTTCATGGGGGGCTCCGTTACCACACGCCAATGGCGCAATCCCGTAATGGAATACCTGGAAGAGCGCTTCCCTGAAGCGAACATCGATTTCATCATGGCCGGCATTGGCGGAACGGGTGCGGATCTTGGTGCGTTCCGCCTCCCCAAACACGTCTTCGGCCGTGGGAAAGTCGACCTGTTCTTTCTGGAATTCGCCGTCAATGGAGGAGGCGTCCGGGCCATGGAAGGTATCGTGCGCCAGGCCCGGCGACTCAATCCGGATGTCGACATCGTGATGATGTATTTCGCGAGTACAGGACACAACAAGACGTTCGAGAAGGGCCTAATCCCCGGGATTGTGCAGGAACATGAGAGAGTGGCGGACCACTACGGCATCCCGGCGCTCTACCTGTACCGCGAGATCGCTCAGAGGATCAAAGACGAGAAAATCCAGTGGGGAGATTTCGCCAGCGACGGTGTCCATCCGCACCAGGGCGGCTGTGACATGTATGCGCAATGCATCGGCGATTTCCTTGCCGCCGAACTGAACGCATCCCCCATCCCCCCGAGACCTCTTCCCCAACGCCTGGACCCTCTGTGTTACGAAAATGGCACGTTCGTGGCACTGGAGGACGCCGAAGTGGTGAGAGGATTCGAGCGGCTGCCCAAGTGGACCTGCAAGAAGACCTGCAACTTCCGCCCTCCTGCCGATGTCCTGGCCTGCACGGAGGCGGGGGCCGAGCTGAGGGTTGAGTTTGCCGGTACGGCGGTCGGTATCTACGCGATCGTCGGCATGGATGCGGGAATCATCGAGTACTCGATCGATGGCGGCGATCCCCGCAGAGTCGACCTGTTTGATCACTACTGCTCACGGTTCCACCGCCCGCAACACAAGATCTTCGCGTCCGACCTTCCCGCGGGAAAACACACGATCACAATCAGGTCAAGCGCGGAAAAGAACGGCAAGAGCGAAGGCCACGCCATCCGCATCATGGAGTTCATGGCGAACTAGAGGGCGCCCTATCCCTCTTGCGCGAGCAGCCAGTCCCACTGCTCATCCACTTGCTTCTGCACCTCAGCGATGACCTGACTGTGGCCAGGCTTCTTGAGGTGCTTGAAACGCCCCTGGGACAGCAGCCATTCCTCAATCGGGACGTGCGCTTTGGGCTTGTAGTTGAGGCGGTACTCGCCATTCTCAACTTCATAGAGGGGCCAGAAACGGGTTTCCACAGCCAGACGTGCCGAATTCACGCCAGTTGCCGGATCAATACGCCATCCGGGAATGCACGGGCAGATGACATTGAGGAACGCCGGGCCGTCGAGTTCAATGCCCTTCTGGAGCTTATTCGAGAGGTCGACCGGATTGTGGATGCTGCCTTGGGCTACGTACTCGAGATGGTGCCCGACCATGATGCGGGTCAGGTCCTTCCGCGGTCGGCGTTTGCCGGAGGACTCGCTGCCTACGGGAGTCGTGGTCGTCGCCGCACCGACAGGAGTCGCGCTACTGCGCTGAATGCCGGTGTTCATGTAAGCCCCGTTGTCATAGCAGATGTAGAGCATGTCATGCCCGCGCTCCATGGCCGCGCTGAGCGACTGGATGCCGATATCATACGTGCCGCCGTCGCCGCCAATCGCGACAAACTTGATCTTCTTGTCTGTCCTGTTCTTCCTGCGCTGGACGCGGTACATGGCCTCTGCACCGCTGACCGTTGCCGACACGTTCTCAAAAGCCGTGTGGATCCACGGGACCTTCCAGGCCGAGTAAGGGAAAACCGATGAAGCGACTTCCAGACACCCGGTGGCCGAACCCACCACAACATCGTGGTCCGTGACCCGAGTCAACATCCGCGCCAGGATCGGTACGGTGCAACCGGCGCACATCCGGTGGCCGCTTGAGTAGGCGCCCTCTTCCGCCGCAAGTTTCTGAATTGTGGGCATGTCCCATCCCTGTATTTCGCGTTCTCGCTCTTGTGTCGTGAAATCCGGCAGTGAGAGTCTACGTCATCAATCCCCTCGTACACCGAGGATATCGAAGACCTTCTCCACCTTGCCTTCCTCGAGGTAACGCCGGCTCTCAGCAAAGATCTCGACGATGTCCTCGGGAAACAGCTCGCGCCCGCCCAGACCGAAGACACGATCATAGACCAGCGGACGCTCCTCCAGGTCATACAGAGCAGTCCGGATCTCCGCAAACAACGGCCCGTACGCCCCCATGCTGGTCGATCGGTCCAACACGGTAACAACCCGTGCATTCCGCAAAGCGTCTCTGATCTCCTCATACGGGAAGGGGCGGAACACACGGATCTTCAACAATCCGACCTTCTCGCCCTGCTCCCTCAACGTGTCAACGGCCTCTTTGATCTCGCCTGCGATCGAGTTGATCGCGACGATCACGCGGTCGGCATCCTCCAGCCGGTAGGATTCGAAAAGCTCGTACGACCTGCCGAACGCCTGGCCAAACCGCTGCGAGACGTCAGCGATCACAGCGGGGGCATTCTCGATTGCAGCCATCTGACCACGCTTGTGCTCGATGTAGTAGTTCTGCAGATCAAGCGCTCCCCACGACACCGGATTGTCGGTATCGAGAAGGCTGTGGACAGGCGTGTGCTCACCGACGAAGTCGCGCACCTGTTCATCGTCCTCAACCTGCATGGTCTCGACGGCGTGAGAGATAATGAAACCGTCCATGCAGACCATCAGCGGCAAGCGCACATCACCGTGCTCAGCGATCGACGACGCCATAATCAGGTTGTCATACGCCTCCTGATTGTTCTCAGCGTAGATCTGGATCCAACCCGCATCCCTGGCTCCCATGGATTCGCCATGGTCACAGTGGATGTTGATCGGCCCGGTGAGCGCACGGTTGACAAGCGACAACACGATGGGCTGCCGCATGCTGGCGGCCACATAGAGCATCTCCCACATCAAGGCCAAGCCACAAGACGATGTGGCCGTCATGACGCGACCGCCGGCGACGGATGCCCCGAGGCAGGCCGACATGGCACTGTGCTCGCTCTCAACAGTGATCATTTCCGTATCGACCTCACCGTTCGCGACGAACTGAGCGAACTCCTCGATCACTTGGGTCGAAGGTGTAATCGGGAATGCAGGTACGACATCCGGATTGATCTGCCGCATGGCTTCCGCCAGGGCGCCGTTCCCTGTGATTGCTTTGGTGATTGGCATAGTTAACTGGTCGCCTCAGCTTTCCTCGTGGACGAATTCGATCGCGACGGCGTCGCCCTTCTTGTTGACCGGGCACTCCGCCACGCAAAGGCCGCAGCCCTTGCAGTGGTAGTAGTCAATCTCACAGATCTCCTTGCGCGGCTTACCGCTGCGCGTCTGGCCATCGCTCAACTTGTAAGCTTCCTCTGGACAGAAGACCCAGCAGTTCAGGCAGTGGATGCAATGCTCCGAACACCACACCGGCCTGGCTGTGCGCCAGGTTCCGGTCTCGTAGTCTGCCGCATTGCCGCCTTCGGTGATGACGCCCCCGAGGGGGAGTTCCTGCCACGTCTTGAGCTTGTACTTGTCCGTCATGCGGTTCTTGCCTCATCGTGTCCGCGCTGGATCGCTTCGAGGTTCTTCTCCACCACATCCGCCGCCAGCAGATGGGCGAAAACGTGGCGCGCTTCCCGCAGCAAATCATCGAGCACGATGATGGAGGGAAAGGCCCGGGAGAAGGCTCCCATCAGGGCCGAATTGGGGATCGGCCGTCCAAAGAGCTTCTGGGAGATGATGTTTGCCGGCACGGTGACCAGTGGATGGTCATCAAGCCCCAACCTGGGCATGATGTCGCCGGCACTCTTCTCGGTGTTCACAATGAACGTGGTTTCACCGGTTACCCCGATCAGCAGATCATCTGAGCCGATCAGGGTGGGATCGACGACGATGATCACGTCCGGAGTCAACACGGGTACATGCGTGCGGATCTTCGTGTCCGAAAAACGGTCATAAGCGCGCACCGGCGCGCCTCTGCGTTCCGGCCCGTAGTCAGGGAAGGCCGAAACGAACTTCCCAGTGCCCTGGACGGCTTCGGCGAGAGATTTCGCCCCGGTCACCGCGCCTTGTCCGCCGCGACCGTGCCACCTGACTTCAAAGTACTTTCCCATGAGTAACCCTCAAGTATCGATACCTGTAAATAGAGCCTAAACTGATACCTCCGGACTGCCCTGATGTCAAGTCCGATGCCGGAGACAACGTGACGTATTGGTTGCGTGGAGGAAGACTTCAGGATGGCACGAGAGTGAGGGGTTACAGGACAACTGTCCCCTCTGTTGTGACGGGAGCAGGGGACAGTCGAGTCCGACGTCCCGCGGGCGCCGCTGCCCGCCCTGGACTGATGCTCTTGCCTGACGACTGGTGCCTCAGTGCGGTCAGGTGACTAGAGACTTCACACGCTGCAGTTCCGTTTCCGTGTCAGAAACGAGTTCCTGAATGATCTCACCAACTGGCTGGACCTTGTCAACAAGGCCGACGGATTGACCGGCCATCAGTGAACCACTCGTCACATCACCGTCGATCACAGCTCGGCGCAGCGCTCCCATCCAGTACTTTTCCACCTCGATCTGCGCGTCTTCACGGTGAGTCGCTCCCGCGTCGAGTCTGGCAATCAAGTCCAGCTGCAGTCGAGCGAACTCCCCCAATCCCTGATTGCGCAGCGCACGCACGGCCACGACAGGCAGGCGAGAATCAAACTGTGGTGTCGACACCGCGTCCCGGGCGTTGGCCCGGATAAAGGCCTTCTTGAACTCCGCATGGCAGCAACTCTCCTCCGCCACCGCAAAACGCGTGCCGAGCTGAACCCCTGCTGCTCCCATTAGGAAGAGGTCGGCGCACATCCGGCCAGTGGCAATGCCGCCGGCAACGAAGACCGGGAGCTGATCACCCATCTCGTACAGGACCTGCTGCAGGAGGACGGTCAACGACACATGTCCGACGTGCCCCCCCGCCTCCATTCCTTCCAGGATGATCGCGTCGGCCCCATATCGCAGCATGCGCTGCGCGATGGACACAGTTGAGACGAAACAGAGAACGCTTGCCCCGGTTGCTTTGGCAATCTCCACCTCCCCTTGCTTGGGGAAACTCCCGGCAAAGACCACATGCGAGAGTTCCAGTTCCGCCAGAAGCTTGAGGTGATCCCGGTAGGCAGGAGCAATGGTGATGAGGTTGACCCCGAACGGCTTGTCGGTGAGGGTCCGGGTTTCCTCGATCTGGGCCCGCAGGATGTGAACAGGCGTGTTCCCTCCGGCCAGACATGCGAATCCCCCCGCGTTGCACACTGCACTGACCAGCTTTGGGTCACTGACCCACGTCATCGCGCCACAAATGAACGGAAACTCACAACCAAGGAACTCGCGGCCGACTGAGAAGAAGCGTTCGCTTAGCATGGTAACTACTCCATGGATGGAGCCTGTTTAGAGCAGGCTGCCCTGGCTCAATTCACTGCTGCTTACCTGCCGGTCGTTCCCAGGAACGTGATCGTCCACAACTCGACAACAGGTGGAGCAAGACCATCGTCTGGCGCCATCCGCGGCAACACTCCGAACTATACCCTGTCAGCACCGAATCAGGAAAACTCTCTCCCAAATCCGCCACTTCTCCCACTCACCTTGATCCCCACGCGACGCGATGGTATTTTCAATGCCATTGTGGGAGATGTGGTTTGTTGCCTGTCCTAAGGCCGACGTTTCTCTGGGAGGAATCCGAGTGAGTACCGACAGTCCCAATGAAGACACCATGGGATCGCCGCCGGAACATGTGGACCAACAGGAATCGGACATTGTCGCACTGGCTCGGGCACGGGGGACATGGGGCATTGCGACGAGCATCGACATCTATGAGTGCGATGCGGAGACCATCCGCGATCAGGGAAGAATCGGGCTGTTCGTCGCGGAACTGTGCGACCTGATCAAGATGAAAGCCTTTGGGCAACCCCGGATCGTGCACTTCGGAGAAGACGAACGGGTGGCCGGGTACTCGATGGTCCAGCTCATCGAGACATCACTCATATCCGCCCACTTCGCCAACCAGACCAACACTGTCTACCTGGATGTCTTCAGCTGCAAACTCTATGAGCCAGACGTCGTAGCCGACTTCGCTCAGGTGTTCTTCGGTGGCACCAGACCATGCCCCAGAATCTGGTCTCGGACCTCTGGGAGTTCCGAACCTGCTTCCACCGCCACTTCAAGAGACCGCCCCACTTCCTCGCCGCTGAAGACGGTGATCTGGTCCGCGGACTCCTCCCCCTGTGCTGGATCGACGAAGCCGCAAGCTTCGGGTACTTCCCCGGAGAAACATGGAAGGGCAAAACCTGGCTCGAGCAAAACCGGTTCCCTGGAGAGTGCCAGGGCTTCATAGATGAACTGCCGGTTCATTGCCCCCCCGCCTACCATATTCGCTACCTGATTCCACCTGAGGGCACCCCAAACTCACCACGCGTCGTCGACGAAACCGGCTATCTCTTCCTCCCACCCGCCTACGACTACAACTTCGACAACTACCTCGGAGCGTTCTCTCGGCGCTCAGCCAAACGCCTCAAACGAAAACTGGCTGACTTCCACGAGAACGGTGTTCAGTACCGGCTGGACCACCAACCCGACTTCGAGCTGCTAGTCAGTATGAACACGGCGAACTTTGGCTCCGATTCCTACTTCCACGACCCACGTTTCCGCGAGAGCTTTCGAGCCCTCACGCTCTTCCTGCATGAGAAGGGATGGCTGCGACTCACCACCGTGCTGATCGGCGGGGAACCGGCTGCAGTCGATATGGGATGCATCTACCGTGGGGCATACACGCTCCTGGCCGGAGGAACCAATCCTGACCATCCCGGCGTAGCCAAGCTGATCAACGTCTTCCACATGCGGCGCGCCTGCGAAGAACGGCTCGCGCAAGTCGACTTCCTCTGTGGGGACTTCTGCTGGAAGACCCTCTTCCACCTCACGCCCCGCCCACTCTATCTGCTCTCGAACGAGACGGCTTAGCTCGACCCTCCGCGAAAAGCCCGCGGAGGGGGTTCCAGGTTCACGGTTCAACCTGTCGGATGGTTCACGGTTGCTTGCAGAACATGATCGGAACGGTCTGCCCTCCGAATTGGGTACAATCGCCTGTTCCCAACCGTTGAACGGTGAACCTGCCAACCGTGAACCCCGCCGCGGAGCCCTTTTCGCGGCGGCCCTTGTCCATCACATCAGCTCACGCAGGCGCTGAGACAGCAGTCGACTGACTCCCCGCACGATTGCGACATGGTCGCTCATGAGTTCGTAGAAAACATCCTGACCCAGCTGGAGGAGCTTCGAGTCCTCTTCAGCCGTTGCAGACGCCGAACGAGGCTCGGCGTCGAGGACAGCCATGTCGCCGAAGACCTCCCGCGGCCCCAGCTCCGCGATGGTGCGCTCCTCGTCGTGGATGCGCACCTTGCCCTCGACGATAATGTACATACAGCTGCCGATATCTCCCTCCTCAAACACGACCTCTCCGGTGCTGAAATCGGCCTCCTTCAGCGCATTCGCCACGATCGCCAAAACGTCGTCCGGGATCTCACTGAAGATCGAAACGGACTTAAGAACAAGGACCTTTTCGATGGTTAGCAGCATTTTGGCTTCTCCGGGTTTTCTCGTGTCAATCGCATCAGCGATCGCTCTAACCGCCGTCGCAGGATCACCGCGTAATTGCTCACGGTGCTCACGGTAAACGTCGACGTCCTGAACGGCCAACGCCCAGGCAGCCGTCTCCCTGACGAGAGATTCCGCTTCCCCCAAGGCGGGGAGAATGGCCTCGGCCATCCCATCGCTGATGTGCTCAGCGGCTGCGTACAGCACACAAGCGCGCGTCCAGGGCTTGATCCACACCTCTTCTTGAGTCAGCACCTGGCGCAGTCTCTCCGCGAGTTCGTCAGGGCGACGACGTTCCTCGGCTTGGCACTGAGCCCCGAAAGCGGCCGACAAAAGCGGCAGAACAAGTGACTTCACCCCCTGTGAAACGAGCGTGTCAAGCATCTCAAGGGCATAGGCCTGCTCTTCCTCCGTGCCGCGCTCAAGCTTCACGCGAGCATTCATTACCGCCTCTGAATCATAGAGAAACGAGAGGAGAAGGAAGATGCGCACGGCGGCCTCCTCAAGCTCCCGCTGAAGGGCAGCACGCAATAGCTTCATAGCACCAGCGCCAGGGAGTTCGGCCAGTACGCTCATGACCCACTGGGCATCCGAAGCGTCTCGACGAATGGTCTCGGTGAGGCTCGTCCGGTCAGCACTGTCAGCGACATAGTGCAGGCGGGACAGGGATTGGAGTACGCGTACCGCCACCTCTTTGTCACTGTGGGCACTGTGCTCTTTGAGCAACGCGACGGCCTCCGGCTCGCCGATCTTGCCGCAGATCCGAGCGATTCGCAGCAGCATCTCCTTTGACTGCTCGGGAGTCGTGAAGGCAGCTCGCAGGAGCCCCACCACGGCGTCCCCGCCTTCGGCCAACGCAGCCGAGGCAGCTCGGTGGCAATCCAGCGATGCAAGGTTCTCGATCACCGACTCCCAGAGCCTCGGGTGCCTGACCTTGCCGGCCGCGCTCAACGCCGACGCACGCACGTCGGGGTCCGCGTCTCTCAGCAGCCCGATGAGAGGGCTGTAGAAGCTGCTTGAGCCGACGCCACCGAGTATGCCAGCCGCCAGTCTGCGCTCCGAAGGGTTGTCCGAGTGCTGCAACTCCAGCAAACGCTGTCCAGCCGTCAGAAGCGCCTCGATATTGCCGGAACGTATCAAGCCGACGAGCGCGCCCTTCCTGACCAGCCCATCGGGGTCTTCGATGTACCGGGCCTCAGCCTCAACATCTTCAAACTCGCCCAGGGAAAAGATGGCCTCAATCGCGGCGGCTCTGACTACCGGCAGCTCTTCCTTTGCGAATCGCTCGCGTACGGCCGACAGCTGATCCCGCAGGTCCAATGCCTGAAGTCGCCGAACGGCGTGCTCGCGCACTTCGGGCGCAGGATGATCCAGTGCTCCCGCCAGAAATGAACCGATCGCCTCATGCTCCATGTTCTCCAGCATCTCAAGGCAATAGATCGCCTCCCCGGGATGCGGGCTGCTGAGCCTATCCCGAAGAACGCGGAGACTGGAAGCATCAGTGAGAGAAAGGCCGGAGCCTCCGAGAAAACGGTTGCCCAGAGCTTCCATCAAAGCACGCCCGTAATCCTTGGCGAGCACGGCGGACAGCAGCGTATGAACAGCAAACACAACGACCAGTGCATAGAGCACATGCACGATGGTCACAGCCTCAAAACAGGCCACCACGAGGAGCACTCCACCCGCAAGGGCGCCGCCAACCGGCGTGATAATGGACTCAACCATCGTCTGCACCGCTGTGCGTCTTCCGGATGGCAAGGGCTGGTAGAGCAACTGCCCCGCGGGGAAAAAAAGTGAGATCCGGACCACGCTGTCCAACAGTTTCGTGACGACGAGCAGCCAGAAAAACGCGGCACCAATCCCAAGAGCCGTACCCGTACCTGCCAAGAGAAGCGCCCCGCCTCCCACGACCAAGGGCAGAACCAGAAGGCCGAACTTCAGGCCAAAACGGTTGAGTAGACGCCCTGACAACAGCGGAAGCACAAAAAGGCACACCGCCTGCACAACCCCGTTGAAGACGCCGAGGAACCGCGCCAGCTCCTCCTCGTTGGCGCAACGAGCGCGGGCTCCATCGTAGAAGACCATGTCAAGGAAGAAGAAAGCGAACAGCGTGGTGACCGTGGCCAGGACGATAAGAGTGACATACCTGTCCTTGAGAAGCTTCCGCAACCCGCCAGGCTTCTGAGGGTCGCCTTCTCCAGCCGGTTCGTCATCCTCGCCCCCCTCATGCACGGTACAGAGGCGTTCCGAGTTCCGACGGACGATGACCCAGACCACTCCCAGGCAAAAAACGAAGGCCACCAGGGCCACCAGCAGCAGATTGGTCGTACCGATGAGCGACACAACCAAGGGAGTAGACATACCCGCAATAGTCCCAGCCAGTTGCTCACCCGACCCGATCAGTCCGAACAGCCTCTTTCCCTGGCGAACGTTGTAAAGGTTCGTTGCCAGCCCCCAGAAGCCAACCTCGACAAAAGTGAACAGTACGTCATACCAGATGATCGCCGCGAAGACGACCCATTTGGCTCCCGTCAGTCGCAAAGCAAGAAAAAAAACAAGGTTCGACAGGATCAAGACGACCATTGTGCCCAACATCAACCGGGGAATGGAAATCCTCTTCTCGAACGTCGTGTAGATGAAGCCGCCGATCGCTGCCACCACGCCCGAGCCAATGTAGACATAGGGAAGCATGGCAGCGTCGAACTCGGCCAGGAACAACGCGTAGGCAGCCGTGTAGAAAAACGTGCAGACGATGCCGCAGCAGAACGCGTAAAGCAGCATCAACAGCGTCTGCGTCCCCTCGCCCGGCTCAACGCTGAACAGGGCCGCCAGCTTGCTCGTTCGTGCGGATGCTTGGGTCATGTGGTGCCTCCGGGCAGGCGATTCTCGGCGCTCAGGTAATCTGCCGCTCCCAGCACAGACTCAAGTAGTGTGCGCTGGCCCTTTCAGAACAGCTGCTCGTCCGAGCCTTGCCCGCAGGGGGGGGGGCAACCTTCCGCCCGGAGGCACTCGTTCTCCCGTCCGTTGAGAATATCCCCTCAAATACCGGGACGCAACCTCCACCACCGTCTCCGAACGCCCCCCCTTTTTTCACGACAAGTATTGACAGTGACACGCGCATGCGTTACGATTCACCATCCGGAGGTAGTGTAGTTGCGTCTACGAGAAAGGGTTGGGAGACCCTTTGATCGCTGCGGCATGACCGGACGGAACGCGTGTCTGGAACCAGATCCGCAGTCCGTGACCGCAAAGGCGCCCTGCCGACGCCTCCGTGACAGAGATTCAGATACCGGTGGACGCCTCCAGAACTCTTGATCAGCCACCATGATGCCCCCGGGCAGGGGCGACAGAAGCAATGCCCCAGCGGTTGCTCCGAAGAACCAATCCACGCACCGAGTACAGGACAGCAGGGAGACCGGCAAATGCGACTCCAGCAGGAAACGCGACGCAAGCGCAGTGTCTCAGGCACGAGACGCTCAGTGACCATGATCCTGGCGGCCATGTTCGGAACCATGCAGTTGCTGACATGTGTCCCAGTCTGTGCCCAGGAGCAGGGCGAGCCCTCCCGCCTGAAACTCGCACCGACGTTGGAGGAAGAGCTGAAGTGGCTTGCTGCGGAGGGACTGGTCATCCGCATCCCGACCGTCGCAGGTGCATCTCGATTCGAGCAGCAGTCAGTACAGGCACCCGCCTCCGTGGCCGTGGTCACTCGCGACCAAATCCAGAAATATGGGCACCGCAATCTGGGCGATGTCCTCCGCAGCCTGCCGGGCTTCCATGTCAACACAGACCGAGTTGTCCTGACCTTGGGCATCCGCGGCTACAACGATCCAGGCGAGCTGAATACGCGAGTGCTGATCCTGGTGGATGGGCATCGCATCAACGAAAACATCTATGACGTCGCGAGCATCGATGGTAGCTTCCCGGTCGACATCAGCATGATCGACCACGTGGAAGTCCTGCACGGGCCGGCCTCGTCGCTCTACGGCAGCAACGCGTTCGTCGGAGTGATCAACGTGATCACTCGCAAGGGCAGCGACATCGATGGCGTCGAGGTCAGTGCCACGTACGGGACGTTCGACACCCGCAAGACGCGATTCACCTATGGCGGAACACTGGACAACGGCCTGGAACTGCTGTTATCAGGGACTCTCTACGACTCTCGCGGCGACGATCCGTACTTCCCCGAACGCGCCCTTCCCACGAGCAATCAGAACGGCATCAACGACATCGAGCGCGACGGCGACTACATGCTGAAACTCGCCTACCAAGACTGGAGCCTCCAACTCGTCTATGGCAATAGAGACAAAGAGGACCCAGCCGGAACGTATTCGGTTGACTTCAACGAAGCGGTCGACAACATGGATACCCACGGGTACGCCGACCTGCACTACGCCCCGACCATCGGCGAGAACGTAGACGTCAGCTGGCATCTGTTCTACCACCACTACGCCTACGAATGGCGCGGCAAGTACGCCGGTTCTCCGAATGTGGTTGACAACATCGGAGAATGGTGGGGCACGGAACTGGCCATCACCAGACCCCTGCTAGACAGCCACAAGGTGACCGCCGGCTTCGAGTACCGAGACAACTTCCGCCAGGACTTTGAGGCCTACGATGAGCCTCAAACCTACAAGGATACGACACACGAACAGAGCAACGTCTGGGCGCTGTTCCTGCAAGACGAGTACCGGATTCTGGACGAGCTCATCCTGAACGCCGGTGTCCGCTATGATCACTACTCCACGTTCGGCGAAACCGTCAACCCCCGAGCAGCCCTAATCTATAACCCGTTCGCGAAGACCGTCGTCAAACTGCTCTACGGCGAGGCATTCCGAGCCCCCTCCGCCGCCGAAATGCACCAAGACGACGGCGGATTCTCTCTTCTGCCCAATCGCGACCTGGATCCCGAGACAGCCAGAACCTTCGAGGCGATCATCGAGCAATACCTGGGTGACAACTACCGACTCACCCTCAGCGCCTTCCGAAACACCATCGAGGATGCCCTCATCTCCCAAGATGTGGGCGGCGGACTCTCCCAGTACCAGAACGAGGGAACACTCAACTCGACCGGCACTGAGGCAGAGCTGTCGGGAGCCTGGGAGAACGGCGTTGAGGGGCGAGTCAGCTACGGCTACTACAGCGTTGAAGACGAGGAGGCCGGCCTCCGCCCTGTGGGAGCGGTGAGACACTTGGGCAAGCTCAACCTGATCGTTCCTTTCTGGCAGACCGGTGTTTTCTGTGGCACCGAAGTACTCTACGTCGGCGAACGCCGGTCCCAAGGACCAACCCCCGCCAGCGGCTACTGGATGGCCAACATGACCCTCTTCAGCCAAGGCCTCATTCCCAACTGCGAGTTCGCGCTTTCAGTCTACAACCTGTTCGACACTCACGCAGACGACGTGGCGATGACCCATCATGATCCGTTGACCGTTGTGCCCCAAGACGGCAGGACGGTCTGGGGTACGTTGACCGTGAGCTTCTAGTTGTCAATCGGGACGCTGGAGGGCCGGTCCCACGCCCCCATATGAGCACGTCTGAGCGGGGACAACATGGGGAGTCCATCCTGGCCGTAGAGGTCAGCTCGCAATCACTTTTTTTTTGGGGGGGGGGGTGCTTGTCAGGCAGCGCTCTCCCCTACCAAGAGAGCTTCCGCTGCCAGGCGACATGTCCTGATCTGGGAAAAATGAGCGGTCAACCACAGACAAATCGATGTACACTAGCTGGATGGCCCGTCTGGTTCCTGCCAGGCGCCGCCGCAGCCGTCGTCTTTGCGGCCTGCCTACACTGTCTTCTGCTACCGTCGTCAACAGCAGAGGCCGAAACCGAGGTCGGTTCGGCCGTCTTCTTCTACAACTCAGAAACCAACATCAACAACTTCAGTATGCTAAAGGGGGAATTCGACGCCTACCTGTCCACCAAGGGCGGACACCGTTTCCAACCATTCAGCAAAAGAACCGACTTCGAGCGCTTCGTTCTTGCCCGAACTCAAGGCGTTATTCTGGTGTCGAGTTGGCACTTTCAGAGGCTCCGCGAACAGATGGCACTCGATCCGGTCATGGTGGGCATGTCTGGAAATGAGTGTACACACAAGCGTGTGCTGACCGCGAAGAAAAGCATACCGGATGCGACGGCACTTCGGGGACAGAGGATCGCCAGCGCGGGAAGCAGGGATTCCACGATCACCGCGTTGCGGAAAATGCTCCCCCCCGACCAGCACGAGCTGATCGATTCACTCAAGATTCTCGTGGTGCCGAAAGACATTGATGCCCTCATGGCGGTGAGCTTTGGGATGGCCAAAGCAGCGTTGACGACTGAAGGCAGCCTGCACAAACTGCAGAAAATCAATCCCAAACAGCACGAACTTCTCCACCCCCTTGCCACCAGCGAAGGCACTCTGCTCCCCGTCGTGGCCGTGCTCAAGGGAGCCAGCGCAGGAGACCGAAACCTCCTCGCCGTCATTGAAGCAATGGGGCAACGTCCCGAAGGGGTAGAGCGGTTACGGATGATAGGTCTGGACCGATTGAGGAAGCTCGACGAGTCGGAGAAGCAGATCCTGCTGCAATGAAAACAAACCCTACAAGCAAAGCGCCATGCGCCAGACGGTCTGTTCCCCAGGCAGGAAAGCGCCGCATCCCGCACGTGGCCGCCCTCTGGATCGCTTTGGGGTTGATCGTGCCATTCAGCGTTGGGGCTGACAAGCTACTGATCGTCAACTCGGATGTGTCCGTCCGCAAGTACCTGGTCGCCCAGACAGCCTTCAAGGAAACGGTCGGCGGAGATGTATCCCTGGTCGACCTCGGGGGAAAGAACACGGACCGCAACAGCCTTTCCGAAACCATCACGTCGCAACAGCCGGACGCAGTCTACTGCATCGGCTCGAAAGCGTATCTCACAACCTACAGCCTGACAAAGGACGCGCGTATCGTCGTCTCGTCCGCAATCAACTGGGAACGCTTCCCCATCGGTCCCAGGACGCATGGCGTGGCCAACGAACTGCCGAGCGGCATGCAGTTGACCATGTTCCGATACGTCTTCCCAGAGATCAAGACGATTGGCCTGATTTACAGCAAGAAATTCCAGAAAGAGTGGGTTTCCCAGGCAAAAGCAGACGCACAGGATGTCAGTATCGACCTCAAGGCCGTCACCATCGGTCCGCTTCGGCCCCTGAGTCGCGCACTCCGCAAGCTGCTGCCGACCGTGGATGCCCTTTGGCTGATCTCCGACCCCGCCGTGTTGTCGGGGCCTGAGGCCATCGCCGACATCTTCGAGCAAAGCAACGCCCTCAAGAAGCCTATATTCGCCTGTCACCCGGCGTTCGCCGAACGGGGTGCTGTGATGGCCATTTCACCCGATGTCCCCACGATCGGCAGACAAGCCGCGGCCCTCGCAATGGAACTTCTGGCTGACGAAGAAGTCGATGCCCAGTTCCAGACGCCGGCCGGCTCTGAGATCACAATCAACCTGAAGGCCGTCAATGCGTACGGAATGAAGCTCAATCCTGGCGCACTGGATTCAGTCAACCGAATGATCAAGTAACGGGTAACCGGTGGCGACGGAAACACGCATACGACACGGGATCCGCTGGAAACTGCTGACCACCATGATCGGTCTGCTGGTCGGCTTCCTGACCTTCGAGCGCAGAATTCGGTTGGATTCCGTAACCTGCTTGCCGCGTGGTCATAGGAACTTCTCCTTGTCGATACCACGCTCGTCTGGCGCACTATAGTTGCGTGCGATCTCTGCTTTTTCCAGCTTTTCGCTCTTTTCC
>JABHEG010000312.1 GCA_018676675.1 Lentisphaerota bacterium
TCGACGGAGTCTCTCCCTCCAGGGATTCTCTGGGCCATCTGTGTCCGATGGAGGGAGAGACTCCGTCGAGCCATCTTGGAGTTATCCCCCCACATAACTGAGGCATTGCTGAAGGAACACGTCGGTTCTTGCAGAGCTGAGCGTGCGACCGTAGGCTATGTGGAAATGGGATGGCGTTGCTCCAGAGAGCAGTCGGTTGAGCCGGTCAGCATCAGCGGGTTCCCGCACCACTAGACAGGGATTTTCAGACCATGGTTTTCAGGACCGAACTGTTGCTCTTAAGTATCGCCGCTTCAGTTGCCGGCGAGATCACATATTTCATGCCGAACCAGCCCGCCACACAGAACCTCGGAGTCTGGCGCCTCACGCATGATCCTGCAGTCCGTGACGAAGCGAATTACCACAACATCCAGTGCTGGAGTCCGAACGGCCGCTTTACCTGCTACGTACGGTGGGGAGGCAACAACGGGCCGGGGGGCAAGGCATCGGCCGAAGTCCACGTGGTTGATCTTACCACCCGTGAAGACCGTCTGGTAGACACCGGCATCAACCCGCGTTGGGCAACCCAACACAATTGGCTCTTCTTCTGCCACTGGACCGGAGATGGCACGGAGCCCTTCCAGACCGGAACGCAAGTCATTCGCTACGACGCTGACACCGGCGAAAAGCAGGTGATAGGCCACGGCATGGAGGGCCCGGGAAGCGTGGACAGCACGGACACCTGGCTCTACGGCACGCAGCGCTTCCGGGGCCAATCCCCCCAGTACGTCACGGCCAGACTGCGCGCCTGCCCATCGGGCTCCGACGGGACGGAGGCCGCCCCGCCCCCAGAGGTCATCAAGGGAGCCCCAAACCAGCACAGTCACGTCCACGTCAATCCTCGTCACCCCGTCATCATGGTGCGAACGAAGAGTAGTTCCCGGAAAGACATCTACGCGGCCCAGCGGACGATGTTCGACCTCGACGGCACGCACCACCGAACTGGCGCAGTCTGGGCGGAAATCGGCCATCTCTGCTGGAGCGGCGATGGTAAATACCTGCTCATCGGGAACCGCCAAACGTGCGGACGCCCCTGGAACCGACCGTTCCCCAGCGATCTGAACGTACTCTCATGGGGAGCGCTGGGCGATGTCTGCCCGTGCGGCACAACCGGCAGGTACATCTGTGGCGGAAATCTGCGCATGATCGACACCCGAAGCGGCGACGCCTGGAATGTGGTGCATCCACATTCGGGGATCATCTACCCAATGGAAGGCGACCATTCGACCCTGTCGGACATCGATCCGAAAGGCAGTCCCGACGGAACGAAAATCCACTACCACTCGACGCGCGATATCAGCGACCCCATCCGTGCCTACATCACCGGCTATGACCGGAAAAAACCTGACGCGATTCACGTAGGGAGCACAGAGGGCTTCCCCGATTCCGGCCATCTCGTTGCCCGTTGGGAAGTCATCGAATATTCCCGCAAGACAGCCACGAGCTTCGAAGGCCTCACCCGTCAGAAGATGGACACGCGGATGGCCCCGGATCTCGTGACCAAAGTGCGCGTTCTCTTCCCGCTGTCGGCATTCATACTACCTCAGGAGACCAAAGCCCGAGCGAAGCCCATCGGCCCGATCATCGCCGCTGGGTTCAAGCCCGATCACCCCCTCGCGTATCAACGTTACACAGACTGCTATGTCGCGGTCGCCCGGCGTCCGTTCCAGCCGCACCTCCGTCCTCACCGGGAGCACATTGAGTTGATCCCCGGCGAACACCACCGGGAGACACGCGGGTACCGAATCCTGTGTGATGGAAAGCCCATCTCAGATGAACTCATCGCACCGGGCGAGACGTTTGAGCTGTCAGCCGCCGGCACCTACACGGCCACCGCAGTTGAATGGAGCTCGCTCGAGAGTCCGCCAAGCCTGCCACTGAGCGTAGCCGCCCCAACGAAAGGACGCGTCCTGAAAGATGTGCCCCCGGCCTTCTCCTGGACTCGGTCAGTCTGGCAGATCGGCGGGCGGGCGACCTCCCCGGAACAAGCCGCGGAAGCTCCGGAAGCGACCCTCGACGTTCATCATCTGCACGATGGCATCATCGCCCGCGAAACCTGGCGCAAAGGCAGGCGGGTCCTTCGTGTGGATCTCAACGCCGAAGGCCTCCCCATTCGACGCCGGGAATACGCAGACGGGCGGCTCTCGAAGCAAATCTACACAACACCTGGAGGCGTGCTCGCAAGTCACGAGCTGTTTGGCCCTGACGGTTTCAAGACAGAGTACCGACGCCTTGATGTCCGGCCAGGACGCGAGGGGAGAGAACTGGAACACATGTGGTACCGGCGAGGAACACCGATCAAGCAGCTGAAACGCGGCAAGGTGATCTTTGACCATGCCAACGAGTGAAGCAGCAAAGCAGGCAGGAAGAACGGCACACCGCTGCGCTACGTGCCTCACTACAAGCGGCGCGCGCTTCTGGTGACAAGATTCGTTCGTCGTTAGCCACGTAGGCCTTGCCGGAGTGGCATTCTTTGCCCATCACGCGCCGCACTCCGAAGACACTGGTTTGACGCAGCTCACGACTACTGTTCGCCACCGGAAGCCGCCCAGCGAACGGTGTGGTACAGGAGCTTCCACTCGTCCCCCGAGCACTCACGCGGCAACGCATCGGCCGTCAAGCCGAAGCACTGGCCTGTATAGACAACGCGCCCACTGCCAAGGCTCCCGGTGACCATGACAGGGCTGCCTTCAGCGTCCCTCAACACAACCGTTCCTTTTGGACCAGGGCGCAGGGCGCAGTAGTCTGTGTACTCATTCGGGCACATGCTCCCGAGGGCACGCCCCTCAAATATCGCGTGTGCTTCCCCAACGGTGAATGGCTGACTGCCAACAACACGCTCTGCGAACCCCGCACAGATGCTGGGAAAAACGGGGTCGGCGAAGGCGGATCCCTTGGTCCGTCCGACCGCGTTATGCGAGAAGACCACGCCGCCACCGTTGCGTACGAACGCCTGCAGGTTCGCGCGCCAGTCCTCGGTCGTGTCGTGCATGTCAGTCGTGGCCGCAAAGAACACAACGTTCAGCCTCGACAGTGCAGCCTGGTCCAGATCAGCCAGGCGTGACGTCGTGCACTGAGATAATCCTCCAAGGCTCTGGAGCACCCCATCCGGGAAGCTGTGGAACGAATAGGCCCCGAGCTTGATGGTAGCCGGTCCAAGCGTCCGCAAGTACGCATCCCTGATCTTGCGCCAACTCAGGCGCACTGAGATGTCCGACTCCGTCCACAACGGCTTCGCGATGTAATGGTCCCGCGCGAATGGTCTAAGCGCCAACTGTGCCTTTGATGCGGCGGCCTGTGCATCCTTCTCCTGGCCGGCGTCCATCAGGGCCTCGGCCCGCAGGATCTGGTGTCGTGCCTCCAGCATGGCAACAGCTTCGCGCATGTGCTTCAGAAGCATGACCATATACACAGCGCCGTGAGGAGCGACGACATCCTCAACGGCCTCAAGCCCCGCGACGGCCTCCTTAGCACCGGCGAGTTTGGCCGCGAAGTAATCTCCTTCCTCCAGCCCTTCCATCGCCTGTGGCGCGGCAGCAATTCGGCAGGAAGGATTCTGAAGTAGAGCAAAGAGGACGGCTTCCGCAGCGTCGGGACCGACCAGTTCAACGGCAACGCGACGCAGGAGCCGGTCACCAATCTCCGGAGGCACGAATTCCGCCCCTTTGAGCCCGCCGCCGGCCGGCAACCAACCCCAGCCTGGAGCCTGCGTGTTCCAGCTGTACTCAGCCGCCACCCAGAACTGATGCCAGCGTGTCCCGTTGGTCAGATACCAGAGAACGTCCTTGTCATCGAAGTAGAAGGTACGTGCGTACCGCCCTGCAGCGCTTGAGAGCAACCCCCATCGGTAGGGGTACGGCCCGAAATAGTTCAGTCGTCCCTGCCTCGGCGCGGCACTGTGCCACTCCTCAATGAGTGGTCGCGGAGATTCCCGTAGACAGAAATGCACGTCCTCGGGCATCAGCCGGCTCAGTTCCCGCAACCACGCATCGACCTCAGGAAACTCCAGATACGTCGCCACATAGGGGTAGGCCACGAAAAGCGAGAGCACGTCTGGATTCGTCTCCTTCAGGCGTGCGTGTATGCGGCCCATGAGATTGGCATCCGCGGCAGCCCGATTGTCACCGAAACGTTCGATGTCGCGTGGGGTGCGGTGGTTCCAGTTCTCCGGGTTGTCTCTGCCGCCGGTATCCATTGCGTGGATGTAGAAGGTATCCGCCCCGGTCAATTGCATCAGCTCTGCATACTTCGCCGCTGCCGCGTCAATAAGATCATCACGGCACCACGTAAACGCCATGTTGCTGTAACCGATAAGGCCTTCCTCAGTCTTATGCGGGTAGTAACGGGTTCCGTACCCCGATCCCGCCCCCGGGTAGGGGGCCTGGCCAACGTTGAAGAAGCGGCCGACCATGATGCGAACGCCACGGGCGGCAGCGTATTCAGTCAACTCCCGGCGCGGTGTTGCATCCGCGATGAGCGCCTCGATGCCCTGGCTGTATTTGCGCTCGAAGACCATGTTCAGCTTGGCTCGGAAGCTCTGGTCAATGATCCCCTTCGCTCGGGCAACCAGACCGGGCGTCCACTTGGCGCTGCTCGGTAATGAAAACGCCATGCGGTGTTTGAAGTCAGGCCAATCACGCACGCGAGTCCGAAGGAGCGACGGCCCCGGTTGCAGGAGCTTGCCCAACGTCACGCAACCGTATCGGGCCCCGGCGGCATCCGCGCCGGCCACCACCACACAGACGCCGCCATTCTGACTGGCCATGCCAATGACATACCCTTGGCGTGGAGGACAGGGGGGATTGTCGATCAGCGGCAGAAAGGCCCCCATGTCAGCGTACGTTCCGACCACGATCCGGCTGGCCGTTTCCGCATTCTCGGGGAGTGCCTTTCCTCGGTTCTGCTCAAGCCTGCGGTTCAGTTCGTCTCGGCCAGGCTCAAGCCCGGGCGAAACGAGATGAATACCCCAGGCATCTGTGACTGGCAACGCTTCCCCGATGACCGACAGTTCTTTCGGGGCCGGTATCAGGGAGAGGCCTTGCGCATCAATGGCATCCCAACTGGCGGCTATGCCGGGATCAGGCGTCTCAACTCGGGGCTCCCCGAACGTCGTGCCACACACGGACCACAGGAACGTGACCACGGGAAGCAGCCACCGGGGCCGTTCTGGCACACCAAGTGCAGGAAAACGTGGTTCCACGTTCTGTCTCCTCATCTCTCGTCAACTCAGCGCCATCCCGGGCAGGTTGTGCCGCTCCAAGGGAGCATTAACGTAGCGCCTGCGAGTCACGTGGACAGACCCACCCCTGAGATATTGACGCCGCTCCGTCCAGGAGGCGCTCGAGGCTTGCCCTGCTGGAGAGCAGGGACGACACGGCAAATGAGAATCGATCACACACGACCTCGCCTAGTGTGCTGTCCCTCGTGCTGGGGATGTGTACAGGGCTGCACGCGGACCTACCTGTCGCGAACGTGTGGTGAGAGTTCCAGGCCCAGGCGGAAACGCAGGGCACGACGGATCTGCCGGACTTCCCATACAGCTCAGCATTGGGTCGGACCAACCGGACCTGTTCAGGTTGAAGCAGTTAGTGCCCGCCCAAGGGTGATTCCGAGGGGTCAGAGCGCCATTTTGGGAGTAAAGACTGCACCCCTGGCCGATCGACTCGTGGCATGCACATAGCTTAGCGCCCTAATCCCAGGGGCAGAATCGTAACCGTTAAGCTGGGGGTCGATTGAGCTCAGATTCGGGAGGCCGGGGGCCCGTTCGACGGCAGGGGTTTGGCAGTTTTCGGCGCTCCCTGAGCGGCGTACTGCGGACACAATGCGTCTCCTTCAATCAGGCTCCA